>JBIOXD010000001.1:0-10307 GCA_044869265.1 Gemmatimonadales bacterium
CGGCGGGCCTCAACCTCGACTTTCCTATGTGGCGACATAGCAGGGACCAATTGAAAACTCTCAAGCAGAATGAACTTTTGCTGGGTTGGGTCGCAGAGGAAACAGGAGGAGACATCATTTTGCCGGCCTCGGAAGATGAACTGTCGCCGCTCACCGATGACCTCGCCCGCGAAATCGATTCTCAATACGTGGTTACCTACCGGCCAAAGTCAGGAGTCGCGCTTAAATCCCAAGCAGACATCCGGCGCGTAGAAGTTGTTTCGCGCCGAGTTGGGCTGCACGTTCGGTCCCGGCGCAGCTACGTGGTTACTGGCGCCCCCGAATAAATTGTCCCAGCTGCGTCGCTTGTCCTTAGATGGACCCGTCACCAGGGACTGGTTCACTCAGGCATTTGCGCTCATCTACCAGAGTACCCGTGTGCCCGGCTAGCAAGGGAAACTTGCTAACTTCATGATCCACTGTAGACGGAGTTTATGGAAAGGACAGTAGGGGATCGCCTCTACCTATAGAGGCTTCACGTCGCCATTCTCTGAGTCCTTCTTCAATGGGTTTTTAGCACCGCGGAAAGAACTGCGATCGAGAATCACGGTAAGCCGTTGCATCGAGTGATTGATGCGATCATTTCGGCGTGCCCGACGGGCCATCAACAGCGCGGCCCGCCGCGTCTCGACCTTTCCCACCAGAGAAGAGATCCGTCAGTTCCAGAGTCGTTTCATAGCTCGCGGTCCCAGCGACTCCCAGAAGAGAGGCCACTTGGAAGCGGAACATGCGGTTGCGCCAGACATTGTCGCCCATCCAGGAGTTGAGTCGGCCCGGGACTTCGATGAGGTTGAGCCCCGCGTTTCGGGCCCACTGCGGAAAGCGGAGGTCCTTGTTCATGAACCACGTGTGTTGGAGTTGCATCCCTTCCGCGCGTGCCGAAGCGTTGCGGCTCCAGTACTCGCCGCGCACGGCTTTGGAGGTGCGGTCGTCGCTGAAGCCCTGGCTGAATCGCTTCAAGAACTTTCGATTGAACAACCCCTTGAAAGAATTACCGAAGGCACGCCCAGGCATGTTCGCATAGGTTGGAAAATCCGCTCCCAATGGGTAAAACGGGCGTTCCCTGGCATTCAGGATCCGCCGCATCCTGGGCATGTCATACCACTTGGCCATCGCACCGCGCGCGCCGAGGCCCGCGATCCCGAGGTAAGCCATACCCGCAAGGTAGTTGCCTTTTCCGAACTGCTCGTAGGAGTTGTAGAACCCCTGGCCCACGTTGATCGTCTGATCGACCGCCTGGCCGCCCCTGATGATGGTCTCAGCTCGGTACGCCAGCTGGCCAGTGCGCTGAGCCGCGGCCGTAGTACCCGTGACGATGCGGCCAGTCCGCCAGGCATTCTGGCCCGCCTCGACACCCCTTGTCCCAGCGCGAAAGGCCTTGATCGCGGCGCCCACACCACCCGGCACCAGTGGCAGGATGAGGGCTGCGGTGTCCAGCAAGATCCCAACAACATCGAGCGCGAACCATCCCCAACGTTCGTCAGTGAAGTCATTCTTAGCCGAGTAAATCCCGAAGCCGAGCGACGCGACATCCCACGCACTCTCGATCCAGAGCGCGTTGAGATCGACATTGTCGATCGGGTCGTGCGAGCAATAAACGTAGAGGCAGGGACTGTCAGCGTAGCCGGCCGGATCGCGCTGCAGGAACTGTCCCAGCGCAGGGTCGTAGACGCGCTGCTTTCCGGAGTAGAGAGACGTGATCACGCACTCCATACCTGCGAAAACAGGGCGGCGGTTCGCCGCCGCCAGAGTACGCGGAGTGACGCCGTCGGGAGCGAACACGCGAGGTATGCCGAACGGCTCGTAGGAATAGCGTTCAAGCAGGGAGCCGTCTTCGGCGCCGAAACTGAGCATCGAGAAGCGGTCGTCCTGAACGCTCCAACGGTTCGCGCCGTTCGATAGGACTGCAGTCTCGTCGGGAGTCGCAGACCAGCATTGCTGCTCGAGGACTCCACCAGTCCCTGTCTGGCGGCTCATGCGCCGGTCCTCGAACCAGCGGATGGATTCACCTATGCCACCCGGCTCGCTCCACTCGATCAGCCGGCCAAGCGGGTCGAACGTCTGCGTGAGTGCGAGGGATCCCGTCGCCACGTCGCGGACTTCCAACAACTGGCCCAGCGCATCGAAGAAATATTGATGTGTTGCGTCCGAAACGCGGTGGCCGTCGGCGTGCCAACCGAGCACGGCGACGTCACGGGCGCCCGTGGGTAGTACGGTGTCGATGGAGATGATCTGCCGAAGCGAGTTGCTGGTGTAGGTGGAGATTGTCGTGCCGGCGGAATCTATTCGCCGCGACGAGATGCCCACGTCGACCGCATCCAGCTCGAATCGCTGTGTCTCCGTGCCTGCCGGCGACGGACCGAGCGCGGCGACATATGCATCCGACTGACTCTGGTTTGCAGGAAGTGGACCACCCGGAACTGTGATGCCTTGCACACCAGCCGTCATGCGCGACAATGAGTCGTACTCGAAGAAGGCTGATCGCTGCGGCGCGGGCGACTGCAGACAGACTCGGCGGAGGCCGAGCGCGTCGTACACGTTGTGCAGTTCGTTGAAGGGAGGAGAGCCTCCGATTGAGTGGGCAATGTGCACCAGCCGCCATGCTGCGTCGTATGCGTACGACGAGAGCACGCCATTGAAGAGCTTTCGCTCCGCCAGCCGGTTGAGTCCGTCGTAAGCGTAAGCCGCTAGCACGGTACCAGGCGCAAGTGCGCCAGTAAGCGCTGCGGTACCACGCTGCTCCAGCTCAATGGAAGTGATGCGACGGAGTGCGTCCATCCGGATGCGGTCGCGCCGTCCGTCGGGATACTTCAGGCTGAACGTGGAGTTTGCATCGTCGAACTCCCGCTCGAAGCGCTGTCCTGCGGTTGAGTCGAGGACAATCCTTCCGAGCTGGTCATAGCCTCGCTCCACTGTCACGGTCGCCTGGACCGCGCGCACGATCCTTCCCAGACCGTCGCGCTCGAAGACAACGGGAGCAGTGGCGAGAAGCCCTGTGCCGGCTACGGCGTCGGTGCGCTGAACCTCGCCGCTGGGTTCCAGCGTGTACGAGATCGTCGTTCCACCGGGGGTCACTTCTTGTTGCAGATCACCGGAGGGGGAGTATACGAAGCGATGCGCGGTCCCGTCCGGGTATCGTTCAGCGAGTGTCTCGTCGAAATCGTTAAGCTCGTAGCGGGTCTCGGATCCCAAGGCATCGCGGAACAGCGTAATGCGACCTGCCAAGTCCCGCACCCATCCGCAAGCGATTCCAGTTGCTTCCGAGTGGCGGCCGATCATGAGGCCCGCCGCGTCGTACTCGAATCCGATTCGGCGTCCGAGCGGGTCGACTATCGCGATGGAGAGTCCGCGGTCGTCGAACTCGGACCTCGTCACATTTAGCAGCGGATCCGTGGTTGAGGCCGGGTTGCCACGCGCGTCGTAGTCGTACTTGGTAATAGAAACCTCAATGCCGCCATCGTGGCGCAGCTCGCGCCGAAGCACCTGGACCAGCCGGTCGCCCGCATCATAGGTGTACTCGAGCGCGTTGCCCCCTGCGTCGTCGATGCGCCAGAGCCGCCCGGCAGCGTCGTATTTGTATGAAGTCACGTTGCCGCTGACGTCCACCTGGCGTTCTAGATCACAGTCGGCATTCCACCAGAGGGTTGAATCAAGACCAAGCCGTCGGCCCGAGCGGGGCCGCTGCCTTTCATCGTAGTCGATCGTCGTCTCGAACAAGGTCGCCGGAGGCTGGCCTGGCGCCGGCAGTCCTGTGATCGAGAGCCCCTCCAGCACCTCGGACCGACCGAAGGAAAGGTGGAGCTCCGTCCACGTCCCTCCGGGCGCCGGGAACCGGACCCGATCGTACGCGCCCCATGGATTAGGTCGGAACTCCGTGCGCCGCCCGCCTGGCTCGATGGCTGCCGTACAATTGCCGTTGCGGTCGTATACGTTGGCGGAGATCCGCTCGGCCGCGCCCACTCCCTGTCGTTCCTCGAGGACAAGCCCGCGCTCGTCGTACTTGAGGCGCACTTCTCTTCCGAGAGGATCGGTGATGCGGGTGACCTGGCCCCACGCGTCGTAGCTATACGAGCTCCGCCGCGGTGTGATGGTGTTGGAAGCGGCGACCTCGGCCACCAGCTGTCCAAGCGAGTTGTGCTCAAAGGTGCTCACGATCGCGTCGCCAGTGATGATCGGGTCCGTATATGAACCGCGCGGCATCAGCGATCGCAGCAAATGACCCGACCTGTCGTATTCGTAGCGATGAGCCACCGTGTAACCGGGCAGGCGCAGGTTTCGCAGCAGGCCGGACGAGTCGAATTCGAAGCGGGTGACCAGCCCATTTCCGTCAGTCAGCTTGACGCCATTGCCCCAGGCGTCGTAGTCGTACGACTCCGACAGCGCAAGCCCACCCGGATCGCGAACCACCTCACTTATCAATCCCTCGTTGGGACCTGGTCCAAAGTAATGGTGTTCGACGATCCGCCCGGTGGCGCTGGTGTGCTGGAAAACCTGGCCGTCCGTGTTGTAAACGAGTCGCTCGACAGCATGCTGGATTGTGCCGTCCGGCAGCGTTGTCTCTGGATGTTCGATGCGCACAAGGTTCCCGGTTCCCGCCGGGTTTGCCTCGTAGTCGTAGACATAGCGAGTTGCGTGTCCCGCTCCATCCGTGATGCGGCGCGGCTGGTGGAAGCGTGGCTCGTATTCGACCTCCATCAACACTTGCGCGGGGATGGCGCCAGTGGGTGGTGACTCTCGAACCACGCGCAGGATATTCGACCTCGCGCGCGGGTCGGTGTTAGCCGTGTCGTATTCGCACCTGAGACTGAGTCCGTCCGGTTCACGTTCGAGGATCTGGTTGCCGAATTCGTCGTACTCGTACACCTTGACCCAGAGCCGGTAGCTCTTGTCTCGGATGAGCCGGAAGCGATCGTCGAGGAGATCACCACGGAAATTGAAGGTGTACACGCGGTAGACACCGTCGATCATCGTTTCGACGCGTCGTGTGGGCAGGTTGATGGCGCTCGCGATGCGGGGAACTTCCTGCAGATTCGTCGCCCGGAAGTCGGCGCGTGCGCACCCGTAGTGCTGGGTAATGACGCGGGAGAAATCGTCAGAGCCGGGGTCGTGCTCGTACTCGTTCATGACCACCGGTCTGTCATCCGGATCGACGAGGCGCGTCAGGTTATGGCGCAGCAGCGGATGTCCTTCGCCTTTATCCTCGTATTCGTAACGAGTGACCGCGCCCTCCGGAGCTTCTACGGTCGGAGGCCCTACGGCCGCGACGAGATGCGCCGCATCGGTATCGTGAACGTACTCCCAGCTCCGTCCCGTGTGGTCCGAGACCTGCTCGAGCAAACCGCACTCGCCGTAGGCAAAGATCAGCGCCCTGCCGGCCCCGTCCTGCACACGGGCAACGCGTCCGTCGGCGTCGTAGCTCACGTCGTGGCCGTTCCCGTCGCGGTCTTCGATGCGAACCAGCGGAAGTCTGTCCGGGTAAGGCCACCCTGGCGGACGTTCGAAGCGTTGCTGCACACCGTTGCGGTCCTCCAGTGTGTAAGATTCGTCGGCGGTAATCGTCGCGGGCTCGTGGGAGAGTCGGTACGGGATTCCAAGAGGAGGCTCGAACGTGCCGTCTGCCTGCACGCGGTACACATTCTCGGAGAAACGGCCCGTCCATACGGCAGCGTTTCCGTCCAGCAGCGGCCGCAGGTAGACGTTGTAATTGTGATCCCAGTTGAACCCCCATGGACCATAGAAGGGCATGCCGCTGCGGTACATCCGCACCAGTTGGAGAGGGACGCCGCGCGAAGGCAGTTGGCAATCGACTACCGTCAGGCAGAACGCACCCTGGAAAAGATCCACGGGATCCACGACTGCCCGCGGTCTGGGTGTGTTGTTGCGCCCAAAATGGAAGTGAGGAAGACCGGGAGTGGGTTCGTTGCGCTGGACTCGCTCAAGCTCGTTGTCAAGGCGATCGAGCGGAGTGCCACGCTCCCGAAGCTGGTCCATCAGATGCGCATCCGTACCCTGGGAGTGCGGACTGTGGAACTGCTCTTCCAAGGGCCGTCCCGGTGGCTCCCACCGCGGCCAAGGGGGTTGCACCGAGACCGCTACGTCGGGCTCGGGAGCCGAAACGTCGGACGGTGTCGAGGCCGTGTCCGGTGCCGGAGCTTTGTCAGGACCAGTTTTGTGGGGAACAGGCGCCGGTGCGGCAGCACTGGGATGGGCGTCGGGAGTCTCGCCCAGCACGCTGCTTGTCGTGCTCTTCCCGGAGCACAACTCATCGATCGTGGAGAGCGATGCGTCGTTTCCTTTGCTGGCCTTATAGCTTCCCTGTGTGAGGAACCCACGCATGAAGGCAGCAGCGTCGCACGGGTTCGTAAACTGATATCTTTCTCCCGCCGAAACTTTCTCCTTGTGCGTTACACCCTTGGAATCCGTCCACTCGAATTCAAGGTCCTTATGAGGCGTCGCATAAAACGTGGGTCCAAAATCGTCGATCGAACCGGTGATTGTCTCCTGGTCTGCCATCGAGCCCTCCGCTTAGCTCAAGTCGCGTTGCGCGAGCGCCGCGGCGAGGCGGTGCCAGGCTCTCTCATTCCACAGAGCAAGCTCGTAAACCGGTCCTGCTTGCCCCGCACGGAAGACGAACGGGATATCGCAGGCGCCCACCAACACGACACCGTCGTCCGTCCAGACTAGATCTCCGTCGTTGACTCGAAAGTCCGGAAGCAGCCACGCGCCGTCGCGTCCAGGTTCGGCGAGGGTAAGCAGCAACTGCCCGAGGTCTCGCCATGCTGCTGCGCCATCGTCCTCCAGCCAATATCCGAAAATGCGCTGCCGTTCCACGAACGCGGTGGTGGCCTTCCGCTCATTGAGGAACCACCCCACCGCGGCGAGCCGCGCGGGCAGTTTGGTCTGCGCCGGCGCATGCAGCTCGAGCCCGTCGATCCACGGACTGACGATGACCGTCGTGAGCATGTCGCCCTGCGTCGTCTGCCGCACTTGTTCAAGAGACGCGACGACGTCGACGACGTGATCAGGATTCCTGGCGTGCCATGCGCGCAACAGCATCGAGCTTGCGAGAAGCTCCTGCGCGGCCTCGACGTCACGTGCCACGTTCAGGCACGCGACCAGCTCGCAATCACCAGCGCGCCATCGAACCTGCCACACGCTGGACGTGTGCCCCTCCTTCACCAGCCAAAGAGTGGCCGCCGTGGGAGAAGTGGACGCGAGCTCAGGAGCACCAAGCCGGGCGCAAAGCTCCGTCCATCCCAGTGGGCCGCTCGAATCAACCAGCTCGAGAACCGTCGCTTGAGCAACCTGCGCGCTCGCGCGCAACGAGAGCATGCCAACCGCGCGCGCGGCCGCGAGCCATTCATCGAGCCCCGAGCCCGCGGCAGCGTCGTTCGATACACGTTGGTTCAGAAGATCCTCGAGGACTGGCGCGGCGTCCTGCCATCTCACGAGCGGAGCGGTCGCTGCAAGCTGGGCCAACCCGCGGGGAATTACCCCGTGATAAGCGAAGGGCCCGAAGATCGCGGCCTCGGTAAGCCGATGCTCCGCGAGCAGCGGCGCTCTCTCCGGTCCCGCAACCAGCTCCAGCGACAGCATCAGGTTTCTCCTACCTCGATGTCAGCACTTTTTGCTGTCCGTTGGGCGCTTCGAGGGGTCGCCGACCAACAATTCATTCTTCTGATTTCACCTGCGGTTTACGCTTCTTCAGTTTCGAGATCTCGTCTTTAAGATCCTCGATCTCTTCTCGCTGTTCCTTGGCCACTTCGATCGGGTCGGCTGGCGCTACAGGCTCCAGCCGGACGCCAAGCGCCTCAAGGCGAACCCGCGCCACCTGCTGCGGGTCGGTCTTAAGCACTCTCGCCAACTCGCTAGCGCTCAATGACGCCACATCGCGGCGGGTCACATTGTCCCGGTTGAAGTACTTCGTCAGGGCGCGAGCGTCTCCGGGTAGTTGTTCTGCCTCTACAGTCGTGTTCAGCCTCCTGCGCGCTGTGCCATACCGCCGGAGGCGCTTCTCGAGCCGCTCCGCAAAGAAGTCGTGCAGGACGTACGCCGTGGGTTCCTGCTTCGTTTCCGACATCGACACGGAGCGCAGTTGGCGTGAGATCAGTTTGCCCAGGGCGTTGGCCTCTTTAACGGTGAGTTCACCGGTATCGGCATTCGACGGCGACGAGGCTTCCGGCACTGCTTGATTGAACAGTTCTCCGCGCGCCGTTGCGTGCGACGCCGACTGCGCGGCGCCGATCCAACGCTTGACGCTGTCGCTGACGAGCCCGTACTGGTCGCCTTTGCGTGTGATGACCACATCCAGCGGAACCGCTTCGAGGATCCCACTGCGCGGCTGCGGCTTGTCGCAGCAGCACAGCCCGCGCGTCGTCACCAGCAGGAACTTTTCCTTGCCTGCCGGAATAATCGGCTCGCGCGACTTCAGATGCACGATAAGGTCCAGGCTGGAATTGGCACTCCTGGCGCTCATCGTGGGGGGGCAATCTGCACAAACCGTACCTCCGACGTTGAAGCATTTCCGGGAGACTGCCCAGACCTTGGCCGTGAGCGTTTCGCCATCTGGGCTGACGTCAACCGAGTAGTTTCCGTGCGAAGAGAATGAGGATGTCACGGTGTATGGTCCCGGCCCAGGTGGGGTGGGGCCCGTGTCGATCTTGTAGTCGGCGTAGTGGGTCGCAGCGATGTAGGTCTCGGTCTGCTCCGCCCGCTTAGCATAGCAGTCGTAATACCGATCACCAATCTTTCCACCGAACCAGACACCTATGGTCTCCTGCCCGTCGAACACGGCCGCCGGGTCGTTCTGCTCCGGTGGCGAAGCGCTCGCCGAAAGCGACATCGTGTCGTTGCGGGTGGCGTAGTTCATCTTCTCTTTCTCTGCGAGATGCGCAGTGTCCAGGCGGACCGACACGCAGAAGTCTTGCTCCTTCTTGGGAACAGCTACAATCAAAAAGAACTCCTGGATCCCGTCGATGGGCCTCGGGCCGCGCACGAACCCAGAGGCGGATTCAAGCACGTGCGGCCGAGGTTCGAGAAGGAACAGGGCGCGGTTGGTGCCGACATGGTACGCGTCGAGCAAGTGGTACAGTTGCGAGATCTGAGTGGTGAACGACTGTGTCTCCCGCTTCTCGTTCGAGTTGTCCGCAGTGATCATTGTCCCTGATTGGTTGCCGGAAACATCCTTGGTTCCCCACTGACCCTGCCATGAATCGCCGCCGTTCGCTCCCCCTCCGGTGCCTGCGTACGTCGACTGCATGCCAAATTGGCGGGAGCCGCCCATGTCGACGTCGAGCACCTCGAGCGATTTGGTCTGGGTTGCCGACTTACCTACGTTTAGCTGCTGCAGCGAGCGGGACATCTTCTCGTTGGTGTCCGTCGCCATCTCGAAGAGCTCGCGTTTCTTTGGCTCGAAGTCCAGGAAGTAGGGGTAATGCTCGATGCCCTCACCCCTTTCGTGTTCCTTCGGAGCCACTTCGACCTGCACGAGAGCTCCTGTACAAGGCTGGTATTCGTTGAGCAGGTCTTCTACCTCCTCGATCTCTTCAGTCGTCATCCGGCTCCAGTCGAGTACGCCCTCGATCTCCTTGTCGTGCGGTTGATAGCCGGTGATGCTGACCGACACCTTGAGGTAAGCGATGTCATAGTCTGGATACTGTTGGTATTCCTCCGGCGGCATGTACCTGAACACCGCTAGGGAAGAATTCCACTTTGGCGGAAATCGGGAATCGCAGATGGCGGTGTCGATCATGTCCCTGGACACACACATGCGCGTCCAGGGAATGTCGGTTGGTAGGCCGAGCTTGAAGGCATTTGTAGTCACGATACCTCCCGGAATTTGTGGTGTCAGTAAAGTGGCCCTCGATGAATCCGGACCGCACTCAACAGGTCGTTAACGAGAAATTCTCGGGTTTCATCGAAGAGGAAACCTCCAGAGAATGTGAGATCGCAAGGTTCGGTGCTGCTTCTATTTCAAATTAGCGCGAAAGTCAACATAAAACCGAGAGCCACACTATTGCCGTTAACTCTCGCCTCTGAAGTCTTCGAAACAGATGAAGAGCGGAATCGGATCAACAGAACTTTTGGCGAGCATGTCTGTCCCCGTAGTGATGAACAAGCTGTTGACGTTGAAACCCGATTTGAGGAGCGAGAAGCGAGAGGTTTGCGTGATCGTTCTGGATATCAGGAACTTTATGACCTTCGCGTAAAAGCGGACGCTGGAAGAAGTTATTTCGTGTTCGAGTCGCTATCGAATAATAGAAATCGTG
>JBIOXD010000002.1:0-9981 GCA_044869265.1 Gemmatimonadales bacterium
TTCGCTTCGTCGACGCCAGCCACGAACCGGTGTCCACGGCGATGACGTCGAGCGGGCTTGTGACCGCGCCGCGGGGCACCACACTCGACGAGGCCAAGGTCATCCTCGCCAAGCACCGCATCGAGAAGCTGCCGGTCGTTGACAAGCAAGGTTTGCTGCGCGGGCTGATCACCATTCGAGACATCTTCAAACGGCGTCAGTATCCCGATGCCAACAAGGATCAACATGGCCGGTTGCGCGTCGCGGCGGCGGTGGGCGGTGCGCCGGACGCGCGCGCGCGTGCGCAGGCGCTGGTGGACGCCGGGTGCGACGTCATCGTCGTGGACTCGGCGCACGGGCACAGCCAGGGCGTGCTCGACACCGTTGCGTGCCTGCGGGAGGCGTTCCCCGACGCGCAGATCATCGCGGGGAATGTTGCGACCGAGGCCGGCGCGCGCGCGCTGGTCGAGCGCGGCGTCGATGCGGTGAAAGTCGGCGTGGGGCCAGGGTCAATCTGCACGACGCGGGTCGTGACGGGGATCGGGGTTCCGCAGATCACGGCGATCGTCGATGCGGTACGTGGCGCAGGAGACATTCCGGTCATTGCGGATGGGGGCATCAAATACTCGGGGGATGCGGTGAAGGCGCTGGCCGCCGGAGCGGAATGCGTGATGATGGGCTCGATGCTCGCAGGGACCGAAGAGAGCCCGGGCGAGTCGTTCCTGCTCGAGGGACGCCGCTTCAAGGTGATTCGCGGCATGGGCAGCCTGTCCGCGATGGAGGAAGGATCGGCGGACCGCTACTTCCAGGAAGGCGAGGTGTCGCTGCAAAAGCTCGTTCCCGAGGGGATAGAAGGTCGCGTGCCGTATCGCGGGCCCGTGGCAGACGTGGTTTTCCAACTGGTCGGGGGGCTGCGGAGCGGAATGGGGTACTGCGGGGTTTGCGACATCGCGGCACTGCGGACGGAGACCGAATTCATCCGCATCACAACGGCGGGCCTGCGGGAATCGCATCCCCATGACGTTGTCATTACGAGAGAAGCGCCGAACTACAGTCTCTAACACGCCGAACCACGTCGCGTCTATTGACAGATCGCCCCCCCCGGCGAACCTTGGGGCCGTCTGTCCCGTCGATTCGTCACCAACCTGACCGGAGTCCCGCATGAATTTGTGGGCGACGAAATCCATCACGACCCTGCGCGCGGAGGCCGACGCGGCCGGAGAGCACCAGCTGAAACGGGCCCTCGGTCCGTTAAACCTCATCACGCTGGGCATCGGCGCGATCATCGGCGCCGGTATCTTCGTGCTCACCGGTCAAGCCGCCGCCGCGCATGCGGGGCCCGCCGTGCCCATTTCCATGGCGATCGTCGGGATCGCGTGCGCGTTCGCTGGTCTCTGCTACGCCGAAATGGCGTCGGCGGTGCCGGTCGCGGGGAGTGCGTACACCTACTCCTATGCGACGATGGGTGAGCTCGTTGCCTGGATCATCGGCTGGGACCTCGTGCTCGAATACGCCGCCGGCGCCGCGACGGTGGGCGTGGGCTGGTCGGGACACTTCGTATCGCTCCTCAACAATTTCGGCCTCTCGCTCCCGGCGCACCTCGTCGGCTCGCCCACGCGCTGGTGTACGCAGGCCGAGGTGGATGCGGCGATCGCCGGCTGTAGCCAGGCCGGCTTGGTGTTCACCGGCGCGTGGATCAATCTCCCGGCGGTGTTCATTGTCGTCCTGATGTCCACGATTCTCGTCATCGGCATCAAGGAGTCGGCGACCGTCAACAACTTCATCGTCATCCTGAAGGTGACGATCATTCTGCTCGTCGTCGCGGTGGGCCTCATGCACATCACGCCAGAGAACTACAAGCCCTTCATTCCGGACAACACGGGACACTGGGGCACGTACGGCTGGTCGGGCGTGCTGCGAGGCGCGGGACTCGTGTTCTTCGCGTACATCGGGTTCGACGCCGTCTCGACGGCGGCGCAAGAAGCGCGCAATCCGCAGAAGGACATGCCGATCGGCATCCTGGGATCGCTCTTCATCTGCACGCTGCTCTACGTGATCGTCTCGGCGATCCTCGTCGGGATGGTGCCGTTCAAGGAGCTCAACGTCGATGCGCCCGTGGCGTACGCAATGGAAAAAGTCGGGGCGCCGGGGTGGGTGCGCATCGCGATCGACATCGGCGCGGTGCTCGGGCTCGGATCCGTGATTCTCGTGATGTTGCTCGGCCAATCACGCGTGTTCTACTCGATGTCGCGCGACGGGCTGCTCGGCAAGTGGGCGAGCGCGGTGCATCCGAAATACCGGACACCCTACCTGTCGACGATCTTCACCGGCATCGCCGTGATGTTCGCGACCGGCTTCCTGCCGCTCCAGCTGCTGGGGCAGCTGGTGAACATCGGCACGCTGCTCGCTTTCGTGCTCGTGTGCGCCGGTGTGCTCATCCTGCGGAACAAGCGCCCGGATCTCGATCGGCCGTTCAAGACGCCGTGGGTCCCGTTTGTCCCGATTGCCGGGGTGGTGTGTTGCCTTGGCCTCATGGCCACGCTACCCGGCGACACGTGGCTGCGTCTGATCGTGTGGTTGGTCATCGGCTTCGGGATTTATTTCGGCTACAGCCGGCACCACAGCCGCTTGCAGCGGGAACAGGGCGGCGGGACGAGGCCAGGGATGGGGTGAAGCCCATCTAAAGAGCTAGCTCCTTAGCTCTGGTTGCGGATAGCGACGCTCATAACGCGATTATCTTGCTTGAGATGACTTCGAACGGCGTCCCCATTCCGGCCGAGCGAACCAAGGCTGCGCGCGAGGTGGCGGCGGCGCTCGCACGCGCGCGTCACGTCGTGCTCACCACACACGTGAATGCGGACGGCGACGGCATCGGCAGCGAAATCGGGTTGTGGTACTTGCTGCGGGCCCAGGGCATCTCGGTAACAATCGCCAATCCCACTCGCATTCCCGATCGATTCACCTTCCTCGTTCCTGAAGGAGCAGACGCGAGCCAGCAGGCGGTGCGCGAGATTGAGCGTGCCGACATCGTTGCCTCCCTCGACATCGGCGACCTCACGCGGCTTGGTGAGCTGGCGACGGTGATCCGCAAGCACGATCCGGCATTCGTCTGCATCGATCACCACGTCGGATCTCCCAAACTGCCGGCAGGACCCTCCCTGATCGCGCCGGAAGCGACCGCGACCGCCGAGCTGATCTTCGATCTTGCGAGCGTCGCGGGATGGCCGGTGACGCCCGAGGTCGCGCAGGCGCTCTACGTTGGACTGCTCACGGACACCGGTGGATTTCGCTTTTCGAATACAACGGCGCGCGCGTTACGCGTCGCCGCGGCGCTGCTCGAAAGGGGCGTCGATCCCGAAGAGGTCTATGCGTCGGTCTACGCCAGCGCGCCGGAAGGTCGGGTGCGCTTGCTGGCGGAAGTCCTACAGACCCTGGTCGTCGAGCCGGACGTCGGATTGGCCTGGGTCAGCGTGCCGGCCGACGCGTTGCGCCGCCACGATGTGACGCCGGACGATCTCGACGGCATCGTCGAGTTTCCACGGTCAATCGCCGGTGTGCGGCTCGCGCTGCTATTCCGACACATCGGCAGCGGGCGCATCAAGATCTCGTTCCGGTCGATGGGCGAAGTCGACGTCGCCGCACTCGCGCACCAGTTCGGGGGTGGGGGCCATCATCGCGCCGCCGGCGCGTCACTCCCTGGCTCCATGGCCGACGTTGAAGAGAAAATTCTGACGGCCGCGCGTCGCTTTTTGACCAACGGCCAGTCTCGAGGATGATTATCGGCGACGTCCGGTCGAGACCATGAGCGCGGCGAAACTCCAGTCTCGCGTGGAGCACGCGCTCGATGCGATCACAAATCCTCGCCAGGGCAAGAGCATCATCGCAGCCGCGATGGTGCGCGATTTGGCCGTCGACGAACAGGGCGGCGTGAGCTTCACATTCGTCCTCACGCGCGACGATCCCGGCTCCCTGGCGCGCCAGGCGCGCAAATCGGTTGAGGGCGTGTCAGGTGTGACCAGCGTCAAGATGAACGTGGTGGATGCGGCGGCGATGGGCGGAGAGGCACCGTCCGGCCGCCCGGCGGCCCGAGCGCCCAGTCCTCCTCCCCCTCCAACGCCGGACGAGCTGCCGAATCTCGGCAAGGTCCTCGCTATCTCGAGTGGCAAAGGGGGCGTCGGCAAGTCGACGGTATCCGCGAATCTCGCGGCGGCGTTGGCGCTCGAGGGACATCGCGTCGGGCTGATGGATGCCGATATCTACGGTCCCAACATTCCCAGAATGTTCGGCGTGGACACAAAACCCGAAGTGCAGGGAGGCAAGATCCAGGCGCTCGAGGCCCACGGGGTGAAGCTGATGTCGCTCGGCTTCATCGTGGAGCGCGATGCGCCCGCGATTTGGCGCGGGCCCATCATCATGAAAATCATCGGTCAGTTTCTGCGCGACGTCGCCTGGGGCGAGCTGGACTATTTCCTGGTGGACCTGCCACCGGGCACCGGCGATGCCCAGCTGTCGCTTACGCAGATCGTGCGGTTGCACGGCGCGCTCATCGTGACCACGCCGCAGGAAATGGCGGTCGGCGATTCGTTGCGCGGCGCCAAGATGTTCGAGCGCGTTGGGGTCAAGGTGGTCGGTGTCGTCGAGAACATGAGCTACTTCGTCTGCCCACACTGCAACACGCGCTCCGAGGTCTTTCTCGCAGGCGGTGGGACGCGGCTCGCGGCGGAGCTCCACGTGCCGCTGCTCGGTCAGGTGCCCTTGCAGGCCGGCATGGCCGAGCTCGCCGATCGCGGTACGCCGATCGTGTTGGGTGAGCCCGAGTCGCCTGCAGCCGTCGCGTTGCGCAGTCTCGCCCGCACGGTGATCGAGCGGGTAGCGGGCCTCGCACCCGCGCTTCCCCTTACCGCTCCGCGCTGAGCCGGGAGGTCGGGATGGGAAGCATCGGAATCGTGGCCGCTATTGCGCTGGCAATTCAGCAGCCCGCTCCTCCTCCTGACGAGGCCCGCGATGCGCTCCGCGCCGGCCTGGACACACTGTATGGCGGCGATTTTGCGCGGGCGGCGGCGTACTTCGAGGCGCTGGGGCAGCGCGACACAACCGATCCCGCGCCACTCGTCTTTCAGGCGGGCGCGTACATCTGGTGGGGCTCAGCGCGCGACTCGGCCGCATACGAGATGGCACGCATCGACTCACTCCTCGCGCTCGCCATGACCCGCGGGCGCGCCAGGGCGGGTAGGGGCGACTTCTGGCTCGCGACCGCGCTCGGCTATCGCGCGCGGCAGCGCGAGGAAAACGGGCACGGGTTCAGCGCAGCCAAAGATGGGAAGGCGATGCGCGACATCTACGGCCGCCTCCTCGCCGCGGACTCCAGCTGCTTCGACTGTTATCTGGGACTGGGTGTGTATGACTACGGCCTGGCCCGCGCCGGTGCGCTGGCGCGCTTCTTTGCGAAGCTCATTGGACTGGGCAGCGGGAACGCGGAGCGAGGCATTCGCTACATGCGCCGCGCCGCGCACGACGGCGATCTGGCGCGCGTCGAGAGTACGTGGGTCCTCGCCGCCGCCCTGATGCGGGAAGCGGCGCGCGACGCCGCAGGCCGCGCCGTACTCGAACGGGAGGCGCGGGGCTACGTCGAATCACTGGCGGCCCGCTATCCCGGAAACCCCGTCTTTCAGCGGTTCTTGAAGGAAACGGCTGGCACGCCGTCAGCGGGCCAGGCGATGCGACCTGAGGGCCGCCCGTTTGCCGAGCCTGGTGTGACCTCCGTCATGCGGTGATCGTGAGGTGGAGTCGATCCGACGTGAATCCCTCTCTTAGGTTAGGTCGGATGAGACAATCGCTGCATCGCGTGGCACTGTTGATGGGTCTCGCGGCGATCTACTACTTCGCCGCCAAGCTGGGCCTCCGCTTCGCATACATCAACAGCTCGGTGACCACGGTGTGGCCACCGGCCGGCATTGCCCTCGCGGGTTTCGTGTTGTTCGGCTACCGCGTCTGGCCGGCCATCCTTGGCGCCGCATTTCTCGCGAACATGACGACCACGGGTGCCGTCCTGCCGTCGATCGGCATCGCGGTCGGGAATACAATGGAAGGCCTGCTCGGCGCGTATCTCGTCAACCGGTTCGCCCGTGGGGGCCGGGTGTTCGATCGCGGCCGCGACATTTTCCGCTTCGCCGCGCTGGCAGCGCTGGTGAGCACGACGGTCAGTGCCACGATCGGTGTCGTATCGCTCGCCGTCGGCGGCCTCCTCGCGTGGCCGGACGCGGCGCGCGTCTGGCTCACATGGTGGCTCGGTGACGCCGTGGGGGACATCGTCATCGCGCCGGCGTTGATCCTTTGGATCGGCGTCAAGCCATCGAGGAGCCTGACTCGCGGTCAGGTGCTGGAGGCGATCGCGGCTGCGCTCATCATCGCGATCGTCAGCTACGCGATCTTTGGTGGTCTCTACCCGTCACGCAACTACTCGCTCACGGTATTGCTCTGGCCGGTGCTGATCTGGATCACGTTCCGGTTCGGGCCACGCGAGGCCGCGACCGCGATCCTCATCGTCTCGCTCATCGCAATCCTGCGAACGGTTTCCGGCCACGGTCCGTTCGGCCATTATCCGGTCTCCGAATCGCTGGTGCTGCTGCAGGTCTGGACGGGCATCACCGCCCTCACCAGTCTCGTCGTAGCGGCCGTCGTCGCGGGGCAGCGCGACGTCGAGGGTACGTGGCGCGAGCTGGCGGTCACCGATCCCTTGACGGGGCTCGCCAATCATCGCCAGCTGGTGAACGCGCTCGAGGCCGAGATCAAGCGCTCACGCCGTACGGCGCAACCGCTGGCGGTCGTCCTGCTCGATCTCGATGGCCTCAAGCAGATCAACGACCGGCACGGCCACCTCGCCGGCAGTCTCGCGATCCGCCGCGTCGCCGAAGCGTTGCTGGGCTCCTGCCGCGCGACGGACACGGCGGCGCGCTTCGGGGGCGATGAATTCGCGCTCGTGCTCCCGGAGACGGGGGAAGCGGCGGCGTGGCACGTCGCGCGCGGCGTCGCGGAGCGGCTGGCCACCGACGCCGAGAAGCCGAACCTCTCGATCAGCGTCGGGGTAGCAGTCTACCCCGGGCATGGTGAGACGGTCGAGGCATTGCTAAACGCAGCCGACGTCGCGTTGTACGAGACCAAGGAACGCCACAAGACACAAACCGCGGGTCTTGCTCCCTAAACTCTCCCCACTAGGTTAGGAACATGGCCGACACTAAGCGAAACAACATGAGCGTTTCCACACGGGCTCCTGAGGCCTCCGCCCTGTCTGAATCGTCCGCCGGCTTGCTGCGCGAGCTGGTCGCGCACCTGCGACAGAACCGCACGCAGCTTCGTGAGGAGTGGGCGCGCCGCATCACGCGCGCGGAGCTGCTGACGGCGATGACGGAAGAGGAAATCTTCGCCGAGGCCACAGCCGTGTACGACAACTACGTGGAAGCGCTCGAGACCGGGACCTTCGAGGCTCTGCAAGCGTACTCGCGGCGACTGTCGGAGCGAATCATTCCGCGAGGCGTCGAGACCGACGAAGTCGTCGGCATTGTGCTCCTCCTCCGGGACGTACTCGCCCGCTCGCTCTTCAACAAATACCAGGACAACGTCGAGAAGCTGAACCGGATTCTAGACTCCTACGAACCCGCCGCGAACCGCATCGCGAACACGGTGGCGGTCGGATTCGTGGAAGAGCGCGAGCGCATTATCCGCCAGCAACAGGAGGCGATCCGGGAGCTGTCCACGCCGGTGCTACAGGTGCGCGAGCGGCTCCTCATTCTGCCGATCATCGGCGTCATCGATCCACAGCGGGCACGCCAGCTGACCGAACAGCTGTTGCGCGCCATTCGGGCGAACCGCGCGAAAGTCGTCGTGATCGACGTGACCGGTGTGGCAGCCATGGACTCCGGCGTCGCGAACCACCTCGTACAGACGGTCGAAGCGTCGCGCCTGCTGGGTGCGACGGTCATCGTGACGGGCCTGTCGCCAGAGATTGCGCAGACGCTCGTGACGATCGGTGTCGACCTCAGCGAAATGGCCACCGTCGGTGACCTGCAGGGAGGCATCGAAGAAGCCGAGCGGTTGTTGGCGGATCGCGCGCCGCCGACACCACCGATTCGCGGCGAGCTCCCGCCCGAAACCAACCGGTAACACCCCTCCCGGAGGACGCAGTGGAAGTACCTATTCTGCGGCAGGGGCAGTATCTCATTGCGTCGATTCAGTCAGCCCTGACCGACGCGGATCTTTCCCACCTCCGCGAAGCGCTGATCGCCCAAGTCGGGCGGTCGCGGTGCCGCGGCGTGATCGTCGACGTCACCGCACTCGACGTGATGGACTCCTTCGCGGTCCGCACGCTGCGCGACATCGCGCATATGGCGCGTCTGCGCGGCGCCGAGACGGTGATCGTCGGTATCCAGCCGGACGTCGCGTTCGCTATGGTGCAGCTCGGCCTCACGCTCAAAGGCGTGGCGACCGTCCTCGACCTCGAAGAGGGGCTCGCCTTCCTCGACGGCCGCACCAAGGAGCGGACGCTCGAAGTCAAACCCAAGCGGCCGAGCGGCCGTGGGTGACGAGCTGCGCCTTGCGATTGCCGCCGACGTCGATGTCGTTGAAGCTCGACAGCAGGGACGAGCGCTAGCGGCAGTCGCCGGATTCTCCAGCGGCGAGCAGACAGTCATTGCCGCCGCCATCTCCGAAATTGCCCGCAATATCCTGATGTACGCCAAGAAAGGCGAGATCACGCTCAGTCTCGAGCAGAATGGCGACCGCCAGGGTGTGTCCGTCGTTGCGACCGATCAGGGCCCGGGCATTCACGATATCGACCGCGCCATGCAGTACGGCTATTCGACGTCGCACGGAGTCGGCGCCGGCCTCCCGGGCGCCAAGCGCCTGATGGACGAATTCGATCTCAAGTCCGTGGTCGGGCAGGGAACCACCGTTACGATGAAGAAATGGCGCCGCGCGATCTGAGAGTCGAAACGGCGTTTGCCGAGCTGCCGCTGCCGGGCCAGAGCGAGTCTGGTGATCTCTGCTTCATCAAACGTGTCGGAAAAGGGACGTTGCTCGCCGTGGTCGACGGGCTCGGCCACGGTCAGGAAGCGGCGTCCGCCGCGCATGCCGCCGTGGGCGCCATCGACCGCTACTCGCGTGAGCCGCTCCTCGATCTCGTGAAGCGCTGTCACCAGGCATTGGTGGGGCTGCGGGGCGTCGTGCTGGGGCTCGCGTATCTCGATCCGCAGGCGGAGTCGATGACGTGGCTGAGCGTTGGTAACGTCGGTGGTGTCTTGCTGCGAGCCGATGACAAGGCACGACCAGCGCGCATTTCGCTCGTGCCGAGCGCGGGGTTCATCGGCGGCGAGCTGCCCAACGCCACCATGCGTGCTGTCCCCCTGACCGTACGCGACACTGTGATCCTGTACTCGGACGGCGTAAAAGACGGTTTCGCAGAGTCGCTCGTGCTCGCGAACTCGCCGCAACAGATCGCCGATCACATCATCGCCCGCCATATCAAGGGCAACGACGACGCGCTGGCGCTGGTAGCGCGCTACGGCGCCTGATTCTCCTGAAATAGCGGCAGCCGCGCCCCCTCCCGGCGCCGGTACGCTCACCACCGGGCCGCTGCGCCCCGTCGTGTTGCGGCTCGCGGCGCCGGCCGTCGCGATGATGGCTTGCCACTTCTCCTTCAATCTGATCGACAGCATCTGGGTGGGCCGCCTCATCGGGCCGGCGGCGCTCGCCGCGGTGTCGACTGCCGGGTTCTACGTCTGGGTGGCGCTCAACCTCGGTGAGATGGTGGAGATCGGGTTGATCGCGGTTGCGGCGCGCCGCCACGGTGAGGGCAATCCCGAACGAGCAGCCCGCGCCGCGGCTGCGGCTGTGGCGTACGCGCTGATCGCCGGTGTCGCCGTGAGCGTCGCCGGCTGGGCGGTGATGGATACGATGTTCCGTCTCATGATGGTGCCGCCGGAAGTCGCCACGCTGGGGCGCGCGTAC
>JBIOXD010000003.1:0-3449 GCA_044869265.1 Gemmatimonadales bacterium
GAGAGAATCGCCGCCGCGCGCGCGGCGACGAGCCGCACCAGATCGTCGTCGCCCGGCACGCGTGAAGCCTTCCCGCTCCCCTTCATCTTCGCCCGCAGCTCATCGAGCACTTCCCGGACGACTTCGATCACCAGCCCGTGTCCATGGCGTGAGACGACCCCCGCCATCGCGGGATGCTCCAGGAGGCGCGACACGGCCGGGAGTGACTTGAGGGCTTCGTTGGCCATCGCGCCGATTCTGATATGGAACGACCTGTCGAGTCTATTCCTTGGCCAGCGATCGGTTCATCCCTCTTGGTTCATCCCTTCTGATCCGGTAGAGAGTAGGTGACGGTCGAGGCGGCTGTGTCGACGGTTGATCACTCTGATATTCGCGGATCGACCCTTTTGGAGTGCGCCGTCATGGTCGTCATCCGTCGGGAGCTGCCTCGGACTAAGCGCGCGAGTCCGGCCTACGGCCTGTCGCATAGAATCCACGAGGATCCTCCATTCCGTGTGCCGCTCGACCGCCACCCACTCCGTACCGAACACGCTTTCACTCTCCTCGATGTCAGGCTGCGGGACGCTTTCGGGGCTGCACCAGGGCTTGGCTCCGCTCCACGTGGACGCCGATCGCCCAGATGAATCCCAAGAGCTCACGCGCGACCGCGGTGATGACCTGCTGTTTGTTTTTGCCTCGGCCCAAAAGACGCCTGTACTTCATGTGGAGCCGGTGCTGTGCCTTCCAGGCAATCTCCTTCACCGTTTCGGGTAACCCCTCTTGGCGAATTCGCAGCGCCCCGAGGACGGCGGGTTTGTGCCGATACGCCCACGCGGCCTCGCCGACGATGCGACGGAGGTGAGCGTTGCCTGTCTTTGTGATGGCTCCGCGTCGCACTCTGCCACCGCTGGAGCTTTCGCGCGAGACCGCGCCGCTATAGCCCATCAATTGTCGCGGACGTGCGAAACGCGACAATTGCCCCACCTCGGCGACGATGGTCACGGCCGATACCTTGGCGATACCGCGAAGCGCTTGCAGGGCCGCAACGACTTCGCGAATGGCAACGGGCGCGGTCGTAATGGCCATGTCGATCGATCGTTCCAGTCTCACGACCCGCTCCCGCGCATGATCCACTTCGGTCAAGTAGTCCAGTCTCACCGCTTCCTGCGCCGGGGCCTCGAACGTCATCTGTCGCACCCACGTGAGATGTCTCTCCGTCCATGGGCGGATCTCCTCGGGCGGCCGGCGCCCATGGCGAAGGAGAAACTTCTGAAGACGATGCCGAGCTCGGAGCTGATCTCTCTTCGCCGCCTCCCGGGCGCGCACGAGATCGCGTAACGCCTCATGCGTCGGATCCGGCACCCACACCGGCGTCAAGTCGCCGCTGCGGTAACTTCGCACAAGCTTCAGGGCGTCTCGCCGGTCCGTTTTGACGCGATCTCCGACCTTCACGGGGATCAGGGTCGGAGCCACGACGTCGCAGTGAATGCCCATCTGCGTCAACTGCCAGTACAAGACGTAGCCAGTCGGTCCGGCTTCGTAGCACACCCGAAGATTCCCAGCCGGACCAAGCTTCCTCATGAGTCGATGCACGCTCTCGGCCCGGTTCGCGACCGTCCCCAGGGACCGAATCTCGCCGTCCGATTCGGCCACCGCGACCGCAACCGACTCCGCGTGGACGTCCAATGCTACAAATCGCGTATCCTTCTTCACGGCCGGCTCCTTTCGCATGTAGCTCTGCGCTACGGGTTTCACCGATTCGCAGCGTAACCTACGAACACTGCGAATCGGAGCCGGTCGTTCCATCTTGACTAAGGCGAAAGGAGTAGGATTCGGCCCTCGGCACTGAGGAGGACACACATGCGGAAGCGATTGCTCGGTTGTCTCATCGTCGGCGCGGCGTTCATCGGCGCCCTCGCGCTCACCGATCCGGTCACCGCCGCCGGTGGCGCCACGTGCGCCACGAAGAACTGTCCGAAGAACACCCGCTGCTGCTACAGCTGCACGGGGAACCCGATCTGCGTAAAGGCCCCCTCCCCCTGCCCGGAGTGCGCGCCGCAGTAGCTCTGCACCGGATTTGCACGTCGGGTGCGAAGAAAAGCTGATTGACAACTTGTACTTTGCAATGCAAAGTACATTGTATGAACACAGCCGACCCCTTGGCCTGCGCTCCCCGCCGCAAGTGGCTCCCCCGTGAGATGACGGAGGCGCCGCCGCTCGACGGGGCGCCCGAGCCTAAGAGCCGCGAGGCGCGCTACGCGCTCCTGATCAACCCCTTCTATCCGAAGGACCCGAACGCCTCGTTCGGCAAGCACGTGCTGACGCCGACCTTGGCACTCACGAGCTTCGCCGCGACCACGCCCTCGCACTGGCGCGTCGCCTACTGGGACGAGAACCTTCTCGACGGCCGCCCCCCGTGCGACCCGCTGCCGGAGGTCGTCGGGATCAGCGTCCATCTCACGTTCGCCAGGCGCGCATTCGCGCTCGCGGCCTGGTACCGAAGCCGCGGGTGCAAGGTCATCCTCGGCGGCCTGCACGTCTTGTCCTGCCCCGATGAGTGCGCGCCCCACGCGGATGCGTTGGCGCTCGGCGACGGTGTGCAGCTCTGGCCGAGAATCCTGTCGGACGTCGAAGCCGGCCGCCTTCAGTCGCGTTACGCCGCACACTATGACAACGAGTATCGTGACGACCCGGCGCCGCGGCGCACGCTCCTGCCGCGCTCGAGCTTCCTGACCACGACGAGCCTCATCGCGACGCGCGGCTGCCACAACCGCTGCGGCTTCTGCTACCTCGCGACCGACGGCCTGCGCATGCCCTACCGCATGCGCGAACCCAAGCAGATCGCGGACGAGTTCGAGGCCGACGGCCAGCCGTACGCCGTCTTCGTCGACAACAATCTCGGCTCGCGTCCCGATTACCTCAGCGCGCTCTGCCACGCCCTTCGCCCGCTGGAAAAGATCTGGAGCGCCGCGGTGTCGATCGATGTGACGAACGACCCATCCCTGATTCGCGAGATGGCGCTGGCCGGTTGCACCGGCGTCTTCATCGGATTCGAGTCGCTGACCGACGAGAACCTGCGGGAGGCGCACAAGAAGACCCCCAATACCGTCGACTACGCGCGCCGGGTCCGCATCCTCCACGACAACGGCATCCAGGTGAACGGCTCGTTCGTGCTCGGCTTCGACCACGACCGCAAGGACGTCTTCGCGCGCACCGCGGCGTGGGTCGAGGCCAACCGCCTCGAGTGCGCGACGTTCCACATCCTCACGCCGTACCCCGCGACCCCTCTCTTCCGCCAGATGGAGGGCGAAGGCCGCCTGTTGCACCGAGACTGGTCGCTCTACGACACGGCGCACTGCGTCTTCCGGCCGAAGCACATGACGCCGGAGGAGCTGGAGCAAGGGTACGCGTGGATCTACGAGCGCCTGTTCTCGCACGCGTCGATCTGGCGCCGGCGGCCGGAGGACCTC
>JBIOXD010000004.1:0-41813 GCA_044869265.1 Gemmatimonadales bacterium
ATCGCGCTGGCCCGAGCTGATCGCGCTCGCCGGCCCTCAGCCGGCGAACGATCTGATCTACGGCAACTTCGGCTACAACGTGGCAGCGATGGTGATCGACCGGCTGCGGCCGGAGGGTTGGAAACGATTTCTCGAGCAGGAAGTTTTCCGGCCCGCGGGGATGCGCGAGACGTACGCCCGCGTCTCGGGGCTCGAGCGGCGCATCGCCAAGCCGCACAACTTTGACGCGGGCGGCAAGTACACCACGCAGCCGTTCTTCAAGACCGATGCAACGATGAATTCCGCCGGCGGACACGTTGGCACGCTCGGCGACCTCGCGCGCTGGACGATCGTCCAAATGGACAGCGGCGTCATCGACGGACGGCGCGTGTTTCCCGCGGCGGCGGTCGCCACCAGCCATCGCCTGATCGCGCGGCAAACCCGCGAGCAGGCGAAGCGCTTCGCCTTCTTCGACCGGGAGGGCTGGGGCGCCGGGTGGGACGTCGGCGCGTACGAAGGCGAGCGCATGGTCAGCCGCTTCGGCAGCTACTCCACGACACGCTCGCATCTGTCGTTCCTGCCGCGGCGCCGCATCGGGGCCGTCGTGATGTCGTCGGGCGGGCTCTCGGCGCTCACCGACATCATCGCCGCCTACGCCTACGACCTTGAGGCCGGCCGTCCCGACGCGCAGGCGCGCGTGGCCGAACGGATGGCGGAGCTGCGGCGGCAGTGGGCGGGCGCGAGACAACGCGCCGCGGTGCAGGACTCGGTGCGTGCCGCCCGCCAGCGCCAACCACTCGACCGGCCGCTGACCGACTTCGCCGGAACGTACGAGGAGCCATCATACGGACGGGTCGAGTTCACAGGAGACGGGAATCGGATCGCGTTCCGCTGGGGGGCGCTCTACGGTCCCGCGGAGATCTTCGACGCCGCGCAGCATCAGCTGCGCTTCGAGATCGCTGGATCAGGCAACATCGCGACGTTCAACTTCGCCGGGCCGGGGCCCGCTCAATCGCTCGAGTGGCAGGGAGTGAGGTTTCTCAGACTCACGCCTCGACGGTGATCTTGATGCTCGATTCAAGAACGCCGAGCGATCGAGCGAGCCGGCGCTTGGCATCGGTAAGTGTGAGGTGGCCGCCATCATCACCGCCACGGCGATCGTCCGGTTCCGTGAGCGGATGCGCGGGCCCTGCGCCGTTCAGCGGAACCTTCGCCATTGGCAGGTGATCGAGCCCGGCACCGCCACCGACGAAGCCGACGTTCTTGGGGTTGTCACTTTCTCGCTGATACAGTGGAATCCAGACGCCTCGACGCTTTGGAAATACACGACCGGCTTTCTTGCGTGCGTTGTACGCCACGTCGAATCGTTCGCGCATTTCCTTCGCTGGCAGCCAGTGCACCCACGCCTCAGACGATGTTTTCGGCGCCAAAGAAACGGCGATCACAGCCTCGACACTGTCTAACGTGACCCATCCTTTGCCGTCTGGATTGGGCGGAAAGGCGATCCATCGATCCTGCGTGGTCCGGATTGAGACGAGCTTGCTGTCGCCGCTTTTTGTGATGCGGCGAACACTCGACTTCCCGAGTCCCTTCTCCCGCTCCACCGTCCAGCCCTGCTTCTGGAGCGCCTCCACGCCGTAATGAAACAAGAGCTTCTTCCTACGGTGCTTCTCAGGATCTTTGAAGATGTCGGTCATGGGGCCTCACGGCGTAGCGGGAAGTGTTCCAGGAAACCTCAGTGATACTACGCTTGTCCCTAGGGGCTGTCAACATGGCCCTAGGGACATTTGAGAGTCCCAGGGTTGGGAGTCACGCGACTTATTCGGCTGCGAGACCGAGATTGCGCGAACTGGTGCCGACACCCCGCACGCTCTAGGGCCGCGCATCCCCTTCGAGAGCTGCTCGAACACCGGGAACACGTGGAATCCGCTCCTCGATCAGGACACACTGCTTAACTATTTATAGTTAAGTACAATCTTATCCTTGCCAACAACTTGACAAAGTTAGTAAACTGCTCCATATTGCAGGGGTTAGAACGCACGCTAGTTCGTTGCAATCGTCTCACCAGAGCAAAAGAGGACCATATGTTCGGTATCATGACGAGGGACCCGATGCTGGATCTGCTGAATCAGCTGCAACACCGAATGGGCCGGACCTTCAACGGCGAGTTGTTACGCGCGTCCGAGTGGCCTGTACCCGAGGCCGCGACGACCGCCTGGCTGCCGCTGGTGGACATCTTCGAAGAGCCCGATGTCATCCGCCTGGTGGCGGAAGTACCCGGAGTGAGGCCCGAGGACGTGAAGATCTCGGTAGAGGGCAACCTGCTGACGCTCAAGGGCACAAAGGAGCAGGTGGCGGAGGAGAAGGCCGAGAAGGTCCATCGCTATGAGCGGACCTATGGCGCCTTCGAGCGGACGTTCAGACTGTCGGCCTCGATCGATCCCAAGAAGATCAAGGCGACCTACGACCTCGGCGTGCTGACGATTACGCTGCCGAAGGCGGAAACGGCCAAGCCGTATTTGATCCAGGTGGAGATCACGCCGCAGAAGGCGTTGAACGCCTGACCGGGGTCTGTCGAGAAGGAGGGCGGCGCGTTGTTCGCACCCCTCCTTCTCGCCCGGAGAGGCTCGGTACTGAAGGAGCACATTATGGAAGGCATGCTCACACACGTCGCCAGTGCCGACTGTTTCATCACTCGACCGCATCGGGCGCTGGATTGCGGGATCGTCACAGCGTGGTGGCACTACCAGGTCATGGGGGACACGGCCACACCACCGCAGCTACTACAAACCTTTGCTCCTGAGCCACGATAGCGACTCATCAGCCCGACGCTGCCGCACGCAAGCGCTCGGCGTCCCGTCGCGGAGGCTGACCGAACAGCCGAACGTATTCGCGATTGAACTGCGACGCGCTCGCGTATCCAACCTCGTAGGCGACCGCTTCCGCGCTCGTAGCGTCTAGAAAAGAACGGCGTTCTTGCCACGTGCGAGGAGCTGGGAATCGGCTTCGTCCCATGGGGTCCAGTGGGAATGGGCTACCTGACGGGGAAGATCGATGCTCGCACGAAGCTTGACCCGACGACGGATCTTCGCGCCGGTTTCGATCGCTTCAGCCCGGACAACCTCGCGGCGAACGAGCCGATCGTCCGATCTGTTGAAGCGTTTGCTGCCGCGCAGCAGGCAACACCTGCTCAGGTCGCATTGGCGTGGCTCTTAGCGCAGAAGCCGTGGATCGTTCCCATCCCGGGCACGCGCAACCCGGATCACCTCAACGACAACCTGGGTGCGATCAACGTGCAGCTGACGCCGGCGGATCTTCGCGAGCTCGAAACGGCTTTCTCCCAGATCACGGTACACGGCGGCCGAATGAATCCAATGCAGATGAAGGTCGTGGACCACACGAGGTAACGAGTAAGGAGCACCCATGCGAATTGGCAGCTTGGGTTCGGGCTTGATGGGCGGCAAACCCGGCATGATCTGGGCGCGAGCCGGGTGAGGCCTTCATCCGCAGGCTCTCGCAGCGCAAGGACGATCTCGATCCACCTTCGGGCCCGAAAGTCGCCGGCGCTCAGATCGCCGCATTCCGTGAGTGGGAAACGGTCAAAGGCCAGCGATTCGCTGAACTCAGGACCATCCGTCATCCCACGCTCGTCGTGAACGGCGTGCATGACGAGATGATTCCCGTTCACAACTCCTACCGACTGAGCGAGAACCTGGCGAACGCCGTCTTACTCACGTATCCCGGCGCGGGGCACGGCTCGATGTTTCAGTATCCGGAGTCGTTCACCAAACACGCGGCCGCGTTCCTGAAATCCGACGCCGAATCCGCCGCCTTCTGACGTGAGGTTCAAGACAGACGAACCGTCACCCGGAGGCTCTACTTCTTGAGCGCCAGCGCTGCCTGCTCGATGATCGCGGCCACCGGCGCGGGACGCGACACGTACAGCGCGTGACTGCCCTTCGTCTCGGTCACCTTGGCACCGGCGCGCTTCGACATGAAGCGCTGCGCGTCCGGCGGAATCATCTTGTCGTCGGTCGCGACCAGGTACCAACTCGGCTTCGTCTTCCACGCGGCCTCTGTGACCGCGCCGTTCAACGCGTCCACACCCCAGGGTACCTGTGACGCTGCCATGAACTCGGCCAATGACGGCTCGACATCGGCGGCGAATGAGGCAGCGAACTTGTGCTTTTCGAGCGCCAGGAATCCATCCTTCGGGGGCAGGATCGGCGGAACCGGCGCACCGGGCGCGGGATTCGCGATCAGCTTCGCAACCGATTCGCCGTTGTCGGGAGCGAATGCGGCAATGTAGACCAGACCCACGACGCGCGGATCGTTACCGGCTTCCGTGATGACAACTCCACCGTACGAGTGGCCCACGAGAATCACCGGGCCATCGCTCGCCGCGATGGCGCGACGCGTGAACGCGACGTCGTCATTCAACGACGTCGTCGGGTTCTGCACGATCGTCACGTTGTATCCGTCTTTGCGCAGACGCTTGAACACCCCTTCCCACCCCGAGCCATCTACAAAGCCACCGTGGATCAGCAGGATGGTGGGGGGTGGGGTTGCGACCTGCGACTGCGCCGGCGCGGCCTGCGCAGTGAGCGCGAGCGCCGCGATCAAGGCATGCTGTTTCATGGTTGCTTTCCTTTCTGGGAACGTGCTCCGTTCGGCGGGACTGGAGCGAGGCGCGAGCACTGGCACCTGAGCGGAGATCCTAGTCAGGGACAGGCCAATGTCTACCGATACTAAGGTATAGGTCGCCACTGGCTGGCCCCTGACCCAGCGTTGAGCGGAGGAAGTTGGTGAGCACAACGCAAGGGATTCACCACGTCACCGCGATCGCGGGCGACCCGCAGCGAAACATCGATTTCTACGCCGGCGTGCTTGGTCTCCGCCTCGTCAAACGCACGGTGAATTTCGACGATCCGGAGACCTACCACTTCTACTTCGGCGACGAAGTAGGCACGCCCGGCAGCCTCATCACGTTCTTCCCCTGGCCGGGCGCGCGGCCCGGCAGACCGGGGAGCGGTCAGGTCGTGGTCGTCTCGTTTGCCGTGGTGCCGGGGGCGCTCGGGTTCTGGCTCGAGCGCCTGCTGCGCCACGGCGTGAATTACCGGGGACCGACCAAGCACGGAGCCGGGCCGGCTGCGGAACAAGTCATCGCATTCACGGACCCCGATGGACTGGCGCTCGAGATCGTCGCCCACCCCGGCGCGGCCGCGCGTCCCGCTTGGGGAGGCACGTCCGGTGTCTCCCGCGAGCAGGCGATTCACGGGTTCCACAGCGTCGGCATCTGGGTCGAAACTGATGACACCGAACACCTCCTCACAAAGACACTCGGCTTCGAACTGGTTGATGAAGTCGACGGGGCGCGGCGCGTTGGTGCGGGCGATCGCGGTGTGGGCACCCTCGCGAACGTGCGTGCCGTCGGCGATTTCCCGCGCGGCGTCGGCGGGCCGGGCACGGTGCACCACGTGGCCTGGCGCGTCGCGGACGACGCCACGCAGCTCGTGCTCCGCGATGCCGTCATCGCAGCGGGACTCGAGCCGACGCCCGTTATCGATCGCACATACTTCCGCTCCGTTTATTTTCGTGAGCCGGGCGGCGTGCTGTTCGAGCTCGCCACCGAAGGTCCCGGCTTCATGGTCGACGAGCCCGTCGGGCGACTCGGCGAGAAGCTGCAGCTTCCCGCCCGGCTGGAATCGAGGCGTCTCGCGCTCGAAGCGGTGCTGCCGCCGGTGCACCTGCCGTCTCCGGAGCGCGCTCCGCGGCGACCTGAGGACGTGAGCGGCGACGTCCTCGGCTACATCCACAACTACTTCCCGCCGGACCGCGGGTCCGAGTTCGCTAGCTCGACCCTCCTGCTTCTTCACGGCACCGGCGGCAACGAGGACGACCTCGTCCCGCTGGGGCGCGCGCTGCTCCCGGGTGCCGCCATCCTCAGCCCGCGCGGCAATGTGCTCGAGGACGGCGCACCGCGCTTCTTCCGGCGCCTGGCCGAGGGCGTCTTCGATCAGACGGACCTCGAGCATCGCACGGAAGAGCTGTCGCACTTCATCGAGGCGGCGCTGCGCCTTTACGATCTCGACCGCGACGGCATGGTCGCCGTGGGCTTTTCCAACGGTGCGAACATCGCCGCGAGCCTCTTGTTACGGCGCCCGGGCGAGCTTCGCGCGGCGATCCTGCTGAGCCCGATGCTCCCCTATGAGCCTGACACCCAGCCGGATCTGGCGGGCACGGCCGTGTTCATTGGCGCGGCCAAGGCTGACCGGATCGCGCCAACGGCACAGATCGAGCGGCTCGCCGATGTCCTCCGACAAGCGGGCGCGGACGTGACGCTGCATTGGGAGCCGCCGTCCGCAGGCCACTCCGTTACGCCCGCCGAGATCGACGCGGCGCGCCGCTGGCTGACCGCAACGATTCACGAGCGGTCCACACGATGACTTCACAAAGCCTTCGATCGGGCGGAGGCGTAGGTCACTTTCAACAGGAGGGATTATGGCAACGCCGGTTCTCGATGAGCTGAAGCGGGTGTACCGCCTGACGTGGTGGGCGCTCTTCCTGCGTGGCCTGCTGGGGATCGCCGTCGGTGTGACGGTGCTGGCTCGACCTCTGGAGTCCGTCGCCGCGCTCGCGCTGCTGATCGCGTTTTGGTCGCTGTTCTCCGGCTTCACGACGACAGTGCACGCGTTCGAGCTGAAGCAGGTCGCGCCGCACTGGTGGGTGATGCTCCTGTCGGGACTCGTGGGGATCGGATTCGGCGTAGCGGCGCTGATGTATTATCCCGCACTTTCTCTCACATTCGCCGTGGTGCTGTTCTCCTGGTGGCTGCTCATCACCGGCGCGCTCGGCATCTCGGCCGCGGTGATGGAACGGAATCTCGGCGCTCCTTGGGGATGGACCGCTCTGTTCGGCGTGTTGGGCGTGGCCGCCGGTGTGTTTGCGCTGGTCGCGCCGCCCGTCACGCTTGCGGCCATTCTGGGACTGATCGGTGCCTACGCGCTGATCTCCGGGGTCGCATTCACCATGGGCGCATTCAGGCTCCGCTCCGCGGTACAAACGATATCGCAGGCGCGGGAACGAATGACCGTATAGCGGGAGGCGACTCATGGGAGTGATTCCGCTTAGCGACGCGTCACGGCGCCCGTACCGCTTTCCGATCGTGACGGCGTGGATCATCGGCGTCAATGCAGTCGTCTTCGTGCTCGAGTTGATCGGCGGCGACGCGTTCGTCACGAACTGGTCGCTCATTCCCGCCGACATCGTCGCCGGACGTCACCTGATCACGATCCTGACGTCGATGTTCATGCACGGCAGTTTTTCACACATCATCGGGAACATGGTCTTCTTATGAGCATTCGGCCCGGAGATCGAAGACCTCATGACCCGGCGCCAGTAGCTGCTGTTCTATCTCCTGGGAGGACTGGCGGCCACCGCAGCCCAGGTGGGAGCCGACCCCACATCCACCGTTCCGAACCTCGGGGCGAGTGGTGCGATCGCGGCGGTGATGGGGGCGTTCGTCGTCACATATCCGCACGATCGCATTCGTTCCCTACTCGTGATCTTTATCTTCGTGCGGACGGCGTACATCCCGGCCGTATTGTTGATCGGCGTGTGGTTCCTGACGCAGCTCGTCAATCTCGGCTCCGTCGTGCAACATCCGCAGCCGTCGGGCGGTGTCGCGTACGCGGCTCACGTGGGCGGCTTCATTTTTGGTGTGGTCGCGGCGCGACTGTTCCAGCGACGGACGCAACGCGCCCCGGTGAATGCACTACTCGGCTAGCACCTGGTGCACCGTCGCGACGGCGATCGAGCCCTCCCCGACCGCCGACGCGACGCGCTTCGTGCTCCCGCTGCGCACATCGCCCACCGCAAGCACGCCCGGCAAACTCGTCTCGAGCAGATAGGGCTGCCGGCGCAGCGGCCACTTCGCGGCGGCAAGATCGTCGGCGCTCAGCGCCGGTCCCGTCTTCACAAACCCGTTGTCATCGAGCGCGAGGCATCCCGCGAGCCACTTGGTGCTCGGCTCCGCCCCGGTCATGGTGAACACGTGGCGAATGTTCTGCGTCTCGACCGGGCCGTCGCGGCCCGACCGCCATGAGATGCGTTCGAGGTGCCCGTTGCCTTCGAGGTCAACGATCTCCGTCCGAGTGTGCTGCACGATCCGTGGATGCGCGTCGATCCGGCTGATCAGATAGCGCGACATCGTGCTCGACAACCCGCCCGAGCGGATCACCATGTGCACGCGTTTCGCGGTTTCGGCGAGAAAGACCGCGGCCTGTCCGGCAGAGTTCGCGCCACCGACGATTGCAACCTCTTCATCGCTGCACATCCGGCGCTCCATCTGCGTCGCCGCGTAGTAGACGCCGACATTCTCGAATCGCGACAGGTTCGGGACGGCGAGCTTCCGATACGTCACGCCCGTGGCAATGATGATCGCGCGCGTGAGCAGCACGTCGTCTTCGCTTTCGCCGAGAAACACGCGATACGGCTTTCGATCGCAGTTGAGGCGGACGGCGTGCTTGGCGATGAGCACACGCGCGCCGAACTTCTGCGCCTGATCGTACGCCCGCGCCGCGAGCTCCTGGCCCGAAATGCCGAGCGGGAAGCCGAGATAGTTCTCGATCTTGGAGCTGGTGCCCGCCTGGCCGCCCGGCGCGTTCTCTTCCGCCACGACGACGTTCAAGCCCTCGGAGGCGGCGTAGACCGCCGCGCCCAGGCCCGCCGGTCCCGCGCCGACGATGACGACGTCCCAGATCTGGGTGCGATCGAGCGTTGGGTTCAGGCCCAGGCAGTCGGCGAGTTTCTCGACGCTGGGATTCTTGAGCACGAGCGTGCCGCGGCAGATGACGACCGGCACATCGTCGAGCGTCAGATGAAAGCGATCGAGCAGCTCCTGACTCGCCGCGTCCGTGTCGAGATCGACCATCTTGTACGGATGGCCGTTACGCGTGAGGAATTCGAGAATGTGCAGCAGTCCCGAGCAATGATTCGAGCCGAGGACGATCACGTCACCCTGCTGGCGATCAATGAGCTGCAGCCGCCGCAGGATGAACACGCGGAGGAAGATGTCGCTCAGCTCGGTGTCGGTAGCCATGACCGTGAGCAGCTCGTCCCGCTCGATCTCGAGCACTTCGCTCGGCATCATCGCGGCAATCCGGCCCAGAAACCGTCCGCCGGCCAGGATCGACCGCTCTCCGGTAAACATCCCGGCGGTGAAGCTGATCGCGGGCTGCGTCGCTATCGAACCAGCGGTCTGCGCGAACGCGTCCAGTTGGCCGGAAAGCACAATGAAGATCTTGGTGACGGGCTGACCGGGCTCGCCGACCACCTCGCCTGGCGTGAGCTTACGGCGGCGGCCATGCGGCTCGAGGCGCTGGAGCTGCACCGCCGTGAGCTCGGGGAAGGCTTCATTTTTCTGAAAGCCAGTCTTGGCTGGCGCGGGAACTGTCGAGGATGTCATGGGACTTCCCTAAAGTCATAACCACTCTGTCAAGGAACCGCCGCATGGCTCAGCAATGCTCGCATCTCTCGCATGTCCACGACGTCACGCCGAAAACGCCGGAGGGCTGCGAAGAGTGTCTCGACTCCGGGGATGAATGGGTCCACCTCCGGCTCTGTCTCGAGTGCGGCCACGTCGGCTGTTGCGACGATTCCCCGAATCGCCACGCCACCAAGCACTTTCACAAGATCAAGCATCCCATCATGAGAAGCTTCGAGCCGGGAGAAGACTGGGGTTTTTGTTACGTCGATCAGATCATGTTCGAGCCGGCGCCACGCGCCTAAGCTTCAATCTGGATATTGATGCCAGCCGAGAGCGTGCGGTGCACGGGGCACTTGTACGCCACTTCGATCAGCTTGGTGCGCTGTTCCGCGGTGAATGGGCCCTCGAGCTCCACCCGGACGACAGACGCGGTCCAGCCGTACATCGTCGGTCATACAGTTTTCGCAATCGCTCTCATGGTCTCTCGAGTGGCCCAGCCGAATCACCACTCCGCGGAGCGGTATCTGCTTGCGTCGCGCATACAGCGCGATGGTCATCGACATGCAGGACCCCAGCGCGGCGAGGATCAACTCGTAAGGACCCGGCCCCTTGTCGCTGCCACCGACGTCGACGGGCTCGTCTGCCACGAGGTGGTGGCGGCCAGCCGTGATCTGCTGTGTAAAGCCCTCCGCCCCGCCGCGAACGAGGACGGTACCTTGAGACTCGACCATAACAGCACTCCTCTACTTTCCTAAGGCAGGGTTTTCGCCAGCCACTCACGGGCGATTTCGGCGATATCGCGGTGCTGAACGTCGGCCAATGCATTGAGGCGGCGCATCTCGACGTCCGAGATCTTGCCGCCCAACTCGGCCAGCGCGTTTGCGACGGCAGGATGGCGCGCGAGTATGGCGGCCCGAACGACTGGCGCCGCTTGATACGGCGGGAAATACCCGCGGTCATCGCTGAGCTGCACCAGGTCGAGCGCGGCGATCTGCCCGTCGGTCGAATTGCCAGCGATGACGTCGAGCTTGCCGTCCGCCAGCGCGCGGGCGGTGAGCCCAAGGTCCATCGACGTGGGCGGCTGCGCAAACCGGAGGCCATACGTTCGCGCGAGTCCCTGGAAACCGTCCTGGCGCTCCAGGAATTCGTAGCCGAAGCCCGCGCGGAGCCGCGGTGCGACAGCGGCGAGATCCGATATCGTGCGGAGGTGATACCTCGTCGCGTCGGCACGTCGCACCAGAATCGCAAAAGTGTTGTTGAACCCGAATGGCGTCGTCCACCGCACGTGAAAGCGCCGCTCGTACTCGCCGTTGACGAATCGGAACACGCTGTCCGAATCGGCGATCGGGGACTGCTTGAGAATGGCCGTAAAGGCGGTGCCCGTGTACTCGACGTAAACGTCGATGGCGCCGGTCGTGATCGCCTGATGGCAGACGAACGAGCCGCCCAGATGGAGTCGCCGTTCGACCGGCAGGCCGGTGCGGCGCTCGATCTGCTGCGCGACGATCTCCGCCAGTAAATCGGATTCGGTGAAGTTTTTCGAGCCAACGACGATGCGCTGAGGCCCGCCGCACGCCGCGAGCAGTGCCAGAAGAACCGTCAGCGCGCGCGCCACACGAGCCTCCGCTCGGCGAGCCCCAACAATCCGTCGGCGAGCAGCGCCAGCAGAGCGGCAGGGATGGCGCCAGCAAGAATGAGCGTGTCATCGACCGTCGCGACGCCACGAAAGATGTAGACGCCGAGACCACCGGCTCCGATCGCCGCGGCAATCGTGGCGACACCCACGCTCACCACCACCGCCACGCGCACGCCCGCCAATATCACGCCGGCCGCGAGCGGCAACTCGACGAGCCAAAGCAGCTCGCCGTCACTCATGCCCATTCCCCGGCCGGCTTCACGGATTGCAGGATCGACGCCCGTTATGCCGGCGTTTGTGTTCCGCACAATTGGCAGCAGAGCGTACAGCACGAGTGCCGTGACCGCGGTCCAGGCGCCGATCCCGAACACGGGAATGAGCAAGCCGAGCAGCGCGAGACTCGGTACTGTCTGGACGACGTTGGTGAGACCGAGGACCGGCTTGCGCCATGCGGGTCGGCGGGCGACGAGAATGCCCAACGGCAGCCCCAGAACGAGCGCGACCGCGCTCGAAATCACCACCAAGCCGACGTGCTGGCGCAACAACAGCAACAGCTCACCCGTGTGCCGCCCATAGAACTCCAGGACACTCACGCGGCGCTATCCATGAACTGCCGCACCTGGGGCAACGCGCTCGCGCGAAACTCGCTCGGCGTCCCCAGGAAGACGATCCGGCCGCCATCGAGCAGGCCGACACGCGCACCGAGCAGCAAGCCCTCGCGAACGTCATGGGTCACGAAGACGACCGCTTTGCCCAGCGTGGCGGCGAGCTTGCGGAACTCGCGTTGCAGCTCGGCCCGCGTCACTGGATCGAGGGCACCGAACGGCTCGTCGAGCAAGAGGACTGGAGGATCGATGCCGAGCGCCCGGGCTACACCGACGCGCTGCCTCTGCCCGCCCGAGAGCTGATGCGGGTAGCGGGCGTCGAAGGTGTCGGGATCCAGTCCCACCAAGCGGAGTAGCTCGCGGACGCGCTCGGCTGTCCGCTCCTTGGACCACTGCTCGAGTCGCGGCAGGAGCCCGACATTCTCCGTGATGGTCATATGGGGAAACAGACCGATTTCCTGAATGACGTACCCGATCCGACGCCGGAGTCGAACGATGTCCTGTGTCCCCGCGTCCTGTCCGTCGATTTGGACTGCACCAGATGTAGGAATGAGCAGCCGATTGATAAGCTTGATAATCGTTGACTTCCCCGCGCCGCTGCGGCCGAGCAGTACGAGAGTCTCCCCGGGGCCAACGGCAAACGAGACTCCATCGACGATTGTCCGGCGCTGCAGCTCGTAGCCCAGGCCGCGCACATCGAGGACCGGATTCACGAGGTCAGGGCGCGTTGCAGGGCCTCGAACAGCGGCTCGGTGCCATGCGCGCCATCGTAGCGCTCGCCGTTAATAAAGAAGGTGGGGGTGCCGTTGACTCCGCTCTGGATGCCGCTCAGGACATCCTCTTTGACGCGCGCCCGGTACGTTCCGCCTTCGAGCGCCACTCGCATCCGGTCGGCATCGAGGCCGAGATCCGTCGCGTACTCGATCAGGTTGTCGTCCTCGAGCGCAAGCTGCCGCTCGAACAGGCGGTCGTGCATCTGCCAGAACGCGCCCCGCGCAGCGGCCGCTTCAGCGGCCTCGGCCGCGTGCTGGGCGTGAGGGTGCAGTTTGGTCAACGGGAAGTTGCGGAACACAAATCGCAGGTCTTTGCCAAGCCGCCGCTGCAGCTCCTTCACCATGGGATACGCTTTGCGGCATGACGGACATTCGAAATCACCGTACTCGACCAGCGTGACGGGCGCAGGGGCGGGACCCGACGTGTGGTCGCGCTCCCCGACCGGCGGGGTGAGCGTCCCGCGCGCAGCCCGCGCCTCGCTCGCCATGATCCCTAGATCAGTCGGGGCCGCCGCAGCCGGTCGGCCACCCCCGCCGCACGTGACCTCGTTCGCTCATGCTTGCTGGTGCGCTTCGACGAACCAAAGCCAACTTATCGACGCCGCGCGAGATCTCCGTCAGCACGTCGGCACTGCCCGAGTCTTCGAGCTCGTTCATCTCTTCGATCGTGATGCGCGCCGCACGACCGAACGCGCCGAGCGCGTCGGACAGCGCAGCAACGTGCTCGGCACCGGTCGCGATGCCGATCGGATAGTCGGGCAGCTTCGAGCGCGTTTCGACAGCACCAATCGTTCCCTCCGCCACGCCACCGAGCTGTACGACACGCTCGGCGATGAGATCGACGTAGCCCTCGACGTCTTCGTTCACGTCATCGAACAACTTGTGCAGCCCGATGAACGAGGGACCCTTCACATTCCAGTGCGCCTGTTTGCATTGCGTCTGCAGGTCGATCGCCTCGGCCAGGCGCTGGTTGAGCAGACCGATTACCTCGACGCGCTTGTCCTCAGGCAGGTCATTCTTGGTTGGAAAGAGCTTCGTGTTGTCGGCGCTCTTTGGGGTGGGCGCGACATCTTCCGTGATGCGCGAGCGCGAGGGCTTCGCTGCTGCACGTTGCCGGGTCTTTCCCCCATTCCGGCGCTGGGTCGTTGTCCGAGCCATCGTCCTGCTCCAATTGTCAGAGTGTCGTCTGGCACAGCCCTGGGATCACGGGTTCGCTCCGCTACCCGGAACCTGGAGCCGCGCGTCGTCGCCGGGTAGTAGTACTAAAGTGTCGTTAGGGATTCTGCGCCGCCGGGACTTTCCGTCCGGCGAGCTGTAGACCACGCTCACTTCGCCGGTGCATCGACGCGATCGACCGGCGAGTTGGGATGCTCGCCGAGGAACTCGACCCAGGCCGTCTTGGCGCAGGGGTAATGCTTCGCGGCTTCGGCGAGGTCCATGAACCCGACGATCATTTGATCGAGACGCTCGCCGAGCTGTGGATTCGTGAGCGTGCCCTGCGCGTCGAATGCCTGATGGGCCTGGGCGAGGGAGAACATGTCGGGATACACGCGCGAGCCGAGGTGCTCGAGCGGCACGCGGAGAGCCCAGAGTCCCCGATTGCCGCCGGTCATCGACGGCGAAGCGGACAGCAAGAGCCCATGTCGGCCGTTGAACGGTTGCGGCCGGAACCGGGACACCCAGTCGATCACGTTTTTCAAATGTCCCGGCATCGAGCCGTTGTACTCGGGTGAGACGATGACGAAGCCGTCGTTCGCTTCGAGCCGCCGGCGCAGCTCCGTCGCGCCGGGCGGGAAGCCCACCGCTTGCACGTCCTGATTGTAGGACGGGCTGTCGAAGGCGCTCATCACGGCGACGTCCACCGTGCCTCCGTGTTTCGCGATCGAATCCGCCGTCAGCGTAGCCAGGCGCGAATTGAGCGAGCCGGCCCGGAGGGACGCCGAGAAGACCAAGAACGTGAGGGGCTCGCGCTGCTGCGGGGGAGGCATGTGAGGGAAGGCTACCGCGATGTCTGATGTCGGTCCAGCGCATCGATCGATCGTCTAAACCCCGATCAGAGGACCCTTCCAGCAAACCCCGATGCGGCAGCCCGGGGTTGAAGAGCCGAGAAGGGGCTAGAGCTTGACTTCTGACGTCCCCGTGGCGAGCTTGCGGTCGAGCGAAAACCAGCGACCAATCCGAGGACCTGGGCACATACGCCTTCGGTTCTCTTTTTTTTTGCTGGCCGCTCGACCGGCGCCGGAATCACAGTACGCGGCGCACAACATCGTGACGCCGCGCGACGCCGGGAACAGTTTTGAGCACAGGAGTTTCATCAGATGGCACGCATCACCGGTACCGTGAAGTGGTTCAACGACGCGAAGGGCTTTGGTTTCATCACGCCGGAGAACGGCGAGAAGGACTGCTTCGTGCATCACACCGCCATTCAGGCCGAGGGCTACAAGTCCCTCACCGAAGGGCAGCGCGTCGAGTTCGACGTCGTGCAGGGCCAGAAGGGCCCGGCGGCGCAGAACGTCGTCAAGCTCTAACCCACCAGCGGTACGCAGTAGCCGAACGGCGCCCCTTTTCAGAGGCGCCGTTCTTGTTAATGGTCCGCTGATGGCTGGCGGAGTCCCCTTCCGGCGCTACCGTTAACGGATGCTCGCCGAGTCCGACGCCACCAGTCTCGAGCTCATGCTCACGCCGATCCTCGGCGTGGCGTACGGCTATGCGCTGCGACTGCTCCGCAACGCCGCGGACGCGGAGGATCTGCTCCAGGAGGCCGCGCTCGCCGCCGTGCGTGGGTACGGCACCTTTCAGCAGGGAACCAACTTCAAGGCGTGGTTCTTCCAGATCCTGACCAATTGCTTCTATGGTCGCCACCGCCGTATCAAGCGCGAGGGCGAGTCGACTGAGTTAGACGATGTGCCGGAGCTCTACTTGTTCGAGCGCACGAGCGAGCTCGGCTTCAGCGGCGGAAAGGATCCAGCGCGCCAAATACTCAGTCGACTCGACGGAGAAGAAATCGCGGCGGCGTTGGAACGACTGCCGGAGGAGTACCGGGTGGTCTCGACGCTGTACTTCATGGAGGACTTCAAGTACGACGACATCGCGGAAATCCTTGGCGTGCCCGTTGGGACCGTGCGGTCGCGGCTGCACCGCGGCCGCAAGCTGCTGCAGCGCGAGCTGTGGCCGATCGCCGTGGAGCACGGCATCGTGAGCCCGAGCGGCGCATGAGCGTCGACCGCTACACCTGCGAGCAGGTGTTCGAGCGCATCAATGACTACCTGGACCGCGAACTGTCTGCGGAGGAGATGACCTCGGTGCGCACGCATCTCGATACCTGCGCGCAATGCACGAGCGAGTACGATTTTGAAGGAACGGTGCTTGCCGAGCTGAAAGCCAAGCTCCGGCGCATCGACCTGCCACCCTCGGTGCTCGACAAGATCGGGCAGCTAATAACGAAGAAGGACCACTAGCCGGGAACCATTTCCCGCCGCCGTGCATTCCGGCTCGCCATGAAACGGACTGCACGGCTGCTCGGCGGTGCCGCACTGTGGGCCTGCGGAGCCTGTAACTGGGTCTCCCTGGCAACGCATTCCCTCAACTATCGCACCACACAGCGCGGCGAAGCGGGCAACGTCGCGGCTCGCGGAGCGTTCGTGTACGCCACGCTCGCCGAGGGCGGGATCACCGTCATCGATGGCACGACGGGTCAAACGCTCGACACCGTTGCGCCGCCTGACAGTCAGAGTATCGACGATCTCGCGATCGCGGACGGCTTGCTGTTCGCGCTCGACGCCCGCCCGCCCGGTCATCTCAGTGTGTACTCCCTTGCCGATCCGGCGCAGCCGCGGCTCGTCGGCGTTTCACAGCAAGTAGCCGTCGGGCCGTTCTCCGGCGTCTCCGCAACGGGCGGCCTGTGCGTCGTGTCTGGGGGCACGTCGCAGCTCACGCTCTGGCGTTACGACAGCAGTGGAGGACTCACAGGACCGGTCGCCACCGCCGATCTGGGGCGCGGCCAGCCCGATGTACTCCTGAGCGCGGGTGGGATGCTCTACGTCTCCACGCACTACTGGGGGCCGTACTTCGGGCTGGATGTCGCGCGCTTCGATGCGGCACAGAACCGAATCGAGCTGCTCGCCAAACTCCCCCTGCCCCGGGCGGGATTTACCACCGGCGGCGCCAAGCCCGCGAACTTCCCAATCGAGTCCGCGCTCATTGGCGGCGACACGCTGCTCGTGGCGTCGGCTCGCGGGCTCGACGTGGTGGACGTCCACACCCCGGCGCAGCCGCGGCTGATCACCACGATCGATGTCGGCGGACCGGCGGTGAACGTGGACGTCGATCGGCATAGCGCGGCGGTCGTGGTGGGCGGCGATGGTCCGACGCTCGTATTCCTCGATCTTGCCGTGACTTCCCTGCCCCAGCGACGCGTCGCACTGCCCGTTGGAACCATTCCGACCGGGGTCGCATTAGGGGGACCACGCGCGGCCGTGGCCGCGGGCAGCACCGGCGTTGTGTTGTTCACCAAGTGACTACCATATCGAGAGGAGATGAGGAGATGCTGACCAGGACATGGCGGACTGCGGTTGTGACTGCTGCCGTGCTGATCGCGGCGGCCTGCAGCCGCAAGGACGGTGGCATGGCGCGGGCTGGGCAGTCGAGCGACACGAGCAGCACGGGCAGCATGAGCTCGATGAGCGGCGCGAACGCCATGTCGGACGGCGTCGAGTACACCATCGTGCTGAAGAGCAGCTGGACCGCTGCGCGCTTCCCCTTCGAGTATCCCGAAGCGGGGACGTTCACCGGGCCGCATTTCTCGGGCCTGATCGGCGCGTCGCACAGTCCGTCCTATGCGATCTTCTCAGTCGGTTCCCGCCCCACGCCGGGACTCGAGAAGCTGTCCGAGGAGGGCAAGCACACGCCGCTCGACGGCGAGATCCGCGCGGCGATTCAGTCCGGCGCAGCGGGCGCATTGGTCGAGAGCGGGCCGCTCCGCGACTTCAAGGACTCGCTCGTCGCCACGGTGCGCGTCGATGCAGACCATCCGCTCGTGTCGCTTGTCGCGATGATCGCACCCAGCCCCGACTGGTTCACCGGCATATCGAACGTGAACCTGCGGGAGAACGGCGAGTGGGTCGCGACGCGCACGCTGGATCTGTGGAGCTACGACTCGGGCGGTGATGACGGCACGACCTACAAGGCCGCCGACCAGGACAACAATCCGAAGAAGGCGACGTCGCAGAACAGCGACCGCCACTTCGCGCCGAAGGGGACCGCGCTGTCGGTTGGCACGGTGACGATTACCCGAAATCAGTAAGGATGAGAGGGGAGGTCGGCATGGGCCGACCTCCCCCTTCGTGTGTATCAGCCGGCAACGGCGGCGTTGGCCCAAGGTACACTCGACGACCGGACCTTCTCGGCGGAACGTGTGACCATATCGCTGGAGCATGTCTTGCCGAGTCACCTACCCCGGGAGCGAACTGAACATGCGAATCGGTGTGATTGTCGCGAGTGTCCTGTTCACAGCAGCCTCAGCCGCCTCGGCGCAGGGCATCATCACAGGGCTGTCGGGCGGCGCGACGTACAGCGACTTCCAGTACCCCGATACGAAATCCCGGTGGGGCTTCAGTGGGGGCCTGTTCGTCGGCGCAGCGAGCAATCGCAGTCTCACCACGCTCGAAGTGAACTACACGCAGAAAGGCGGCGAGGGAGCGCGCATTGACTACGTCGAGACCGGCGTGAACGCCGGCGCGGTCGTCGGGCGGCCCGGCGGCCAACGGGCTCGGTTGTATGGGGGCATCATGGTGGCGTTTCCCGTGAAGTGTGACGCCCCCAACGCTCCGCTGACCAACTTCTGCGACAACACGGAGACCGAGTGGGGTTCACCCCTTGGGCTCATGTTTGGGAAGTGGAATACCAAAGGCGGTTTCCTTGGCCTCGACGTCCGCTACACGTTTCCGTGGTCGGATGCCAGCCTGGGGGTCAACAACCAGATGTGGAAGTTCAGCGTCATCTTTGGGCGTGCCAAGGGCGGGGTTTATCCCAGGTGAAGAAAAAGCTCCACAGGCGGAACCCGCTCGGGGGGATCACGCACACGTTATACGTGGTGATTCCCAAACTGTGGAACGAGAATGCGCCGTTCGCATCGCTGACCTTTGAATCGATCAGCTGACCGTTCCAGGACAGCTCGACGGCAACGTTTGCTACGCGCAGGTCACCGGCGAAGACGTCGAACCCGGGCAATCCGTCAACAGCTCCAGGTTGGACCATCCGTCGTGCATGTACTAGGGATTCACTGTGTTGCAGTACGCAAATCTTCATGCGTCCTACGCTGTTTACGTCGTAAATCAGCGCAGACTGCTCGACTAGTCGAAGACCGCGACTGTCACACCTACGCCGGGGAACGAACCCATTCCTGCGAGTTCGGGACCAACCTGCGGAAGGCTGATCGTTTTTCCTAGCAGTTTTTCAGGATGCAGTTGTCCCTTGGTAATCAAATCCAGCAATCCAGCGTACTCCCTCGCCTGCAGCCCGTGCGTCCCTCTGATTTCGAGCTCCCGCGCAACCACCTGACTCATCGGCACGGGAGGATCGCTCTCATCCGCGAGGAGCAGCCCGACCTGAACATGCCGGCCCCGCTTCCTTAATGAGAGGATCGAATTGCGGCAGGTGGCGGGGCTGCCGAGGGCATCGATCGAGACGTGGGCGCCGCCTCCCGTCAAGTCTCGGATCGCCCCCGCCACATCCGCACCCTCCTGGGCATCGATGACGATTTCGGCGCCACAGGAGCGGGCCAGCTCGAGCTTTTCCGCGGCGATGTCGACGCCGATCACCCGTGCATGGAGAGCCCGTGCGATCATCGTTGCCGAGAGGCCCACGCCGCCGCAGCCGTGGACCGCCACCCATTCGCCGGGCTGCGGGCGGCCCTGCGCGACGACGGCGCGGTACGCGGTCGCGAAACGGCACCCCAAGAGCGCCGCGGTCGTGAAGGTCATGGAGTCCGGCAGGCGCACCAGGTTGACGTCGGCGTAAGGAAGGGCAACGTACTCGGCGAACGTGCCCCAGCCGGTGAAGCCCGGCTGGTAGTAGCGATCGCAGATCTGCTCATCGCCCGCGCGGCATCGCTCGCACGAGCCGCATCCCATCGAGAAGGGGACGGTGATCCGGTCGCCCTTCTTCCATTTGCCTACATCTTTGCCCGTTTCCAGCACCGTGCCGGCGAACTCGTGTCCCGGGACGTGCGGCACTTTCACGTCGGCGTCGTGGCCTTTCCACCCGTGCCAATCGGATCGGCAGAGGCCGGAGGCTCCCACGCGGACGACGACGCCATCTGGGGTCGGCGTGGGATCGGGGACATCGACCAGACGAAGCGGACCTTCGAACGTGTCGTAGCGAACCGCTTTCATTCGCGGCTCAGGGAGCGCTATCGATCGGGGGTTTTTGGCACGATGTCAGTCTGGAGCGCGGGATTCGCCGCACGGACATCCGTCACTGGGAGCCCGAGCTCGCGCCGGACGATGTTCGTGCCCTGCGCGATAGCCGTAGACTTGAAGAACGCGATGTCGCGGTTGCCGCCCTGCCGGCCGAATCCGCAATCGCTGGATACGATGAGCTGCTCCGGTGCAATGTATTGCAGGGCGTGACGGATGGTCGCCGCGATGTCTTCGGGCCGTTCGACCTGGAGCGTGCGGTGGCTGACGACGCCGACGCAGATCTTTTTCTTGAGCCGGCCCTTGAGCGGCGCGAACAGTTCCAGCTCCCGCATGTTGCGATCCTTCATCTCCACCGTCCACACGTCACCCTTCATCGCATCGAGGTAGAGCTCGAACGACTCCTTGTAGCTGTCGTTCTCGATGACCCGCTGCATGTTCGGGTTGCCCCAGCACGTGTGCACCCACAGCTCCACGTCATCGAGACCCTGAACCTCACGGTTGTAGCACTCGACCATGAACTTCACTTCGTCGTGCGCGCGGCCGTACGTGTTGGCCCAGAAATGCACGGTGGGCTCTTCGATTTGGATGCAGCGGCACCCCGCGTCGCGCAGCGCCAGCAGCTCGGTATTCATCGCCACGGCCATGTCCCAGATGACCTCGTGCCGGTCCTTGTACTTCGGCGTGTGGAGATCGAGGAACAGCCCCATCACCTGCGAGCAGCAGGTGCCGAAACGCACCGGCTTCGCGGTCTTGCTCTGCGCGATACGCCAGATCTTGGCGTAATCGAGCGGGCGATGCTCGATCTTGTCCACCACGCGCGGCCAGCGCCACCCGGTGTATATCTCGTTGAGGAGCGTGCCAGGTGGATAGCGCAGCCACGGAGAGCGGGTCTCTTCGGATTGCAGGTAGTCGCCGGAGAACCCGGCCCAGCGCTGCAGCGGGTAGTGGTGCCAGGAGCGGCCGGCCATGTCGTCGTCGCAGTGCAAATCGCCGTGCGTCAGGATGTCGATGCCGGCACGCTCCTGGTCGCTCAGCACCGAGGCCATGGCGTCCTGGAACTTCTCGCGGAAACGCACATCCATCATGCAACTGTCGATCGGCCGGCCCCACATGCTGAGGTCGAACCAGCGCGGGCGGGGCCAGGAGCCCGTGATCGTGCTGGGCAGGATGTGCTCGGCGGTGAGGGTGTACACGTTTAGTTTGTTCCCTACTGAGATCGGAGCAAGACGCTACTACGGTCGTGGACGAGCCGCCAGTTGATGCGGTGATCCGCTCCTGCCATCCCTTCGCAATCGGAGGTGTGCCATGGTCACTCGCCGACACTTCCTCGCAGCCAGCGGCCTGGCCGGCTTCGGCCTCGCCGCCAGCCGCCCGGTCGCTCCGGCAACTGGGTCGGGTGCTCGGTGGGAGCCCGTCCCCGCTGGGCGCTGATCAGCAGGTGTAGATCTGCGGCGTGATGGATGCCCCGGTGGCTACACCCACGCAGTAAAGGCGCACCGATCCCGACGACGTCCAATCAGCCCCCCGCGTTGAGACGGGGGGCGGCCTAGAACCAGCCGCGCAGCCACCGCCACTCGAAGAGCAGCTTGCCCCAATGCCACCAGCGGCTCGGCGCGCGGAGCGTGACCTGGGGAGTTGGCTCGGCGTAGAAGTTACCGGCCCCGAACCCGGCCCGGCCGTCTCCCGTCTCCACGAAACACGCGCCGTGTCCGTCGAACGCCTGCCGCCGCGGGTGCGCCTGGGATCGGGCCGCGAGGTTGGCCGCAACCACCTCAGCCTCGGCGTGTGCGAAGACACCAGCCTTTGGCAACGGTTTCCCCATCATCAACGGGACGGTGGTCACGTCGCCAATGGCATACACGCCCGGGAAACCCGTTTCAAACGTGTGGCGATCGACGTTCACCCAGCCGCTCTCGCCAGTGAGTCCCGATTGCCGCACGACCGCCGGCGCGCGATGAGGCGGCACGTACGCCAGGAGGTCATAAGTCGCGGTCGCCCCGTTGGCGAAGCTGAGCCGACGGGCGTCGGGATCGACGCGGCTGAGCTGATGTGCGGCGTGGTAGCGAATGCCTTTGGCTTCGACCATTTGCCGCACCGCCGCGGAGACGGCAGGGCCGGCAACGCCCATCGGACCCGGTTCGGCCGCGTAAAAGTCGATCTCGACGCCTTCGCGGAGTCCGCGGCGGCGACAGGCGTATTCGATTAACATCGCCGCTTCGTACGGCGCGGCGGGACATTTGTAGACCGGTTCTGCCGTCAGCACGGCGATGCGTCCGCCCCGGAACGCGCGCAGGGCGTCGCGAAGCGAGATCGCACCGCTGAGCGTGAAGAGGTTATGGCCACCGCTCGCAAGACCCGGGACCGCTTCGGGCGCCAGTGCGGCGCCGAGTGAGACGATCACGGTGTCAGCGCCGATCTCCTGACCCCCTGCCCTCACCGACTTCGCGGCCGGATCGATCTGCTCGATCTCCGCCTGCACCACGTCGATTCCTTTTCGAGTCAGTCGACCGAGGGGCCGCTGAATGCGCTCGGGACGCCGATCGCCGATGGCAAGCCAGAGCAGCGATGGCTGAAAGAGGTGTTGGCTCTCCCGGTCGATCAGGACGACCCGAGTGTGGCCCGGGAGCAGCTTCCGGAGCCGGCTCGCTGCGACGAAGCCGCCGACGCCTCCGCCGAGGATCATGACCGACCGGTTCAAAAGACCACCACCCGATCCGCCCATAGCGTCCAGTCGGTCAGCTCGCTCAGGGAGCTGCGCCGCGCTCCATCGACAAGTTCCGCGTCTTTGAGGCCGCGCGCGTCGAGGCACGTACCGCAGACGCCGATTTCTCCACGATGCTGGATCACGACCTCGAGCATGCGATTCACGTTGTACCACCCTTGGGGCACCGCCTGTCCAGCCTTGGCGCAGGATGCGGCGTCGCCCATGAGGAACACGCGCACGTCCTGGTCCTCGCGCTTGGCGAGGGAGCCGGCGAGCCGGAGGCCGTTGTACGATCGCTCGCTCCCATAGGGGGGATCGTTGAGAATGAACAGCGTTTTCATGTCTGCGCTCCTGCCGCCGCGATGAAGACGAGGGGGGGGTTGACTATTCAAGTACTCGCTATAATACTTGACCACTCTTGTTTCACGCAAGTGGGTCTGGCCACCGTTCACAAGGAGCACGCCGATGGTGTACCTCGAGATCACGCTGCAGATCGCCCCCGCCAACCGCCCCGCGGCCGCGGCCGTCTACCAGCGCTACAAGACGCCGTTTCTCACGACGATCCCCGGTGCGAGCTCGAAGGAGCTGCTCGTCCGCGACGATGATGTGCAGGTCCTGCACGGCTTCGACACGGCGGAGCAGGCAAACGCCTATCTGAAAACCGAGCTGTTCACCGGCGACGTCGTGGGCGCACTGACGCCGCTGCTCGACGCCGCGCCGGACGTCCGGATTTACAAGGCGGCGTGACGCGGAACATGTCGAGCCGTCGCCCGTCGGCGGCTCGACAACTCATGCGACGCTCAGGAGCCAACGACAATGCCCAATAGAGTCTTCAAGGACGTCATCTACGAGCAGCTTGCGCGCGTCGGAAAGGCGGTCGCTGCGCCGACGCGGCTCGAGCTGCTCGACCTGCTGTGTCAGGGGCCCAAGACCGTGGAGGTCCTCGCGGATCAGGCTTCGCTATCGGTCGCCAACACGTCGCAGCACCTGCAGGTGCTGCGCGCGGCGCGGCTGGTCGACGCCGAGAAACGGGGCCTGCACGTCGAGTACCGCCTCGCGGGCGAGGACGTCTGCGAGTTTTTCCTGGCGTTGCGCAATCTCGCCGAAGGGCGACTTGCCGAGATCGAGCGCGTCACGCGCGAGTACCTCGCGCAGCGCAACGCGATGGAGACGGTGGCCGGCGCCGAGCTGCTGCGCCGCGTGAAGAGCGGCGAGGTCACGGTCCTCGACGTGCGTCCGCCGGAAGAGTACCGCGCCGGGCACATCCCGGGCGCGGTGTCGATTCCGCTCGGCGAGCTCAAGGCGCGCTTCAAGGAGCTGCCCAAAGCCCGCGACGTGGTGGCGTACTGCCGCGGCCCCTACTGCGTGCTCGCGGTCGACGCGGTCGAGCTGTTACGCAGGAAAGGCTTCAAGGCACACCGGATGGAGGAAGGTGTGGTCGAATGGCGGAGCCGCGGCGGACGCGTCGAGGCCGAGGCTGCTCGGAAGGAGCGCTGACATGAATACGACTTTGGCGCCGCGAACATACCGTCGTCTGGACATTCAGGGATTCGACACCGTTGGCGAGCAGGTGCTCGCGCCCGTCGCCCGATGGTTGCGCCTGGCATTTGGCCTGTGTGCGTTGCTCGGCGGCGTGGGGACTGCCTTGGCGTCGCCCACCATTCTCCTTGTGCTCGCGCCGATCGCGGCGCTTGCGGCGGCGGCGCCCGTGCACCCCTTCGACCTCATCTACAACTACGGTATCCGCCGCTTCACCGGAACCGGGCCCCTGCCCCGGCGTGGCGCGCCGTCCCGTTTCGGTTGCGGTATGGGCGCCGTGTTGCTCGTCGTCACGGCATGGGCGTTCTCGGCCGGATACGCAGCCGTCGGCTACGCGCTCGGTGGCGTGGTCACGTTCGCGGCGCTGCTTGTCGCTACGACGGACATCTGCATTCCATCGATGATCTACCGGTCGATCTTCGGCTGGCCGCGAGCCCGCGATGCGCAACCCTGACCCCGCGGACGTCATGACCAGGAGTCGACGTATATCGGCGGCCACCACGCCCGTCGTCGTGGTGCATCTCGTGACAAGAATGCTCCGTGAAGCTTTCGAGGGACCTCCCGGGCCGTGGACCTACTTCATCGACACATCGCTGGGCACCGGGGTGCTCGGGACCATCGCCGAGCTGAACGCGACCCAGGCCTCCCAGACAGCCGGGCCGAATCACACGACGATCGCCGGCCACGTCCACCACTTGAGCGTGGCGCTCGCGCTCTCGAGGCAGGCCCTGCGCGGGAACGCGACGACGCACGATCGCGGCCTGAGCTGGACGATGTCTACCGTAGACGACGCTGCGTGGCTCGCCTTGCGGGCGGAATTGCAGCGCGCGTACAAGAGCATGCTGGTGGCTGTGTCGTCTCACGCGACCTGGGGCGAGGACGCGCTAGGCGTAGCGTTCGGCGCGATCGCACACACCGCCTATCATCTGGGCGCGATACGGCAGCGACTGCCCCCGCGTGGCGGGGAATCCATGATGAGGACTCTTGCTCCAGGCGGCGTTCACACCGATTGTGACGGGTTGCCCTCGGCGTCGCGTTCTCGTCTATCCTAAGCGAGGTCTGCCATGGTCACTCGCCGACATTTTCTTACAGCCAGCGGCCTGGCCAGCTTCGGCCTCGCCGCCAGCCGCCCGGTCGCTCCGGCACCGACCCGGGTCGATCAGGATCCCAAGCCGCCGCCGCTCAATCGACCAACCGGGCCTGCTGCAACGGTCGCCCGTGACGAGGGGTATTGGGCCAGGGTCCGGGCCCACTACCGGGTCGCCGATCAGTTCACCAATCTCGAGGCCGGCTATTACGGCATGATGGCGTTGCCGGTGCTGGGTGAGTTCCATCGCCACATCGACCGCGTCAACCTCGAGAGCTCTCACTACGCCCGCCGCCGGTACGATGCCGACCTCGAGGCCGCGCGGACTCGCGTCGCCCAGCTCGTCGGCGCCCAACCGGGCGAGATCGCCTTCACGCGCGGCGCCACCGAAGCGCTGCACTGCCTGATCGCCCAGTACAACCGGCTTCGCCCCGGCGACACCGTACTGTATTCCGACGGGGACTATATGGCAATGCAGCACACCATGAACTGGCTCGCTGAGCGACGCGGCGTCACCGTGGCGCGCTTCGACCTGCCGGAGCCGGCGTCGCACGAGACAGCGCTGGCCGCTTACGAGCGGGCGCTGTCCCAACATCCGCGGACCCGCCTCCTCTTGCTGACGCATCTCAACAACAAGTCCGGCCTGATACTCCCCGCGAAGCAGATCGTCGAGCTGGCCCGGGCCAGGGGCGCGGATGTAGTGGTCGACGCCGCCCACTCGTTCGGTCAGCTCGATCTCACCTTGTCCGACCTGGGCGCCGATTTCGTAGGGTTCAATCTCCACAAGTGGCTCGGCGCACCCATCGGCGCCGGGGTGATGTACATAAAGGAAGGGCGCCTGCCGGATATCGACCGGATGTACGGCGACGAGACCAGTCCTGCCACCAGCATCAACAGCCGGATCCACACCGGGACGGCGCACTTCGCCACCTATCTCTCAGTGCCGGCGGCGCTCGACTTTCACGCCGCGGTGGGGCCGGCCTACAAGGCCGCACGCGTGCGCTACCTCCGCGATCGGTGGGTCTCTCAGGTGCGCGCCACGCCGGAAATTGACGTCCTCACGCTGGACGACCCCGGCTCGGTGGCGGCGATTACGTCATTCCGGATTCGCAAACGCTCTAGCCGCGCAGCAAACCAGGCCGTCGTGACCGAGTTGCTGGAGCGATACGGCCTCTTCACCGCATGGCGGACCGGCTTGGCAGGTGGCGACTGTGTGCGGGTGACGCCGGCGCTGTACAACACCACGGCCGATGCCGATCGGCTGGCGGCCGCCCTCAAGGAGATCGCTGGTCGCGGATAGCCGGGACGCGTGCTCCGACGACGGACACCGCTTCCATACGAGTGGGTCAGGTGATCAAAAGCAACTTTCATGCCCCTTGCACGCGCCTCGGCTACTTGCGCTTAGCGGGGCTCGTGTGGCTCTCGGCGCACAACCATGTCACGGGGCGGCACCGTCGGGTGGCTGTGGAGGCCAGATAAAAGCAGCGGCGCGCGCGTGTTAGGCCGCACTGGGATCGGTGGGACGAAGAACTTTATCGATCTCAAAGAACTGGCCACCGGGAGAGCAAGCCTCGAAATACGGAGCTAGTCCGGGGGCTACGACCAGAAACGCCGTCGCGTTCTCGATTGTAGGCGCATCGCAAAACTTTCCCCAAGCTGTCGCATACTCGTGTGTGACGCACGCACGAGTACCCTTTCGCTCAGCCTCCCGCTCGATCGTTTGATGGAACTCGATGATTTCCTGACGAGCCATCACGAGATCGCATTTCGACAGGGCGTCGGTCCAGTGCATCACGATTCTCATCCCAGTTGGGCTTGTCGTCCTGAGTTCATGGCAATTCTCGTACCATTACGAGACGAGGCCCAACAGCGCCCTGCGACACCGACGGCGAGGCTCACCAACACCTCACACGTCGGGATGCGCACGCAATATCTACCGCCCAGCGATTGGAGCCTTACGCCATCGTCCCCACGCGACGAAGACAGCCGGCGCGGCAATCAGCGCGTGTATCCAGATGACGCTGGCCTCGCCTTTGAGAACGTGGAACGGAATCGCCAGGATCATGATGGTTGCCAACCCGAGGGCAGCCAGTGGCGTCAGCCAAGGCGCTATGCGAGTCGCCGCCGGAATGATGAGCCCGAGCCCACCCGCGATTTCGGCATAGCCGATGAACAGGCTGAGCCAGCGTGGCACGTTATTCATCCACGTGGCCTGCTGTGCGACCTGGTCGAAGGTCATGAGGGCGTGGGAATAGCCCACCATCACGAACAAGCAGGCGAGCAGCACCTGGAGCACCCAGAGCGTGATGTTCAGTGCCTTGCGGGACGTCGCCGTAGCCGAACGCGTGGTAGGCGAGGCGGCAGACGTCATCGATACCTCCTGTCTGAATCCGTTGGGAGCGCATTCGCAAGCGTTTCTGACGCGGCCACGCTCGCCTTCATCGCGATCACGTGCTCCACGAACTGATCGACCGCGATCTCGGTGCCCTCATAGAAGCCCGACGCCTTGTTCGTCTCGAGGTCCGCTTCATTCCGGTGTAGCGCCGTGAAGACGTACCGGGTGCCGGTTCCCACGGTTTCCATCGTCACGATGGCGGTGATCGGAATGTCGTCAAAGACAGCCGGACGGTAGCCGGGGAACAACATGGAGGTCCAGACGAGTCGCTCCATCGGAATGACTTCCAGAAAACAGCCGAGGTTGGGAGACTCCTGACCGTCTGCCGTTGCGATGTCGATGCTGAAGATGCCGCCCGGTCGCACATCCATTTCGGCTCGCGCCACACGCCCCCACGGCTTGGGCATGTACCACTCCTTGAGATGCTCCGGTTTCGTCAACGCTTCCCAGACGAGCCGCGTGGGAGCGTCGATGAACCGTTCGATGGCGAAATCAAGTTTCGGATTGAAGGTGAATTTCTTGCTCATGATTTGGATTCCTTCTCCTTGAGTTGTTTGACGTACTGGTCGAAGCGGTCCAGTCGAGCTTCCCACAACCGGCGACGCGCGGTCAGCCAGTCTTCAACAACCTCGAACCGCTCGGGTGCGATCTCATACGTGCGCACTCGCCCGCGCTTTTTCGACTTCACCAGTCGGCTCTGTTCGAGAATCGACAGGTGCTGCACGAAAGACGGGAGTTGCATGTCGAACGGCGCCGCCAGTTCGCTGACAGTGGCTGGTCCGACCGACAGTCGCTCCACGACTTTCCGCCGAGTCGGGTTGGACAAGGCGTGAAAGACTTTGTCAGCGGCTGTGGATTGAGCCATTCCGATACCATCCAAATGCTCGGGTTATCCGATCTGTACCAAGGGATTCTACAACCCTGGAATACTTTTGTAAATACCTAAGTATTTGCGATCTGGGAAGTGCCAGGGCGAAGAAAAAGCCCCACAGCACAAGTCGCTGTAGAGCTTGATCTTGCTTCTCCCGATAACGCTTCTCGTCCAGTCGGCGCAGGATGTAATCGCGAATCTTGGGGCGAAAGACTACCTCAGACCTCAGGCCTATTGTTTCACTATCTCCACCCGCCGATTCTGCGCCCGGCCGGCTGCAGTCGTGTTAGGCACCGACGGCTTCGTGTCACCGAACCCTTTCGTCGTTATGCGGCTCCCGTCGATGCCATACTTCGCGACCAGCGCCGCCTTCACCGCCGCCGCCCGCGCATCGCTCAGCGCCAGATTGCTGGCCGCCGAACCCACGTTATCGGTGTGTCCCTCGATCAGGATCCTGAGGTCACCGTGCTGCTTCATGGTGGCGGCGATTTCCTTGAGCACGGGACGCGACTCGGGTTGGAGGTCCGCCTTGCCGGTCGCGAAGAGAATACCCTGCGTCGCCCAGCGGCCCTTGGCCACGAGCGCGTCGTACAACACGTCGGTCTCACTCTCCGCTACCCGGATACCGGTGACAAAGACCGCCACCTCCGGTTCGTCGCTGCCGTGCACAGCCACGCGGATCACCGAATCGCGCTTGAACGAGAACTCCGGAATGTTGTACATGCGCCGCTCGTTCACGTACATCTTGAAGTACGGCCCGTCCATCAGCACGCGAACGTGCACGAGGCTCCCCTTGAGCGCCTCCTGCACATCCCCGGGCATCTCGACGTCCATGTTCCGGTTGTTGAATGCGCTGCTGATGATCGTGGTGCCACCTGGTTGCCAGTTGATCTCCGCCGATGTGTCCCCGCGATCCAGTTCGGCTCCACCCTCGAACGCTATGACGTCGTAACACGAGCAGGAGCCACGCGGGGCGACCACGTCGATCTCGAGTGTGAAGCGGTCGGGGAGCTTTTTCCCCACTGGAATCAGGAACTCGGACTGGCCCGTGCTGCGGAGCATTTTGACCCCGCCGAGGTCGACGACCTCTATGGGGCCCGTCCTGTATTTCAGTCCGCGCGCGAAGTTGCCGACCCGGTCTTCGCTGAAGTCGGTGTAGAAGATGACCTTGTTGCCGGGGACGAAGTCGTAGTTCTCCCACACCTTCGCATCGGCCGCGGGGGCCTGCCCGGCGGCGACGGTGATCGGCGCACCGGCACTCAGGACGGCCGCAAGTGCGGCCACAAGGAGTTGCGCGACCTTCATTTCACCCTCCCATCCGGTCCGACCGTGCTCTCCTCAGAAGGCGTAAGGACCGCGCGTCAACGTTCGGTGGCCTCGCCATCGAGGCCGATGGCGATTCGGCCGCGCCGCAATTGCGATCGTCGAGACTTGCTCTGCTCGCTGTGCCCGCGGCCGCGGGAAAGCGCGGTGTGTCGCGCGAACGACTGCCGCCCGTTAGAACCCGCGCCCGGATCATCTCAGGCGCGGTGAAAGTACCGCGAATTGCGTGACGACGCGAGGGAGACGCATCACGCTCTTCTGCGTTTCGTCGCGTGGCTCTGCAGGAGTACTAGCAAGTTGGGCAGGCGCTCACTTGCCCAAGCCGATCTGTTTGTAGAACTCCTGATTGTCCCAGAACAGCCATTCGTGATCCATCCGGCCATCAACCCAGTGTCCGATCGTCGCCATGGCGATCGCGAACCGTTTGCCCGTTGGCGCGATCGTGCCACCGTCCGGCGTCGGCATGGGCCGGGAAAAAGTGCCGGTCATCACTCCCGTTACCGCGGTCCAGCTTCCCGAGCCGAAGCGAATCGGGTGCACCTTGATCTGGATATCGGGTCCCCAGACAAACAGGGCTTTGAGATCCGCGATATGGACGTCGATTCCTTTCGTCTCGTGCCCATCGGGCCAGGTCACGACGATGTCCGCCGCATGGCTTTCGTGCAGCCGATCCCATTTCTGATTGCTGAAGACGTCGAAATCGAGCACATCAAACGTCTGCAGATTGCGCTCGACGGCCGGCGTCTGCTGCTCCGGAGGCGGCGGGGGATACTGCGGGCCGCTACCACGGGCCGGGAGCGCCGCGTCCGCGCCGATCTTGAGGATGATGTCGAGCGCGAGGCCCGGATACCGCGCCTTCATTTTTGTCTGCAGGTCCTCCGGCGTGCTCGCGCCGGCAAGCGCCTGATCGAACGCCGCCAGATACTCCTTCGTGAAGGCGACGCTCGCCGGCGTGGTCCCCGACGCCTGTTGCTGATGACCCGGCACGACTACGGTGGGACGGAGCGCCGCGATGCGGTCGAGCGTGGTCGCCCAGCCCCGGCGCGCGGCCGTGTCGGTCTCTGCGGTCCACACGTAGACGCCGCTGTAGACGATGTCGCCCGCTACCACGGCCTTGAGTGACGGGATCCACACGAAGGAGTTCACGGCATCATCGCCCTGCACCGGGCCGACGATCTCGAGCTTCTCACCCTCGAGCGTGATGGAGTTGCCGGCGAGCGCCGTCGGAATCACCGGTGCCCCGGTAATCGAGTCGCCGTAGAGCGGCTTCCATTCTGCGACCTTGGACTGCCAGGTGCGGGTGATCTCGGCGATGACGCCCGGCTGGGCTACGAATCGCGCGTTCGGGAAGGCCTGCTTGATCACCTCGAGGCCGAAGTAGTGATCGGGATGGCCGTGCGTGACGTAGACGGTCGTGAGATTCTTGCCGCTGGCGCGAATCGCTGCGACGATGCGGCGCGCGTCGGCGCGCGTGAAGGCTGCATCGATCAACACGGCGTCGCGCGCGCCGGTGATCAGGGTCGCGTTCACCAGGAAGCCTTCGGGCGATGCGGTGATGACTTTGAGCTCCAGCTTGGCCGGTGCGGCGGCGGGGCGAGCGCCGAGCAACGTGAGCGCTGCGAGGGCGGCGAATGCGGTTCTCATGGCGACTCCGTGTGCGATTTGGGTTGCCGGAGTGTAGACTACCGCAGTACCTTTCGGCAACTAGGCACCAAAAGGATACTATGGCGCGAGCCAAGACCGCCGTTCCCTACAACGTCTATAGCGCGGACTGCCCCACCCGGACGGTGCTCGACATCGTGGCCGACAAATGGACTTCCCTGCTCATCGTCGCGCTCGTGCCGGGCACGAAGCGGTTTCAGCAGCTCAAGCGCGAGATCGGCGGCATCACGCAGAAGATGTTGACGCAGACGTTACGCTCGCTCGAGCGCAACGGGTTAGTGGAGCGGCGCGCGTACGCGACGGTTCCACCGCGCGTGGAGTACACGCTCACGCGCCTGGGCCACACGCTCAGCAAGTCGCTCGAGGCGTTACAAGATTGGTCCGTAGCGCACGTGGAGGAGATTCTGCGGGCGCGGAAGCTCATGGACGCTCGACTCAGCGCCCAATCTCGGACTATTACCAGGGGGGTCGGTCCCTTGCGCTCCGCGTCCGATTGATATATGATGGTCATCATATGGGCGCTGCCAACACAGGGCGAACCGCCCCAAGCCGTAAAGAAGCCACGCACGAACGGATCGTCGGGGCCGCCGCGCGCGCCATTCGGCGCAGCGGGTATGACGGCACGGGCGTCGCCGACATCATGAAAAACGTCGGCCTGACCCATGGCGGCTTCTACGCCCATTTTGCCTCACGCGAGGCGATGTTGGCGGAGGCGGCCGACCGCGCAGGAGCTGAAAGCGTGGCCACACTGACGCGCGTCGCTGCGGCCGCACCGCCCGAGGAGGCGCTTCGGTCGATGATCCGCGCCTACCTCTCGAAAGAGCACGTCGAGGAAGCCGAGACCGGCTGCCCGGTGGCCGCCCTCGGCTCGGAGACGCCGCGCCAGGCCTCACGGGTGCGCCGAGCCGCGACGCGCCGCATCAAGGAGATGATCCAGGTCGTTGCCCGGTATTCGCCCGACAACGCGCTCGTGACGGTGGCCACGATGGTCGGCGCTCTGGTGCTGGCCCGCGCGGTCGACGACCGCAAGCTCTCCGAGGCCCTGCGCGAAGCGTCCCTGAAGCATTTCGACTCCACCGGCACCTAAGGTTTTTTTTTTGCCTCGCTAATATGATGTTCATCATATGGAAATGGGACGATGATCACCGACCACGTTCTGGAGGGCAGTCCAATGAAGCTCAAGAAAGCTGTCGCACTCGTGACGGGCGCCTCATCAGGCATCGGGAAGGCAACCGCGGAGCGGCTCGCCACGGCCGGCTACAAGGTCTATGGCACGAGCCGGCGCCGCGCGACCCCGGGCCACCGCTCATTCGAGATGCTCTCCCTCAACGTGACCAGCGATGAATCGGTCGAAGCGGCCGTGAACGCCCTGCTGCGGTCGGAGGGTCGCGTCGACCTCCTCGTGAACAACGCGGGCTTCAGCGTCGCCCCCGCGGGGGCGGAAGAGAGCTCGATCGAACAGGCACGCTTGATCTTCGATACGAACTTCTTCGGGATCGTTCGGATGACGCGCGCCGTCGTGCCGTATATGCGACGCCAAGGGGGTGGTCGCATCATCAACATCGGCTCCGTGCTGGGCTTTCTGCCGGCGCCATACATGGCGCTCTATGCCGCCACCAAGCACGCGGTCGAAGGCTATTCGGAATCGCTCGATCACGAGCTACGCACGAGGGGCATCCGGGTCTCGGTCATCGAGCCCGCGTACACGAAGACGCACTTCGAAGCGAACTTGCTGGAACCCGATGCGACGCTTGATGAATACCGTGAGGCGCGTGCGACCGTGAGCAGGCAGATGAGAGCGGTCCTCGAGACCGCCGACGAGCCGGGCGTCGTGGCCGACGTTGTGCTGGAAGCTGCCCGCGCGGATCGCCCGAAGCTCCGATACACGGCCGGTGGTCTCGCAAACCGTCTGCGACTCCTTCGCCGCTTTGCGCCTGCGGGCGCCGTGGACGCCGGCATTCGAAGGAACCTGCGACTCGACGTGCCCGTGGCGTCGCCGCCCGCCACCAAGGTCCTAGGATGAAAGCGCTCGCCATCCGTCGCTATAACGCTCCGATGGAAATGATGGAGCTGCCGCGGCCCGAACCGGGCCCGGGCGAGCTGCTGGTGCGCGTCCGCGCCGCCGGCGTCAACCCGCTCGACTACAAGATCCGGGACGGCGCCGTGAAGGTGCTGCTCCCCTTCTCGTTCCCCCTGATCCTCGGCACCGATCTCGCCGGCGACGTGGAAGCGATCGGTCCGGGCGTCACGAAACTCAAGCGTGGCGACGCGGTCTATGCGCGCCTCGACAACGACCGGATCGGCGCCTTCGCCGAGTACGCCGTGGTGCGCGAAAGCGCCGCGGCGAGAAAGCCCGCGCGCCTCGACTACGCGCAAGCCGCGTCGCTGCCGCTCGTGGGGCTTACCGCCTGGCAGACGCTGATCGAACTCGCACAGTTGCGGGCGGGCCAGAAAGTCCTGATCCATGCCGGCTCGGGCGGCGTCGGCACCCTCGCCATCCAGCTGGCCAAACACCTCGGCGCGCAGGTCGCGACCACGGCCGGCGCCAAGAACCATGCGCTGGTGAAATCGCTCGGCGCGGATGTGGCGATCGATTACCAGACGAGCCGCTTCGAGGCGGTGGTCCAGGATCAGGATGTGGTGCTCGACACGCAGGGGGGCGACACGCTGCTCCGCTCGTTCGAGGTGGTCAAGCCGGGCGGCGTGGTGGTGACGCTCGGCGGCCGGCCCGACGGCAAGTTCGCGCGGGCCTGGGGCCTAAGCCTGCCGCTGGTGTGGATCCTCGGGTTCCTGAATCGCAAGGTCGATCGCCGGGCGCGGGAACGCCGCGTGCGTTTCGAGTACCTGTTCATGCGCGCGAGCGGCGAGCAACTGGAGCGATTGGGAGCGCTGGTGGAACAGGGTGTCATCAAGCCGGTCCTGGACAAGATCTTTCCGTTGGAAGCCGCGGCCGAGGCGATCTCCTACGTGGAATCCGGCCGCGCCGTCGGAAAAGTGGTCATTCGCGTCGCGGACTAACGAGGACGAGGCTTACGCGGAACGCGCGCGTAGCGAAGGATCTGCTTTCGTAAAAAGCAGGTCCTTCGCGCCTGCGGCGCTCAGGATGACATGCGGGGCTCGCTCTTACTAAGAGAGTGGGTAGGGAGGGCCCTCGGTTTTGCTCAGGTCGACCTGTTGGGCTTCTCCCTGGGCGGTTTCATCTCGCAGGTGATCGCGCAAGAAGAACCGCAACTGGTCCGGAAGATCATCCTCGCGGGCACCGGGCCGGCCGGGGGCACGGGCATCGACCAAGTGACGCCGGTGACCATCCGCGACATGGTGAAGGGCGGGCTGACCTTCAGGCACCCGGAATACTACCTCTTCTTCACCGGAACCCCCAACGGCCGCAAGTCGGCGCGCCAATTCCTGGCACGACTGAAGGAGCGCACCGAGCATCGCGACAAGCCGGTTTCGATCGCGTCGTTCCGCGCCCAATTGAAGGCCATCCACGCCTGGGGCCGTCAGCGTCCTGCCGATCTGTCACGCATTCATCACCCCGTTCTGGTGGCGAATGGTGAGCACGACAAGATGGTGCCCAGCAGCAACTCGGTCGACCTGGCGCGTCGCCTTCCGAACGCCGAGCTCGTCCTCTACGAGGATGCCGGGCATGGGGGCGTCTTCCAGTACCACCAGGCGTTCGTGAAAAAGGCGTTGGAGTTCCTTGAAGCCTGAGCCGACGCGGTCTACCCTGGCTTCCGCAATCGTCGCCTGAACAGAAGCCCTGCAACCAGCCACGTTGCAGGGCTTCGATCAGTCGGGGCGGCGGGATGTGATGCGTCCGGGGCTTGACGTACGTATATATTCAGCATATACATAAAACGTGGCCGGTTTTCTCGATGACCTGGCTCACTGCACCGGTTTTCAGTGGGACGCCGGCAACGCCGACAAGAACTGGGACCTGCACCACGTCTCTCAGGGAGAGTGCGAGCAGGTGTTCTTCAACCGCCCGCTCCTAGTGGCGCCGGACATCGAGCACTCGCAGCGCGAGCCACGTTACGCGGCCTTGGGACAAACCAACGCGGCGCGCCGGCTCGCGGTCGTTTTCACGATCCGGGAAACTCTGATCCGAGTCATCTCGGCGCGGGATATGAGTCGACGAGAACGGAGGATCTATGAGCAAGGCTAAGAAAGCGGCTAGGAAGTCGCTCCCGCGCTTCGCAAGCGAGGATGAGGAGCGCCGGTTCTGGGCAAAGCACGACACTGCCGACTACTTCGACTGGAGCAGGGCGGTCCGACCCACGTTGCCAGAGCTCCGACCCTCCACGGCGGCTATCTCGATTCGTCTGCCGGTCCCGCTGCTCGAGGAGCTCAAGGCCCTCGCGAACGAACGCGACGTGCCATACCAATCGTTGATGAAGGTCTTTCTGGCAGAGCAAGTCGCCCGCCAACGTCGGCGGAAGGGAAAGGTGCCGGCTTGATGATTGGGGGCAACGAAGTTCACAACAGTGCTGCGGAAATCAACGCGGCGCACCGCCATGGGCTTTCGGTTCACATCTAGTATCTCAGCCAGACCAGATCTGCCCTTGATACTGGACATCGAGATCAACCGGAGTTTCCGCGCCACCCCTTCCCCGCCATCGCGTCGAACAATGTCGGCGTTCCGATGCTGCCATCCGCGACTGGGGCGATCAGGATGCTCAGCTCGTCGATCACGCCGGCGGCGAGGCATGACCCGTTGATCTTTCCGCCCCCGAATACGTAAGACACGCCCCTGGATTCGAGAAACGCCAGGTAATCGTCGGACACGCCCTTGCCCGAGGACTGTGATCACGTGTTCACCCTCGATGCCGGTTGACAGCCGCATATAGAATATACATATACATGCATATGCGTACGACTCTCATTCTCGACGACGGGCTGGTCGAGCGGGCGCGGCAAATCACCGGCATCGCCGAGAAGACCGCGCTGGTCCATGCCGGCCTCGAGGCCCTGATCGCCCGCGAGGCGGCGCGCCGGCTGGCGGCGCTGGGCGGCACCATGCCGCGCGCCGGTGCCCCGCCGCGGCGCCGCAGTCGCGCGCGCCGGTGACCGTCCTCGCGGACGCCTCCGTCTGGATCGACCACTGGCGCCATGGGAATCGGCGGCTCGCCCAGCTGCTCGAGCGCAACAGTGTCGTGGTACATCCGTTCGTCCTGGGGGAGATCGCCCTGGGGCAGATCACGTCACGGACCGCGGTTCTGGCGGACCTCGCCACACTCGACTCGCCTCGCGTCGCGGAGCACGCCGAAGTGCTCGCCTTGATCGAACGTACGCGGCTGTGGGGCCGGGGCATCGGCTGGGTTGACGCCCATCTGCTCGCCTCAGCCCGGCTCGACCGCGTCCGGCTGTGGAGTCTCGATCAACGGTTGACGCGTGTGGCCCAAGACCTCGGTGTCGCCGCCTAGCGAGACTGCAGTGAAGAAAGCGGTGAGCTGAGAACTGAGCGCGACACACAAGAAGCCCTACAGCGAAAGTCGCTGCAGGGCTTGCTCTTCACTCAGTCGGGACGGCGGGATTTGACGCGTCCCGCGCGAAGCGCCGGTGACCGGCGCAGCCGGTCAAGCGGAGCGGAGGCCGCGTGGCCGCAGCTCAACCCGCGACCCCCTGAACCCCATGTGACTTGTTAGGGGAGCGAGTTACGACACCGAATAGCAATCACGCGAGGTCCTGGGCATCGGTGTCGTAACAGCGGACCCGAAGAACGACCGAGTGTCGTGAGAAACTCACAGCAAACTCACAGTGCGGCGACTCCTTGAAAACAGTTTGGGGAGTCGCCGTTTCTTGTCGCCCGCGAAACTCACAGCAAACTCACAGCAGAGGGCGACGTAGCGAGGATGAATCGCTGCCTGTAGAATCCCCGAGTCCGTCCATTCACAGGCTCAACTCTTCCGGGTAACTCGGTTTGCAGAAGCCACCGCTCGACAATTCTGTGGGAGAGCAGGACCTGCGATGGCGCGAGGTCCGAAACGTTGTTCTTGCCCGAGACGGCCACGTTTGCAGGTCTTGCGGTGACACGTGTGCCCGGGGCGAAGCCGACGTTCACCACTTAATCCCTCGGGCCGCCGGTGGAGTCGATGAAGCGGCGAACCTGATTACGCTCTGCGATGGTTGCCACGCCGCACACCATCCAAACCTTCAGGGCACCCTCGCTCGCCGAATGGTTGAGCGTTGGGGTTTGCGGCTCGCCAGGTGGCTCGATCGCCAGCATGAGTTGGCTGGTGTCGATGAGGCACTCGGTGCGACGATCCGCTTGCTCGGTGCCACACGCTTCCGCACACCACAATTGGAGGTTGTTCTAGCCGCGCTACGAGGTGAGTCGCTTCTTCTCGTCAGCGCAACCGGATCAGGGAAGTCGCTCTGCTTTCAGGTTCCGATCCTTCTGAGTCACGGTTGCGGGTTTGTGGTCTCGCCGCTGAAGGCGCTCATGAACCAACAAGTCGCCGCACTCCAGACGAAGAAGATCCCAGGGACCTTCATCAATGGCGACTTAGGACCACGGGAAAAAGAGATCAGATACCAGCTGCTGCAGGACGGCGCGATCAAGTTCCTGTACTCCGGAACGGTTCGACCCCGTATTCGTGCGTCAAACCGAAGTTGAGCGAATTGTTCGCGCGCGCCCGAGTTACTTGGTTATCGATGAAGCGCACTGCATCGACCGGTGGGGAAACGATTTTCGGCCAAACTACGGCAGGTTAGGCGCTGTCCGCACGGCGCTTGGTAGTCCACCGGTGCTCGTATTCACCGCGACCGCTGGCGTAAAGAGCCAACGCCGCATTCTTGAATCGCTTGGAGTACCAAACGCTCGGGTGGTGGTGACCGGCGTGAACCGACCAAACATCAAGCTCGCACGACTGGACAATGTGAAGGACGAGCTCCGCTATTTCGTGATCGTGCAGCTCCTCAAGGTCATGCCGACAGGACGCGCTATGCTGTTCGTGCCGACCGTTAGGACCGGAAAACAGCTACAGGAGCGTCTTCGGTTGGTCGGGTTTGAACTTCCCTTTTTTCATTCAAGATTGGGTACGGCCAATGACCGTGAAATGTTACTCGCACGTTTCACCGGCCGAGCCGCGCCGCCCGTCAACGTGGTAATCTGCACGAATGCCTTTGGAATGGGACTGGATGTTCCCGATGTTCGGCTGGTCATCCATTTGCAGCATCCAGCGTCCGTGGAGGACTATCTCCAGGAATTCGGTCGTGCTGGCCGAGACGGCCGTCCGTCCGTCTCTGTACTGTTCACCGGCGTGAAGGACGAGGGCTTGCTCCGCTTCATGGCCAAAAAGACAGTCGAGCAAGCAAACACTGACCCCGTTACCAAGCAGGAGACACTCGATGCGAAGTATCGCGCAATCGATGAAATGCGTGGCGTCGCGACGGCGAGAGACGCCTGCTTCCGTAAGGCGATTCTTCAATACTTTGGAGAAGTACCTTCGCCTCATGGGAGGAGTTTTGCGGTCAGAATCGTGGACTGGCTCTTCTCACGGTCCATCACTATCAGACGCACTCCCCTTTGCTGCGATAGGTGCGATCAGGTCGGGGTCGATAACGTCACCGAGTGGGCGGCTCAAGTCTTTGCGCAGGGCCGATGACCTATGACCCCTCAATCACGTCTGACCCCAGGGTTGTGCGGCACCGCTGGCGAGTACTTTGTGGCAGCTGAACTGTCTAGGCGCGGCTATGTCGCCTCGATAACACTGCGAAACGCACGAGGGATTGATATCCTCGCCTCCGATGCTGATGCCAAGCGAAGCGTTGGGATACAAGTGAAGACGTCGCAAGGGAGCGCTAAGGAATGGGTGCTGAGTAAAAAAGCGGAACAAGACATCGCGGAGAATCTCTTCTACGTGTTTGTTAGTCTCAATCGCGACAAGGCTCCCGAGTATCACGTTGTTCCACGACAGATCGTCTCCAAGTCCGTGCGCGAGTCGCACGCGACCTGGTTGAAAACTCCGGGGCGCGGGGGCAAACGCCACGTGGATAACCCGATGCGTAAGTTTGCCGATCGGTCTGGGAAGTATCGTGATCGGTGGGACCTTCTCGGCTTGGATCACTGAGTAAAGCGTTAGACGACTCGAATTAGGAGTGATGAATGCCAGTGCCCGGCTTTCAAGAGTTCATGCTTCCGCTCCTCGAGTTGGCGGCGGACGGCGAGGAGCATTCTCTCGAGGAAGCCAGGACTGGAATGGCTGCTCGTTTCAAGCTCACCGAGGAAGAGCAGAACGAACTACTTCCCACGGCTAAACAGACCCGATTCAGCAATCGACGTAGCGGATCAGATTCACCCGCTACTCAAGCCGGCGGCTGGAAGAACGAGGAGACCCTGCTTCGTTCGTACCAGCAGCCCGATGCCGAGACGGTGAAGCGGGTGGTGTTGCATCCCGCGCAGCGGATTGTGTTTCAGTTCACCATATGCATAGATTCACCACATGGTGATGAAACCTATTCAGGATGCCAGGATGGCTGTCACGGGTGCTGGGGCAGATCCATGCGTTCGCGACCCAGGGGAGAGTCCGGTTCACGCTCAAGGCTCTCCAGGAGCTGGCAGTACTGGACCTGGACGCGGACGACGCCGTCGAGGTGCTGCACGGCCTCACGGCGAAGGACTCGGCCGGGCGACTGGTCTCGGTGCACACGGGCGAATGGATGTACGTGTTCAAGCCTACGGTCGGCGAGACGACGGTCTACCTGAAACTGGTGCTTCGGACAGACTGCGTCGTGGTCTCGTTCCACGAGGAGGAGAGCGGTGACGACGAGGACTAGGACCAAGAGACGGCCCGCGCCCGCGGTACGACGTGCTGTCGCCCGACCGGATGACGCATGTCCGGCCTGCGGCACCACGACGCGGGAGAAGCGCGGCAACCTCACCCTGCCGGTCAACGGCGAGGAGGTCACGGTCACCGACGTCGCCCATCTCCGCTGCCCGAAGTGCGGCGAGGTTGTGCTGACGCTCGCGCAAAGCCGGCAGCTCAGGCAGCGCGCGCTCGAGATCTACCGGGGCAAGTACGGTCTGCTGTCGGCCGACGAGATCCGGGCGGTCCGCGAACGGTACAGTCTCACCCAAGCCGAGTTGGCCCGCCTGCTTCGTCTCGGTGGCAACACCGTCTCCCGGTGGGAGGCGGGGCGCAACGTGCAGACCGCCGCGATGGACGTGCTGTTGCGTCTGATCCGGGATCTGCCGGGCAGCCTCGAGTACTTGCGCGAACATGCGGCTTGAGCACGCGGTTCTCGCGGAGAATGGGGTGACCTATGAGGTCGCTCTGAAGCGGTCCCGGGAGGGCTTTGCCGTTTGGGTGCCCGAACTCCCTGGCGCGAATTCGCAGGGCGCGACGGTGGCCGAGGCGGTGGAGAACATCCGAGACGCGATCCGCGAGGTGTTGGTCGTACGTCGCGAGCTGGGTCGGGATTGAAGCAGGAGCGCGAAAGACTCACAGCATTACTCACAGCACGGGGCGCAACAAAGAAAAAGCCCTACAGCAGAAGTCGCTGTAGAGCTTGATCTTCACTTAATCGGGACGGCGGGATTTGAATTCAACGGCTCCCACGCGGAGCCGTTGTTCTTCAGCACTTATGGGTTTCCAAGGACCGCATTGGCACGCATCGGCAGCGATGGACCGGCAAACATTACGGCAAACATTCGAGTCACAGTTTGGTCCGCCGATAGGTGAGCAATGGCAACGCCCGAGCCGACCCATTGAACGGAGTAGTCGAATGCCTGGAGCAGCGCCAGCCGAAGCCCGACATTCAGACTCACGTAGTTGTGTAGCACGAACGAGCCCGCGTCCTTTCGCTCTTCAAGGAATCTGCGCGATCACCGCCGCGCCGATGTCAGATGGTACCGCCGCATGAGGGAGTACAACCGGCCTCGCGGCAGACCGAGCAGCTTCGCGGCCCTTGACTTGTTGCCGGCGGCCTCGGCAAGTGCTTTCTCGACCAGCTCCTTCTCGATGGAATCGAGCCGCACTCCATCTGATGGAAACCGCGCTTCGCGAGGGGGAGGGAGAGCCGCTTCGGCCATCGTGACCGCAGGCGCGGGCTGCAGCGCGCTCGGCAGGTGCTCGCGCGAAATCAGCCCCCCGTGGCACAGGATCAGCGCCCGCTCGATCGTATTGCGCAGTTCGCGCACATTTCCTGGCCAGGAGTGGGAGAGCAGTAGCGTCGCGGCATCCTCCGAGATTCCCGCCGACGGCCGGCCGATAGTGGCGCCGATCTCTTCGAGAAATCCCTGCGCCAGCACGAGGATATCTTCCGGTCGCTCGCGCAGCGGCGGCAGCTGGATTTCGAATACGCCCAACCGGTAATAGAGATCCTCGCGAAAT
>JBIOXD010000005.1:0-88228 GCA_044869265.1 Gemmatimonadales bacterium
AACGCGACGCGCTGGCGCGGGTGTACGTCCTGATGGGCAGACTGCGCGGCCGTCAGCGGGACGAAAACGGATTCGTGTTCTTCGAGCAGGCGAATCTCTGTGACGTCAACGTGTTCAGGCTGCGTCACCGCATAGACCACGGCCGCCGCAACATCCTCGGCACGCATCATGTCCTTGCGTTTCGTGAAGCCCGGTTTGGAATCCGGATCAACCGCATTCCAGATGTCGGTGTCCACGGGCCCCGGCGAGATCAGTGTCGTGCGCACGCCGCTCTTCGCCGTCTCCTGCCGGATGACTTCGTGCATGCCGCGCAATCCGAACTTACTGGCGGCGTAGGCGGTCGATCCTGAGAAGCCGATGTAATCGGAGATTGACCCGATGGTGACGACGTGGCCGCTGCCGCGGCGCACCATCTTCGGCACCAGCGCGTGTGTGATGAGAAACGCCGCCGTGAGGTTGGTCGCCAGGGTGGTCGTGAAGTCCTCGTACGTGGTCTCCGAGAGCGGCTTGATGAAAAAGACGCCGGCGTTGTTCACGATCACGTCGGGTACGCCCAGCTCCCGTTCGACGCGGGTGACGGCACGCTCGACACTGGCGGGATCGGTGACATCACACGCGACGTCGGTGCGGCGCTCCGCCGTCGCTTCGCGCAGGCTGCGCGCCAGCCGGACGACATGCATCCCGGCGGCCCGCAGCGCGTCCGCCACGGCGAGCCCGATGCCACGCGATGCGCCCGTCACGAGCGCAATTTTCACAGCGAGAAGTTGCCGCCGTGCACGAGCCTCAGGAATTCGTCACGCGTCTTGGCGTCGTCGCGGAACGCGCCGCGGAGCGAGCTGGTCACCGTTTTGGAGTTCTGTTTCTCGACGCCGCGCATCATCATGCACAGGTGGTACGCCTCGACGACGACGCCGACGCCCAGCGGCTTCAGGACCGCGCACAGGGCCTCCGCGATCTGGTCGGTGAGCCGCTCCTGAACCTGGAGCCGGCGCGCGAACACTTCCACCACACGCGGAATCTTGGATAATCCGACGATCCGCCCGTTCGGGAGATACGCCACATGCGCCCGGCCGAAGAACGGCAGCATGTGGTGCTCGCACATCGAGTAGATCTCAATGTCGCGCACACAGATCATGCTCTCGTGCTCCTCCTCGAACAGCGCGTCGCCGATCACCTCGTCGACGTTCATCCCGTAGCCACGCGTCAACCACTTGAGCGAGGCTTCCACGCGCGCCGGCGTTTGGCGCAGCCCTTCGCGTTTCGGATCCTCGCCGAGCTGCTCGAGGATCTCGTGCACGAGCGTTTGGAAGGGGATGCGCACCGTCATCGGTTCGGTGTGCGTCTCGTGGAAACTGTGCAGGCTCGCGGACTTCATTTTGTCACGTGCCATGGTAACTTTGGACCCCCGTGCGATTCCTAAAGCTACTTGCGTCGGTGATGCAGGCGGGAGGCTCCGCCCTCTCGGCGGTGTGGACGTTCCCGAGCATCCTGCTCTCGGCGTTTCTCGTGGCCTGGGGCGCGGAAGCCGCGCAGTTCATGATTTCGCAGGGCTTGGCGCTCGCGATCCTCGCCTGGCTCCAGACGCTGCCCGAGTTCGCGGTCGAGGCAGTGATCGCCTGGGAGGCCGGAAGGAATCCGGAGCGCTCGCACCTCGCCATTGCGAACCTGACCGGCGCGATCCGCCTACTGCTCGGGCTCGGCTGGCCGATGATCTATTTCGTTTTCGCATTCTTCGGCCGGCGGCGCGGCGACCGTGCGCCGGCGATCCAGCTGCACCGCGAGCACGCGACAGAGGTCGTCGGGCTGCTGCCGCCCCTGCTGTACTTCATCGTCATCGTCATCAAGCAGACGATCACCTGGGTCGACGCCGTGATCCTTGTGCTCCTGTACGTCGCCTACCTCTGGGCGCTGCTGCGGCATCCGCCGCACGACGTCGAGCAGCTCAGCGACGCTCCGCGCGTCTCGCAGTGGGCCTATCGCCAGCGGGGCTGGCGCCGGCACGCGGCTATCGGCGGCTTGCTCGGCGCGGGCGGCTATCTGCTGTATGTGACGGCGCACCCGTTTCTGGAATCGATGCTCGCGCTCGCGGCCATACTGGGCGTGAGTCAGTTCGTCCTGGTCCAATGGGTCGCGCCGTTCCTCTCGGAGTTCCCCGAAAAAGTCTCGGCGTTCCTCTGGGCGCGGCGCGTCACGCACGCCCCTATGGCGCTGATGAACATGGTCTCGAGCAACATCAACCAGTGGACGATTCTCGCGGCGATGATCCCGCTGGTGTACGGGTACTCGCATTATCACCACACCGGGACGTGGGCGCCCTTTCATTTCGATGCGGAACAGCGCCTCGAGATCATTTTGACGCTGCTCCAGACAACACTGGGGATCGTGGTGCTCGCCAACATGGAGTTCGACTGGTTCGACGCGACCGCTCTGTTCATCTTGTGGCTGGTCCAATTCCTCGCCCCGCACCTGCGCGAGGAAGTCAGTCTCGCGTACGCGCTGTGGATTCTGATCTTGCTCGTCGGATTCGTGATCCAGGGCCGGGCGCTGCTCGCGCCGAAGTACTTCTGGGAATCGATGACGAAACAGCGACGGGAAAAACGATCGGCCGGCGCTGCTTGACGCAGGCCGGCCGGTCGACGACAGAAGGAACGGAGAGGATTATTGAAGCCCGAAAGTAATGACTGGTCCCTCACCACGAATTCTGTCTTCCCCAATCGAGGGGGCGTGACATGGGCCGCAGTATCTGGGTCCACTATCGAGCCTGTTGGCTCAATAATTTGACTCCCCGCTCCTGGGTACTAGAATAGTTTACGTACGGGAAAGGTCAATCGCCCTGAATCTCACACTACTCGCCGCTGTCGTGATGCTGTTCGTTTGGCTGCTGCTGCTGTTTGTGCTCGGCGTTCCCAGCGGCACCATTCACCTGCTGTACGCGGGGGCGGTGATTCTGTTCGCCCGGCGCGCGCTCGTGGGCGCCCCGCGATTCGTTTCGTAGGTCCTTAGTTTCGCTGACTCTTAGATTTCCCAGTTCGAAAACACCACACCACGCGATGCATGCTGCTCCGCGTAGCCTTCGTACGTCATGCGCAGATCGGTCCAGCGGACCCGATACCCCCGCGCGATCAGTCGTCGGAACGCGTCGCCGTACCGGCTCTGGCAACGAATGGCGATGCGGCGGATGCCGGCCTTGGCCGCCGCCGCCTCCACGGCACTGATCGCCGCATCAAAGGACGTGTCGTCGCGCGCGGCGAGCTTCAGGACGCGCACTTCGTCCCGCGCCCGGCTGTCGGCAAGCGGCGCCGAATGCCACACGGCGAGCGCGTCGACCCCCCTCTTGCCCTCGACCAGCGACGTATCACCGAGCCCGAGCTCGGACGTGAGCAGGATCTCCCGGGAGAAATCGATCCCCGGCACCAGCTCACTCAGCAACCCGCGAGCCGCGTCCATCACCGCCTCGCGTTCAGCAGCCGAGCGGTGCGAGAGGAGCGCCGGCGCCGGATGGCCGCGCGTCGCGATCTCGTTGGTGAGCGTGATCGTGAGATAGCCGGGAATGAAGCCGAGCCGCGCGTAAAACCCGATGTTCTCGGGCGTGCGGGGCATGGTTTCGAGTCCGAGCGTCGTCACCCCGCGGTCGATCAGCCAGTCTGCCGCCGTATGCACGATGGTCTTACCGACGCCGGTGCCCTGCCGGTCCGGGCGGACGGCGAGCGGTCCCATCCACCCTTCACGGCCCGCCTGATGGGCCACATTGAACGCCGCGATGTCGTTGCGCTCATCGCGCCAGACCATGGCACCTTCGCCCGCATCGAGCAGCGCGTAGCGCCACACGAGGGGATTCAGCTGGGGCACGCGCACGCCGATGAGCCCGTCGCGGCGGTAGCGGTCGGTGAACGCCTCTGCAAAGACGCGATTCAGCGACTCGATATCGCGCTCCGTGGCGCGCTCCGGTCCCGTTATCCGGGTGTCAGGCAGCCACGCTCGCATCGGGTGGTCCCAGAGTAGCGGTATCGTCGCGGACGACGCTCGACCCCGTCGTGGCGTCGTACGAAACCCGAATCACACGATCCAGTCCATCGCGCACCTGTTCAATGTGCGTGATGAGGATGACTTGTGGGAAGCGATCCCCGAGCCGGCGCAGCAACGACAGCACATGCTGGCGGCGGGACTCATCGAGTGAGCCGAAGATCTCGTCGAGCACGAGGAGCGAGAGCGGCTGGCCCGCGCGTTCGGCGATCATCTGCGAGATGGCCAGGCGCAGCACCAGGTTCGCGATGTCTTCTTCCCCGCCGGAGATCACCGGTTTCGGCACTCCCTCGTCCAGCACGACGACGCGATAGTCTTCATCGAGGTCTACTTCGTCGTATCGCGCATCGGTCAAGTCCGCGAGGAAACCGGATGCCAGCGTGCTGATCTCGGGCCGCATCGCGGCATTCAGCTCGGCGCGCAAATCAGAGAACGCCCGGTCCAGCTCGTTGTGCAGGCGCAGCTCGATCTTGCGCTCGGCGATCGTCTTCTCACGCGCGGCCCGCTCGGCGGCGCGGCGCTCCGTTTCTCGCACTGCCGCCTCGGCGGCCACCAGCTCGCCTCGCGTTTCCGCCACGGCGAGCTCGGCGGCGCGCAGCGCGTGCGCCGCCCGGTCGTGGCGTTCGCGCGCAGCCTGAAACTTCGGCTCGGAGAACCCCTCCGCCTTGACCGCGTCGCTGAGCTGCTTCACCTGCTCCTCTCGGGCCGAAAGCGCCTTTTCCGCGAGCTCCGCTTCCCCTACCAGCGCTTCAGCGCGCTCGGCTCTCGCCGCGAGCGCCGCAGCCTGTAGTGCTACGGGCTCGAGCCGCGTGAGCTCCGTGCGCACGGCGTTGTGACGCTCGGCGTCATACCCGCCGGCGCGCGCCGCGACGCGCCGCTCGATCTCCTGCATGCGCTTGGCAAGGCCGGCCCGCTCCGTCTGCAGGCGGGCACGCTCGTCCGCCTGGGCGCGGAGCGCCCCTTCGTGCTCGCTTGCCTGCCGGGTTTCCTCGCGCAACGCATCGCGCGCCGCCTCCGCCTGCGTCACGGCCGCTGGGGGTGCCGCCAGCTGCTCGATGCGCTGCCGGAAGTACGTTCCGTCATCGATGATCGCCTGCAGCTGGCGAGCGAGCACGCCCAGGACCGCGGAGTGCTCAGTCCCCAGCGGCCGGCGGCACGTGGGGCACTCGCCCTCGGGTCCCAGCTGCTCGATCTTGTCCCGTTGATCCTTCACCTCGTCGTATTGCTTGAGCAGCTCCGCACGACGCGTGCCCGCGTATTCCTTCTCCCGCACCCACGCCGCCTGTTGCTCCCCGGCAACCTGATCGGCTGTCTCCAGCCGGTCGGTGAGCGCGCGCACCGCCGCCGTGGCTTTGACCAGCGAGGCGTCGGCGTCAGCCAGCTTGGCAATGCGGCGATCCAGCACGTTGAGGTTGCGGGTGAGCTCGGTGACTTTCGCCTGGTCCTCACGGCGGGCCGCATCTTCGCGATGCAGCCGTTCGAGCGCCGCCAGCTCCGCTTTGAGCTTCGAAATCGGCGCGACCTCGGCGTCGAGCTTGCGCAGCTCCTCGCGCGCGCCCAAGGTCTCCGCCAGCTCCTTGTCGAGCCGCTGGAATTCCTGACGCGCAACAACCACGCCCTGCTCGGCGACGCGCAAATCGCCGCCCAACGAGAGTGTGCGCTCGCGCCGCTCGACCCATTGCTGCCACCGCGGTTCTTCCTCGGCCAGCGCGTGCTGGGCCTTCGTTCGCTCCGCTGTCGCCCCGGTCGCGGCTTTGCGCGCATCGGTCAGTCGTACCTCCGCCGCCTTGCGCTCCTTCTCGAGCTCGGCTTGCGGCGGGAGTCCCGTCTCGAGACCGTCGACTTCGTGCGTGAGCGCGTTGCGCCGCTCGCGTACTCGTTCCTGGGCGATCGTGAGCTGCTCGTGCCGGAGCACGCGTGACAGGAATGCGGCCCGTTCGGGGCGCGTCGCGTCGGCCAGCACCGCGAGCTCTTTCTGACCGGTGAAATAGGTGTTGAAGAACTCGTCGTGCGTCATCCCCAGCACGCGCTGGAGCCGTGCCGTGACTTCCTTGATCGAATTGGCGACCACGATGCCGTTTTCGTGCAGAGCCGCCTCGTTCAGCTTGCGCTCGACGGCGTACGTGCGGTTGCCGAGCGAGAACTCGAGCTCCACGCGCATCGGCGCGCGAGCTTTCGCGCGCAGATTCCGAATCGAGTCCTTGTCGCCACGCGCGGCGGGGTTTCCGTAGATCGCCCAGGCAATCGCTTCGAGCAGCGACGTCTTACCCGAGCCGTTGGGACCGATGACTCCGGTGATGCCGTCCCCGAAAGCGATCTCCGTATCGGCGTGCTGGCGGAAGTTGACGAGCCGCAGCCGGTGCAACCTCACGCCGGACTCCCCGGAGTCTCTTCGGCACGCGCCGCCGCCTCGAGATACTCGACCCCGAGTTTGACGAAGGTCTCCCGGTTCAGCTCGGCGTCGAGCGGCCGGCGCCCGAGGAATTCGCGCACGGTCTCAGGAAGGCTTTGCCGCCGCGCACCAGGACCCGCTACGGAGCTCGTGCCACGGTTCAGCTGCGGGCGACGCAGATCGAGCTGGAAGTTGAGCGCCCGCGCCTTGTAGCTGCGGATTGCGGCGTGATCCAGGTCGCGGGCGACCGCGCGCTCCACGTCCCACGCCACGAGGCGCACGATTTGGTCGTCGATTTTCACCGACGCCACGCGTTCGGCGATCTGCGTATCCAGCTCTTTGGCGTTGAGACCCGCGCCTTGGATGAACGGAAGATCGATGTGCCGCCGGACGGGGTCGATGGCGCGGAAGGTCACGCGCGCCCCCGATAACTCCACCAGGAGATATCCTTTGCCCGCGCGCCGCTTCTTTCCCTTCGCGGCGTCCTGGTCGTCCTGGAGCTGACCCCAAGGATTCGGCGGCAGATACTCGAGACTGCCGGCGTACCAGGCGTTGGCCGCGATCGACTGCGCGGTGTGGTAATGCCCAAGCGCGATGTAATCCCACTTCTCGGGAGCGAGAAGCTCGCGGGTGAGCTCGGCGCCGCCGTACTCCATGGTGCCACGCTGTTCCCCCAAGCCGCCGTAGACCCCATGCGCGACGAGGATGTTCAACGTAGGCCCACCAGGCTCGGGCCGGAGCGCGGGACGGTCGGCCTTGGCGAGCGCCTGCTGTGGAACCGCAAGCACCGCGCAGTCCAGTTTTGGCAACACGATGCGACGCGCTTCCTCAACCGCGATCTCGACGCCGAGCGCCTCGTACAGTCGCAGAATGGAGCCGGTCTCGGTGGATCGCGGCGTATCGTGCTCACCCGCAATGACCACAATCGGAGCATTCGGCAAGCCGGCGCGCAAGCGGTGCAGCTGCCGAAAACAGTACAGAATCGCGGCGTTGGTGGGGCGCACCGAGTGAAACAAGTCGCCGGCAATCACGATGAGGTCCGGCGTCTGCTCGAGGATGTCATCGACGGCGCGCTTGAACGCCTCGGCGACGTCGGCCTCGCGCTGATTCGCGCCCTTGGACGTTTGCCGATCGAACTGGCGAAAGCCGAGGTGCAGATCGGCGAGATGGGCGAGCTTCATTTTGCTCTTGGCCTGCGAAGGCGTCGAGGGAGACGCATCAGTAGGGCTCGTCGCTGATCGCGTTAAGCGGCGGCACCGACTGATGCTCGCGCGGAACGCGTGCTTCCGACGTGACCCGGCTTCCGAGCGCCTTTCGGAAGTACGCAATCACGTCGTCGGGCCGAGTGCGCCGTACGGCAGCGAGTGCGCGCCGAACGTCCTCCGGCTCGCGATCGGCAATGAGGTCCTTCACCTGATTGGGCCGAACGCGCCGGTCGAGCTGGACGAGCTGGCGCACCACGGCGTCTTCGAACGGCACGTCGGCTGCGGGTGGGAAGCGCTCCACTCCATCACGGCCGCGCAGCACCGGTGGTTTCGGGAATCGCACGAAAATCGGCTGCGTGAAGTGTGGATGCCGCACCATGAGCTCGCCAATCGGGAGCGTCGCCAGCTTGCTCTTGGTGGCGGGGCTGAGCACCTGATACCCGGGCGTCGCAAGCTCGTCCATGTCCATCCGGCCAAAGAGTTGCGTCCCCGCGTTGCCAACGACGCGGCGGTGTACCTGGGACCGAAACTGCTCGGCGCCGAACAGCACCAGCCCGAGGTAGCGCCCGCGCTCCGAAATATCGAGCAGCATCTTCTTCACGTAGGTCTCGGAGCCGTCGCCGGGCGCATACTTGTTGAGCTCATCGACGAACACGACGATCGCGTCGACACCCAGCTCGCGGCGCTCGAGCTGCTCCCGCAGCTTGGAGACCACGCGCGCGAACACGAGGTCCTGCCCCAACGGATCGACGTTCGCGATATCGACTACGTAGACCGTGCGGTCGGCGAATTCGTTCCACGGCAGGTCGCTGGACGGCCCGTCGTCGGTGACGAGTCCTTTGCAGCGCGTCGAGATGTTCAGCAGTCGATTACGAACCTTGCGCATCGTGGCGATGTGATGCGTGCGCCACGTGTCGCTGCGGCCGCCGGACGTGATCTCCAGGCCGTCGAAGATCGATCGGAACAGATGATCGAGGTCGGCGAACGTCTGGACGCGGTGCGTACCGCCGAAGCCGTCGTCGAAGGTTCTGCCCAGCACGCGATCCCTGAGGAAGTCGATGAACGCATCGGCTTTGGCGTCGATGTCGTCGCGGTTCAGCAGGACTTCGGCATAGTCGACGACCTCCTGCAGGCCCCAGGTGAGGGGCTCGACCGCCCCGATGAGATCGGCGTGGGTGCGCAGCGTGTTCAGATTGACACCGTCCGCTTTGAGCGGCGCGTAGTAGTGCACGCGCTCGAAGGGAGCGGCCGGGACACCCAGGCGTTGATACCGGTGTCGATCTTCGTCGCTCAAGTCGCCGGGCTGATCGAGAAAGCAGAGATCAGGACCTTTCACATTGAAGCAGACGGCGGCGATGCGGCCTTTGTGCGACGGGAAATGCGCGAAGATCGAGCCCAGCAGGAATTCGACCGCGCTCGTTTTCGTCGCAAGCCCCGAAACCCCTGAGATATTCAGGTGTGCGGCTTCCGGGCCGAGCAGGAAATCGGCGTCGAGGTAGACCGGCGCGTCACGGCCCGCGGACGTATACAACCCGACTGGGATAGCGGTTGGTGTCGCGGAATACAGGAACGCATCCATGCGAAGCGCCAGCGCAACATCGGCGTCGTCGGCGACGTACACCTGGCCGAGCGGGACCGGTTGCAACGGCTCTTCCGGCGTCTGCCGTAACACTGCGGCTGTCCAGTAGCGGATCTCTTGCCGCGTTGTCGGTGTCCCCGCCGCGCGGGTGGGATCGCCCTCCGCGCCGACCACATCGTGAAGCGGGGTGGCGAGATCGGAGTAAGCGAAGCCATCGGTCACCACGCCGTAGACCAGTCTTTCCGCTCCCTCCTCCGGGCTCCCTGCTCCAACCCTGACGATCGCACCAATTCCAATCGTTGTCTCAGTAGCCGTCCAGAAATGGAATTGATGGGGAGTCGAGGGTTTCAGCTCGGTCGCGACGACGCGACCAATCGGCGCGGGTTCCTGGCCGGAGCGCGCGATCATGTCCCCGTCTTGGGCAACCGTGACACTCGGCGCAGCTGGGGCTCGCGCGGGGCGAGGGCTCTCAGATATTCCTCCACATTGTGTAAAGGATACAACAGCCGGTCCCACCGTGTCGCCGGTGTCGCGAGGGGCGCGCGCTCAGCCCAGAGCCAACCGCTCAACTCAGTCGCCCGCCCGACCGTGTTGGCGTCGGCGCGCGCCTCGACGCGCAGCAGCCCGTACAGCAGGTCGTTGCCTTCCCACGGCCAGAGCCGCACGTACCACGAGTACACTTCGGTGCGCGTGTGACCGCCGCGCACCGCAAAAACGCTTGTACGATTACCAGCCTGGAGCGTCAACGCGCGCTCAAGTCCCCGCCCCTCCAGAAACTGCGCTCCATGGCTCTTGATCACGCCGAGCGCGCGCGGATGCCGCGCGACCGCCGGCGAGCGCGACAGCAGGCCGTCCACGACAAGCCATTCGTCCGCCCGCATCGCTGTGATCCAGGACTCGGCGAGATCGCGCTCGATCGCGGCGCGTATCCGGCGGACGGTACTCTCGACCTGTTCCAGATAACGCACCGGTGACTCCACCAGATCACCGGCCATGTGGTCGAGATCGGGAGCCGCTTGTTCCAGCCGCTGTCGCAAGTTCGCATGCATACGGTCAAGAGGAGCAATCGCGAACGCACGACTTCGCTCAGAGGTCGTGTGTAGCACTCCACGTGCGTCACGGCGCCGGATCGCTGCCGCGACGTAAGCATTGACGATCGGTGCGACGCCGTCATAGGCGACTACACTCCAGCGTTCGATCCCGGCGAGGAACGAGACTGCCGCAGGGACGCGGGCATCAGCGCGATCGGGCAGCGGGTGCGCCTGGAGCTCCGCATCCTCAACGAGATCCGCGCGATCGGTGTCGGTCTCCACGTCCGTCCCCCCCCTCGCCCCCCCTCCCGCAGCGGGAGAAGGAACGAACGCCGCTGGGACCGCGCCCGCCGCAATCAGATCGTGCCACCAGGTCATTCTCAGTTCCCCACTTTGACGCCCACGACGAGGCCATCGCGCACGGGGATAATCGTGGCCACGAGGCGCGGATCGCCGGCGGCCAATTCGTTGAATCGGCGCACGCCCGCGCCGCCGGCGGACTTGTCCTTGGGATCGACTGCGGCGCCGTGGAAGAAGGCGTTGTCGCATAACAGCAGACCGCCCTTCCGCAGCAACCGCATGCCCCAATTGAAATATCGGGGCAGCGGCTCCTTATCGGCATCGATGAACACCGCGTCAAATCCCGGCGACAACGTGGGCAGGATGTCGAGCGCCGCTCCCTCGATCAGCCGAACGCGGTCCTGCAGGCCGGCCAATGCGAAGGCCTCGCGGGCGATCGCGGCGTGCTTCGATTCTCGCTCGATGGTCGTGAGCGTACCGCCGGGAGCGAGCGCGCGCGCCAGCCAGACGCCGCTGTAGCCGCCCAGCGTGCCGACTTCGAGCACCTGTTTCGCCTGGATGAGCCGTAGCAGGAGATGCAGCAGCTTGCCCTCTTCAGGCGAAACGTTGATGGCTGGCAGCTTTTCCGACTGATGGCGCTCGCGGATCTTCGCGAGGACCGGGTCTTCAGCAGCGAACAGCTCGGTGACGTAGCGTTCGAATCGCTCGTCCACTACGCCGTAGCTTCGACGTTCGGGAAGGGGGGGACGTCCAGAAGCCACAGCCCCGCGATGCGCGATTGTTTATCGATCTCCACCAACAGATGATCACCGACGCGAACCACCGTCGCCGCACGCTGCCGGCCGACGCGGATGTGGAACACCGATTCGTTGGGGTTCTTGTCGACCGTCAGCGCCGTATCGAGCTCCACGGCCTCGACGCTCGCCTTCGACCGCCGGTCCGGGAAAGTCACCTGCCCCTCTTTGATCGTATCGGGCGGCGCGAGCGACGCCACGGTGCGCACGTCCTCCGGCCAGGTCACCACGTCGAGGCCGCGCAGGGTGCCGCCCGCGACGTCGATCACGACGAACGAGCCGTCACCGCCCTCGAGATCGACCGTCCCGTTCATGCCGTCGCCTTTCGGGCCGCCCTTGCAGGCAACGGTCAGAATGTCAGTCTCGGGGTCCCAGCGGTAGCTCACCTTTGGAAGTTTGCCGCTGAGAGGTGCGACGCGTGCTTCGAAGTGCATGCGGTAACGTGCTTCCTGTGCGAGATGAGGCTGCGTAATATAGCTGCACCATGGAACGGCGCGAGTTTTTGACGGTCGCGGGCGGTGTGGTGATGGGAGCCACGGTTTATCCGACGGGCGGTCGGGCGATCGGGGGGGGGCGGTCACAATCGCCATCCCTCGGACCGGCAGTTTTCGAGGGCCGCGTTCAGCGCCTGCAGGAAGAACTCAAGACACGCAAGCTCGATCTCCTCGTGACGGAACCGAGCACGAACTTCCAGTATTTCGCCGGCTACAATCCGGGGCGAAGTGAACGGCTCATTCTGTTGATGATTCCCGCGACGGGCACGCCGGCGCTCATTTGCCCGTCGTTCGAGGTCGAGCGGATCAAGCGTAACAGCGCGATCAGCGACGTGCGCGGGTGGGAAGAACACGAGGATCCATGGAAACTCGTGGACCGAGCGGGCGCTGAAATGAAACCGCCGCGCCGCCCCGGTGTGGCCGCGATCGAGCCCACGACGTCGTATCAGAGCTACTTGCGGCTGGACGACAAGCTGGACGGCTGGCGGTTCACAAACGGTGGACCGGTGACCGAGCGGCTGCGGATCATCAAGAGTCCCGAGGAAATCGAGCTGATTCGCCGGGCAATCGCCGCGACGGAAGCGGCGATGGCCGCGACATTTTCGCAGCTCGCCGTCGGAATGACCGAGCGCGAAGTCGCACAGCTCCTCTCGCGCGAGATGGCGAGCCGCGGCTCACCAGGCGGCGGGCTCGTGCAATTCGGACCATCGAGCGCCCTGCCGCACGGCGGACCTTCGGCGGGACGCCTGCAGCGCGAGACCGTCGTGCTGATCGATTGCGGTTCGCGCGTCGAGGGCTATACCTCCGACGTCACGCGCACGATCTGGTTCGGTGATGCGCCATCAGAGGAATTCAAGAAGGTCTACAACACGGTGCACGACGCGCAGACGGCGGCGCTCGAAATCGGAAAGCCCTTCACGACCCAGTGCCAGGAGCTGGACCGGGCGGCCCGGAAAGTGATCACCGACGCAGGCTATGGGCAGTTCTTCACCCATCGCCTCGGCCACGGAATGGGCATGGACGGCCATGAGGCACCCTACATGGTCGAAGGGAATGAGACGCGCATCGAGCCGGGTATGGTGTTTACCGATGAGCCAGGGATCTATCAGCTGAACAAGTTCGGGGTGCGGATCGAGGATGACTGTGTGATGACCGAACAGGGGATAGAAGTTCTCTCACACCGGCCGCCGAAACTCTAGCCACAGTGTTGCAGGGTGTTCTAACCCCGGGCGCAAGCCCGGGGTCAACAAAACGTCCGAACCCGGTTGCTTTGGCAATCAACAGCGGCGCAGCCACCTGCCTCGGCGACAGCCTCGGCAACCAACAGAGCCAGCCACCTGCCCTGTTGACCCCGGGCTGGCGCCCTGGGTCAGAAAACCTCAAACCCTAATCTCCAAGTTTCCTAGCAAATCCGACGATTCGATCCAGGGCCTGGCGAATCGAATCTGTCGCCGCCGCGTAAGAGAGTCGCACCCACCTATCGTCCCCAAAGGCCGCTCCGGGAACAAGCGCGACGCCGGTTTGCGTGATGAGTCTCGTGCAGAAGTCCGTTCCAGTGATGCTCCCAAACGAATCGACTCTAAAGAAGAAGTAGAACGCGCCGAGCGGGTCGACGAACTCGACCCCCGGCAGGTCCTGACGAAAACGGGCGACGACGATGTCGCGGCGCTTGCGAAACTCCGCGACCATCCGGTTGACGTCTTGCTCGACGCGCTCGTCGCCGAGCGCGGCTGCGGCAGCGAACTGTGCCGGGTGGTTCGCACCGGTAGTCGTGTGCGACTGCAACGCCGCCATCGCTTTCGCGATCTTGGCCGGCGCCAGCGCGAACCCGATGCGCCACCCTGTCATCGCGTACGTCTTGCTGACGCCGGTGATGAGGACGACGCGCTCGAGCAAATCGTCGGGAAGATCGAGGAACGACGGCGCAGGCCCGGTACCGTAGTGGATACGGCGGTAGATCTCATCCGCGATCACCCAGACCTTGCGTGCCTTCGCCCACTGCGCGATCGCCCGGATCTCGGCATGCGTATAGACCGCGCCGGTCGGATTGCAGGGGGAGCAGAGAATCAATCCGCTCGCTCCCGGCAGCATCCGCTCGAGGTCCTTGACGCTCGCTTTGAGGCTCCACTCCGGATCCCCCGTGACCATCACCGGGCGGGCACGGGTGAGATGGACGATCTGCGGATACGACACCCACGCCGGCGCGGGGATCGCGACGACATCTCCAGGACCGAACAGGGTGAAACAGGCGTTGAACAGCGATTGCTTGGAGCCATTGGACACAACAATGTGGTCCGCGTTGACCGGGCGGCCGCCCGACAGAAGCGATAGATGTGTGGCGGCCGCCGCGCGCAGCTCGAGAATTCCCTCGTTCGCGGAATAGTGCGTCTTACCGTCTTTGATCGCGCGAATGCCCGCCTCGGCGGGAACCGCCGGGGTCGGAAAATCGGGCTCACCCGCGCCGAGGTCGATCACATCCTCGCCCGCGGCCTTGCGGCGCTTGGCCTCGGCGGAGATGGCGATCGTGGCTGACGTCTCGAGGTGCTGCAGATTGGCGGACAGACCCTCAATCATCGCGGAATCGCTCCATGGCGTTTCAGGATCGTGATCGTGGAGTCCACCGGCAGGGGCCGCACAACGCCACGATAGCCCCGAACCGTCTCGGCCCGCAATAAGGAATTGTCGATTGCCTCTTCAGTGGCGTCGATGACGGCTTGGAATAATCCGGACATCGCGTCGTTGCGGACGAGCGCGACGGTGTCCGTCTGGCGGTCGACGGCGGACGAGGTCGGGCGAGGGCGGGCCGTGGAGAACGCGATGACATAGTCCCCGCTGCCGTTGCTCATCGAGCTACCGGTGCGCGCGAGGCCCGCGAGCGCGCGACTCGCAAGGCGACGCAACCGGAGATGATCCAGCGGGGCGTCGGTCGCGACGACGATGATGATGGACCCGTCGCCGTGTTGTGGCGCGGGCGGCGCGGGCGGCGCGGGCGGAGCGGGCTGCGCCCCTGCCTTTATCTCGATCGGCACACCACCGATGCGCAGGTTCCCACCGTAATTCGTCTGCACCAGCACCCCCACAGTCCAACCGCCCTGCTGCTGGACGAGCTTCCGGCTCGAAGTGCCAATCCCCCCCTTCCATCCGAAGGCGACCGTTCCCCGTCCCGCACCGACCGCGCCTTCCGCCACCGGTCCGTCGGCGGCTCCACGAATCGCGCTGAGCACGTCGGCTTCGGTAATGGGGCGCGCGCGGATGTTGTTCAGGTAGCCGTCGTTCGTCTCGGCGACCACGGGGTTTGCCGAGCGCACGTCCTCGTTATTCGGGAGGCCGAGTAGCCATGTGAGTACGGCGTCGGCCGCGCGCGGCACGCACAGCGTGCACGTGAGCACGATCGGTGATTCCAGCTCTCCCAGCTCGTTCACCTGCGTGGAGCCGGCGAGTTTGCCGAACCCGTTCCCCACGACGATTGCCGCGGGCACCTTCTCACGGAACGGATTGCCGCCGTGTGGCAGAATTGCGGTGATGCCCGTATTGATCGAATCGCCGCGCGCGATTGTTGTATGACCCACGCGCACACCGGCGACATCGGTGATTGCGTTCAGAGGACCTGGAGGGATGGAGCCGATGATGATGCCGATGTCGCGGGCGCGGGGCCGTGGATTCTGAGCTGGTAGAGAGAAGCTGAGTCCCAGCAGGAATCCACACGCTAAAGCGTGGGCGCCGAACCTTGGATCGGTTGCCATTCTCCGTCCGGGAAAGTACCATCCTCCAACACGAATCGCATTTGACAATCGAGGCGCGTGTGAAGGGTGAACGGAGTCGGCACACAATGTTCGTAGTGCCCCCCGCGCTCGAGCGGGTGGGTAAGGCGTGGGAGCTGATCGATTCCCGCGCAGTCGTGGTTTGTGCTGACTATGAGCACGCCAGCCTCTGGGCCGACGCCGCACCGCCCGAATACCGCGCTCACCCTGTCACAGGCCTCACCCGCACCGCAGCTCTTCTTAAGGAAGGCCGGGTCGGTCTCCTCGCAGGCTCCGCGGCGGATCTCGCGGCACTCGTCGCGCGTGCCGCGCTCAAGCTGGAAACCGTCGAGACGATCGTGATCGCCTGGCCGGAGAGTTTCGCCGATCAGTTGGACGCGCTGCTGGCCGAGGCCCCAAACGCCCGTCGTGTAATTCTGAGCTGGAATCCGCCGGCGCTTTCCGAGTTTCTCGAGCGCCACGGCCGTCGCGCCGAAGTCATCGGCGACATGCCGCTCGATCCAGACGGGAAGCCACTGGGCCCCGTGGGGTCCGCGCAGTACGCGGTGATCACGTCACAGCGTCGCGATAGCGCCGTGCGGGAGGTGCTGGACACCCTGCGGGCCACGCGGCCGTACGTCTGGCGCGGTGGCGACCTCACACCGCCGCAGGATGCTGATGTCCTGGTGGCAGCGGCGCTGCCGTCCCGCACTGAGATGCAGGCGCTGATCGCGCCGGGAATTCAAGCGGTCGCGCTCGTTCTCGCCGCCCAAGTGCCGTATCTCAGATCGATTGCCGCGCTCACTCCATTGCCTCTCAGTGCAGCGGTGGACCGCGCACAGGATCGTGGCGCCGCATTGCGCGCGCTGATCGCGGAACGCCTGGCGCGTGGCGATGTGGATGCGGAGCTGGCGATGTTGGCGCCGCTGTTCGAAGCGCACGACGCCGCGCTCGTCGCCGGAGCACTCCTCGCTCTTCAACGAGACACGACAAACGAGAAACAGGAAGCGGACACGCCGCCGACGCAAAGCCCCGGCTGGGTCCGACTGTTTGTCACCGCAGGCACCAAGGATCGGGCAAGCGCAAGGGACCTGGTTGGAGCATTGATCAAGGAAGCCGGCTTGCAGAAAGGGCAGATCGGCAAGATCGACGTGCGGGAAACATTTTCGCTGGTCGATGTCGCGCCAGGCGTCGCTGAGCAGGCCGCGCGGCGACTCTCCGGGGTGTCGATCCGCGGACGACGCGTCACCGCACGTCCTGATCGCGCCTAAAGAAAAATGGGCAGTCCCAGCGGGACGGCCCATTTGACCGACGGCGGACGTTGGCGGCTACTTCTTGTTGTTCACCGCGAGCTTGAGCTGCTTCCCCGCACGGAACGCCGGCGCGATCGACGCCTTGATCTGAATGACGCCACCCGTCTTCGGATTGCGTCCCATTCTCGCGGCGCGCTTGCGCGCTTCGAAGTTGCCGAACCCGGTGATCTGCACCTTCGAGCCCTTCTTCAATTCGACAGCGATGATGCCCTTGTCGTCGAAGAGCGCTTCGATCGTGCGCGTGGCATCAGCCTTCGACATCTTGGTGCGCATGGCCAGGGCGGCGGTGAGTTCAGCCTTGTTCACAGCGATCTCCTTTGGGCAGGTGGGCGCGAAAAACCCGCATGAATGCTGGCGAACAGTAGGGTATCCCCCAAAAAACCGCAAGATTCCGCCACTTTCTTGACCCCCGCCCTTCAGGGCACTACAGTGAGCCCCCATGTTCCAAGCCACGCGCCCCGGATGGATCGAGGTCATTTCAGGCGTCATGTTCAGTGGTAAGTCGGAGGAGCTCATCCGGCGCGTGCGCCGCGCGGTCATCGCCCGCAAGCGCGTGCAAGTCTTTAAATCGCACCTAGATGCGCGTTACGCCGGACTGTTCTCCGTTTCGTCGCATGATGGGGTCACCGTCGAAGCCGAGCCTGTCGACTCCGCCGAGGAAATCGCGCGCCGGCTGCGGCCCGATATCGAAGTCGTGGCCGTTGACGAAGCCCAATTTCTCGACGACGGTATCGTCGAAACCGCAAACCGTCTCGCAAACGATGGCGTACGCGTTATCCTCGCAGGCACCGATGTCGATTTTCGCGGACTCCCCTTCGGCCCGATGCCGACGCTCATGTGCATAGCCGAAGTCGTGGACAAGTTCCAGGCGATCTGCGTGGTGTGCGGCGGCTCGGCGACGCGCAATCAACGACTCGTGAACGGCAAACCGGCGCCGTGGGATAGTCCGACGATCATGGTGGGGGGCAGGGAGAGCTATGAAGCTCGCTGCAGACACTGTCACCGCGTTCCCAGGCAGGACGAGGATCAGACCGCACTACTGTGAGCCGTGCGCCGTGCGCCGTGCGCTGGAAATCGACGTGCAGTCCTGCGCACGGCGAACGGCCTACGGCGCACGCCTTTGTTAAACGTCGCCCTCACCGGAAACATCGCCGCCGGCAAATCGACGGTCGTCGAGCTCTTCAAGAAATGGGGAGCGACAATCATCGACGCCGATGCGCTCACTCGTGAAGCGCAGTCACCCGGGAGCGCAGTCCTCGCCGCCATCGCGAAGCGGTTTGGCGCAGACGTGCTCGCTCCCGACGGCAGCCTCGACCGCGCCGGCCTGCGCGGGAAGGTCATGGGCGATGATCGCGCGCTCAAGGCGCTCAATGCGATCGTGCATCCCGCCGTGCAGCGCCGTCGCACCGAGCTCCAACAGATCGCGGGCGAACGAGGCGACGCGATCGTGGTCAACGACATCCCACTGCTGTTCGAAGTGCTCGATCCAACGCAGTTCGACGCCGTGGTGCTCGTCGACGCGCCGGTTTCGATTCGGCGCACGCGACTGCGCACGCTGCGCGCGCTCTCAAATGAAGACGCCGACCGCATGATCGCCGCGCAGATGCCTGCCGAGCGCAAGCGGGCGCAAAGCCAATACATCGTTGAGAACGCCGGCACCACCGCTGAGCTGGAACAGCGGGCGCTGGCGGTGTTTGCCGAGCTGCGCAAACGCGCGGCGCGGGCGGGCGTACGCAGCGAGGCGCCCAGTCAAAGGCTGCTCCTGTGCGCTGCCGACGGGAAAGACACCTCGGTAGCGCTGGATGCGATCGACCGACGTTATACCGATGCCGGGATGCGGGTCGAGCGGGTAACGGTGAAGGGATTGGCCAAAGCGCTGCGCGAGGAAACGCCGCTTTCAATCGTGGCAACGGCCGCGGCCGGCGATAATGCTCGCGAGGCGTGGGAGTCGGCAGTACCGCCGCGGCCATGCCGCTTGTACCACATCTCTCCCGATCCCGATCCCGTCGCCGTGCGGCTCGATCTGCGGCCGTGGGGTCATGAAAGAATCGTGTTGAGTGAAGAGGACGGCGCGGGGCTGGCGCCCCGAGCCGACCTGTTGTAGGCTCCCGTCCCATGTCCAGCATCCCGAACGAGCTTCGCTTTACAGCCGATCACGAGTGGGTACGGGAGAGCGCCGATCCGCAGGTCGTCGAAGTTGGTATCACCGACTACGCGCAGGGCGAGCTGGGCGACGTCGTGTTCGTGGAGTTGCCCAAGACCGGCGCGAGCTACACGCAAAAAGCCGTCTTCGGAACGATTGAAGCGGTGAAAGCGGTCTCGGAGCTGTACGCGCCGGTCGGCGGGACCATTCTCGAGACAAACAAGGCCCTCGAGCAGGATCCCGCCCTGGTCAACCGCGATCCCTACGGCCAGGGCTGGATGATCAAAGTGAAGATCACGAACGCCAAAGAATTGGAGGGGCTGCTCCGCGCGGATGCGTATGCGAAGCATATCGGAGAGTGAAAGCGACACTACACGGACATGCCCGTTGTCCTAGATCCGTCCCATTTTCATAAGATGGCCATCGAACGCGACCTCTTTCACGAACGACATGTCGGCCCCTCCGCCGAGGAGCAGGCCGCCATGCTGGCCGCGCTCGGCTACGAGTCGCTCGAGAGTTTCATCGACGCGGTCGTCCCGGCAGATATCCGCTTGCGCCAGCCGCTTCGCATCCCGGACGCGATCACCGAGCAGGAGGCGCTCGAGCAGCTGCGACTGCTCGCCGCGCAAAACCAGGTCTTCCGGTCCTACCTGGGCATGGGCTATCACGACTGTTTCACGCCGACCGTCATTCTGCGGAACGTGTTGGAAAATCCCGGCTGGTATACCGCCTACACCCCCTATCAGGCGGAGATCGCGCAGGGACGGCTCGAGGCGTTGCTGAACTTCCAGACGATGGTGTCGGATCTCACGGGCCTCGAGATCGCGAATGCTTCGCTGCTCGACGAAGGCACGGCGGCCGCCGAAGCGATGCATCTCACCGAAGCGGTGTCAAAGCACGAGGGCCGGCTCAGCTACCTCGTGGATGCGAACTGCCATCCCCAGACGATTGCCGTGGTGCGCACCCGCGCCGCCGCGCGTGGCCTCGAGACCGTTGTCGCCGATCCCGCACAGTTCGATTTCAAGAAGGGCAATGTGATCGGCGGGTTGGTACAGTACCCAGCGACCGACGGCGCCATTCGCAATTTCCGGTCGCTGTGTGAAGCCGCCCACTCGGCGGGTGCGCTCGTGACGGTGGCAACGGACTTGCTCGCGCTCACGTTGCTGACGCCGCCGGGCGAGTGGGGTGCGGACATCGCCGTCGGGAACTCGCAACGGTTTGGCGTGCCGCTCGGCTACGGCGGTCCGCACGCGGCGTTCTTCGCGACCCGGGATGAGTACAAGCGCCACCTGCCCGGACGGATCATCGGCGTCTCCAAGGATCGGGCCGGCCGCACCGGCCTGCGCATGGCCCTCCAGACACGCGAACAACACATTCGACGCGAGAAAGCAACGAGCAACGTATGCACGGCCCAGGTGTTACTGGCCGTGGTCGCGGCGATGTACGCGGTATACCACGGAGCCGACGGACTGCGCCGCATTGCCAGGCGCGTTCACGCGCGCACGGCGGCGCTTGCCACGGCTCTCGATAAGCTCGGCTACAAGCTTGTTTACCCGGAGTTCTTCGACACGCTGGCAGTCGAAGTGCCGGCGGAATCTCTGCCGCGGATCATCACCGCGGCCCGCGCCAAGCAAATCAACCTGCGCACGCTGTCACAGACGCGGATTGGCGTGGCGTTCGATGAAACAGTGACGGAGTCGGATGTTCTCCACGTCGTTGCCGCTTTCGCCACTGGGATTGATGGCGGCGCGCGGCGTAGCGGGGGCGCGTCGCTCGCAACCGACAAGTCCTTCCTGCCCGAATCGCTGATTCGGACCACCCCGTTCTGCACGCATCCCGTCTTCAACACGCACCACTCTGAGACCGAGATGCTGCGGTATCTGAAGCGGCTCGAGGATCGCGACCTCTCGCTCACGTCCGCGATGATCCCGCTCGGCTCGTGCACGATGAAGCTCAATGCCACAACGGAAATGATTCCGATCACCTGGCGCGGCTTCGGCAGGCTGCATCCATTCGCCCCGCGCGAGCAGGCGCAGGGCTACGCGACGCTGTTCGGCCAGCTCGAGGAATGGCTCGCGGAGATCACCGGCTTCGCCAGGGTTTCATTGCAGCCCAACGCGGGCTCTCAGGGCGAGTTCGCGGGACTGCTCGTAATTCGGAAATACCACGAGCATCGCGGTGAGACGCATCGCACGACGTGCCTGATTCCTCAATCGGCGCACGGCACGAACCCGGCGAGCGCCGTGATGGCGGGGCTGGGGGTCGTGGTGGTGAAGACGGACGCCCAGGGCAACATCGACGTCGCCGATCTCGAGGCCAAAGCCAAAGAGCACCGCGACACCCTCGGCGCACTGATGGTCACATATCCCTCGACCCATGGGGTGTTCGAGGCGTCGATCAAGAAGATCTGCCGGATCGTGCACGAAAACGGCGGTCAGGTATACATGGACGGGGCGAACATGAATGCGCAGGTCGGCTTGTGCCGGCCGGGCGACATCGGCGCCGACGTCTGTCATCTCAACCTGCACAAGACGTTCTGTATCCCGCACGGGGGGGGCGGTCCCGGCATGGGCCCGATCGGCGTCGCCGAGCACCTGGTGCGCCATCTGCCGACGCATCCGGTCATCGATGTCGGCATTCCCCTCGCGGACAGTGCCGGAACGGTGTCCGCCGGTCCCTGGGGCAGTCCCTCCATTCTGCCGATTTCCTGGGCGTACATCGCGATGATGGGACGCGAAGGAATCACGCTCGCGACCAAGGTCGCGATCCTCAGCGCCAACTACATCGCGCGCCGGCTGCTCGAGGGCGAGCACTACGATCTCCTGTACGCGGGCCAGCACGGCCTTGTCGCACACGAATGCATCATCGATACGCGCCCCTTCAAGAGCTCGGCAGGGGTCGATGTGGAGGACATCGCCAAGCGGCTGATCGACTACGGATTCCATCCGCCGACGGTCTCGTTCCCGGTCGCGGGCACCTTGATGGTCGAGCCCACCGAGAGCGAGCCCAAGGTCGAGCTCGATCGTTTCATCGATGCGCTGATTGCGATTCGTGAAGAGATTCGCGAGATCGAGACCGGCGAGGCCGATCGCGAGAACAACCTGCTCAAGCATGCGCCACACCCGCTGGCCGACCTGCTCGTCGACAACTGGGATCGCCCCTATTCTCGCGAGCGAGCCGGTTTCCCGACTGCTGCCACGCGCGAGCACAAGGTCTGGCCGCCGGTGAGCCGGATCGATGCGGCGTTCGGCGATCGGAACCTGGTATGCACCTGTCCGCCGGTGGAGGCGTACGCTACTGTCTGACCGTCGGAGTGTTGGACAGTCGGACTGGCACCTGCTGATTGATCCGGTGGGACGATCGGGCGACTACAACATGTCGACCGATGTTGATCTCCTCGTCGAGTCTGCGCGAACGGGCGCTCGGTACCTGCGTTTATACCGGTGGGATCCGCCCGCACTCTCGGTCGGTCGCAATCAACCATTCAGCGCCGCTGCCCATCCGGACGTCGCTGTTGTGCGGCGGCCAACCGGTGGGAAGGCAGTTTGGCACGAGCATGAGGTCACGTACGCGGTGGCGGCGCCAATTGCAGCGTTTGGTTCGCTTCGAAAGGCCTACTGCGAAATCCACACCCGGCTTGTCCGAGCCCTGCGGTCGTTGGGTGTCGAAGCGCATCTGGCCTCGCACCGTCCGACAGTCCGACCCCTTCGCTCTGCTCAGGGCTGGCTGTCCGACGGTCCGGCTTCTTGCTTCGCAACGTCCGTAGGCGGGGAGATCCTGGTCGGTGGCCGGAAGCTCGTGGGGTCCGCCCAGGTGCGACGGGGCGATGCTTTCCTGCAGCATGGCTCCATTCTCCTGGCGGGATCTCAGCAAAAGGTGGCTGCCGACACCGGGGAAACGACACTCGACGCGGTGCTCGGCCGAGCTGTGACGTTCGACGAAATCACGACGGCCATTATCGAAAATTGGGACGCGAGTTTCAGACCCTCCAACCGTCAGATCCCTTTGCCTCGCTCAGGGCAAGCAGTCGGCCCGCCAGACGGGCGGTCGGTTGCATCCATCGCCCCGGGGTGAAATGTTAACCGCCATGCCCAGGCGCTATGAGTTGCTCTCCATCCTCCTTATCGTCGCCGCGCTCGGTGCATGCGAGCGCCGCAAGCTTTGCACGGCCCCCGACTGCGGAACTCTCGTCGACGCCGCCATTGGTGAGCCCGCCACGCTCCTGCCGGCATCAACGGAAGACATCACCGCGCGCGACGTGGCCGAGCAGCTGTTCTTGAAGCTGGCGGACGTGGGGATGTCCCTGAATACGGTGGGCGACGAGGATTTTCAGCCTGTACTCGCACAGCGATGGGAGTGGGACGGTCCTTCCACGCTCGTCTTTCACATCGACCCGCGCGCACGCTGGCACGATGGGCAGCCGGTCACCGCGGTCGACGTCGCGTTCACGTTCGATGCCTACACGGACTCCGCTGTCGCGTCGCCCTTTCGCGCGCAGCTCCGGCGCATCTCCAGCGTCACCGCCCGCGACTCTCTGACGGCCGTGTTCCGTTTCCGCGAGCGCTACCCGGAAATGTTCTACGACGCCGTATACCACATGCGCGTGCTGCCGGCGCATCTGCTGCGGTCGGTTCCGCGCGACCAGTGGCGGACGGCGCCGTTCGGCCGCCAGCCCATCGGCGACGGCCCGTACCGCTTCGTGAGCTGGCAGGCCGGGCAGGCCATCGAGCTGCAATCCGACACGACGTTTTTCCTCGCCCGGCCGGGAATTCGCCGGTTGATTTGGCGCTTTACACCAGATCCCGGTGTGGCCGTGACGCAGCTGGTCGCCGATCAGGCGGATGTGCGCGAACAGCTGATCACCCCCGAGCTCATCGAGCGAGCCCGTGGGGCGCAGCAGGTCAAGCTGTACCCCTACCCGGGGAACACCTACACCTATGTCTCGTTCAACTTGCGGGCCAACGGCGACACGGCGAAACCGCATCCCATCTTCAGCGAGCGCGAGGTCCGGCGGGCGCTGACGATGGCGGTGGACCGGGCAAGCCTGGTGAAGAGCACGCTGGGCGACGTCGGCAGGGTGCCACCTGGACCGATGTCTTCGCTGCTCTGGATCTGGGATCCGGAAATCCGCCAACTCCCCTACGACACGGCGCAGGCGTCGCGGCAGCTGAACGCCCGCGGCTGGCGCGATCACGATAGCGACGGCATGCGCGACCGCGATGGACAACCGCTCACGTTCCGCATCGTCGTGCCCTCGACGAGCCAGCTGCGTCGTCAGTACGCGCGATTGCTGCAGGAGCAGTTCCGGCGCATCGGTGTCCAGGTCGAGATTGATGAGCTCGATCCGCGTGCCCTTACCCAGCGACTCGTCAGCGGAAACTTCGACGCGGCCATCCTGTCGCGGTCCAACGACCCGTCTCCGAGCTCCGGGATCTCGCAGACGTGGACGAGTGCAGGGATCGGCGGCTCGAACTACGGCCGTTACAGCAGCCCCGAGTTCGACCGGCTCGTGGATCGCGCGATCGCGGCGCAGTCGCGCGACCAATCCAAGCAGCTGTGGCGCGCGGCGATCGAAACGATCAACGCCGATGCTCCCGCCATTTTTCTCTACGCACTCGGCAACGTGGCGGGCATCCACAACCGGGTCGACAACGTGCAGATTCGCCCCGATTCCTGGGCGTCGCTGCTGCGCACCTGGCGCATCCCTCACGACCGGCAGATCGACCGAGACCGCGTGGAGCGATAGATGATGGCGTGGCTGCTGCGGCGCCTCGTGGCGTCCGTTGCCATCATTTTCGCGGTTGTCACCTTTGTCTTCGTCCTGATTCACCTCGCCCCGGGGGAGCCCTGCTTCGCGGGCGGGGAAAACTTCACCGACCCCGAGATTTGCCGGCTCCTGGTTCGTCAATTCGGTCTCGACCAGCCGATTCTCGTCCAGTACTGGCGTTATCTGGTGGAGCTCGTACAGGGCAATCTCGGCTACTCGTTCGCGCTGCATCGTCCGGTGGGCGACGCGATCGCCGATGCGGTGCCCTTCACCCTGCAGCTCGCCGGCACCGCGCTGTTACTCGACTTCACGCTCGGCCTCGGACTGGGCATCTACCAGGCCCTGCGCGCGAACCGCCTGCCGGATGTCGTGCTGGGCAACGCCACGCTGTTCGTCTACTCGCTGCCGACGTTCTGGCTCGCGCTGATCCTGCTGTTGCTGTTCGGCGAGAAGCTGCGCCTCTTTCCGGTGGGCGGAGCGAGCGATCCGATTCTCTGCCCGACGGTCGATTCACTCTATTGCCTGATCGATCGCATCTGGCATCTGGCGCTTCCCGCCGCCACCCTGGGTCTCGTCGGCGCCGCCGGCACGGCGCGATTTCAGCGGGCCGCGATGCTGGAGATCGCCCAGCAAGACTTCGTGCGCACCGCGCGCGCCAAAGGGCTGCCGGAACCCCGCGTGGTGCTCCGCCACCAGCTCCGCAACGCGCTGCTGTCCTTTATCACCCGGTTCGGTCTGACCTTTCCGTTCCTCCTGACCGGCGCGGTCCTGGTCGAGACGATCTTTGCGCTGCCGGGCATGGGGCGGCTCACGGTCGATGCGATTCTGCAACGCGATTACGCCGTCGTCACGGCCACCGCGCTGATAGCCAGCGCCATGGTCGTGACGGGCAGCTTGATCGCCGACATCCTCCTCGCCCTCGCCGATCCACGGATCCGGGTGCACGAGGATCGTGCCCTCGACATCGCAACGGCATGACGTTCGCCTCCTGGCTCGCCCTCGTGATCGCGATCGTGGTCGCGGCGGAGACCGTGCGCTGGCTGCGCCAGCGGGCGCTGTCAAATGAGCATTGGCGGCGCTTCTTCCGGCATCCCACGGCGGCCTGGGGCTGCGGCATCCTGACGTTTCTCGTGATCATCGCGATCGCCGCGCCGCTGGTCGCGCCGCTCGATCCCGTCGTGCAACCCGATCCCGTCCGCCTGCAGAACCATCCGCCCTCACTGACATTCCTGATGGGGACCGATGTCTTCAGTCGCGACGTGTGGAGCCGGTTCGCGTACGGCGCGCGCATTTCGCTCGGCATCGGCGCGCTCGGCGCGTTGATCGCGGTCGCGCTCGGCTCGCTCGTTGGCGCGGTCGCGGGCTATTATCGCCGTTGGGTCGACGGTATGCTGATGCGCCTGGTCGACATCGGCCTCGCCCTTCCCCGCATTTTCATCCTGCTCATGGCCGTCGCCTTGTGGGACCGCCTGCCGTTCGCGTGGCTGGCGTTCGTCATTGGGCTCACGTCGTGGTTCGGCACCAGCCGCCTGGTTCGCGCGGAAGTGCTCGGGCTGCGCGAGCGAGAGTTCGTCGTGGCGGCGCGCGCTCTGGGCGCGCGCTCCAGCCGCGTTATCTTTGGCCACGTTCTGCCCAATGCCGCGGCGCCGATCATCGTGTCGGCCGCCCTCAGCGTCGGGAACGTGCTTCTGCTCGAGGCGTCCTTGTCTTTCCTCGGCATCGGCGTGGCCCCCCCGCGGCCCAGTTGGGGCAACATGATCGCGGACGGCGCGCTGAGCCTGTACACCGCGCCCTGGACCACACTCTTTGCGGGCCTCGCCATTTCTTTGGTCGTCATGTCACTGAACGCCGTCGCCGACGGGTTGCGGGATGCTCTCGATCCGCGTGAGGAAAGCTCCTGAACGCCTTGCTCCGCGTGCGCGATCTCAAGACCTATTTCGTCACCGAGCACGGACGCGGCACGGCGCGCGCCGTCGACGAGGTATCCTTCGACCTGTATCCCGGCGAGACGCTGGGCATCGTGGGGGAGTCGGGCTGCGGCAAGACGGTCACTTCCCTGTCGATCCTGCGGCTCGTACCCGAGCCACCCGGCCACATCCTCCCGGGCTCGCTCATCGAATTCGAGGGCCGGAATCTCCTGGCGATTGCGCCGCGCGAGCTGCGGAGCATTCGCGGCAATCAGATCGCGATGATCTTCCAGGAGCCCATGACGTCGCTGAACCCCGTCTTCACCGTAGGGGACCAGATCGCGGAAGCGGCAATCATCCACCAGCGCCTCTCGCGTGGAGCCGCGCGGGCGCGGGCCATCGAGATGCTCAAGCTGGTTGGCATCCCCGATCCGGAGCAGCGTGTGGACGATTACCCGCACCAGCTCTCGGGAGGAATGCGCCAGCGCGTGATGATCGCGATGGCCCTCGTCTGCCATCCCAAGGTCCTCATCGCGGACGAGCCGACCACCGCGCTCGATGTGACGATTCAGGCTCAGATTCTCGAGCTGCTCGACCGGTTGCAAAAAGAGCTCGGGATGGCCGTGTTGCTCATTACTCATGACCTGGGCGTCGTCGCCGGCCACACCGACCGAGTGGTGGTGATGTACGCGGGACGCGTCGTGGAGACGGCGCCCACGACGGAGCTGTTCGAGCACCCCACGCATCCGTACACGGAAGGGCTGCTCGCGGCGGTGCCGCGCGTGAATGCGCCGCGCTCGCGCCTGCATGCCATACCGGGTCAGGTGCCCGCGGCGACTGCCTGGCCGGTCGGGTGCCGATTCCATCCGCGCTGTCCCTATGCCTGGGACAAATGCGTCGGCCAGGAACCGCCGCTCCTGGACGCCGGGGACGGCCACACCGCGCGCTGCTGGCTCGTGACCGAACCGGAACGCCGTCAAGGAACACGATGAGCACGTCCGGCCCGGGCTCCAGGCCCCAGGCCCCAGGCCCGTTGGTCGACGTGCGCGACCTGGTCAAGCACTACGCCAGCGAGCGCCGCTGGTTCGGCCTGGGCCGGCCACGCGCGCCGGTGCGTGCCGTGGACGGCGTGTCGTTCACGATACCGTCCGGACAAACCCTCGGGCTGGTCGGCGAGTCTGGTTCGGGTAAAACAACGGTGGGCCGCACGCTGCTGCGGCTGCAGGAAGCCACGAGCGGCGCAGTGCTGTTTGAAGGGGTCGACGTATTCGCGCTCGACGCCCCGCGGTTGCGCGCGCTGCGCCGCCGCATGCAGATCGTCTTTCAAGATCCGTACAGCTCGCTGAATCCGCGTATGACCGTGCAGGAAACGCTTCAGGAGCCGCTCGAGATTCATGGCTTAGCGGGGACGGTCACCGCGTTGCTGGACGAGGTTGGACTCGACGCCGCATTCGCGAACCGCTACCCGCACGAACTGTCGGGAGGCCAGCGCCAGCGCGTCGGCATCGCGCGCGCGCTCTCGGTCGAGCCGCGGTTCGTCGTCTGCGACGAGCCCGTCAGCGCGCTCGACGTCTCGGTCCAGGCTCAGGTCCTGAACCTACTGGCCGACCTCCAGGCGCGGCGCCGTCTCACGTACCTGTTCATCGCGCACGATCTCGCCGTGGTGCGGCACATCGCCGACGAAGTCGCGGTCATGTATCTCGGGAAGATCGTCGAGCGTGCGCCTGCCGCGGAGATCTATGCGATGCCGCGGCATCCGTACACGCGTGCCTTGCTGTCAGCCGTGCCCGAGCCCGATCCCCGCGCAACGAAGACTCGCATCGTGCTCAGCGGCGACATGCCATCGCCGGCGACGCCGCCGCCCGGATGTCCCTTTCACCCGCGCTGCCCGCACCCCCTGAAGAGTGACCGATGCCGCGTTGAAGTGCCGCCGTTGAGGGAGGTGCCGGGCGGGAGTAGGCACCTCGCAGCGTGTCACTATGCTGAGCAGCCCATGGAAGGCGGCTAGCGTCTTGGGAATTAGCGGATACTGCCCATCAGCTTTCTGATCTGCGGCGTCAACACCAACAAGATTACGGACGCCGCGATCGTCACCAGCGCCACCCGACCGAACAGGTCCGGCAGCGGCAATCGATCGAAGAATCCCGCTACCCACCCGGCAAGCTTATTGCCCACCGCAATAGACAGGAACCAGAGACCCATCATCGCGCCGGCGATTCGGTATGGGGCAAGCTTGGTGACGATCGACAGACCCACTGGACTCAGGCACAGCTCACCGATCGTGTGCACGAAATAGACGCCGACGAGCCACCAGGGACTCACGAGCACGCCCTGCCCCTGCGCCATCTTCGCGGCCGGCACGAGGATCGCGAATCCCAGCCCGGCAAGGAGGAGTCCGAACGCGAACTTTACCGGGCTCGAGGGCTGGCGCGGGCCGAGCCGGATCCACAACCAGGCGAGCAACGGCGCCAGCCCGAAGATCATGAACATCGAGTTCAGGGACTGAAACCATGTGGACGGGAAGCTGAAGCCGAACATATGGGTGTCCGTCAGCCGGTCCGCAAACAGATTGAGACTCGAGCCTGCCTGCTCGAACGCCGCCCAGAAAATTGTCGAGAACACGAACAGCACCGCGATGGCGACCACGCGTTTCCATTCGTCCGGCGTAAAGTGCCACCATGGCTCCGTGCTCGCGGCCGCTGCGGGCCGGGTTTCGGATTGCCCCAGCCGTTCGAGCGCCGGAAGGAGTCGGCGTTTGCCCGCGACGTACTGAATCAAGCCCAGTGTCATGCCGATACCGGCGCACCCGAAGCCGATGTGCCAATCGACGCGTTGCCCCAGCGTGCCGACGATCAGCGGGGCCAGAAACGCCCCCAGATTGATCCCCATGTAGAAGATCGAGAAGCCCGCGTCGCGCCGCGCATCGGCTGGGTCGTACAGCGATCCGACCAGCGTGCTGACGTTGGGCTTCAGCAGGCCGGTCCCGATGACGATCAGCACCAGACCGAGGTAGAACGTCGTGAGCGACGGAAAAGCCATGCTGAAATGGCCCAGCGCAATGATGATTCCACCCCACAGGACGCTGCGATACTGGCCGAGCCAGCGGTCGGCGATGATGCCGCCGGGGATGGCCGCCGCGTAGACGCCGAAGGTGTACCAGCCGTAGATCGATGCCGCGCGCTCGGTGGAAAATCCGAGCCCGCCGCTCGCCGCCGCCGCCGTCATGTAGAGAATCAGGAGTGCACGGAGGCCGTAGAAGCTGAAGCGCTCCCACATTTCCGTGAAAAACAGCGTCGAAAGCCCGCGCGGATGACCGAACCAGCCGCGATCGGTCAGCGAGCTATAGGCAGCCGGTTGCGTCATGCCGGTCCTTTCAATCGAAGAGGTCGTCCTGTTGCGCGGGGTCGGGATGTTCGGACGGTCGGAGCAGCGCCCCCATCCGCGCTTCCCACTTTTCGACGTCGAAGTGGTGCTCGTTCTGAAGCGCGCGGCGGAGCACGGGTGAGAACTCGTGGAACGCTTCCAGCAGCTCGCGCGTCGCTTCACGGAGCGATTCCAGCCGGAAACTGTCGTCGGTTGCGCCCATGTCTTCCAGGATGCTCTGCTCCGTGCGCGACGCGACGATCGGCTCCGCCTGGCCCTCGATGAAGACGTTGGTCCGTTGCCCCGGACCGCGCCCTTCCTCGATCGGCATCAACCCGAGAATGCGGTCTGAGCGCCAGTACTTTCCATATCCCAGAAAGACCATGCGGCCGCGTTTCACGTCCATGAGACCTCCAGCGTGCGCCGTGCGCCGTGAGCCGTGAGCCGTGAGCCGGACCGCACAGCGGGGCAGATTCCCGGCGCACGGCTTACGGCGCACGGCGACCGCTTTTTCTGTTCTTGCGAATATCATCCAGCACCACCCGGTCAATCTTCCCATCCATTCTCACGCGCACGTCGTAGTTCTCCCAGTACATGAAATTCGCGAGCGCGGTGAGGAACGCCTCGTTCAGCGACGGCTGCGGCGCGGCTAGCCACTTTTGCGGCTGGTTTTTCGGCTCGGCGACGAGGATGGCTTCCAACTCCCGCTGCAGGGCCGGCGTGATCGCGATCAGATCGGCGGAATCGGTTGTGAAGAAGTAGAGTTTGTGCAGCTCATACAGTCGCTGCAGCTCCTTGATAGGGTCGGGGGCGTCGTAGACCCGAATGTCGATGTAGCGATCGGTGGTGCCCAGGTAGCCCGCGTTGGCACGGACGACGAGCAGCGCTGCCGACTGCATCCCACGCTTGTCGCCGCCCCCTGCCTGCCCCGCCACGAGCGCCGCAAGCAAACGATCGGCCAGCGACCCCCGCGCCCGCTCGAACGTCTCGGCCATGTTCCGGACGGTGGCATCCGAGACCATGATGTTGGCCTGGGCCGCGTAATTGCGGCCGGTGATCATTTTGCCTTTGCCGCCCGTCTGCCCATCCGTCCCGCCGCCCGTGCGCCCACCCGCCCAGTCGAACGTCGAATCCCCCGTCCAGCTCGCTGCATTGCCACGCGCATCCACCATGCCGACCTGTCGCTGTGATGGGCGCTCATCCCCGCGCATGATGACGCGCATCGCTTCCGGCGCCGTCGCGCCGCGCGCAATGAGCTCGAGTCCCTTTTCGCCATAGTCCGTGTTGCTGAGCGATTGCGTCGCGACGGCGCCGACGCCGGCGCGCGCCCACGGGACGAGACCGCCGACATTCGGGAATTTCGATTGCACCGCAACGCCGAGGTCGCCGGTGACGGAATCGTAGGCGACGATGCTGTAGGTGTGAGCGCGTTTCAGAAAATCAGGTGGGGGAGGCTGTGGAGGCTGCTGGAGGTGCTGCAGCAGAACTAACAGGAGCACGGTCGCTAGTCCTTTCTCATTTTCTTCTTGAGCTCCTCGAGCTGTCGCGTCGCCTCCGCCTCACGCGCGGCACGGTCCATGTCGGACTTGAGCAGCTCGTCCTGAAGATCCATTCCAGGACGCGCCCCGCCCGCACTTTGTACGTCACGCCACGCCCGCTCGGAGCTGCGGTCCCCTTCCATCACCGGCCGGTCTCGCTCGGCGCTCGTGAGCTGCGCTTGCATATCCTCCAACTCGCGCTCGGCCAGCGCGAGCTCTTCACGCTGCGCGGCCAGCTTTCGCTCGAGCACTGCGACGCGTTCGCGATGCTTGGCGGTGAAGCGCTCGGCTACTGCAACGGTTTCGTGATCCTGGATCTCGCCCGCAAGCCGGCCGCGCCGCTCAGCATCCGCAAGGCGCTGGCGTTCCAGTGCGAGCTCTCGGTCAGTACGGGCGACGGCATCCGCGATTTCGCCGACGGCGACTTTGGCGTCGACGACGGCTTCACGCATCTGGCGCGCGAGCGCGCGCAGGTCGGCAGGACCTGCGGCCGCATCCAGGGCAGCGCGGAACGCGTCCCGCAGGCGCTCGAACAAGGCCCCCCCTTTTTCCTCGCTCAGCTCTTCCGGATCGTCTTCGCGAAGAACGGGGAGAGAACGGGTTCGACGGCGCGCGACGAGCACTTGGGGCACACCGGACGGCGCGAGCCATGCTGGGCCATCGACTCCGTGCGCGCGAAGTGCTCGTCACACTTCGTACAGCGATACTCGTAGAGGGGCATAGTGTAGGAAACTCTATTCCACGGGAAAACCACGGTCAAGTTGACGCATTTCCGTGCGCCCACAAATTGCGGGGGTGTCCGGGAGCCTCTTGAGATCCGGCAGTCTCGCGTGGCCGCTGCTGCTCGCGGCCACGGCTTGCGGCGGGGGACTGCAACCCGAGCCGATCTGCGGCGCCGCGCTGATCGGGGTGTGCGGCACCATTCGGTTCCGAGGCACGATCCCCGATAGCACCGACAACGTCTTCGTCGCCGCGTACGCCAGCTTTCCACTGACCTGCACCGAGCTCATCGCCAATCGCCAGCCCTTCATTCCCGGTTCGGTGCCGTACACCGACTCAGTCGCCGATTACAGTGTGGCCCTCGATCCGCGGACGTACGCGTGGGTACTGGCCGTGTGGAAGAAGGTCGGCACTCTGACGTTGACTCCCGCGGATACGGCGCTGCTCCGCGTGGCGGGCTACTACCGCAATCCGGCTGACAGTACGCTGCCCGGCGTCGTGACCGTTCCCGACGGGTCCGCCGCCTCCAACATCGACTTCCGGGTGGAGTTCGACAGCCTCCGTCCTGCGACTGACTTCGTCACATGCACCGCGCGCTAGCCACGCTCGTGTGTATCGGCGCGTCGATCGCCCCGCTCGGAGGGGTTGCGGCGCAGGGAGTCCTGCGTGGCACGGTGCGCAGCGTCTCGGGGACGTCCATTAGCGGCGCCATGGTCGGGATCGCCGGCAGCACGCTCTATACGCAGACCGACGCCGACGGCCGGTACCGTCTCTCCGCCGTGCCCGCCGGCGAAATACGGCTGCGCGCCGCCGCGATCGGGTATAGCCCGGCGGCAACCGTCGTCACCCTCGCCGGCGGCGACTCCGCGACCGCCGACTTCACGCTCGAGCCATCACCGCTCGAGCTGACACCAGTCGATGTGGTGAGCACGAAACTTCCGCAGTTCGGCGATCACCCCGCGACGAGCGTCGCTCAGGTCAGCCCCGAAGAGATCGATCGCCGTGCTGTGAATACGATCGACGAGGCCGTCGACAAGGAGCCGGGGATTCAGTTCCTCAATGGACAAATTAACATCAGAGGCTCGACCGGTTACGTGCAGGGACTCAACTCGCGCGTCCTCTTCCTGGTGGACGGCGTGCCGATGAATCAGGGCGATCGCGGCGGGATCAATTGGGATCTCGTCCCCGTCGATCACATCGAGCGTGCCGACATCCTCAAAGGCGCCGGTTCTTCGCTGTACGGCTCCGCAGCCCTGGGCGGCGTGGTCAATGTGACGACACGCGACGTGCCGGCGGGCCTGCATGCGCGGGTGCGACTCACCGGAGGCATCTTCGCCGATCCGCCGCACCCCGTCTGGGGATTCCGCGACAAGCCGGGGCTGCAGGGGGGCGGCGACGGCATGATCTCCTACGGAACCGAGATCTTCGGCGCAAGCGTCACCGGTGGAGCCCGTCACTCCGACGGCTACCGGGAGCACGACAGTCAGAACCATTGGCAGATGGCCGCCAAGAGCCGTTGGCAGGCATCACCCAAAACGCGCGTCGACGTCAGCGGTGCCTGGGCCGACGATCGCTACGACACGCCCCTCAGCTGGTGCACGCAGGGCGAATGCGACGACATGGGCCAGGCTTACCAGCCGTTCAAGGTCGATACTGGCGGGCGCGCACCGTGGACCCATTCGCGCAAGGGCTACGTCGCCGCGCAGGCGCGCACCGTTGTCTCGGAACGATTCGCCTGGCATGCCCGCGCCTCGTGGTTTCGGACAGACTTCTTCGATCAGCGCCGCGACACTTCGGAGTTCGGCATCTCCAACCGCGTTGGCGCAGAGGTCCGCGTCGAGGCACATCCCGATTCGACCCGCTCCGTGCTCGTCGGCGGAGAGGCGACTCTCTCCGACGTGACGAGCGACGTGTTCCAGAACCACTCACAATCGGAATACTCGGCATACGCCGAGGTAGAACAGCCCCTGAGCCGCCTGGCCAGGGGGAGCGCGCGACTCAAGGCCGGCGCGCGAATCGATTTTCTCGCGGTCGATGGCGGCTCGCTGACCGCCGTGGTCAGCCCGCGTCTGGGTGGCTCGTTTCCGGTAGGATCGCAGGGTGCGGCGGTGCGCGCCTCCGTCGGACGCGGGTTCCGCGCCCCGTCGCTCGCGGAGCGATTCGTCGATCTGGTGGCGCCGGAGTTCGGACTGCGCGTCGTTCCCAATCCCGGCCTGCGCCCCGAAACAGCGTGGTCATTCGAACTCGGCGGCCGCAGCGCGCCTTTCCTGGGCATCATGCGTGTCGACGGCGCGCTGTTCTGGACCGAGGCGAGGGATCTGATCGAACCGACGCTCATCGTGACGACGGGTGGGCCCGTCATTCAGCTGCAGAACGTGGCGGAGGCGCGCATCGCCGGCGTGGACGCGACTCTGCTCGCGGCGATTGATCGTCTCACCACCTCGCTCAGCTACACGTATCTCCACACGCAACGCCGCGTCCCCGGTTCGGCGAACGCTCCGCTCGCGTACCGTCCGGGACATCAGGTGAAGCTGAGCGCCGACTATTCCCTCGGCAGCGCCAATCTGGGCGCCGACTTCCGCCATGCGAGCCGGCCCGAGCGCATCGAGCTGGAGGGCTTTGTCGACCCGCGGCGCGTCCCGATGAATGTCCTGGATCTGCGCGCTCAATGGACGCGTGGACCGCTCGAGCTGCGGCTCCTGCTCGCAAATGCCCTGAATTACGTCTACAATCTCGTGCCACAAACCCTGGCGCCGGTGCGGACGACCACGCTCACGGCTGTTTGGTCGCATTAGCGTTAGATTGCAGTCCCATGAATCCGCGGATTCTTATCCTGGTCTTCGCAGTCACCGCCTGTGGAGGAGGGGGAGGCTCCGGCGCCGGCTCTCCGACATGTGGCATCGCAGCCATTGCCGGTCCCGCCTTGATCGTGAATCAGCTCAGCAATCCGCGCGCGGCGCTCACGGATCCACCGCGTGGCGTCCCGGATTCCCTCCCGACAGTCATTATCCTGCCGAAGTCCCGCGAAAACGGAGCGGTCATCGTCACCCGCGACGCCGCCGGGAAAGTCTCGATGCTCTATCGAGGACCCGGTTTTCCGTCGCGTGGCTACGGACTGCTCGTCGTGGACGACACCTCGCAGCGGGCAATGGGTGTGATGGTCCTCGATCAGGAAGAGCCGCAACGTCAACCCGCCATCGGATCGATCGTGGGCGGCGGGGCCGCCCTCAATCTGTACGCCGTGCGCGTCGACTGGGCGAGCGTGAGCAATCCGCGTTGCCCGCTGTTCGGTCCTCCCACGACTTCGTGACCCCGTGACCCCCCCCGCCGTGGCGGTCACGGCGCCGCGCCGCCTGGTGGACGGCCGCGAACGGGTCACGCTCAACACAGCGTATGTGCGGGCGCTCGAGAACGTGGGCCTGGTGCCCCTGGCCGTTCCGACGATGCTCGCGCCCGACCATGCGGCCGCCGCACTCACCGGCGTGCGGGGCTTGGTACTCACCGGCGGCGAGGACGTGGCGCCCGAGCGGTACGGAGCGGTGCCGCACCCGCGCCTGGGAGCGATCGATCCCTCGCGCGACGCCGCCGAGGTGGCCCTGATCGGTGCCGCGCGACAGCGCCGACTGCCGATCCTCGCGATCTGCCGTGGGATCCAAATCCTCAACGTCGCGCTCGGCGGGACACTCTATCAGGATCTCGAGAGCGAGCGTCCGGGTCCCGTGCCCCACAGCGACGAGACGGCGCGTCATGAGGTTCGCGTCGCGGCGGGGTCGTTGTTGGAGCGCACGCTGGGCGTGCGCTCCGCAACCGTCAACAGCCGGCATCACCAGGCCATTCGCGATCTCGCCCCCACCTTGAAGGCGGTCGCCTGGGCGGAAGACGGCGTGATCGAAGCGGCGGAACTCGATAGCGCGCGCGATCCCTGGATCGTGGCCGTGCAGTGGCACCCGGAAGACCTCACGGAGCGCGCGTTGTTCGAGGGCTTCGCGCGGGCGGTCGCATGACGACGGTCACCCACGACTTCCCGTCGATGGCGTGGGTCGATGCGTACGGCGCGGCGATCAACGCGAGCGAAGCCTATCGCAGCGCGTCCACCGAATGGACGCACGGCTCCGTCGCGCTGGTCATGCCCGCGCAACCCCATATCGGTGTGCCCGAAGACGTCGGGATCTGGCTCGATCTCGACCGCGGCAGCTGTCGCGCAGCCAAGCTGGTGTCGCGTGACGAAGCCCAGCGCGCGCCGTTTGTGCTCACCGCCGAGTACAAGCATTGGAAGGCAATCATCAAGAAAGAGCTGGGGCCCATCGCCGGGATCATGCAGCGAAAAGTGGCGCTGCAGGGCTCCTTGCCGATCGTCGTTCGCTTCATCAAGTCGGCGGAAGCGCTGGTTGATGCCGCGACGCGTGTCCCGACTCGATTCCTCGACGAAGCACGGTGAAAGCGCTCTCGGTCGCCGAGGCCCTCAGTTGTTTTACCAGTCTGTCGCACGAGCTGGCCGGCGCGTTTCGACCCACCTCGATCATCGAGATCGTGGCGCGCACATTGACCGAGCACCTCGGCCCCGTCCGCCTCTCCGTGATGTTGCTCGACCCGGATACGAACCGGCTGAACGTCACCTACCACAACGGTCCGAGAGCCGCGACGACCGACGAACCGCTGCTGCAGCTCGCGCTGCGGCGTGGTCCGCTCGTCTTCCCGGATCGTGTCGCCGTCCGGGCCGCCGAGCTGGGAGTGACCGTGAATCATCCGGCGCCGGCGAGCTGGCTCGGCGCGCCGATCGTCGCCGTTTCACACCCCATCGGCGCCGTCGCCATGGAAGGCGACCGGGCCAATGCACTGGACGACTCCGCGCTGCAGTTCACGCGTGCCGTCCTGGCCCAGGCCGGCATTGCGCTCGAAAACGCGCGTCTCGTGGAACTGCTCTCGAGCGGAAAGCGCGAGTGGGAGCAGACCGTGGACGCGTTCAACCAGGCCATCTGCTACGTGGATCCCGAGGGGATCGTCCGACGCGCGAATCGCGTTTTCGCCGAGCTCATCAAGCTGCCGGTTACAGCGATCACGGGACGTTCCTGGCTCACGCTGCTTCCGCCCGGGTGGGCGGATCCTGTCGCTCGGGTGCTGGCAACCCCCGGTTCCACCCCCGAGGCCACCCCCAGCGAGCTGCGCCTTGGCGATCGCACGCTCCTCGTCACCGCGATTCCCACCGAAGAGCCAGGAGCTGCGGTACTGCTGTTCGAGGATCAGACCGAAAAGCGCCGGTTGCAAGAGCAGCTGCTGCAGTCCGAAAAGATGTCCGCGATCGGGCAATTGATCGCCGGAGTAGCGCACGACCTCAACAATCCGCTGGCGTCGGTGGTGGGGTTCAGTGATCTGCTTGGGGAAGCCGCCGACGTGCCGCCCCGCCTTGCGGAACCCCTCGCCGTGATTCGCCAGGAGGCCGAGCGCGCTTCCGCGATTGTGCGCAACCTGCTGTCGTTCGCCCGCCGCCAGGAAGGCGAGCGGCAGCTCCAGTCAATCCGCCCGATCATCGAATCGACGCATCAGCTCCTGAAGAATCAGCTGATGTCGGCGCACATCGAGCTGAGTCTGGAGTTCGAGCCCGGCTTGCCGCAGGTCGAGGTGCATGCCAATCAAATCAAGCAGGTGTTCTTGAACATCATCAACAACTCCGCCCAGGCCATCGAGAGTACGCGGGCACGAGAAGGTGAGGGCCGGATCGAGATCGTCACGAAATGCGAGCCCGATGGGCTCTCCGTGAACATCTCGGACAATGGACCGGGGATCCCCGAGGACATCGCGCAGCGTGTGTTCGAGCCGTTCTTCAGTACCAAGTCGGAGGGTGAAGGAACGGGACTGGGACTGTCGATCTGTTTGGGCATCGTGAAGGAGCATGGCGGGAACATCCGAGTGGATCCCGGCGGGGCCGGGAGCGGGCGCGGCGCCACGTTCAGTGTCGAGCTGCCCACCGGCAGCCGCTCGGAACTAAGTCGGTCCGACCACTCGGTGTCCGCGAATCCGGCGCCGCCCGAACGGGTGGAGCGCCTTCGGGTACTCGTGGTGGATGACGAGCCGCACATCCTTCACTATATGCAGGCCACCCTGGAGAGCTGGGGTCATGAGGTCGCCGTCGCACGCGATGGCAGCCAGGCGTTGAAGCGCGCGCTCACGCAACCATTCGATCTCATCATTTGCGATCTCCGGATGCCCCGTCTCGGCGGGCGCGAGATGTTTCAGACACTCGCCCGCATGCATCCGACGGTGGCCGATCGCATCATTTTTGCCACGGGCGACACGGTCCGCGGCGATACGCTGCAATTCCTCGAAGAGCTGGGCCGCCCCTTCCTGCAGAAGCCCTTCAAACTCGATGCGCTGCGCCGCGTGCTCGCCGGGGTCGTGAAAGTCCCCGCCTAGCGGTCGCGGGAGGCTCGATGCGGGTGTTGCATGTCGACTCCGGCCGCGAATGGCGCGGTGGTCAACAACAGGTGTGGCTGCTCTGCCGCGAGCTCGCGAGACATGCCGACGTGGAGCAGACCCTCGTCACGAGACTGGGCAGCGAGCTGGCGCGGCGCGTCGCCGCCGACGGCGGCCAGGTCCAGGGGACCGCGTGGGAGATCGGCCTCGACCCGCGCGCCTGGTGGCAGCTGCGGCGGGCGATCTTCTCGTTTCAACCCGACGTGATCCACGCCCACGACAGCCACGCGCTGACACTGGCGGCGACCGTCGCGATGGATCGGACGCTGATCGCGACTCGCCGCGTGGACTTTCACGTGGGGCGGTTCGGGGCGTGGCGGCGGCCCGACCGCATCATCGCCGTGTCGGCGGCGGTGAAGCAGGTGCTCACCAGCGACGGCATCGCACCCGATGCGGTAGTCGTCATTCCGGATGGCATCGATCCGGAAGAGGTGCGCGCGGCCTCCACTCCGCCACTCGGGATTCGTCGACAGCTGAGACTCAAGGAAAACAGTCCGCTCGCGGTGAATGCCGCAGCACTGGTCGATCACAAAGACCAGCGCACGCTGGTGCGCGCGGCTGACCACGCGCGGACCCGCGAGCCCGGCCTTCATTGGGTCATCGCGGGTGACGGCCCGCTGCGCGGAGCCCTGCACGCCGAGATCACGCAACTCAGGCTCGCTGATCGCGTGCACCTCGTGGGATACATCGATCGGGTGGACGCGCTCATCACCGAAGCCAGTGTGTTCGTCTTGTCGTCGAAAGAAGAGGGATTCGGCAGCGTGCTTCTCAACGCGCTCGCCCTCGGCCGGCCCATTGTCGCGACCGCCGCGGGCGGGATTCCGGAGGTGCTTCCGGCCGAGGTGCTCGTGCCGGTCGGCGCGTCGGAAGCGTTGGCCCACCGGGTGGTGGAAGCGCTCCACCGCCCTATGGTGCTCCCATTCCCCCCGCGCTTCACCGCCAACGCGGTGGCGGGTCAAGTCTTGGAAGTCTACAAGGCACTCTCCTAGATTGCAGGGCCATGATCTACGTCTGCATTCCGGTCCATAACGAGGCGAGCACGGTCGGACTCGTGCTCTGGAAGGTCCGTCAGGTCTTCACGGCGTTCGAGCGAGAATACCAGATCATCGCCTGTGACGATGCCTCGACCGACCACACCGGGGAGGTCCTGGCGTCGTATGCCCGGGTCCTGCCCCTGACGGTCATCAAGCACAGCCGGCGTGAGGGGTACGCACGCACGTTGGAAGAGCTGCTGCGCGTCGCTTTGCAGCGGACCGACCGGCCCAAGCGCGACTGTGCGATCACGCTGCACGCGGACTTCATGCACGCGCCGGAAACCATGGAGGAGATGGTCAAGCGCATTGAATCCGGGTCGGATCTGGTGGTGGCGGAGCAGAACCGCGCCACGGTCGGCTCCAGGGAGCGCACTTGGCCCGAGCGCTGGGTGCGGCAGTGGGCCCCGCGCCTGTTGCGAGTGGGTGGCGTCGTGAAAGACTCCGTCTCCGGCTTCATCGCGCTGCGGCTGATTGTGCTGCGTCAGGCTACCCGAGGTGGAGCTGCCGAGCCCGCGTTGCTTACAACCGAGGGGTGGGCGGCGAATGCCGAGCTGCTCGCCCGCCTCAATGTCCACGCGCGCCGCCTGGAGGTCGTCGCCAGCACCGCCCGTTACGACCTCAAGCAGCGGCCATCCCGCGCCAAGCCGTGGCAACAGCTGCTGTCGGCGTGGCGGTCGCGCGCGCTCATCGATGCCGCCCGGAAAGGCTCGGCGGTGACCCTGTTGGCGCTCCTCGTGGGAGGACAGACACTCGTGGCCCAGGACTCCGTCTGCACCGGGGTGGTCGTCGGCTCCTCGAGCACACCCAGCCCGGCCGCCGTCGCGGTGCTCCCGATCATCAAGCCAGCCCCGGCGGTGACATTTCCCATCGGCGAGCGGCTGACCTTCAGCGCGAGGTACGGGATATTCAGCATCGGCAGCGCCACGATGGAGGTCATGGGAGTCGACACCGTGCGTCAGACCGAGGCCGTCCATTTCCGATTCCGGCTGACCGGCGGCGCGCTCGGGTATTCTCTCGATCAAACGATGGAGTCGTGGGTGGGACTTTACGATTTCCGCTCGCGGCGCTACACGTCCGTCCAGATCGAGCGAGGCAAGCATCGGGAGCGCGGCTACGAGATCTACCCCGATTCCGGCTTCTATCGGGAAGCCGGACGCGATACGACATTCGCCACGGTGCCGGACCCACTCGACGACGCCTCATTTCTGTATTGGGTTCGGACCTTGCCGCTCGAGGTCGGGAAGAAGTACGAATACGCGCGCTATTTCCGGCCGGACCGGAACCCGGTCATTATCGAAGTGGTGGGCCGCGACCGCGTCAGCGTCGCCGGTAAGAAGTGGCGCGCGATCGTCGTGCGCCCCAGAATTCCCCAGGGCCGGGGCATCTTCGCCGAGAAGTCGGAGACCCGCATCTGGCTGTCGGACGACACGCAGCGAATCGTGCTCGGAATTCAGTCGAACTTCTCGTTCGGTACGGTGACGCTCAAGCTCAAGGACTACGTCGTCCCGGGAGGAGGAGCAGAACAGCGATGACCGAGTACCGCGAAGCCGACTTCTCCCGCCTCAAGACAGTCCCGATTGCCAATCGCCCCAACAAAGTTGACGCCTCCCTCCTCGCAAAGCCGCCGCTCCCCTCCGACCGGTCTTTCAACGCATTCGTCGACGCGCTGCCGTCGATTCTCGCCGCGCAAGACCTGCGCTACGTGGTCGATCAGATCGTGGCCGCGGCTGGACGGCGCGGGATCCTCGCGATGTTGGGCGGGCACGTGATCAAGGTCGGGCTCGGCCCTTTGCTGATTGCATTGATGCGACGTCGCGCGATCACGATGGTGGCGATGAACGGCAGCGCGGCGATCCACGACTTCGAGCTGGCTGCCTATGGGGGAACGAGCGAGGACGTGGCAGCGGGCCTGGGCGACGGGACCTTCGGAATGGCGGAAGAGACGGGACGGGAGATGAACGCCGCGCTCGTACGCGGCGCCAAGGGTCAGCAGGGAGCGGGCGAGGCGCTCGCCGACTACCTGGGCGCGCGGCAGGATCTCCCGGGGCGCGACGTCTCCGTGCTGCTCGCGTGTGCCTCGCTCGGGGTCCCCGTCACGGTACACGCGGCGATCGGCGCAGAAATCATCCATCAGCATCCGGCAAGCGACGGTGGCGTACTCGGCGCCACGAGTCACCGCGATTTCAAGCGCCTGGCGGGGGCACTGCCGGATCTGGACGACGGCGGCGTCGTGCTCAACCTTGGCAGCGCTGTCGTCATGCCCGAAGTGTTCCTCAAAGCTCTGACCATCGCGCGCAACCTCAATGGTGGACGTCCCAAAAACTTCACTGCGTGCGACTGCGATATGCAGCGGCATTATCGACCGCGGGTCAACGTCGTCGAGCGCCCCACGCTCGCCGGTGGGCGCGGCATTCAGCTGACCGGACATCACGAGATTCTGGTTCCGTTGCTGGCGTGGTCAGTGCTGGCGCGCCTGGAATCGCGATAGGGGTGCGGCATCCGCGCGCCTACCTCATGATGAGCCCATACCTCATGATGACCATTGCGACCATCCTGGCTGGCTCCAGTGCATGTGTGAAACGGACCGTCAAGCCGCGTGAGGCCATGGCCGTGACGAGCACGACCGGAGGACCGGGTGGCGCGGAGGCGGTCGTCCGCCTGGCAATCGCGCTCGACGCGAGCGGCGACCGAAAAGCCGATACGCTGTATGCCGCGGAAGCCATTGTGATCGAGAATTCGCGCGTGCGACTCGCGGCCCCGCGCTTTGCGGGAATCACCAGCGGCGCCGGCCGCGTGACGGTGACGGCGGCGTCCGAGAATGTCGAAGGGCGATTCGCGTGGGTGTTAGTGGACTACAACTGGATCCACCCAGCCGAGCGTCGCATCGAGCCCGGCCGGGCAACCTTCATCTGTGAACGACGGGGAGAGAACTGGAAGATCGTGCATGCTCATTCCAGCCAGCCTCTCCCATGGGAGCCTTAAGACGCGTCGGCGGGTCGACCCTTGATCATGTCGCGGACGCGATCGGCCGTGGACGGGCTGATGATACGCAGCGCGATGTAGAAGAAGAAGCCGATGACCGCGAGCGTGAGGACCGTAGTCGCGAGGCCGAACAGGATGCCAGCCATCCCAAAGATCAGCTTGAGAGCGATCCAGGCAACGACGGCGAGCAGCGCGAACCCGAGAATGCTCCGGAACATGATACCCTCCGTGGTGTCCGGTGCGTGTGCAGCGTACGCCTAAATGTCGCACAAAGTTTCGTCCTGTGAAGTGTTGGTCGCGGGTGGCGGAATCATCGGCGCTGCCTGCGCCCGCGCCGCGGCTCTGCGCGGGCTGCGCGTCATCATTTGCGACCCAGGCCCCGATCCCACGGCCGCTTCGGCCGCGTCTGCCGGCATTCTGGCTCCCCAAATCGAAAGCACCGATGAGAGCCTGCGGGCCTTGGGACTGCGTGCCCGTGAGCTCTACGACACGCTTGCCGCGAGCCTGGCGGAAACGACCGAAATCGACATCGGGCTGTGGCGGGACGGCGTCGCCTCACTGGCGTTCACGGACGCGGAGGCTGAGCGGTTACGCGATGCGGTCGCGCATCAGCGCCAAGCCGGGCTCAGGTGCGACTGGCTCGAAGCCACCGATGTTGCAGAGCGGTTTCCCGCGGCCGCGCAGTGCGTGGGCGCGCTCTTTGCCCCCGAGGACGGCGCAGTCGACGCGCCCGCGCTGACACGCGCGCTCCGGGCCGATGCCAAGCGCCTCGGGGTGCAGACCCTGAAGTCACGCGTGAACCGCATCAAGACGATTCTTGGACGTGCAACCGGCGTAGACATTCCAGCGGGCAAGATCAAAGCGGAGCATGTCGTCATCGCGGCCGGCGCGTGGTCGCCGCAAATCGATCACCTGCCCCGGCACCTTCCGGTAGTGCCCGTACGAGGACAGATGGCGTCTGCGCCCTGGCCCGCAGAAATGCCGCGCACCGTGCTGTATTACGACCACGCCTACGTCCTCGCCCGCCACGGTGAGGCTCTGTTCGGCAGCACCATGGAGCACGTTGGTTTCCAGGGCGGCGTCACGGAGTCCGGCATCGCACAAATCGTGGCAGCCGCACAGCGCCTGGTACCCAGCCTGCCGGCGACCCCAACGCGGACCTGGTCGGGGCTTCGACCGCTGACTCCCGATGGCCGGCCGATCGTGGGGCCCGATCCCGAAGTGCGTGGCTTATGGTATGCGACCGGGCACGGCCGCAACGGCGTCCTCCTCGCCGGCCTCACCGGCGAGATCATCGCAAGCCTGATTACTACCGGCACGTCCGAGATAGAGATTGCCTCCCTCGCCCCGGAGCGCTTTAGTTCATAGATGTTTCGCAGTTGTGCTTTCTGTAATACGGCGTTCGACGGTGATGGCGGACCCTCTGGTCTCGGCGTCGGACGCCGGATCGCCTTCGATGAGTGGAAGGGCCGTTTGTGGGTCGTTTGCCCGCGCTGCAGCCGCTGGAATCTCACTCCATTCGATGATCGCCTCGAGCGTATCGAGGCCGTTGCCCGCGCGGCAGAGGCGGGGCGGATTGCGGGCTCCACCGACCAAGTCGCGCTGATCCGGTGGGAGCGGTACGACTTCGTACGCGTCGGAAAGCCACCTCGTGTCGAGCTGGCGACGTGGCGCTACGGCGAGCGGCTGCGCAACCGCCAGCGGGAGCGAATGAAGGTCGTGGTGCCACTGACGGTCGCTGCCATCGGCCTGGGCATCGTCGCAAACGTGGCCGCGGGCGGCGGCTTCGGCGTCATCGTCTGGAATATCCATCGCGCGGTCGACTGGGTGTACCTGCGCATTGTCGGCAGCCGCAGGGTCTCGTTGATTGAGTCACCCATCTGCGCGCGGTGCGGCAGCATCATGGAGTTGCGGGCGCGTCACGTGCAGTACGCGCGCGTAGTACCCGACACTCACGCCGACATGGGCGTCCTGCTGAGCTGCCCGCGCTGCCACCAAGAAGGCGCACAACTTACCGGCATCGAAGCGGTCCAAGTACTCCGCCAGGGCCTCACGTACCTGAACCTCGTCCGCGGAGGCCGGCGTCGTGCCGAAGACGCAGCGCGCGAGGTCGACAGGATTGGCGGTCCCGATCGGTTACTTCGCGATGTCGCGCAACGTGAGTTGACGCTGCGCTCTCTGCGCCCGGAGCGTGGCCTCGCGTTTGAAATGGCCGTCGACGAGCGGGCAGAGGTGGAAGAACTCGAACAGCAGTGGCGGGAGGCCGAGGAAATCGCGGATATCGCCGATGGGACACTGGGGAGCTCGACGGACGTCGAAAATGAGTTGCGGCGGTTAAAGAATCGGCAAGGAGATCAACCGTCCGGTTGAAATTTGACCTACCCCGGCCATTAAGCTCCCGCTATCTTCGAGTTCCATGGCAGCTCCGCTCGTTCAGATCCTCCCTCCAGCGTCCCGCCACCCGGTCGAGCCCCGTAAGCCATCGTGGCTGAAGGTCAAAGCGCCCGGCGGGCCGAACTATGTGGCCCTCAAGCACATGATGCGCGATCTCAAGCTGCACACCGTGTGCGAGGAGGCTCACTGCCCCAATATCGGCGAATGCTGGGAACACCACGCCGCGACATTCATGATCCTCGGCGACGTGTGCACCCGGAACTGCGCGTACTGCGCCGTAGCGCACGGCACCCCAGCGCCCCTCGACGTCGCGGAACCGCTCCGGCTTGCCGATGCCGTCGCGCAGATGGGACTCAAGCACGTCGTGATCACAAGTGTGGATCGCGATGACCTGCCGAACGGGGGCGCCGAGATATTCGCCGCATGTATCGCGGAAATCCGTCGCCGACTCCCGCAGACGTCGATCGAAGTGCTGATTCCGGACTTCAAGGGCAATCCCGACGCGCTGCGCATCGTCGTCGATGCACGACCCGACATTCTCAATCACAATCTCGAGACGATCGCGCGCCTGTATCGCATCGCGCGGCCGGGTGGGCGGTACCCGCGAGCATTGGACCTGCTCAGACGCGCGAAGGACATGAACCCAGCGCTGCTGACCAAGTCGGGGCTGATCTGCGGCCTGGGCGAGGAGTGGGATGAGCTGCTCGCATCGATCCGCGACCTGCGCGCGCAGCACGTCGACATCATCACGCTCGGTCAGTACCTCCGGCCGTCCGATCAGCATCTTCCAATCGCACGCTGGTACACGCCCGAAGAATTCGCCGAGCTGAAGCGGTACGGAATGTCGCTGGGATTTCGCCACGTGGAGTCCGGCCCGCTGGTTCGCTCGAGCTATCACGCCTGGGAGCAGATCGAGGCAGCCACTACATGACCGCGACCGCCAGACCCCCGAAAGACACCGTGAACGCCGAGGTGCAGCTCAAGATGCTGCGCCAGATGCTGCTCATCCGTCGCTTCGAGGAGAAAGCAGCCGAGGCGTACGCGCTCGGGAAGATCGGCGGATTCTGCCACCTCTACATCGGCCAGGAAGCCGTAGCCGTCGGTGCGCTTGCGGCACTGCGCGACGACGACTACGTCATCTGCTCCTACCGCGAGCATGGTCAGGCGCTGGTCAAAGGGATCTCGCCGAACGCGGTCATGGCCGAGCTGTTCGGGAAGGCCACTGGGTGCTCGAAGGGCAAGGGCGGCTCCATGCACCTCTTCGACGCCAAGCGCGGGTTCATGGGTGGCCACGGTATTGTCGGCGGCCATATCCCGTTGGGCGCAGGGCTCGCCTTCGCGAGCAAGTATCAGGGACAAGACCGGGTCTGCGTCTGTTTCTTTGGCGAAGCGGCGGTCAACATCGGTGCGTTCCACGAAACGCTGAACATGGCCTCAGTGTGGAAACTGCCGGTGATTTTCCTCTGTGAGAACAATCGCTACGGGATGGGCACGGCGTTCGAGCGGGTGGCGGCGGTAACGGACATCGTCGAGCACGCCTGCAGTTACGACATGGCCGCGGAGCTGGTTGACGGTATGAACGCGCTCACGGTGTACGAGGCGACGCGGCGCGCGGTAGAACGGGCGCGCAAGCACAGTCACCCCACCCTGCTCGAGGTCCGCACGTACCGGTACATGGGCCACTCGATGTCCGATCCCCTGCACGGCGTTTACCGCACCAAAGACGAGGTAGAGGAACAGAAGGCCCGTGATCCGATCACCCACCTTGCCGGGAAGCTCAAGGAGGAAGGCGCAATCGATCAGGCAGGGCTCGACGCGATGGACGCCGAAGTCCTGTCCGAAGTCGAGGAAGCGGTGAAGTTCGCCGATGAGAGCCCGGACCCGGAGCCGGACGAGCTGTTCACCGACGTGCTGGCGGAGTAACGATGGCCACCCTCACCTACCGGGACGCGCTCAATCAAGCGCTGCGCGAGGAGATGCAGCGCGATCCCAACGTATTCCTGATGGGCGAAGAAGTCGGGGTCTACCAGGGCGCGTACAAGGTGAGTCGCGGGTTGCTCGAAGAGTTCGGGCCGCAGCGCATCGTCGACACGCCGATCGCTGAGCTCGGGTTTACGGGAATCGGGGTCGGGGCTGCGATGGGAGGGATCCGGCCCGTCATCGAATTCATGACATGGAACTTCGCCGTGCTGGCCTTGGACCAGATCGTCAATTCGGCAGCGAAAATGTTGTACATGTCGGGCGGCCAAATCCCCATGCCCATCGTTTTCCGCGGTCCCAATGGGGCCGCCCTGCAGCTGGCGTCACAGCACTCGCAAGCCTGGGAGGGCTGGCTGACACACATTCCAGGCCTGAAAGTCGTCGCCCCGGCGACGCCCGCCGACGCGAAAGGCCTGCTCAAGTCGGCCATCCGGGACAACAACCCCGTGATCGTGCTCGAAGGTGAAATGCTGTACAACATGAAGGGCGACGTCCCCGACGGCGAGCATCTCGTGCCGATCGGCAAGGCCGAGATCAAGCGCGAAGGGTCGGACGTCACGCTCGTGTGTCACTCCAAGACGCTATCAGTCGCGCTGAAGGCGGCCGAGCAGTTGGCGGAGCAAGACATCTCCGCCGAAGTCCTGGATTTACGCTCGCTCCGCCCGATGGATGAGGCGGCGATTCTCGAATCGGTTCGAAAGACCAATCGTGCCGTCGTCGTCGAGGAGGGCTGGCCGTACGTCGGCGTCGGTGCGCAGGTCGTGGACATCATTCAGCGAGATGCTTTCGACGACCTCGATGCGCCGGTACAGCGCGTCACGCAAGCGGACGTGCCGATGCCGTACAACAAGCTGCTCGAGCGCGCTGCCAAGGCGTCTCCGGAAAAAGTCGTGGCCGCGGCTCGTCGCGTTCTTTACTTGGACTCGTAGGCGCTTAGCCCATGGCTACAAAAGTCCACATGGAAGCCCTGTCGCCCACGATGGAAGAGGGGCGCCTCGTAAAGTGGACTAAGAAGGAAGGCGACGCGGTGAAGTCGGGCGACACACTGGCCGAAGTCGAGACGGATAAGGCAGTGATGGAGCTCGTGGCGCGAACCGACGGTCAACTCCTCAAGGTCTTGGTGCAGGAGGGGACTACGGTACCCGTCGGGAATATCGTGGCGTGGATTGGGAAGCCTGGCGAGAAGGTTAACGGAGATGGGGCGGGCGCGCCGGCGGCGAAGAGTGCATCACGGCCCGAACAGCGTGCGCCGTCCACCGTGCGCAGTGCGCCGGAACCCGCTTCAAAACCAACAGCTGCCGCAAAGGCCACCTCTGCCCCCGCCCCGGCTCCTGCACCGCGTGCTCCGGCTGCGGCACCCGGCGACGCAACGCGGGTCAAGGCATCCCCGCTAGCTCGCCGAATTGCGAGGGACGCGGGTGTGGACCTGAAGCTGGTCCAAGGATCGGGTCCCGGCGGGCGAGTCATCAAGCGTGATGTCGAGGGGGCCCCAGCGGCAGCAGCATCGGCACCTGCATCCGCGCCTGCACCTGCAGTCCCGCGCACGGCGTACGGCGCACCGCGCACGCCTTATGAAGACGTCCCCCTCACCCAGATCCGAAAGACCATCGCCAAACGGCTCGCGGCATCGATCGGCCCCATCCCGCACTTCTTCCTCACCTCCGAAGTCGACATGGAGCGGGCGGCGGAGGCCCGTGAGGCACTCAACAAGCAACTGGGCGAAGAGGGCGGCAAGATCTTTTTCAACGACATCATCATCAAGGCGGTCGCGCTCGCCCTGGTGCAGCATCGCGCGTGCAACGCCTGGTTCCAGGACGATCATATCCGCTACTGGAACGAGGTCCACATCGGGATGGCCGTCGCGATCGAGGATGGCTTGATCACACCGGTGATTCGCAACGCCGACATGAAATCGCTGCGGGAGATCGGCGCGGAAGCCCGTGAGCTGGCGGGCAGAGCGCGCACCCGGCGCCTCAAGCCGGAAGAGTACACCGGCGCGACGTTCAGCGTCTCGAACCTCGGCATGTTCGATATCGATCAGTTCACGGCCGTGATCAACCCCCCCGAAGCGGGGATCGTCGCGATCGGCAGCATCGTCCCCAAAGCCGTTCCCGACGGCGAGCGCGTCATGGTGCGGCGCCGGATGCGGCTGACGATGAGCTGCGACCACCGCGTGATCGACGGGGCGACGGGCGCCGTCTTCCTGAAAACGCTGAAGCAGATGCTGGAGAATCCGCTGGCAATGGTGCTATAACGTTGGACCGTTGGACGGTCGGACGGTTGGACGGTACCACACGGTCCAACGGTCCAACATTCCAACGCACTCTCGGACAAGGAACCAGATCTTGGCACAGTCCTTCGATGTCATTGTCCTCGGCGGCGGGCCCGCAGGCTACGTCGGCGCGATTCGCTGCGCGCAGCTCGGTCTCGCGACCGCGGTGATCGAGCAGGAGAAACTGGGCGGCGTCTGCGTCAACATCGGCTGCATTCCCACAAAGGCGCTGCTGCACTCCGCCTACCTCGCCCATCTCCTGAAGGAGTCGAAGGACTTTGGCGTGGAGGCCGGTGCCGTAAAGACGGATTACGGCGTCGCCATGAAACGCTCACGCCGGGTCGCCGATCAGAACTCCAAGGGCGTCGAGTTCCTGATGAAGAAGCACAAGATCACGGTGGTCAAAGGCACGGGGGTACTGCAGCCCGGCAAAAAGGTGAAGGTCGGCAACGACGTGCATGAAGCCAAAAAGGCGGTCGTCATAGCGACCGGCTCACGCGTCAAGGGCATTCCCCAGATTGGCCTCGAGATCAACAAGACGACCGTCATTTCCTCGGACGAAGCGCTCCTGATGGAGCGGATCCCGGAGACGCTGGCGATCATCGGCGCCGGCGCGGTCGGCATGGAATTCGCCGACATCTTCTCGGCGTTCGGCGTGAAAGTGACGCTCATCGAAGCCCTGCCGCGCATTCTCCCGATCGAAGACGCCGAATCCTCCGACACCCTCGCCAAGAGCTACCGCAAGCGCGGGATCGAGGTCATCGCCGGGGCCAAAGTAACCAAAGCCACCGTCGCCAAGGACAAGGTGACGCTCGACGTGGAAGCCGGCGGCGAGAAGAAGCAGGTCGTGGCGGCCGCGGTGCTCATGGCCGCGGGGCGCGCAGTGAACACCGAAAACATCGGCCTCAAAGAGTGCGGCATCCAGCTCACAGACCGCGGGTTCATCAAAGTCGATAAGAACCTGCAGACCACGGCGCCCGGCTATTACGCCATCGGTGATGTGGCTGGCCCGCCGATGCTGGCGCACAAGGGGAGCCGTGAAGGGGTGATAGTGGCCGAGCTGCTGGGCGGCCAAAAACCGCATCCGATCAAGTACGACAATGTGCCCAGCGTGACGTACTGCCATCCCGAGGTTGCGAGCATCGGGCTGACCGAAGATCAGTGTAAAGAGAAGAAGCTGGACTACGTGGCGGGGAAATTTCCCTTCTCCGCCAATGGGCGCGCGCGCGGCACCGGCGAGACCGAGGGGTTCGTCAAGATTCTGCGCGACAAGAAGTATGGGGAGATCTTGGGCGCGCACATCGTCGGGGCGCACGCCTCCGAGATGATCCACGAGCTGGCGGTGGCGCGGGAGAACGAGTATACCGTCGAGGAAGTCGACCTGGCCATTCATGCGCACCCCACCATGTCCGAAGCGGTCGCGGAGGCCGCACTCGATTCGCTCGGACGCGCCCTGAACATTTGAACGACGACGCGCCGAAGGACCCGCTCGCGATCGGTCTGGGCTCGCTCGGTGGCGGAGCCGGGTTCGGCAGTGCGTTCATGACCATCTCACAGATCGCGCTCCGCCTGCTCCAGGATCAGTTCGAGCGAATTGGATACCAGATACTGACTGCCGGTGTGATCGCCGCGGTGGGAGTCGGGGGTGCCTACGGCTGGTATCGCAGCTTCGACTTGGACAACGTCTGGCAGCGTGGGGTGATTGCGGTGCTCGCCTCCGTCGGTGCGCTCCTGATCGGATTCATGGCAGCTCCCCTGGATGGACTCTTCGGAATCGCCGGCATGCTCGTTTGGCTGGCGCTCAACATCGCGTTCGGTGTCGCCTCCGCTCGATGGGCCATGAAAGGCAGGGGGAAAGAGGGAAGCGGGACGGGTGTGGCATGAGCTCACTTGAAATCGTCGAAGCGGGACTCGTCCCGTACGGGGAAGCTCTGGAGTGGCAACGCCGGCTCGCCGACGATCGGATTGGCGGACGACTCTCACATGATGTGTTGCTGTTGGTGGAGCACCCTCCCGTCGTAACCCTTGGGCGCAACTCGAAGGCCGCACATCTCCTGCGCCCCGCTGGGATCGATGTGTTCGAGGTTGAACGAGGCGGGGACGTGACGTTTCATGGGCCCGGCCAGCTCGTCGGATATCCCATCCTTGACTTGAATGGCTACAAGCGGGACCTGCACTGGTACCTGCGCACGCTAGAGCAAGCGTTGATCGACGGACTTGGCCTGCTCGGGCTTCCCGCGGAACGCAATCCCGGATACACCGGCGTGTGGACGCGCGGGAAGAAGATTGCGAGCATTGGCATTCACGTGAAGCAGTGGGTGACATGGCACGGGTTCGCGCTCAACGTCAGCACCGATCTCGAGGATTTCGACCGAATCGTTCCCTGCGGCATTCAGGGTGTGGTGATGACATCCGTGGAACGGGAGACGTGCAACGGGCAACGTGCAACGGGAGACGAGAAACGGGAAACGGTGTGGCGGGAGAGTGTCGCGGCGGTCATTCGAGGATTTCAAAGCGCCTTTGCCGTGAATCCCATTCCGAAGAATGGACCCCGTGAGTCACTGCGCTTAAGCGCAGCGTCGGATCGGGCCCACGCTTAAGCGTGGGTAATCCAAGGGTTCCCCCGGGCCAAGTCGTCACCACCAAATGGCCGGTGCTCCACTACGGCGACGTCCCCACTGTCGACACGTCGAAATGGACGTTCACGGTGTCGGGGCTGGTCGAGCGCCCCTTCTCGCTCTCGTACGACGAATTCCTCGCGCTGCCGCAGGAGACCGTCCAGTGCGACATCCACTGCGTCACAACGTGGAGCCGGCTCGACAATGCGTTTGAGGGGGTTCCCGTGCGGGTACTGCTCGAACGGGCGGGCGTGAAGCCGGCCGCGGGGTACTGCCTGGTCGTCGCCGAGCAGGGGTTCACGACGAATCTACCGTTGTCCGACCTGAATCGACCCGAGAATCTCGTTGCGCTGAAGTGGGCGGGAGAGTGGCTGACACCGGAGCACGGCTGGCCGGCGCGGCTCCTCGTGCCACATCTGTACTTCTGGAAGAGCGCGAAGTGGGTGCGCGGGTTCGAGCTACTGGATGAGGACCTGCCTGGCTTCTGGGAGCAGAACGGTTATCACATGCGCGGTGATCCGTGGAAAGAAGAACGGTACGGCGGCCGTGGGCTCACTCAGCACGAGATCAACAAGTTTCGCAACGCGAGTAAGCGGATCGCGAAGTAGGTCAATGAGCGTCGTTCCCCAGTAGGTCGTAGAACTTGCTGAACACGTCGATGCCGTCCCACAGCTGTTTCAGTTCGAGTTTTTCATTCGGAGCATGCAACCGATCGTCGGGTAACCCGATGCCGGTGAGAATCACCGGCGCGCCCGCGGAGGCGAGAGCAGGAACCACTGGAATCGAGCCGCCCGCGCGCGCAGGCACGGTCCCCCGGCCGAGCACCGACTTGAACGCTTCGTCGAGCTTCTGGAACGACGCGTCATTCAGCTTGATCTCCGCGGGATCGGCGCCGTGCAGAAACCGCACAGTCGCGGTCACATACTTCGGCGCGAAGCGTTTGACCGCGGCGGCGAGCTGCCGCTCCACCGCCTTGAGCTTCTGATTGGGCACGAGGCGCATACTGACCTTCGCGGTCGCTTCAGCGGGGATGACGGTTTTTGCCCCTTCGCCCGTGAATCCTCCCAGAATGCCGTGAATCTCGAAGGTCGGGAGCGCCCACAGGCGTTCGAGCACGGAGTACCTCTTCAGCCCCACCAGCCCTTTCCCCTGGACACGCTTCTCGAGGAAGTCCTTTTCCTTGAAGGGCAGCTTCTTCCACGCCGCGAGCTCGGCTTTCGACGGTCGCTTCACGGCGCCGTAGAAGCCCGGAATGTTGATCTGCCCGTCGTCGCTCTTGAGCCGCGTCAGGAGGCGGCACAGCTCTTCGTGCGCGTTCGGCGCCGCACCGCCGTACTCGCCGGAATGCAGATCGGTCTTCGAGGTGCGAACCGTGATTTCGGCATAACATAAGCCGCGCAGCGTCGTGTAGACCGCGGGCCATCCCGGTGCCACATACGACATGTCCGCAACCAGCACTGCGTCGGCGGCCACGCGCTGCGGCTCGCGTTTCAGCAGATCGAACAGCACCTTGGAGCCGAATTCTTCTTCCCCTTCGATGAGAAAGCGAAAGTTCACGGCCGGCTTTCCGCGCGCGTCGATGGCCTTCAGGAGGCAGAAGACTTGTCCCTTATCATCGGCGGCACCGCGCGCATAGAGCCGTCCATCGCGCACGGTCGGCTCGAACGGCGGCGTCGTCCACTCGCCGAGCGGATCGGGCGGTTGCACATCGTAATGGCCGTAGAGCAACAGCGTAGGCGCGCCGGGGACCTCAGGGCCTTCACCCCACACCACGGGGTGTGTTTCGCTGCCGAGGAAGTCGACATTGCGGCAGGCAAGTCGACGTAATTCCGCCGCCACCCAGTCGGCAGCACGGCGGCAATCCTGATTGTGCACGGGGAGCGTCGAGACTGACGGAATGCGAAGAAACTCGCTCAGCTCGCGCAGCAAACGATCTCGATCCATCGCGGCAGAAATGTAGAGATCGAAGTCGCGGCTAGCCAGCGACAGGGCCCCGGGTAGATTTGAGCTTCGCATGCGCACCACCGCATCCTACGACCTCTTTCCCGACGCCCGCAGCGAACGCGCGCTGGCGCGTGCTCGCTGGCTGGCGCGCGAAGGAAGATTGAAGGATGCGCAGACCGCCTACGACGACCTGCTGGCAGCGAAACCGGAACTGAAGGCGTGCTGGGCTGAATACTTCGAGCTGCTGCGCATAGGGGGGTTGAGGGAAGAAGCGCTCGAGCTCGCGAATCGCGCGCGGGCCGTGTTCGGCGAGACGGGGTTCTCGTACACCTTGCGTGGTGCGGCGCTGACCGAGTTGGAGCGCTATCCCGAGGCGTTGGCGGAACTTGAGCGCGCCGTCGAAGTCGATCCAGACTTGGCGCTCGTCTGGCACGAGCTGGGCTACGCCGCCTACAAGATTGGCGACCGCAATCGAGCGCTGTTGGCGCTGGACCGGGCGTTTGCCCTCGAGCCCCACACCGACACGCTGCGGCTGCGCGGGCAGGTGCTGCGTGAGGCGGGACGCTATCAGGCCGCGGAAGTGGCATTCGAAGGGGCGGCGCAGGCAGCCGACCACCCGGAGCAGCGCCTGGACGCTGAACGGCAGATCTTGGCGACGCGCCGGTACGCTTCATACGCCCCACGACGGCCCGAAGACCTCACGGCGGCCGAGCGCTGGTTCGCGGATACGGGGACTGTCGTCCTCGCTTCCACACCGGGCCCGGTGGCACCGAGCGATGAGACGCTCGCTGCGACGTTCGCCGAAGTCGCCGCCAATGCGGGCTGGCACTTCGGTCAGGTCATATTGCTCGGTCCGGAATTCCCCGCGTGCAACGATCTCGTCGATCGCATGGGCGCCCCGCTCGTCACGCCTTCGGCATTCGATCCAACCGTCTGCCCGTTGATCGTCGCAATTCGGCCGATGTTGGCCGACAAGACGTGGACCGGCATCGTCGGGCGCCTTGCCGATCAGTCGGCGGGACTGGTGCTCGCGATGGAGCACCCCGCCGAGGAGTGGGCGGGAACGACGGTCGACGTGGCCGGTGTCCTGACCGATGCCGGCAAACGGCGGGAGCGCGCGCCCAATCCCACCCAGGCGCTCAACGACGCAACAAATCCGAGCTCGCGATTGGCTGGGCGTCGCTTACGTCCGCTCTGATTCCACACCCTAAAGGGTGCGCTCGGCAAGCATTGTCCTTAAGGACAGTGTCTGCCGAGCACAGGCTTTAGCCTGTCCATTTCGTCAACGAGACCATGACATCAGGCGAACCATCGCAACGCCCCAGCCGGGCGCCCATGTCGGGCCGGGCAATCGTCCAGAACCAGTTCGAACGGGCGGCCGATCTCATCAACCTCGAAGCGTACATGCGGAAGATCCTCATGTCGCCATTCCGCGAGGTTCAGGTCGAGGTACCCGTGCGCATGGACGATGGCCGCATCGAGGTGTTCACCGGCTACCGCATCCAGCACAACGGGGCGCGGGGGCCCTGCAAGGGCGGCATCCGCTACCATCCAGAGGCCGATCACGACGAGGTGCTCGGCCTCGCGGCCATCATGACGTGGAAGACCGCCCTGATGGACATCCCGTTCGGCGGCGCCAAAGGCGGCGTCACGGTGGATCCCAAGAAACTCTCCAAGCTCGAGTTGGAGCGCCTCACCCGGCGCTTCACGCAGCGCATCGCGATCGTCCTGGGTCCCTACCGCGACATCCCCGCCCCGGACGTCAATACGAATGCGCAGGTGATGGCGTGGATTCTCGATGAATACTCCAGCCGGCAGGGCTACAGCCCCGCTGTCGTCACCGGCAAGCCCGTCGCCCTGGGAGGCTCCCTGGGGCGCGAGGAAGCGACCGGCCGGGGTGTCATGTACGTGATGCAGGAGTACTCGCGCGACTTCGGCGTCAGCCTCAAGGGCGGCCGCGTCGTCATTCAAGGATTCGGGAATGTGGGCAGCCATCTCGCCCGGCTGCTCGACAGCGAGGCGGGCGCGAAAGTCGTCGCGGTGAGCGACGTATCAGGCGGCATTTACAACGACACCGGGCTCGACATCCCGGGGCTGTTGGCACACTCCGCTCAGGGCAAGCCGGTATCGGAGTGGTCAGGCGGAAAGCGCATCACCAACGACGAGCTCTGGACGATCCCGTGCGAATGGCTCGTGCCGGCGGCGCTCGGCGGCGTCATCACCAAGGAAGCCAACGCCACAACGGTCGACTGCAAGGTCGTGGTCGAGGGCGCCAATGAGCCCACGACACCGACCGCCGATCGGATTCTCGAACAGCGCGGCATTGCGGTGATCCCCGACTTTCTCGCCAACGCCGGCGGCGTCACGGTCAGCTACTATGAGTGGGCCCAGAATCTTCAGCAGTATCGATGGACTCACGAGCAAGTCAATCGGGAGCTCAAGGCCACCATCACGAAGGCCTACGCATCGGTGCGGGATCTGGCGCGCGAGAAGAAAGTGACGTTTCGAACCGCAGCCTACGGTATCGCTCTCCAGCGCGTCGCGGATGCTGAGCGACTGCGTGGAAACTAGGCCGGTCAAAAAACGAAGGCGGCGGTCGGGCGGTCGATGCTAGCTCCAGCGCTAACGGCGGCTCTTCGGGCTTGGGAAGTCAACCCGTACAAGTTCATCACGCGGGCATGTCCTGGTGACCTTGTACACGGCGATGGTAAGGTCATCGCATGCTTTCCACGCATGCAGTCTCTCGTAGGGCATCATGAGACGAACCTGTCGAATTGTAGACTACGGACGGCACCCTATTTATGCTGGCAGAATCATTTGACCGCCGCATGGGCAGTTGACCCGTCCGACCGCCGCCGTTGCATTTGACCGCCCGACCGCCGCAGTCGCAGTTTGACCGCCCTATTCATTCATTCCCGCACGTGAGTACAGCGCTCGGTAGGGATCGCGATCCGGTTGGGTAAAGACGCGAATCTGTATTGCTCTCACAGTCTCGGCGATATCCGTGTTGTTCTGCAGGTAAATCTCATCGAACAGATTCAAATCCATCCGGTACAGCCGCTCCGCGACGACGACGGCGTTGTTGAGCGGTGCCTGGGCGAACCAGCGCCAATCGTACGTCTCCAGCGACTGCCCTACGGCCCCACGAAACTGTTCGCGCGCCCAGCCAAACAAGATCTCGCGCACTTGCTCGAGGCGGTGTGCCGTGAGGGGTTCGCTGTAGGCGGAATCGAGTCGCCGGGCGAGCTCCGCATAGAACACATCGAGCGTGCGCTCGTCGCGCCACCGAGCCGCCGCCCGGCGGGCATCAACCGTGTCGCTCCGCGAGCGAAAGAAGGCCTCCGCACCGCGGTACCCGACAAAGCTCGCAAAGCTTTCGTTGAAGGGCGTCTGGCTTTTCACGTAGAGGGTGTTGTGGGCCAGCTCGTGGATCACCGTCGCAACGAGCTCCATGGTGTCGCGGCTCATCGCGGTCGAGAACAAGGGATCGCTGAGATAGCCGAGCGTCGAGAAGGCGCCGGATGTGCGCAGAAACACATCCAGCCCCTGTTGCTCGAGGCCGCGCGCTTCGCGGCGCGCGTACGAGGCCTTGAAGAATCCTTTGTACGGGACGACGCCGACGATCGGGTACCGCCACGTGACCTCGCGCAATCGCTCGCGCCGGCTGGCCGAGAGCACCAGCAGCAAGGTGTCCCGGCCCACATCGACATAGCTCGTATAGGTCTTTCCCACCGCGAGACCGAGCGAGTCGCCGGCAAAGGTGCGGGCGGCCTGCACCAGCCGGAGGCGCTGGCGCAGCGGCGCCGGGGTCGCCGAATCGGCGATGAGCTTTTCGATCGACCGCCTTCGCAACAGCAACCGAGCCTCTTCGATGCCCGCGCGCGCGATGTACCGCGCGTCGGCGCTGATCAGCAGGAGGAAAGCGATCGCGCCAAAGGCCGCGCCGGCCGCGATCGCGGCGACCCGCTTGAGCAGACGTCCCCAGCGAGGCCGGGCGCGCTCGACTAGGGCGTCCACCGCAGCCCCACCCGGTGCGTCCCCCCCATCAGGTCGTAGGACCGGAATGCGTAATCCATCGCGAGCCGGCCGAGCACTACTCCGCCGCCGAATGTCCAGGGAGACGCGTCCGTGATCGCCGGACGCGTGGAGAAACCGACTCGCCCCACGATACCCACGCCGCTCGCCACCACACCGGCTTCGAGCCCCTGGATGAGGACCGCACTCTGATCCCTCGTCCACTGCCCTTCGAGCGTCGTGAGGAGACGATACGTGCCCTGTGGATCCGTATAGTTGAGGGTCAAACCCGCGCGCGTGCGGCGCGGCAACAACGCGCCCGCTCCCAGATCGCCGCCGAGATTCTGGACGCTCACACCAAAGGCCATGATATCGAACACAGCGACCGCCACGCCGATATCGCCGGCCCAGGCATCGCTCATTTCGGCCCCGATCTGCTGGCGGTTGTACTTGCCCGTCACGCCCAGCGCAGCGAATCCGCGGCGGTACACGAGAGAAGTGACCGCGAGCGCCTCGTAGGGGTGGAACGACGCGCCGGTGGGCATTCCGCGCCGACCGCCGGTCGCAGGGTCCGGCACGATCTCAGCCTCGGTCCCGTAATCGAGCGCCTGCGCCCCGACGCCCCAAGTGAAGCGCGAGACCCGCAGCGCCATCGCCGCGGTGGAAATAGCCGTTCCTTCGAGATACGGCTCGTACGAACCCTCGAGACCGAGGTGGCGAATCGTCGCGATGCCCGCGGGATTGGCGAACAGAGCACCGGCGTCACCGACGAGAGCAGCGCCCGCGCCGCCCATCGCCGCGGCCCGCGTCGAGCCGGAGAGTGCGGTGAGGATCGACCCTTCGCTCTGCGCGGGCACAGTGGCCCCCGGCCACGCAATCAGGAGTAGCACCGTGATAGTCGTGACCGCCCGACCGCCGCAGGTGCCTTTTGACCGCGTGACCGCCGATTTCATTGCAGTCGAATCACATTCAACCGCGGAACATATGACGAGTTTATCAGCGCACCGGTCGGTGTCGTGAGGTGCAGCGTGAACCCGGGGTCACCGCCGGGTTGCGTTGCGCGGACGTAGACTCCCGAGCCCGCACGCAGCGTGTCGCCGACATCCATGTCCCGGCCCACGCTCACCGGGGGAATGAGCGGATAGGTGTTCACGAACAGAGTCGGCCGTTGCGTGTGCAGCGACGAGAACACGGCGTGTAAGGCCCAGGAATTGTATTGCAGCTCGGCGGGCGCGGCGCCGTTGTCGGTCATCCAATTCGCCAGCGCCCAGCGACTCACGGTCGTGGCGAACGGTGTTCCGGTGGCGGCTGCGATGTTTTGCGCACCGGTGTTCGCCGTCCCAACCAGCGCCCTGGTCAGGGCGTTCCACGCGGTGCTCGTCGAGGCCGACGCGTGGTGGTCCACCACATAGCGGACGAAGAGCCACGCGGCCCCGCGCTCCGCGAGGGTCCCGAGGCCCGCGGTCGGCAGCAGGAAATGGCTCTGAGTGGAATCGAGATACTTGTAGGCGTTAAACAGATTGCCGACATGGAACCGGCATTCGGTCGTACCGACCGTGCAATCCGCCAGTCTGGCGTCGGGGGTCGCTGCGTAACTGCGGCCGGCGAGCTCCTCGGCATAGTGTGAGAATCCCTCGTTCAGCCAGAGCACCTCGCCGCTACCGCCACGGACCAGCACGTGCTGGTTGAAGCTGATCATATGCTGGAACTCGTGCACAAACGTGATCGGAAGGAACGCCTGAATCTCCTGAACCGTATGCTGGCAGCTCAGCGTTCCGGACGGGTCTGCCACCACGGAATAGAAGATCTCCCCTTTGTTGGAGCGAGGGTCGCTCTGGAACACGGGATCCAGGTCGGCGCCAAAAAAGAATCCCGCGACGAATCCGCTCTGTTGGCACTCGGTGGCCGTGACCAACTTGTTCACGACGTTGGTCATGAGCACTAGCACTACCTGATTGTTGTCGATGTCCGATTCGACCCCAAAAGCGGCCGTGTCGACCCCGTAGAGACGCTGATCGAACACCTTGGCGATACTGTCCAGCGCGGTCGAGTCGAGCCCGCCGGCGGGTGCCAGCGTATCGACATAGATCGCGACCTTGGTCTTGAGCGCGCGCACTCTCGCGCCCACGCGATCAAACCGCGAGCAGTCGACTTTGGCGCAGACCTGGAACGTGCGAAGGCTATTCGGCGCCGGTGGCACCGCCGGGCTTGCTTGCGGTGCGGCGCCGCGCTCCGGCATGAATCCCCAGGAGCGCCGCTCGTCGCCCATCCTCAGGAAGGTGTGAAACCGCTCGGCGCTCGCTGCCGCGATACCGGTTCGTGCGACTGGCGGTGCGAGAACGACCGGCTGGATGGTATCGCCGCCGAGATGAAAGGCCGACTTCTGCCCTGGCGTTCCCGTCGCGAGTTGCGGGACGACGAGGTATTCCGCGGCCGAACCGGTGGCAGGAAACATGGCGCAGCCCTCATTGGCGCCGAGATCGAGCGACACGTATTCGAAGAGGGCGAGATTGACGGGCATCCCGCCCCCTGCCGGACACGGCTTGATGCTGGGGTCGGTGCCCCCGCTACACGCGAGTAACGAGACTGTCGCGGTCAGCGACCAGAGCGGTTTGCGGAGCATCCAGTTCCCCCCGTCGTTCCGTGACTTCACCAGTGCGCCGCAACGCCCATTGGAAGCAGATCGGACCCACCAACGCATGACATCCGATCATGGCCACGAGCAGCGCTTCCAACGAGACATTCCATTCCGGAAACGCACTGCGTAGCACGGCGGCGAGTGTGATGGCCATCCCGCCCTGGGATACCAAGCCGAGCCAGCCGTATCTACTCACATCGGCGCTGACGGGGGACTCGCCTCGCCGGCTTCGTCCAGCCAGTTGAAGCCCCCAGCGCAATCCATTGATCCGCAGGGCAACAAGCAGAATTGCCCATGGCCACAGCTTCAGCTCATCGAGTGAATTGAAACTGAGCGCTGCCCCCGCGAGTGCAAAAAATACGACATTGACCGGAACCGCGCACCGTTCAAGCTCACCATTGAGCCCCTCGTGCGCGGCCGGGGCCGCGCTCCGCAGCGTAAACCCGGCTGTGAGACCTATCACAACGGCGCCGAGTCCGGTCAACCGGACAATCTGAGCAATAATGAAAGCAAGCCCAAGAAGCAGCCACGCGACGCGCATGTTCCCGGCCAACCAAGCGCCCGGTGCCGAACCGGGGCGGAGGTACTGGGCAAGCGCGAGACCGAGCGCGGCGCCTGTCCCGACGGATCCGACCAGATGCACCAGCGCCCGCACCGCACTTCCCGGCACGACTGCACCATCGCTGGCCACCACGCTCGCGATTGCCAGGACGACAATGATCCACGCCGCAGCCACGAGGGTTTGCACGATCGAGACGTCGAGCACGGTCCGTGACAACGGCCCACGAGATTGGGCATCGACGTCTCGAATCACCGCCCACGTGATCGTAGGAGACGCGGTCGCGGCGAAGGCGCCAAGCACGAGCGCCACGACGAGGGCATCGCGAAATGGCTGGTGCGCAGTCAGAGGAAACCAGGGACTGACCGTGAGTGTGACAAGCGTAACCAGAAGGAATGGGACGGCCGTGGCGCCCGCGGTCACACGCAGCAGTGCGCCTCGACTCTGTCCGCGGAATGCATCGATCGTGAGCATCGATCCGGCGGCGAACGCCAGGACCGCCAACGCACTGGTGGAAATGACGCTCAAGGCTTGCAGCTCGTCGACGCGAATCAGACCCAGCCATGGTGGTCCCGCGACGAAGCCGGTGAGCAGATAGCCGACGATGCGCGGCAACCGGATTCGTTGCGCGAGCGTCCCTCCGACATAGGCCGCCAGCAACAGCAGGCCGAGCGATAAAGTGGCGCGGGCCTCGACCGGCAACTGTCCGCCCGTCCCCATGGCGCGAGCGAATCGCTGGAGGATCGCGGTGACGACGAATGTGACTGCGAGCAACAGCCATTGCATGAGCGCGCAAGATACGGCAGATTCAGCGGCGTAACCATGCCGTTCGTTCATCTCCACACCCACACTGAGTACTCTCTCCTCGACGGCGCGAACCGGATCCCGGATCTGCTGGATCGGGTGCAGGCGCTGGGCATGGATTCGCTGGCTATCACCGATCACGGCAACCTGTACGGCGCGTGGTCGTTCTACGCCGAAGCCAAAGCGCGAAAAATCCGGCCCATCCTGGGGTTCGAGGCGTACCTCGCGTTCGGGAGCCGGCATGCACGCGAGAAGCCGTCTCCGGACGCGCCGGGCGGTGCGCCGTACTCTCACCTGGTACTGCTCGCCAAGAACCGGACCGGCTATCAGAATCTGATCAAGCTCTCGTCCATTGGGTTTCTCGAGGGCTATTACCGCCGGCCGCGCATCGACAAGGAGGTATTGGAGCAGCACCACGACGGTATTGTGGGGCTCGCCGCATGCCTCTCGGGCGAGATCGCGTTGTATCTGCGGCAGGGGAACTACGAAGCCGCCAAGGCGAGCGCCGAGTGGTTTGCCCGCACGTTTGGGCCGAACGGCTTCTGGCTCGAGGTTCAAAACCACGGCCTGCCCGAAGAGAAGCTCGTCACGGAAGGGATGTTCCGTCTCGCCGCCGAGCTGGGCCTGCCGCTCGCCGCGACCAACGACGCCCATTATCTGAAGCGGGAAGACGCCGAAGCGCACGATGTGCTGCTGGCGATCGGCACGGGCAAGGACCTCGACGACCCGAAACGCTTTCGCTTCTTCGGCCAGGAAAGCTACGTCAAGTCGGAAAAGGAGATGCGCGAGCTGTTCGGCCAGCGGGCGGACGTGCTGACCGAAACCGCACGCGTCGCAGAGCTGTGCGAGTTCGATTTCGAGAAGCGCTATTTCCTGCCGCAGTATCCCCGCCCCGCGGAGTTCGCGACGGACCGCGACCTGCTGGTGCATTTGGCACGCAAGGGCGCGACCGAACGCTATGGCGATCCACTGCCCGCCGCCGTCGAGCAGCGGCTCGAGTACGAGCTCGACGTCGTTACCAGAACGGGCTACGCGGGCTATTTCCTGATCGTGTACGATTTGATCAAGGCTGCGCGCGATCGCGGCATTCCGGTGGGACCGGGGCGCGGCTCGGCGGCCGGCTCGCTGATCGCCTACGCGCTGCGCATCACCAACGTCGACCCGCTCCAGTTCGATCTCCTGTTCGAGCGCTTCCTCAACCCCGAGCGCATCTCGATGCCGGATATCGATCTCGATTTCTGTTTCGAGCGGCGCGGTGAGGTGCTCGAGTACGCACGGGAGCGGTACGGCCGCGGGTCGGTCGGCCAGATCATCACCTTTGGGACGCTCAAGGCGCGTGCCGCGTTTCGCGATGTCGCGCGAACGTTGCGGGTCGAAATGGGCGACGTGGAGCGGCTCACCAAGCTGATCCCATCCGGCCCCGCGTTCAGCGTATCGCTGGCGGAAGCGCGCGAGAAGGTGCCAGAGGTCAAAGCCGCCGCCGCGCAGGACGAGCGCATCGGCAAAGTGCTGGATCTGGGAGCCAGGATCGAGGGACTCGCGCGGCACGCCTCCGTCCACGCCGCCGGAGTTGTGATCGCGCCAGGACCGCTCACCGATTACGTCCCGGTCTGCACGGCCCCCGACTCCAAGACCGACGCCGACGCGATCATCACGCAGTACGACATGATCGGGCTCGAGCAGGTCGGCATGCTGAAGATCGACCTGCTCGGTCTCAAGACGCTGACCGTGCTGCATGATGCCGCAAACATGGTTCGGGAGCGGCACGGCGTCACGATCGATCTCGAGCGCCCCGATCTCGACGATCCCAAGGTGTACGCATTGCTCCGGTCGGGCCGGACCGCCGGCATCTTCCAGTTTGAATCACCGCTCGCGACCGATTGTCTGCGAAACATGAAATGCGACCGCTTCGACGACCTGGTCGCGACGAACGCCCTGCTTCGCCCCGGGCCGCTCGATACCGGGATGCATCTCGTATTCATCAACCGGAAGCTGGGCCGCGAGAAGGTCCGCTATCCGCTTCCAGCGCTCGAGGAGATTCTCGCGCCGACGTATGGCGTGATCGTCTACCAGGAGCAGGTGATGCGCATCGCCAGCGCGTTGGCCGGCTATTCGCTCGCCGAAGCCGACGTGCTGCGCAAGGCGGTCGGGAAGAAGATCAAGGAGCTGATCCAGGAAGAGCTCGCCAACTTCGTAAAGCGCGCGATCACCCGCGGTCACGACAAACGCACGGTCGAGGAAATCGCCGCGCAGATCGAGACGTTCGGCCGGTACGGTTTCAACAAGTCGCACTCGGTCGCGTACTCGATCCTGTCCTACCAGACCGGCTGGTTCAAGACGCACTACCCCGCCGAGTTCATGGCCGCGCTGTTGTCGTCGGAAATCGGCAACACCGATCGGGTGGTGCAGTACATCAACGAGGCGCGCGAGCTTGGGCTTCAGGTCCTGGCGCCGGACGTCAACGAGTCGGGTTACAAGTTTACGGTCGTAGGCGAACAGCGGATTCGCTTTGGACTCGGCGCCGTCCGCAATGTCGGGGAGGGCGCAATCGCTTCAATCATTGCGGGTCGAAAGGACGGGCCCTACCGATCGCTCGTGGAGTTGTGCGACCGCATCGACTTGCGGCTGTGCAACAAGCGGGTGATCGAATCGTTGATCGATGCAGGCGCATGCGATTCGCTGGGAGGCGAACGGTCCCAGCTCGTTGCTGCTCTCGATCATGCCTTCAGCGAAGCGCAGGTCCGCCAGCAGGAGCGTTTTTCCGGGCAGCACGCGCTCTTTGGAGCCGAGGCCCCAACCCCGAGCCCCGAGGCCCAGCTTCCGGATATCCCCCCCTGGAGCGAGCACGAGCGCCTGACGCGCGAAAAGGCCGTGCTCGGCTTCTTCATCTCCGGGCACCCCCTCGCCAAGTACCACACGGAGGTAGAGCTTTTCGGGACGCGCACGACCGCCACGCTGGGGATGTGGAGCGAGCAGAAGGTGACCATCCCGGCGGTCGTCACTGTGGTGAAGCGGCAAATTTCGAAGAAGTCCGGCGCCGAATATGCGCGCCTCACACTGGAGGATTTCCACGGGTCAGCGGAGGCGCTGGTATTTCCGGAGTCGTGGGCCAAGCTCAACGGCGTGATTCGCGCCGATGGCGCCTACCTCCTCACCGGCGGTTATATCGCGCGCGACCGCGGTGAGGAACAGGCGCCATTTATTGTCGATGCGGTCCGCCTGCTCGACGATTTGAAACCGGCTGGTGCGATCGGTCTCGCGCTCCGCTGGACGATGAGCCGGCGACCCGATCCCGAGACCGCGCGTGCGATTGCCGCGCTGTGTGCGGCCCATCCGGGGCCGACCCCGGTGTTCCTCGAGTGGACCGGGGGCAACGGCTCCGGCAGTGAGACGGTGCGGTTGCGCAGTCGCTCGTTCCGGGTGGATGCGGCCGACGATCTGCTGGCGGCATTACGGGAGATTGTTGGTCCCGATGGGGTGACGTTGGTACGGGCGTGAGGTTTCCCAGGCTGTCCTTTAGGACAACGTCTGCCGAGCACACCCTTTAGGGTGTGAAAAACAATACGTCGAACCATAGACCTTGATGGCGACATATACCCTGGATTTCGAACGCCCACTGCTCGAGCTGGAAAAACAGATCGAGGAGCTGAAGCGCGTCGCCGGCGAAAAACCCGATTTCGCGAAGAATATCAAGCCGCTGGAAGACCAGCTGGCCGCGCTGCGCGTCGAGATCTACCGCAATTTGACCCCGATGCAGCGGGTGCAGGTCGCCCGGCACCCCCGGCGTCCCTATCCGCTCGACTACGTCAACACGGTCTTCACTGATTTCGTCGAGCTCCACGGTGACCGCCTCTACCGCGACGATCCGGCGATTGTCGGCGGCTGGGCGCGGCTGGACGGCACCAGCGTGATGGTGATCGGCCATCAGAAGGGTCGCGACACCAAGGACAACCTCTATCGCAACTTCGGAATGGCCCATCCCGAGGGCTACCGCAAGGCGATGCGGCTGATGCGCCTTGCCGCCAAATTCGGCGCCCCCGTCGTCACGCTTGTCGATACGCCCGGCGCGTACCCGGGCCTCGGCGCGGAAGAGCGCGGCCAAGCCGAGGCGATCGCGAGCAGTCTGATCGAAATGGCGTCGCTGCAAACCCCGATCATTACTGCGGTCATCGGCGAAGGCGGCTCGGGCGGGGCGCTCGCGGTCGGGCTCGCCGATCGTGTGTTGATGCTCGAGAACTCGGTGTATTCCGTGATCTCGCCGGAAGGTTGTGCCGCGATTCTATGGAAGGATGCCAGCCAGCGTGAGCGCGCCGCGGAGGCTCTCAAGATTACCGCCCAAGACCTGCTCAACCTGGGCGTGATCGACGAGATCATTCCCGAGCCGGCGGGCGGCGCACACTCGGACCCCGAAGCCGCGGCCGCGGCGCTCGGCGACGCCCTGCAGCGGCATCTCGGTCAACTGCGCAAATACCGGGTCGACAAGCTCCTCAAACGCCGGGAAGAAAAGTACCTTTCCATGGGTGCGCTGACCGAGAAGTGATTTGACGCATGTCTTGGAAGTCCGGTTCAAAGGGAACCGGCGCGAATATTTCAGCTGGCCGTCCGAAGACGCTCTCCGCGTTGACGATGGCGTCATCGTAGAGGTCGAGCGCGGGCAGGACTTTGGCGTGGTCTCCGCTGTGGGGGCCGTCGCTGCGAAGAAGTGCGAGCGCTGTGGTAACTGTGGGGCCTCGGGCCTGGGGCCTGGGGACTCGGGCAGTTCCCAGGCCCAAGGCCCCAGCCCCGAGGCCCTCAGGCCAGTTCTTCGCAAGGCCACTGACGAAGACCGCAAGACCGCCACACAGCTGCGCGAAAACGACGAAGAAGTGCGCCGCGTTGTGCGCGATCGCGTCCGCCAGCATTCCCTCCCGATGAAAGTCTCCGACGCCGAATGGCAGTGGGACAAGCGCAAGCTGACGATCTATTTCACCGCCGAGCAGCGCGTGGACTTCCGGGCGCTGGTGCGCGACCTGGCCGGCTTGTTCCGCACGCGCATCGAGCTGCGGCAGATCGGCGCGCGCGACGAGGCCCGGCGCCTCGATGGCATCGGCCGCTGCGGCCGGCAGCTCTGCATCTCGAGCTGGCTGCCGGAAGGACGGCCCGTCAGCCTGTCGCTCGCCAAGGCGCAAGGGCTGTCGCTCAATCCCGTGCAGATCTCCGGTCCCTGCGGGCGGCTGTTATGCTGCCTGCACTACGAGCACGATTTCTACGTGGAGCAGCGCAAGCGCTTTCCCAAAGAAGGGAAAACGGTCCGCACGTCCGAGGGGATCGAGCGCGTCGTGTCGGTCGACATCTTTCGCGAACGCGTGATGCTCCGTTCCGACGCCGGGACGACGCGCGTCGTCACACTCGAACAGCTGCACGCGTAGTGACGGGTTCGAAGTACTATCTCACCACGGCGATCGACTACTCCAATGGCGATCCGCATCTGGGACACGCGCTCGAGAAGGTCGGCGCGGACTGCATCGCCCGCTATCGGCGCCTGTGCGGCGATGAGGTGCAGTTCCTCATGGGGATGGATGAGCACAGTCAGTCCGTCATCCAAGCGGCCGCGCGCGCGCGCGTCAGCCCGCGCGAATGGGTCGATCGCATGGCACAGACGTTCGCCGACTACTGGCGCCGGCTCGAATGCAGCAACGACGACTGGATTCGCACCACCGAGCCGCGTCACGGGCGCGGCGTGGTGGCACTCCTCGAGCGTATCCAGCAGCGCCGGCCCGACGATCTCTACGTCGCCGACTACGAAGGGCTGTACTGCACCGGCTGCGAGGAATTCAAGCAGCCGGCGCAGATAGCCGACGGCCGTTGCATCGAGCATCCCACCCTCGAGCTGATACAAACCAGGGAACGGAATCACTTCTTCCGGCTCAGCGCCTACGGCCGGCAGCTGCTCCAGCTCATCGAGAGCAACGAATTCCGTGTCGAACCCGCGATCCGGCGGAACGAGGTCGTGCGGCTGATCGAGGATGGATTGCAGGACGTTTCTATTTCGCGCCAGCGGCAGCAGTGGGGTATTCCCTTCCCCGGCGATCCCGAGCAGACGGTCTACGTCTGGTTCGACGCACTCATCAATTACCTCTCGGCGACCGGCTTCCCCGAGCCCGGCTATGAGCGCCTCTGGCCGGCGGACCTGCATGTCGTCGGCAAAGGCATCACGCGCTTCCATTGTGTGATCTGGCCGGCCATGCTGCTCGCCGCGGGGCTCGAGCTCCCGACGCTCGTCTGGGCTCACGGCTACGTGCAGTGGGAAGGCGCGAAGATGAGCAAGACGGCCGGCACCGCGGTGAGCCTGGGCGCCGCGATCGAGCGCTACGGCGCCGATGCGCTCCGCTACTTCCTGCTACGTGAAGTCGGATTCGAAAACGACGGCAATTTCAGCTGGGACCGCTTTGATGCGCGCTACACCGCCGATCTCGCCGACACATTTGGCAATCTCATGTCGCGATCGCTCTCCATGATCCACCGGTACCGTGGGGGCATCGTCCCTGATGACAATGCAGCCGATTCGTCACTCGAACGCGCCGGGCAGGAGACGGTCCGTTCCTATGCGGCAGCAATGGACGCCTTGGACCTGCAACAAGGGGCCGCGCTGATAATCGAGCTTGCCTCTCGCGCGAATCGGTACATAGAGGAAACCGCGCCGTGGAAACTCGTCAAAGAAAAACGGGATGCGGACCTCGATACGGTACTCGCGCAACTCGTTCGCACGATCGTACGACTCGCAATCCTCGCGGCGCCATTTATTCCAGGGAAAGTCGCAGAGATTTGGAGCTCGTTGGACTTCGTTCCCGTGAGCCGGAGCAGTCCCCAGTGGCCGGTCGGAAACGTTTTTCTGTCCGACCTCGCGAAACTTGCCGTCGGGGGACGGAGAGTCTCCAAGCCCACCCCGCTGTTCCCGAAACCCGTCGCTGCCTAGCCGTCCGGCCGCACAAACGTGACGTAGCGCACATTTCGTGATTTGACGAGGTTACGCGCCGAGGCGTATGTTTCATGGCCATGAAACGTAAGCAGGCCGAGCGGCGCTGGACCGTCATGTTGGTCCCCCACGGATCGGGTGCATCCCGCGCCGTGGAAGTATCGCAGACGGTCGTCAAGGCCCTCGTCGGTATCGGCGGATTGCTCGCGTTGCTGTTCCTCGTCCTTGGCGGCACCGCATTGTCGCGGGGCGTGAACGTCACAAGGAGTCGCGCGCTCGAGCGCGAGAATACGTTGCTCGCCAGCGAAATCCAACGCCTGCGCGAGCGGCTTGCGGGACTCCGTGACACCATGAACGTGTTCAGCGAGCGCGAGCAGGCGCTGCGGTTGCTCGCCGGTCTCTCGCCGGTCGACAAGGACGTGCAACAGGGCGGCATCGGCGGACCGAGTGGCCAGTGGCGTGAGCGCGATAGCCTCTCGACGCTCGGCACGAACGGGGCGCAGGCGATCGCCGCCCGCGTCGATATGGATCAGCTGACTCGCCGCGCCAACATCCTGGTGCGGTCCCTCCACGAAGCATACGACTCAGCATCGCGCCAACGCACGCGCTACGCCGCGCTGCCGTCGATCATGCCGACCAAGGGTTGGTTGACGAGCGCCTTCGCGCGCGAGCGCGTGCACCCGATTCTGCACCTGGCGCGCCCGCATGAGGGCATCGACGTCACCGCCAAGATGGGCTCCGAGATCGAATCGCCGGCCGCCGGCCTCGTCACGCAGGTTTCGTGGGTCGAGGGATACGGCAACATGCTGACGATCGACCACGGGTACGGTCTGGTGACGCGCTACGCGCACCTCTCCAAGACTCTCGTGGTGCGCGGCCAGCGTGTAAAGCGGGGTGAAAAGGTCGCGCTCGTCGGCTCGACCGGCATTTCCTCGGGTCCGCACCTGCACTACGAAGTGTGGGTCAACGGCCGCCCCGTCGATCCGATGAAGTACGTGCTGCCGGATGCTATCGTGGATTGATCGACTCGGTGGAAACGGTTTCTCTACAGCGGCGACCGAAGATGGTCGCCGCTTGTGCTTGACTCGTTCCCTACCGGCGCGCTAATTACCGGCAGGCCCCATGGTCGAGGCGTTCATGCCGACTCGCTCCCTCGTCTCACTCGCGACACTCGCCACGCTGATGATTCCCGCAGCGGCCCCCGCCTGCGGGGCCGCGCGGCCGCAAACCGACGGCGAGCAGCGCCCCCAGAGCGCCGGCTCCACCGTGATCAGCCAGCAGCAAATCGCCGCGAGTGGCGCGACCACGGCCTGGGAGGCCCTGCGTCGCACCGTCACCAACTACACCTTTCGGGAAACGGGCAACGGCACGCCGCTCCGCATCGATCACCGGGGACGGTCGAGCATGAACTTGTCGGATCGTCCGATTGTCCTCCTCGACGGCGTGCAGCTGACCGAAATCCGGGTGCTCGAGCAGATCCCCGCAACAGACCTGTATTCGATCGAAGTGTTCAGCGGGATCAGCGCGACGACCTACTACGGCACCAACGCGAACAACGGCGTGATCTCCATTCGCACGCGCTGACGCGATGGGTCCCTAACGTGTCGAGGGGGAGCCCGTGACGGCTCCCCCTCGCGTTTATCTCGCGGACGCTCTGATCAGGCGCCGCGGTTGAGGCACCCCGTGAAGTTGGGGTTGTTACGCTCCGAGAACGGCACCGGCAGGTTCACGTCGTCGCCGTACAGCCCGCCCTTGAAGTGCAGGCCCGTCGGGAAGACGCCGTCTTCGGTGCGATTGTACTGACGAATCAAACGTCGTAGATCACCCAGGCGGTGACCCGTGGCGAACAGCCAGAAAGCGCGCTCGCGGAAATGGAGGTCCTCGCGGGCGACCTGTGTGCCCGGATCGGCGAGCGCCGGCAGCGCTGGCTTGACCAACAGCGTGTCGGACCGGAGGGTGTTGAGCGCCGTGAGCCAGCCGCCGGGATTACCGGCGAGCTGAGCCTCTGCCTCTATCAGCCGGGCTTCGAGCCCCGATGCGATCGGCGTGGGGGTCGTGCGGGCCGGGTACTTGAGGAGGTTGAACTGCCTGGTGGAGGCGTCAAAGCCCCGTCCGGTGGGGTTCGCGGCATTGGAGTCAAAGACCCACTGCACGCGCCGATCGTTGGCCGAACGGAAGTTCAGACCGTTGATCCCCTGCGTGTCCGCTACGGACCAGCGCCGTGACAGCCAGTTGAAAAAGTGCACGCCGTTGTTCTGGCGACCCGTGGTGGTCGTATGGGTCGTGTTGTACACAAACGCGCTGGGCACGCCCGCCACGGCGGCGACCGCGCCGGCAAAATCGCCCTTGTTGAGCAGCGCCCGTGCCCGCCCCACCCGAGCCAGGTTTCGGATCGTGGCGGAGGAGTCCGCCGTCACAGCGAGGGACGAATCGAACCGTGCGATCGCGGTGTCGAGGATCTCAGTCGTGGTGAGCGGGATGCCCTCGGGCGGCGTCCCGTCCGGATCGCTGAACGGCACGCCCGAGCAGTACGTCTCCGCCGCAAACACATAGGTCAGTCCCGCCAGCGCGAACATCTCGGCCACGCGGGACGCGGGTGTAGGTGAAAAGGCCCGCAGCCTCGGTATCGCCTCCTCCGACAGCCAACGGGCTCGCTGGAGGTTGCGGAACACACCCGTCAGGGTCCCGTTGTCCTCGAGCGTTTTCCGCTGCTCGTACTCGAGCCGCGTCGGGAACGTGCCCGAGTGCATGTACTCGTCGGTCATCAGTCCGCCGACGAGAATCTGACCTTCGGTGCCGCCATTGTCCCCGACGATGGCGAACGAAAACTCACCGATCGCGCCCGCGTGGAGCGCGATCGCACCCGACGGCGAATTGGCGTTCTTGGGGTCGATGATATCGGGATCCTGCACGTCGAGGATCTTCTCGGGCGAGCACGCCATTAGGACAAGTGCCAGCAGGGACGCTCGCCGGATCACGTTGATCGATGTCGTAGTCATGGTTGTCGCCCCCTTAAAAGCCGACGTTGACCCGGAACGTCCAGTACTGCACCGGGGGCTGAGTGAGGAAGTCAATAGGCTGGTCGGACTGCCCGTTACCATTCAGCTCCGGGTCAATCCCCCTGTAATTCGTCCACGTCGCCAGGTTGCGACCCGCGATGACGAAACCCAACGTGGAAGCGCGCACAGCGCGCGCCCAGGTCGCGGGGGCGGTGTACGCGAACGACACCTCCCGCAGCTTCAGGAAGCTCGCATCTTCGATGTAGCCTGCTGCGGTGGCGCCGAACTGCGGCGTCCGGGCGGCAATCGCGCGGGCCTGCATGTCGAGCGATGCGTTCGGGTCGTTGACGGCGTCGCAGTTGTTCGCCGCCGAAGATGTGCACCGGAAATACTCGGTGAAGTTGTTCTGCTTGAAGCCGCCCCGATAGTCGAGCACCCCGCCCAGGCGCAGCCTGTTGCGGAACATCGTGACACCCATGTTGAACAGCAGTTGCGTCCGCGGGATCGAATAACCGAGGTACACGGCCGTGTCGCCGACCATGATCTCGGTCAAAGACGTGTCGGTGCTGAACTCAATGAGGCCGTCCCCGTCCCGGTCGTTGTAGCCCAGGATCGGCCGATCCCAGTACCCGAACAACGGGTATCCCGGAACGTGGCGGATGCGGCCCAGAATGATCGGCGAGACGCCTTCACCCAGGGTCTTCAGCTCGTTCGTGTTCCACGAGCCGCCAACCGACACGTCGAACCCGAACGTGCTTGAGATTTCTCTGCCGTAGGAGACCATACCCTCAATGCCCTTGTTCGCCACCGAGCCGATGTTCTGGAACACACTCGGTGACTGACCCAACGAGGGCGGAAGCGGCCGGTTGACGAGCGCGTCCTTGGTCAAGCGGTTGTAGTAGGTAAACTCGAGGCGGCCACGGCCCTGGAGAAATCCCGCGTCAAACCCCATCTCGAGCTCGCTGGTGCGTTCAGGCTTGAGCTCGGTGTTGCCCAACTCACCTACGATCAATCCCCCCTGGTCCGTACCGTTGATCGCCGCAGTGGCGGGCTGGAGGAATCGCGTGGCGTCCGTCGAGCCGGGCTGCCGTCCCGACTGCCCATACGCGACACGGAGGCGGACGTTATTCCCCGCCAGCGACGCCGGGAAGAAGTCTTCATCCGAAATGACCCACGACGCCTGGACCTTGGGGTATACGACCGCGGCGAAGTCCTTACCGAACGCGCTGTTGTCATCGACACGCAGCGCAGCGGTAAAGAACCGGCGATCCTGCCACCCTACGACCTGCTCGACATACGCTCCGAGCGTAATTGACTCGGTCGTCTCCTCGCTGGTGGATGGAATGGACCCCGCGCCGGTTGTCTCGCCGCCGGGAGTCAGTTCGAGACCCTGAGCCCTTACGCCCCAGAAGTAATCGCGGAGATACTGCACACCGACCGTCGTCCTACCCTGGACGACCGGCGTGAGCGCATAGCTCCCCGTGCCGCTGAGATCCACGGTGTATTGATTGATGCTGAACCGGTTGTCCTGGCGGCGGCCGCGCCGGAAGGTGGAGAAATTCGCCCCCTGATCGCGGAGCTGTGTCAGCTCGTCCACCCGGTTCGTGTGATCGACGCCCACCGTCGCGTGCGCCGCGATCTGCGGTGTGATCCGCCAATTGCCGTTCAGCGATCCCGTAAACCGGGTGATATCCTGGTTCACCGTGATTGCAAATACCTCGCCGGGCAATGAGAAACCCCATTGACTGCCGAATCCTGTCCGCGTACCTGGGAAGCCGCGGCCGAACAATCCGCTGGGCAACATCCCCGTAACGTTGTTGTCGTTCTGCGGCAGGCGGGAAGCGCTCTGGACGAACCCGACGTTCGCCGCGATGTCGGCCTTGGGGCCAAGCTGAGCATTCAGGTTGGTCCGGAGGCTCACCTTCTGGACCTCGTTCGGCCGATACTGCTCGTAGGGAAGCTCACTGACCTTGCGTTCAGTCGTGATCCGCCCGTACTCGGACGCAGGCATCCGGTAGTGACCGAGTTCGTTCTCCAGTTCACCCGAGACGAAGTACTGGACATTCTCGCTGCCACCCGAAACCTGCAGGCCCAGCTGGCCACGGTATCCGGTGCCGAAGAACGAGGAGCTGTCGTCCTGAAGCACGTTGAAGGAGGTGAGGCTGTCGATGACGCACGCGCCGGTGGCCGCCACCGGCAACGCCGAGGCGGGCAGCAGGCATTGCACCGTGTTGTTGTTGCTGCGCAGCCGGCCCCAGCTGAAGTAGTTCGTCGGGTAGGTGTTCTTGTCGTTCAGGACGCCGCCCTCGGCATAGAAATTCCACCGCGGTCGACCCTGGAGGCCGCGACGCGTCGTGATGCGCACCACGCCGTTGGCCGCCTGCGTGCCGTACAGCGTCGCCGCCGACGGGCCCTTCACGATATCGATGTCCTGAATCTCGTCCGGATTGATGTCGTTGATGCGCGAGAACGATTGGCCGCCCGTGCCGACGGTGAGCGAGTTCGAGCCGCTCTCGGTGCGAACGCCGTCGATGTAGTAGATCGGCTCGTTGGAGAGTGAGACGCTGCTCAAGCCGCGAATCCGGACCCTGGCGCCGGTGCCCGAGGTGCCGGAGCTGGGAATGACCTGCACGCTCGGCGTACGACTATTGAGCAAGGTGGCGAAATCGGAGATGACCGAAAGCTGCACGATCGAATCGGCGTCGATCGTGGATACAACATTCCCCATCTCCTTGATCCGCTGCTCGCCAGTGGCCGTTACGGTGACGGCCTCGAGCGGGACCGCAACCGGAGCGAGTGTGAACTCCACCGTGGCGGTATCGCCCGCCGCCACGGTGACCTGCTGGGCCGCTGCTCCGTACCCGATCGTGGCGACGATGAGCTCGTAGCTCCCGGCGGGGACCTGGACGATACGGAAGCGTCCGTCCTGGTCCGCGAGCGCACTGCGGTTCGTGCCGGTCAACAGCACGCGCGCGCCGGCGACCCCTGCGCGACTGTCGCGCCCGACCACCGTGCCGCGGATCGTGCCGACCCCCTGCGCCGCCGCCACGGACGCCGTGACGAGCAGACCGACGGCCAGCGCCGCCCAGACGGCGAACTGACGAATGATTGGATCTCGAATCGTAAATCGCATAGTTGCCTTCCCCTCAAGCAGATTTGTGGGAACGCGAAAGACTAGTTGGATGAGAGCCGGCGGTGTCTGCTACCGACTACATCGGCCGGGAATGATGATGTTGCGCTGGAGATGAAGAACGCAGCGAACGGAAATCTGATCCATTGGCGCCTCCACATGACGGGTGAGGAGTGACGGTTTGCGCCGGGAGCATCTCTATACTGTTCCACCTGTCGTACCGCCGCAAGGGAAGCCCCCCACGTCGGCACCAGACCTTGTCGCGGCCGCCCTTCCGCTCCTACCTTCCACGGCGACCCTTCCGGGAGCCGTCCCTTGCGTGTTTCCGTCGCGGCAGTCCGCGCACTCACCCTGGCCCTCAGTCTCGCGTCGTGCAGCCAATCCAGTGAACCGGGCCCCGATCCCGGTCCTGGGCGCATCATCTTCACGCGCGCGGCCAACCAGCTCCAAGACGTCTATGCCATGGACCTTCGAGGCACGAATCTCGAGCAGCTCACCACGAGCTTCGCCCTCGACCACTGGGCTGCGTGGTCGCCCGATACGTTCAAGATCGCGTTTATGAGCGATCGGATCATCGATACGACCTACACGGCGCGCTTTCAGATCTATGTGATGAATTCCGACGGGAGCAACCTGAGTCAGCTGACCTTCCCCGACCCCGCTCGAGACCCCATCACCAACCACGTCATCGATACGACCAGTAACCTTCATCCCGCCTGGTCGCCCGACGGCACGAAGATCGTCTTCGTATCGAGTCGCGATACGAATCCCCAGCTCTACGTCATGGAGCCAAACGGCGCGAACGTCGTGCGCCTCACCCACAGCTCCGGCGCGGACGCACAGCCGGCTTGGTCGCCGGATGGGACCAAGATCGCGTTCGCGACAGACCGCGATGGCAATGACGAGATCTACGTCATGAACGCGGATGGAACGAATCCCACCAATCTGACGAACGCTTCCAGCATCGACCTGCTGCCCGCGTGGTCGCCGGACGGCTCGAAGATCGCATTCCAATCCGATCGCGCGATCGATTTTGCGGTCTGGGTGATGAACGCCGACGGCTCGAATCCCGTGCAGCTCACGAGTTCCAACCCCCGATCGGGAGCGCCGAGCTGGTCACCCGATGGCACTCGGATCGTGTACGAGCAAGGGGGCGATCTCTGGGTGACGAATGCGGACGGATCCAACCCGATACGTATCACCAGCGGTTTTCAGGCCGACGGCCTGCCGCGCTGGCGGCCCATCCAATAAGAGAAACGCCGCCGCGGTTACTGCGGCGGCGTTTCGTTGATCCGTCCGAGAATCAGGGACGCTTGTCTACGACAAACACAATCTGCGGAATTACGAAATCCGTGGCCGTGTTGGTGCTCCCGTACATGCGATATGTCACGGCACCCGTGCCGGGGGTCGCTGGGGCGCCGATAATGCGATACTGGAACCGGAAGCGTGTGACCGCCGTGTCCCGGCTGGCAACGGTATCACTGGCGGGGGGCGGCGCGCAGCGGCGGGTCGGCCCGTACGTGACGTCCGCCGGATCTGACGGGCTGCAAATGAGCGTATCCGCGATGCCCATCACATTCTGCCAGCCGTTGTACTCGGCCTGACCGGCGTTCTCCACGAGGAGCGAGTGCCCGACGGTGACGGTCGACGCCGCTCCGGTCCCCGTCCGGCTCAATGTTGTGTCGGCCAGGACCACACCGCCCGGCCCGCGACGATTGACGAGTTGCCGAATCGATCCTACCTGAACGGTCACCGTGTCGCCGCTGCGACTGATGCGGCGGGCGGCCTCGGCAACCGACGTATCGGTGGCTAGTGGGGCGCCCCGTCCGGCCCGCGATTTCGGAGCGGGGCTCAACGTGTCGGAGTGGGGCACGATGATCGCCGTGATCACCGATCCCCCGATGCGTGATCCGGCGAGGGCGGACGATCCTGCACTCGCCGAAATTCCGGGCGGGACCGTTCCGACAACCGCTTTGGGCGCCACAGCTCCGGGCGCGGTCAGCGCGATGTAGTACGCACCGGTGTCGAGGACGACATACCCCGACGCGGAGCCGTAGGCGAAGCTGGCGGCCGCGGGTGTCCCCGGTACCGCATTCGCCGCGAGGATATGCACATCGGGTGGAGCTGAGGTATCGGGGAGCGTGCCGGCCAGCGCCCAGCCGAGCGTGGGAGCCAGATTCACGACGCGAACCGCGAACTGCCCCGGACCGGGGTTCACGCCGCTCAGATTGGTAATCAGCGCTCGGACGGGATTCGGACGTCCGGCACGTGCCTGGCCCGTGAAGTAGAAGCTGTAGCTTTCACCCTCAGCAAAGGTATACGTCGTATCGAGCAGGAACTTCTTCGCGATCGTATCAACCGTGCTGCTCAAGAAGACCTTGATGCGACGGGTTCCCGGCTCCATGGGTTGCGGGAAGAACTGCGCGCTGCGGAAGTCCGCGTCCATGAAGCTGCCGTTCGACGGAATGTCGACCACCCGCATGTCGAGCTGCATCGTATCCTGCACGGCGTTGAGCCACGTGACATGCGCATAGTTCGGCAGCGGCTGTTGAAACGTCGCATCCTTCTTGCAGCCAAGTGCCAGGGCCACCACGCAGCCAGCAAACAAACGCAATCGAGTCATTGCAACACTCACACGAAGAAAGGTGATTGGGCAGCTATTGATCGCTTGGGTCCGGCGGCGTGCCGCCATCCCCGCTGCTCCCGCCAAATCCGAACAGATTGAACGAGGCAACCAGCGCCACAAAGCCCGCCGTGACGGCCCCAAGAAGCACGACTGTCTTGGGGGTGGAGAATCGGCGCTCGTACGTTGTCATCACATACCGTTTGGGGAGCGGGACCGTCTCTCCGGTCCACTTGGAGTGCGCTCCCCGGATGTCCACGACGTCGGTCACGGCGAGCACGTAGTTGGACTCGCTGGCCTGCACCAACTGCCCGTCGATGCTCATCGTGTACGGACCCACCTGCTGTGCCGTATTGATGCGCCCCTCGTCATTGAGGAGCACCCTCATCTTCGTGCCGGGCGCGGGCTGCACAGAAGCGACAGGAACGAGCGTGTAGCAACCCGCGAGCACCGGCAGCACCACTACGGCCACGCACAGTCGTCCAACGAGCGACACCCAGCGCATACTCAGTACACGCCGCCCGCGTACAGGCCGTAATTGCCGTTCGGCGCGCCTCCCACCCCACCGACCCCACCCGCTGAATAAAAAGTCTGGGCCCGCGTATCCATCTCCTGATACGGCACCGGCCAGTAGAGGGCCGTGCCTTGCGGCAGATCGCCCCAGCCGCGGCCCGCGAAATACCACATCCCATAACCGGCATAGGCCGTCTCGATGCGGTATTCCCACTTCATCGCGTCCCAGACGCTGCCGCACCTGGATGCCTGGAATCCCACGGCCGCGTTGGGAATGCGCGGCACGCACGAGACGCCACCCGGGATCGCGGTCAGCGTATCGAGGATCCCCGCGAGAGTCGGCAGCCCACCGTTGGTAACACGGGAGCTGTCGATCCGGGCGATCGCGGCGGCAAAGTTCCCCGCGCGGAGGTAGCCCTCGGCCGCGAGCAAGCGAATCTCGGCCCGAGTCATGATGGGATAGTTTCCGATCCGTCCCGCGACGAAGAAGGCTCGCGAGCGGTAGAAGTCATACATCGAGATCTGGAGCGGCTGGCCAGGTTGATCCTCACCCGCCTGTCGGTTGCGCACGTAGGGGAATCCGGTAAAGGTGCGGAAGCCGGTCCGGAGGCTGTCGCCGATCTGAGCGGTGCGCGTCGAACCCTGAGGGAAACGCCGATCCCGCGTGACGACGAGGAACGGGGCACGGTTGGCGGGTTCCGTAGCGAGCCACGTATCATATCCACCCGAGCTGTCGGCCATACCCAGCCAGAACTGCGACATCTGGTGCCAGTTAGCGGGGCCCGTCGCGTAGGCCTGGACCGGCCAGATTACGTCCCAACCGGCGGTCGGGTTGCACGCGATGTTGAAGTCTGCGGTGATCCCGGCATTCGCGTCGGCAATGATGGCCGTCCAATCGGCTGCGGCACGTTCGGCCGGCGTCCGACCCACGCTGGCGCGGAAGCGCGCTTTGTAGGAACGGATCAACCGGAAGAATCCCGTCGTGTCGAGGGCATTCCCGCTGATCCAGGCACTGGGGAGTGGGAACGAGCCAGGACTGGCGCGCGCGATGACGATGGCGGAGTCGAGCATCTGGTATGCAGCCACCATGACCGTCTGGTAATCCGAGAGTGGCTGCGTGGCCTGCGGGTCGTCGGTCTCACTTACTAGAGAGGCGGAATCGTAGGCGAGCGCGAGGTTGCCGTAGGCTACGCCCTGTACGAACCGCGCGAAGGCGCGGGCCCGGGCGTCCTGTGCGGGCGAGCCCAGAGTGCCGATCTTGTTCATCGCCGCGATACCGATCGTCGCCATGCGGGCCGCGCGATGCAGCACTTGAAAGTCGCGATAATTGCCGCCACCGCCGGTGCTGTTGCGTGTGTTTTCGATCGGGGTGCGTGGAATGGCGCCGCGGGGACCCATCGCGAAATTGGCCAGGGCGGACGTGTTCTCCATCCCCATCACCTGAAGCTGCGTCTGCAGGGCGTCGTTGGATCCGCCCAGCGTGGCGTTTTGGATTTGCGCGTAGGTATTCGAGATGAACGCTTCGATGTCGGTCGGCCGCGACAGCGCGCGATCGCGATCAGGATCGTTGGTGTTGTCAACCACTAGCGCGTCCGCACAGGCCATCACGCCAACCAGAACGAGGCTCCCGGCTACAAACCGAAACTTGGACATCGTTTGCTCCTCCACAGAAAAAGGGCACGCTCGCCCTGCTCGTCGCCGGGCGCATGCACGGCGACGAGCAGGGTCTGCTTTCGTTAGAACGTCGAGCTCAGTCCGACGGTGAACGTGCGGAGGTTCGGGAACGTGAACGCGTCCACGGCATTGATGGCCGCCGAGGCCGGTGAGTTCAACTGCTGCCCGCCCGACAGCCCGACTTCGGGATCGAATCCGCGATAGCCGGCGATGGTCCACAGATTCCGGCCGACGACCGCGACCTCCCAGTCACCGAACCGATTGATCGGCCCGATGCGATACGACACGAGCAGCTCGCGGACCTTCGCGTAGCTCGCGTCCTCTACCGTATAGTTGTTCGGCAGCAGCTGGTCGTAGAAGCCGCCGATGCCGGTGAAGCCGTCGGCCGGCGATGTCCGCCAGTAGTACCCGATCGGCTTCGCGGCCTCGACCGACTTCCCGGCTTGATCCACGTCATGCGACAGGAAGTCGAGGTGCGCCCAGTGGAACCCCTGGTTCCACACTTTCTGGCCGACTGCTGCATCGAGCAGCGCGTACACGCTCAGCCGTTTGTAACGAACGTCCTGCGCAATCCCGAAGCGGAAGTCGGGCAGAGCGTTCCCCAGAGCCACGTTGAGGGCGGCGCGCGTCGAATCCCGCAGCAGAATGGGAGCGCCCCAATTCAGCACGGAAATGCCCCAGGGCGTGAGATTCGGGTTGTTCGAGGGATTGGAGATCGACGTTTCCCAGAGGTTGTCGCTGATTCCCATGCCAGGATTGTTTCCGGCGCCAACCCACACGAGGAACCCCTCGTCGTTCTGCTGGAACGCGCTGTTCGGCCCGCCGCACTGCGACTGGAAGTTCGCGGGCAGCTCGGCGCAGCCCGTAATGAAGCGGTGCCCGTAGAACGTGCCCAGCCGCTCGCCCACCTTGACCTGGAAGATCGATCCCGTCCCTTGCAGATCCGCGCCGAAGAAGAACGGCGGCACGTCGAGCGCCGTCACGACCGACCGGTTGCGGTCGTAAATGAAGCGCGCGTTCCACTGCAGGTCCCGGCGCTGCGTCAACGGGATGTTGAGCGACATCTCCCACGTCTTGTTCGTGAGCGCACCGGCATTCTGCCACTGCCGCTGGAAGCCCGTCGACGCTGACACCGGCACCGGCAGGATCTGATCGTTGATATTCGCGTGCGAATAGGTGACGTTCAGCGCGTAGCGATTCCACAGCTCGAGATCGGTGCCCACCTCGATTTCCTTGTGTAGCTCGGGCTTCAGAAAGCGGTTGCCGAGCGTCACGAGTGAGAGCAGGCCGCCGGTGCCGACGTTGAACGTTTCGTACTGCGCGTCGAACCGCGGCGACCCGCCCGCCGTGCCGTACGATCCATGCAGCTTCAGCTCGGTCACAGACGGGATCGACCACCACGGCTCCTGCGCAACACGCCACGCGACTGACGCGCGACCGAACGTCGCCCACCGGTTATCCGGACCAAACAGCGAGCTGCCGTCGCGGCGGATCAGCGCGTCGAGGATGTAGCGGCCCTTGTAATCGAGCCCCACCCCGGCGAACAGCCCGATCTGGCGGATCCGCTGGATGCTGGACGTCGTCGCGCGGGTGCTTTGCAGCGTGTTGCCCAGATCCTTCACGCCCTGGACCGACAGCTGGCTCCCGTTGGCATTCAGGGTGTCGTAGTCCCGCTGCTCGAACAGATACCGGAAGCTGTAGCGCGTCCTCAGGTCGGGGCCGAAGTCGTGCTTGAACCCCGCGTTCACACTCCCGTTGATCGCCTCGCGGTTCACCGTGCCGCGCAGGATCGAGCCGAGGTTCGCGGTGCTCGAGGAGGTGGTGCGGAACCCTTTGTCGTTGATCTGCTCACCTGCGCCACGCCGCAGGTCGTAGCTGAAGTTCGCGTCGAGATTGAACCAGTTGGTCGGGGCAAACGTCGCCGTCAGGCCGCCGATGAAGCGGTTGGTCACGTCGATCCGCTTCGTCTGATAAAGCGTGGACAGCGGATTCTGATTCTGCGAGCCGCCGCCCTGGAGGTTCGGCCGGATGTACAGCCGGCCCAGTGTGTCGGTCTCGAGGATGTTCGCGATCGCCGGGACGCGCGTCAGCCGGAAGAACGCGTTGCCGCCCTCTTCCTGGTTGACCCCGTCCGCTGTGCTGCGCGTATACGACGTTCGGACCGCGAGGTTCCAGTCGGTCCCGATTCCCTGATCGACGTTGATGCGGAAGGCCGTCCGCGTAAATCCGTTGAGATAGCGGATTGCGCCTTCTTCCTGCCGGTTGGACACGCTCGCATAGAACCGCGTCTGCGTGCCGAAGCGACCGGTCATGTCGAGTGTGTTCTCGAAGAACGGCTTCGGCGTGACGAGCTGATTGACCGCGTTGTATCCCGTCGTCGGCCATGGCTGCACCTGGAACCGCTGGCGCAGCGGCTGGCCCGAGATGGTGGATCCCGGATCGATGGGGAAGCCCTTCGGGTTGAGCGAGAAGTCGCCCGGCGCGTTATTGATGCGGGCCGCTTCTGTCGCCCAATCGAACGTTCGCGCGCAGAACGGCAAACCCGTGACCGCTTCGCAGAACTGCGACCCGGTTTCGTCGGTTGCGAGCGCCGTGTAGCGTGCGAGCCCGAAGTCGCGCTCGATGTCGCTCACACCGGCCTCGCTGCGCAGACTGAACTTCACGCCTTCGAGACTCCTGCGCGCCGACTTCGTCGTGATATTGATAACGCCGTTGCCGGCGCGCGCGCCGTACAGCGACGCACCCGCCGCGCCTTTCACGACTTCGACGTTTTCGATGTCCTGCGGGTTCAGGTCGGGCAGACCACCGTTGATGATCACACCGTCCACGATGTACAGCGGGTCCTGGCCGCGGCCGGACGCGTTGATCGACGTCGGACCGCGGAGCAGCACCGCCGCCTGCGCGCCGGGCCGGCCGCTCGCCGATACGATGTTCGCACCCGGGACCTTGCCTTGCAGCTGCGACAGTGGGTTCGAGCCCGGTATCGGCATCTGCGCCGCATCGACGCGCGACACCGTGAACGGCACCTTCACGGCTTCCGTCGCTTCCTGCGTACCGGTCACGACGATCGCCTCGAGCAGGTTCACGTCGTAGTTCAGTACGAGATCGAGGGCCTGCTCGCCGGGCGTCAGTACGACCGCCTTGCTGTTGGGCTTGAACCCGATCGCCCGCACGCGCACGACGACCTGCTGCCCGCGCACGCGCGCGCCCGGGACGAGCACGGTGTACTGACCCTGTGCGTTGGTCAGCACGCCCATCCGCAGCTCTTCGACGAGTACGTTGGCACCGACTACCGGTTCACCTCGATCGGAGGTGATGGTGCCGCGAATCACCGCATCTTGCGCCTGGATCGTGCGAGGGCCGGCCAGCAACAACGCCAGCGCCGCTGTCCCGGCGAAGAAAACGCCACGACATTTCTGGAGCATGGAAACACCCTCACGTAAAACGGGAAAAGGAGTGGCAGTAAAAGGAGTGGCAGCAAAACGTGTGGCAGGAGAAGAGGGCGCGGTTTCCCCGACGGGAAACCGCTGAATATTCACGCGGCGGTTTACACGTACGAGCGTGACGGTCATGACGCCCGAGGTACAGGTGACGGCCTGAGGCCTCCACCTCGGTTATACGACTTGAGGCATGGCCCTGTCAAGGGCCAATTGTGCACGGGTTGCAAACCAGCGCCCGGCGCCTATCATCTTATACTCCCGCGTGGCGGCGGCCGGGTCATGGCACGTAGAGCCCACATTCTTACGGTGATGCTTGGCCTGGGGGCAGCCGCTCCGCCTCCCAGCCTCGCGGCGCAAGACTTGGCCCCAAGCGGCGGGATCATCGGTAAGGTCCTCGACCAGCAGTCCCAACTCCCTCTCACCGGGGCCACGGTCAGCCTCCTCGGGACCCGGCTCCAGACGGCGACCGACAGTGGAGGTCGCTTCACCCACGCCGGACTCGCCGCAGGCACCTACCTGCTCGAGGTGCGCGCGATCGGCTATGGCGTGACCTCCTGGCTGCTGCGGCTCAGGGACGGGGAGGTGGTCGATTACATCTTTGAAGTTGCCCCACTCGGCGTCGACCTCGATCCGGTCGTTGTCGAGGGGCGCCCCTCGTTTGCGAGCCGGCGCTTGCGGGAATTTGAGGAGCGGCGCCGCGGCGGCCGAGGCGTCTTCATCACTGAGGATCAGATCCAGACGCGCAATGCCGCAACGATGGCCGACCTGCTTCGCGCCGTCCCGGGAGTCCGCTTGAACTGCCGGTCGGGAAACTGCACCGCCCAGATGACGCGCGGTGCGCGCGGGATTTGCGCCGCCGACTGGGTCATTGACGGCATGCCTGCCACCATGTCGGCGACGCCGGCCCTCCCCACCGTCGGCATCATCGCTGTCGAGATCTACCGCAGTCCCGGCGAAGTGCCCTCGGAGTTTCTCAAGTCCGACTCGCAGTGCGGAGTCATCGCCATCTGGACCAAATCGGGCCCCTGAGCCTGGCCCGGTTCCGGTCCCTCCCCGCCCCCCTCGCGCGCGTCGCGATCCTGGTCCCAGCCATCTGGCTCGGGGCGGCGCTCGCGTCATCGATCCCGCAGCAAGCCCACGATCCGCTCGCCTCGCGCTCCAAGGGCGCGCGGAACGCGCCCGTGACCGTGTACGAGATGGCGGACTTTCAATGCCCGGCGTGCCGCACGTTCACCGTGAACGTCATGCCGGCGCTCGACAAGCAATTCGTCCAAACTGGCAAGGTCCGCTGGGTCTTCATTAATCTCCCGCTGGTCAGCATTCATCCCAATGCCATGGCAGCGGCAGAAGTCGCCATGTGCGCCTCCCGTCAGAAACGCTTCTGGGAGACCCACGACGTGCTCTTCTTTCGACAGGCCGAGTGGGCCAAGCTCCCCGAGCCGCGCGCGACGCTGATGGCGCTCGCGCAGCGCGCCGGCGTCGATCGCAAGAAGCTGGTGGCGTGTCTCGACAGCGGGACAGTACGGACGGAAGTGGAGCAGGAGGCCCGACGAGCCGTGCGCTCCGGCGCGAACGCGACGCCTTCCTTTTATATCGAAGGCGGATTGGTGCAAGGCGCCCCCTCGACGCCGGAGCCGCTGGTGAGAATTCTCGACTCCATCTACACGACTCGCACGCGCCCGAATCAGTGAGCGCTTCGCGACCGTCGCTGTTATACCGGCTGAGCGTGGACATGGCCAGTCGCGCGGCGCCCTTGATGGCGCAGTTCTCAAAGAAACTGGCCCGCGGGATCGACGGACGGCGCGGCCTGACCGCGCGGCTCGCGAAGTGGGCGGCGACCCAGCGCGACCCCATGCACCCACTCGTCTGGATGCACGCGCCCTCGGTGGGCGAAGGACTGCAGGCGAAGCCGGTCTTGGAAGCGTTGCGCGCCGAACATCCCGACTGGCAGCTCGCGTTCACGTTCTTTTCGCCGTCCGCCGAACGACTCGCGAGGATCCTGCCGGTGGATGTCGCCGACTATCTCCCGCTCGACCGGCCGTCGGAGGTCAACGCGGTGCTCGACGCATTGGAACCGACGGCGCTCGTCTTCAGTAAGCTCGACGTGTGGCCCGAGCTGACGCTGGCAGCGTCGCGTCGCGGGGTCAAGCTCGGTCTGATTTCCGCAACCGTGTCGGTGGACAGCTCGCGACTGCGCTGGCCGGCGCGGAAATGGGGCGCTGCGGCGTACGCGGCCATCGATCAGATCGGCACGATCAGCGACGAGGATGGCCAGCGACTCGAGCTGCTCGGCGCGAGGGCAGAAGCCATCGCGGTCACCGGCGATACTCGGTACGACAGCGTCGCCGAGCGTGCCGCGCGATTCGATCGCTCGCGTGAGCCCTTCGCGCGCTTGGCGGCCCTGGGCAGCGCCCCCAACGCGTTCACGATCGTTGCGGGCTCGACCTGGCCCTCCGACGAAACCGTCATCCTTCCCGCCTTCGCCGACCTACTGGTGCAGCTGCCGACGGCGCGCCTGATTCTCGCGCCACATGAGCCGAATCCCGATCACCTGGCAGGCATCGCCGAGCGGGTGCGCAACCTGAAGCTGCCGCGCCCGGTGCGCCTATCGCAGCTCGAGCACGCGAAGGCCGGGCCTGTCATCGTCGTCGATCGCGTAGGCATCCTGGCCGATCTGTACGCGCTGGGAGACACCGCGTTCGTCGGCGGTGGGTTCCATCGCGCCGGACTCCACTCTGTCCTCGAGCCCGCCGTGTTTGGCGTGCCGGTCGTCTTCGGTCCGCACTGGCGGATGAGCCGCGATGCGGCCCTGTTGCTCGATACGGGAGGCGGTGTGGCGTTACCCGCCCATGATCGCCATCCGTTGCATTCGCAGTGGCTCGTCTGGCATCACGACCCGGCCGCCCGGCGCAAGGCGGGACAAGCGGCGCAACAGATGGTGGAAGGCGGTCGCGGGGCGGCTGAGCGCACGACCGCGCTCGTGGCCAGCCTGGTCGAAGGGTGACGCCTACCGGGGAACCACGACTCCCTCGAACGTCACCGACCGCGGAGCGATCACACCGACGGTCAGCACCGTAACAAACAGATCCGACAAGCGCGTGCGAACCTTTATCCGCAGGTTGGCGATCCGCGCCCCCGTGCCGGTCTGGCCGACGAGCACGTCCTCCACATTCGGTCGTGAGACGGCGGTGAGGCCCCACAGGAAGTAGACAGGATGCTTGGTCACCTTGAACGGCGTGCCTTCCGGGGGTGCCTGGGCCGACTCGGCGAGCGTCGCGGGGACACCCAGCTCTGTCGCATCAAAGGTCAGGGCGCAGCCGCCTACCGTGAGGGCCAGCGTAGCCAGGCCCGCGCGCGCAACAAGGGCAATCAGACAGTTCTCCCGGGAAGCAAAGGGGCGCGCCGTTGGATCGGCGCGCCCCAAAGCTACTGTGTCTTACATACCTACGGGAGCACTCAACGAGAAATGCGCCCCAATCCCGAAAACGCCTGCCGTGGTGCCACTGCCGTAGCTCTCTGAATCGTACGCCAGGTGTACGCCGAACATCCCGAAGCCCACGTTGGCACCGAGCACCCAGCCGATGTTCGACTCGGTAGACCCACCCGATGGGCTGTGCCAGCGGTTAGAGACGGACAGGTAGGGCTCTATCGAGATCCCCGGTGTCGGGACGTTGACGCTGACACCGGCCCCGACGAAATAGTTGGTCGTCTTCGGTAGGGTGACGGCTCCGGTGATTTCGCTCCCCGTCCCCGCGCCAACCTGGATGTTCAAGGCCACCGGCATGAGGCTGCCCCCGATCGCCCGCAACGACGCGACACCGCCCCACGTTGTGGTGCTCGAGCCGGCTCCGTCCGGTTTCCAGCTGGCAAGGCCGGCTGTGACCGCGAGGTTGGTGAATCCGAGCGTGGCGCGTGCGCCGAACGCCTCGCCGCTCCCGGCGTCCGTGTTGGGGAACCCCACATCACCGTTGATGGTGATGCCGGTCCCGCCTTTCGGGTTGTTCCAGACCGGCATCCCCTGCCACTGCGCCGCCGCCGCCGACGCCGCCGCCGCTGAAACCACGGTGAGTGTCCCGAGCAGCGCCATGATCAGAGAAATTCGCTTCATTATTATCCTCCAACGCCATAAGGAATGAGCCGGCCTACGCTAGGAAACTGCTTTCGCGAAGTCAATCTGTGTCGCGCTAATGCACCCACACGGCGCTAAGTGACACACCCTCGAGGTCACCAAGGCCTGCGCTGATCCGCGCGTCAAAGCGCGGCGAGAGCCGGAAGTCCCCCCCCAAGCCCAGCGCGAAGAGAAAATCGGAATTGCCGTTGCCCGCGATGAGCATGCCGGTCGGCTGAACGTAGGGGATGATGCTGATCTTGGAGTCTTTGGGGTTCACGCGCCGCCCCAACGACAGACCCACCGGGATGATGACGCCGCTGTTGCCACTGGAGAACGCGCCGCCGATGCCCAGGACGAGCGCGCCGTCGAGTGGAAAGTCTTCGGTGTGTGTCACTACACGCTGCCGTCCTTCGGCACCGACCAACAGAATGGCGTCGCCCGCGTCCGGGTCGAGGATGCCGGCCCGAAATCCCAGGTCAAACGATCCACTCGCCCTGCGATACACACCTTCGAATGCGGTCCCGCCGCCTTGCGGGAAGCTCAGCGAGACTCCGATCTCCGAACGCTTGAACGCGCGATACGGCGCATTGAAGCTGGGCATTCCAGTCGCTTGTGCTGCGGCTGTTGCCGCGATACCGATGCTGGCCAGCAGTAACAGCGCGCCACCGCGGGCGTACGTGCGCATGCCGATCTCCAGGGATTGGTTGGCGAAGGGTACCCGACGGAAAGCGCGGCGTTCCGGAGTTCCGGAACGCCGCGCCACC
>JBIOXD010000006.1:0-107034 GCA_044869265.1 Gemmatimonadales bacterium
CTGCCCCGCCGGGATGCGAGACGATCACATGCCCCAGGCCCGAGGCCCCAGGCCCCAGGCCCGCATTTCCAACATGGCCGGCCTTGGATACCCGCACCGACGACCATGCGCCGAACAGACCGCGGCGGATCTCGATGGCGCCCACTTCCGGGGCATCCTTCAGGATCTGCACAATCTGCGCGATGATGTCGAGCTTCATGGACCTCCAATAGACCGGGCGCTGCTCAGTACGTCAACGGCTCTCACACAAGCTCCATCAAGTCTGTGCACCCATCGGTGAGCAGCACTGGCCCTTCCGCCGACAAATGCACGTCGTCCTCGAGTCGCACACCACCACTGCCCGCGATGTACACACCGGGCTCGATTGTCACGACCGCATTCTCCGGCAACGCCTCCGCAACGGTGCGCGCGAGCCGCGGCGCCTCGTGCACTTCGAGCCCGAGACCATGCCCGGTCGAATGACCGAACGCAGTCCCGAACCCGCGCGCCTCGATCGGATCGCGCGCGAGGGCATCGGCTTCGCGGCCCGTCATGCCCACGCGCACTCCTTCGCGCGCGCGGCGTTGCGCATCCTGCACAACCGAGTATAGCGCGCGCTGGGATTCGTCGGCGCGCGCGCCCACCACGACCGTCCGCGTGAGATCGGCGCAGTATCCGTCGACAACGGCGCCAAAGTCTAGCAGCAGCCACTCCCCCGCCGCCACCGTGCGGCTGCTCGTGTGCGCGTGCGGGAGCGCCGTGCGCGGACCGCTCGCGATGATCGTGGGAAACGGATGCGCCTCACTGCCGCGGCGGCGCAGCGCCCCCTCAAGCCGCGCCGCGATCGCCAGTTCGGTCTGCCCGGACCGCACCGTCGCGAGCGTTTCGCCCAGTGCCTCGGCGGCCAACTCGGCGGCCGCGCGAATGGCCGCGATCTCGCCGGGGTCCTTGCGCACTCGCAACCGCTCGACCAGCTGACCGGCAGGCTTCCAGCGCCACGCCGCCGCCGCCGTGCTGGAGAAGCGCTCAGCCTCTTTCACCGTGACGACGTGGGCTTCGAAGCCTATCAATCCCCCAGGCCCCAGACCCAAGGCCCCAGCCCCTAGTTCATTGAAGAGCCGGTCCCAGACACTCGTCGCTTCGATCTCGACGCGTGCCAGGGCTCCACATTCCTGGCGCGCCTGCTGGTCGTAACGAAAATCCGTCAAAACCAGCAGGCTGCTGCGTGTCGCCAGTGCCAGACCCGCCGACCCGCTGAACCCCGACAGGTAGCGGATGTTGGGACGCGACGTGACAAGCAGCGCGTCCAGGCCTTCTGCCTCGAGCACCGCAGCCAGCGCCGCATGGCGCTCGGGGCGCTTATCGGGCTTTGAGATAACCGACGATCCCCTCGAGCCCTAGTCGATAGCTCTCCGGCCCGAAACCGGTGACGACGCCGACCGCGAGATCCGCCAGCAGCGAGCGGCGACGCTCCGGTTCGCGTCCAAAAATGTTCGAGAGATGCACTTCGACGAACGGCACCCGCACGGCGAGCAACGCATCGCGAACCGCGAGACTCGTGTGCGTGAAGGCGGCCGCATTGATCACGGCTCCGTCCGAACGGCCCTTGAGACCCTGAATCGCCTCCACCAGCTCGCCCTCGTGGTTCGTTTGTACCCAGCTGCACTCGACGCCCAACGCGCGGGCCCGCTCGCGCGTGACACGCTCGATCTCAGCCAGGCTCGTGCGGCCGTACACCTCGGGCTCGCGCTCGCCCAGCAGATTGAGATTGGGGCCGTTCAACACAGCGATGTGACGGGGAGCGGACGAGGGCACTAGGATTTCAGCTTCTTCAACCACTGCTGAAATTGATCAGCGTCTGCTTCATCCTCCGCCGGCCGCTGGGTGCGGCCGGACGTACGGCCGGGTGTCTTTGCGGGAGCGTCGGCGGACGTAGCGCCCGGCTTGCTCTCCGGCGCTCCAGCAGGTTCCGCCTGAGCCGGTTTGCCGCCCGCAAAGAATTCATCGAACGAGAAGCCGCCAGTCATGGGCGCGTTGGCCGCGGGCGACGCCGGTTGGCCGGCGCCTGTGCCGGCGGTCCGACCAGTCCCACCCGCTCCCCCCGTGCCGCTTGTCCCCGCCGCCGGAGCGCGGCGCGCCGCTTCTTCGCCGAACACTGAATCGAGCGAAATGGTATCCTGCGCCGGATGGGAGGGCTCGCCTAATGTCGCACCGCCAGGGCCTGCGACATCGAACGCGGCCGCGAGCGTGCTCTGAGGCGCGGCCGGCGAGGCCGCCCCACCGCGTCCCGACAGAATGTTCTTGAGAAAGCCCCGCGCGGAAACACCAGACCGCTTCTTGCCACCAGGCGACAACTGCTCAACCTTGCTCCGCAACCTCGCGTCATTCGGCCGCTGGGCAAGCAGCGCCTGATAGACTCTCAGCGCGTCCTGTTCATGCCCCTGCTTCAGATACAGCTCCGCCATCGTCTCGGTGAGCACCGGCTCGGCTCGGGAGAGGGTTGCGGTGTCTGCCGCCCCGTCATCATCGGAAAGCGCGACGGCGGCTGGAACGCGGGATGATGCAGACGGCGGCGGGAGCGGCGGCGGCGGTACCGGGGGCTTGGGTGGCGCTGGCGTTTGTTTGGTCCGCGCCCCTGCCCCTGCCCCTGCCCCACCCGCCCCCCCCGGTGCAGGCCCCTCGGGCATGATCAGCGGCAGATCCACCGTGGGCAAAGCCTCGTCGTGCTCGCGCGAGGCTGGTACTGGCGTGTCCAACCTAAACATCCCGCTGCCCTCGTATTGCGTGCGGGCCAGCCCTTCGACTTCGACCCGCTCGATATCCTTTGGCTTCAGCTCGACCTCTTGCTGCACTTCGAGTCCCTCGGCTTTGGCTGCAGCATGCGCACCGGGATTGAAGCTGATCGCATCCTCTACTTTTTCGACTAGAGGGGCGTCGATGGACGGCCGCCCGGAAGGGTCGGCGGAAAGCGCGGTATGGGTGAGCTCCCCGTCCTCGTGCTCGATCTGCACGCCGGCTTTGGAGATCAACTGGGTGGGCGCGGTATCCATCGTCTTGGCCGCTTTTCCTTTGGCCCGCGCCAACGCTTCGGCTGCGTCTCCGTTCATCGGATCCGCGTTCAGGAGCCGGCTCAGCCATTCGACTTCCTCGTCGTAGCGGCCGTTGCGCTCGGCGAGCTCGGCGAGCCCGCGCAAGGCGATGATGTTTTCGCCGTCGAGCTCGAGCACCTTCGTGAACACCGCCACGGCTGCGGGGTCGTCCTTCTTGTCGACCAGGCAACGAGCGTAGACTATGTAAGCGGAGACGTAGTCGGGGTGGAGCTTGAGGCCGTTCTGGCACAGGTCGATCGCGTTATCTATAAGCCCCGCTTTGCGATAGGCGTCCGCCAGAGGCGCGAAATTCCGGCCTTTGGGGTTATCCCGAAAACGCGCTTCGAGCTTATCGATCTCGCTGGTATAGGCCACGGCCTAAGTCTATGTGGGGATTGAAGCAATGATAGTGTTTGGTCGCCGGTGCTGTCAAATGACCACCGGTCTTGTGCGCTTGAGTTTGTTCGTTGTGGTTTTTAGACTTATGCCCCTTCACCCCTCCTTTTCGGATTGGACGAAGCCGCCATGCTGCGCACAATGCGCTCGAACGCCAAGTGGATCTTCTACATCCTCGCTCTCGCCTTCGTCGCGTGGCTCGCTGTCGGGCAGGTCTCCGAGATCCTGGGAACAGGCAGCAACGTCATTCTGAAAGTCAACGGCAAAGAATACCAGGCGATTGAATACCAGCAGCGCATTCAGATCGCATCCGAGCAGTACCGTGAGCAGACCGGGAGCGCGCCCTCGACTCGGGAAGACGATCGGCAGCTCCAGGACCAGGTCATTAACCAGATGATTTCGGAGGCACTGCTGCAGCAGGAGTACAAACGGCTGGGCATTCGCGTCAGTGACGCGGAGATCGTCGAGGCGGCACGCACCTCGCCGCCCCCCGAAGTGATGCGCGATCCCCAGTTCCAGACCGACAGTCAGTTCGACATCCGGAAGTGGCAGCAGTTCCTCGCGATGAGCAAGAGTCCCCAGCTCCTCGCGCAAATCGAGGGGTTGTACCGCGACCAGATCCCGCGGATCAAGCTGATGCAGTACTTGACGAGCGATGTGTACGTGTCGGATGCGAAGTTGTGGCGGATCTACAAGGACCAGCACGATTCCGTTCGGGTCGCCGTACTCGCCGTGTGGCCATACGCCATGCAGGACACCGCAAAGATCAGTGACGCGGAGCTGTCTTCCTACATCGATAAGCATCGCGACGACTTCAAGCGGCCCGCGGTCGCGTACGTGCGCTTTGTCGCATTGCCGCGCATGCCGAATGCGTCCGACAGTGTGGCAGCGCGGGCGCGTGTAGCGCGGGTGCGCCGCGAGCTCCTGCGCGGCGCGAAGTTCGAGGACGTCGCCAAGCGCGAGTCGAGCGACTCCGTCAGCGGGCAGAGCGGCGGTGAGCTCGGCTGGATCAAGCGCAACGACAGCGGCTTCGATCCGCAGTTCCTGGCCGGCCTGCGCAGCCTGAAGCCTGGACAGATTTCCGCGCCGGTGGCGACGCAATTCGGGTATCACCTGATCCGCATCGATCAGGTAAAGGGCGACTCGATGAAGGTGCGCCACATTCTCATCCCGGTGGCGCTGGAAGGGAATCACCTCACGGAAGTCGAGACTCGGGCCGATTCGCTCGAGCGCATCGCGGCCGGGCGCACCGATCCCGCGACGCTCGACAGCGCGGCCAGGCGGCTGGGACTGCAGGTGTCACCGACCTATCAGCTCATCGAGGGGAATCGTCTTCAGCTCGGCCGCTATGTCATTCCTGATGTGAGCATCTGGGCGTTCGAGGCACCGCTGGGCGAAACCAGCCCGATAATCGAGGCCGCACCCGCGTACTACGTGTTCCGCGTTGACTCCGTCACCCCCGAAGGCGTTCCCCCGCTCGACCAGATCCGCGAGCGCGCACAGAGCGCGGCGCGGCTGGAAAAGCAAAAGGTTATGGCGCAGCGCCGGGCGGATTCGCTGGCGACCACTCTGCCGAGCGGCGGCACCCTCGCTGCGGCGGCCCGCTCCCGCGGCCTGCAGGTCCAGCAGCTCGGTCCATTCACGCGCCTGCGTCCGCCGCGTGACCTCGGGCGGGAGCCGGTGGTGTTGGGTACGGCCTTCAGTCTTGGCGTGGGTGAGCGCAGCGGCGTGATCAAGGGAGAGGGCGGTTACTTCATCATCGAGTCGCTGGGGCGCAAGCTGGCCGATTCCAGCATGTGGGTCGCGCAGCGCGATACGCAGCGCGAGCAGCTGCGTCAGGCGGTACAGCAGGCGCGCATGCAGCAATACATGGAAGCGGTGCGCGCCAAGGCCAAGATCGTCGACCGCCGCAAGGATCTGTTCCGGGCACAGGTCGCCGCGGAGGATTTGACCTTCTAGCCTTTACTCCACCAGCCGCTTCGGCTTCACCTCACGCGGTCGCTCCGCGGGCGGTTGGTCAGAGGGGAGCTGATTGATGCTGTTCTCCGCATCCGTCAGCGCGCGTTTGAACTCGCGCAGTCCTTTGCCCACCGCGCGTCCCGCCTCCGGCAACCGGTTCGCGCCGAACACCAGCAGCACGATCACGGCCAGGATGATGATTTCGCTGCCGCTCAAGTTTCCAAACATGCCGACCTCTGCGGTGACGCTCTTACTGATTCAGCCGTTTCGGAGCGCCGCTGCTGCCGGAAGGTGGAATCGAGGTACCTGACGTCTCGTCCGGCTCTTTGGGCTCGTCCTTGAGACCCCGCTTGAATTCCTTGATGCCCTTCCCGATCGACGACCCGATTTCCGGGATGCGCTTGGCGCCGAAGAACAGCACCAGAATGAGCAGCAAGATCATGATTTCGGTGATGCCAAGATTGGGCATAAAACGCCTTTCTAGAAGAGCGAGCGGGCGACGAGGAACGCGATAACGACGCCCACCACCGCGAGCAGGGACACGTCCAACCCGATCGGCCCCATCGTAATCGACATCACCAAGAGGTCCAGATGAATCGGCCCGATGGTTGGGGTGACCGACCAGGTAAACACTTCGCGGGCCGGCCCCTGCGGCAGAAAGCGCCGCAAGAACGCGTGCAACAATCCACCCAGCACGAATCCTACTGCGAGAACGCCGAGATAGAAACCGGGGCGACGGGGACCGTGCACGGTTAGCTGCGCCGCTCCACGGCGTACGCAATGCTCCCCTGCAGGGCGTCCCGGGCCGGGGAGGCCGGCAGCACGTCCAGCTCAGCCTCCGCCTGTTGCGCCAGCTCGAGCGCGCGCTGCCGCGCTGCCTCGAGCCCCCCGCTGGCCTCTACGAGGCGGATCACTTCGGCCACCAGGTCGTCGCCCGGCTCCGCCGCGTCCATCACCTCAGCCACGGCGCGACGGCCGGGGCTGCCCGCGGGCATCCGCGCCAATGCCGCGATCAGCGGCAGCGTGACTTTGTGCTCGCGCAGATCGAGACCCGACGGTTTCCCGGTGACCGCTTCGGTCTGCGTGTAATCGAGGAGATCGTCGGTGATCTGGAACGCCATCCCGAGCAACATGCCGAACCGGGCCAGCGCCTGGCGGATCGGCGGCGCTGCGGTGAGCGCCCCGACTTCGCAAGCACCCGAGAGCAACGACGCGGTCTTCGCGCGAATCAGCGCATCGTACGCGCCCTCGCCATAGGCGAGCTTGTCGTGCGCCTCGAGCTGACGCATCTCCCCGACGGTCATTTCGTTCGTGACCCGCGCGAGCACGCGGAGCGCTTCAGGCGCGTCCAGTCGCACGAGCTCGATGATCGCGCGCGAGTAGAGATAATCACCCATGATCACGGCGATCTGATGAGAAAAGAGCGCGTTGATCGTGGGAAGCCCGCGTCGCAGGACCGAGTGATCGACCGAATCGTCATGCACCAGCGTGGCGAGGTGAATCAGCTCGACGACCGCCGCGAGCGTGATCGCGCGCGGATCGTTCACTCCTGACGCCTTGTCGCTCAGCAGCAGCAACGTCGGACGGAACAGCTTCCCCTTCATCTGCAGGAGATGCTCGTTCACTTCGCTCACGATCGGAAAATCGGCGGCGATGACGCGCCGCAGCTCGGCGCCGACCTGCTCGAGCTCGTCGGCAACGGGGCGCTGCACATCGCGCAGGCTGACTCCGGCGACTTGCTGGCTCATGTCACTTCGCCTTGGCGAGCGCCTTGACGCGCTGCTCGGCATCGAGGAATCGGATATCCACCGCGAACACGCGCCCGTAGAAGTCGCGCGCTTCGGCCTTCTTCCCCTGCTGCTCGAGCGCGCGGCCCAACCAGTACAGCACCCCGAGGCGCTCCTGGTCACCGGAGGCGGGCAGGTCGAGGCCCCGCCGCAGAATCGACTCGGTGACGCCGTAGGCGCCCTTCTCGAAAAAGCAGACGCCGAGCATTTCCGACGTGCGCAGCTTCCCCTCGGGCGCGCGCAGCGCCTTCTGAAATTCGGCGATGGCCTCGTCGAGTAATCCCATTTCCTTGAACGCGACGCCGAGGTCGTAATGGGACTGAAAATCCCCCTCGTCGATGTTTTCGTCGATCCCCTGCTTGAAGCGCGTCAGCATATCCTGAAAATCCTGCTCCTCGTCGCCGGTCGGCTCCTCGTCTTCTACGGTCATGCGGGTGTCGCGCGCGGGACCTTCGTCGTCCTCGCTCAGCAGCGCGCCGAGGTCGACAAAGTCGCCGTTACCGGTGGCTTCATCACGCACTTTCAGCTTGGCGTCTTTGGCCTTGACCTTGCCTTCGGGCTTGGCAGGCGCGACGGCCGGGGCGAGGATCGAGAGCGCCGCCTTGGCGCGCTCGTTCTTCGGGTCGTGCTCCGCTACCCGCGCGTACACCGCGCGCGCCTTGTCCGGCAAGTCGGACCGCAGCAGTGCGTCAGCCAGCTCGAGATAAGCGTCGACTAGCTTCACCTTGTCGCCCGCCTTGAACGCGAATTCGACAGCCTTCTGCCGGTGACGCACGCTGTTGGGATCGAGGTGCAGAATCTCCTCGATCAGATCCCGCGCCTCGGAAAGATTCCCGGCGTTCTCATATCCCGCTGTCGCGAGATCGAGCTCTTCGATACCCCGCTCGCGCTCGCCCTGCTCGATCAGCGCTTCGCCGAGCGCCTGGTGCGCTTCGGGATCGTCTGGATTGTCGGCGACCCGCGACTCAAGCTCCTCGATCCCCGGCGCCGCAGGCGTTTGCTCGATATTCGAGAACACCAGCGAGCCCGCATGATCGCCACGGTGGATTTCGTCCACACCCAGATCGATGAATCCCTGCCGGCGGCCCGACGAAATCGACGTGTCATCCTCGGTCTGGATGAAGCTCGAATGCGGTGGAGACATTTCGTCCAGCGTCAGCGGCTCATCATCGACGTCGTGCCCGGCGTCCGTCGTCGCCGTCTGAAAATCTGGCTCGAGCTCGAGTGGCGGCACCTCGACGACCGCCTTGCGCTTGCCCGGACCGGACGCCGAAGGCGGCATCGAAGAAACCGGACGCTTCGGCTGCACCGGCTTCACGCGAGCATGATCCGGCGGCGCCACTTGGGGCTTGGTGACCTTGGGTGGCGTCCCCTTGGCGGGGGGCGGTGAAGCGGGGACGTTACCCTCCAACACGAGATCCGCGTCATCGAGACCGGGTACGTCGTCCACTTTCTGAACCGGAGGCGGCGTCGGCTCGGGCGCCGGCTCAGGCGCCGGCTCGAGCAACGGGAGTGCCTCCAGCTCGAGATCGTCCGGCTCAACCTCGTCGCGTATCGAGGGCGTCTTCGGCGTGTCCGCGCGAACCTGGCCGAAATCGGCCACGGTCGTCTCGAAACCCTCGAGCAGACCGCCGCCCGAGCTCGCGCCAGGGGCCTCGTCCACGAGGCTGGTCGACTCGATCTCCAGGGACTCATCCCCCTCCGGGACGACCTCCTTCGCGCTTGCCTTCGCCACGGGCGGCGGGGCGGGCGGGGCGGGCGGGGCGGGCGGGGGCGTCGGGGGGGGTGCCGGCGATGCTTTGCCCCCTTTCGGCGCACGGGGCTCGTCCAGGTCGAGGAACACCAGGCTCGATGTCTTCCGTTTGCCCGACTTCCCGACGTCTTCCGCCGGCGACGGTTTCGGGGCTCCAGTCGTCCGTGCCCGGCCTCCGACGCCCGCCCCGCCCGCCTCACCGCTCGAGGCCACTCCCCCACCCGACGCGGCACGTTTCTCCAGATCGCCGCCATACATCTTCAGATGCTCGGCGAGCATCTCGCGCAAGCTGGCGCTCTCCGGCGAGATGTCGGTGAACTCCTTCAACGCCGCGAAGGCCTGCTCGATCCTCCCGGCCCGCTGCATCCGTTCGGCGTACAAGACGAAGTTCTGCTTGGCCTCGGCAATAAACCCTTTCGCGGCGTAGAGCTTTGCGAGCTTCAAGTACGTCGCTTGCCGCGCGGGAGCATTGCGCAGCACCTTGTTACACATTGCGATCGCGTTGTTGTGAAAGCCAAGCTCGGCGTACTTGTCGACCGCTTGGTCGTAATAGTCCGCCGCCAGAGCTGGATCCTTCAGCCTGATGTAGAGGTCGCCAACGCGATTATAGATGGAGAGGTCGGCGTCGCCCTCGCCATCGGACTCCTGCATGCTCAGCGCCTCTAGCCAGATTTCGACGGCTTTCTTGGGATCCCTGGCCTCGAGACCCTTCGCTTTTGCTTTGAGCTGTTCGAGCTTCGACATTGGAACGACTAAGATAGAAGGGCCCTCAGGGGCGGACAAGCTGAACCTGCTGCCCAGACGGCGCTTACGATGTCGGCGCCTATCCAATACGCAACCTCGCGCCAGTCCTCCACTCCCGCGACGACCAGGTCGGCGACGCACCCAGCGGCGATTTGACCGCGGTCGGTGGCAAGACCTAGTGCGGCGGCGGCGTTGATCGTCACGGCGGTCACAACTTCAGCGTGACGCATGCCGAGTTGCGAGACACCCAGCGCCATCACGAGTGGCAGGCTCACCGTCGGTGACGTGCCGGGGTTGTAATCCGTCGCCAGCGCGACTGCGGCGCCGGCGTCGATGAGCCGGCGCGCCGGAGCCTGCGTGCGCTTCCCCAAAAAAATCATTGTCGCGGGCAACAACACCGCGATGGTCGGGCTGGCGGCAAGGGCACGCACTCCCGCGTCGGATACGCCGGCCAGGTGGTCTGCGGACAGAGCCCCCAGCTCAACCGCCAGTTCGGCGCCTCCGGACCCCTCGAGCTCGTCGGCATGCAGCTTCCCAGCAAGGCCGTAGCGTTGTGCCGCGCTGAGGATGGCGCGCGTCTCGGGGACCGTGAACACGCCCGGCTCACAAAACACATCGCAGCAGAGCGCCAGGCCTTGGCGCGCCACCGCTGGAATCATCTCCTCGCAGACGAGCTGGACGTACGCCGCCCGGTTGATGCGGTATTCAGGCGGCACCTCGTGCGCGCCGAGGAACGTGGGGATCAGGGTAACCGGGAGCGCGTCGCCGAGACGCTTGATCACGCGAAGCTGCTTGAGCTCCGCCTCGAGCTCCAATCCATACCCCGATTTGACTTCGATCGTCGTCGCCCCGTGCGCCAGCAAGGCGGCGAGGCGCGCGCGCGTCAGTGTCTCGAGTTCGGCCTCCGAGCGACTGCGGACGTCCCGCACCGACTGCAGGATGCCGCCGCCGGCGGCGGCGATTGCCTTGTAGTCCACGCCGAGGGCGCGGCGCTCGTGATCGTCGAGGCGCGGGGCTCCGAACACGGCATGCGTGTGGCAATCGATGAAACCGGGAAACATCACCCCGGCGATTTCCTCGATCCGATCAGCCGTGGGAGCGTCCGCGCGTGAGCCCACCCAGCCGATGCGGTTTCCGTCGATCAGCACCGCGGCATCGCGGAGCACCTCGATCTCGGCCATCTCGCGCCCGCGGCGCGCGCGTGCCGGCCCGCGGCAGGTAACGACCTGACGCGCGCCGACGAGCAGGGTCTTCAGTCGAGGTCCTCGGTGAGCGGCAGCCGAATGTGATGGCGCCGCGCCGTCTCGAGCGCCTCGGGGTACCCCGCGTCGGCGTGGCGGGCAACACCGATACCGGGATCGTTCGTCAACACGCGCTCGAGTCGCTTCGCAGCCGCGGGCGTGCCGTCAGCAACGATCACCTGCCCCGCGTGCAACGAATTGCCGATTCCCACCCCGCCTCCGTGGTGGAAAGAGACCCAGGAGGCGCCCGACGCGGTGTTGAGCAGCGCATTCAGAATGGCCCAGTCCGCGATTGCGTCAGATCCGTCTCGCATTCCCTCTGTTTCGCGAAACGGCGAGGCGACGGAGCCCGTGTCCAGGTGGTCGCGCCCGATCACGACGGGCGCCGACACCTCGCCGCGGCGAACCAGCTCGTTGAGTGCGACGCCGAACCGGGCGCGCTCACCCTGCCCCAACCAGCAGATCCGCGCCGGCAGACCCTGGAAGGCGACGCGCTCCCGTGCGAGAGTGATCCAGCGACGGAGATGCGCGTCGTCGGGAAAGAGCTCGAGGACCAGCTGATCGGTGCGATGCAGGTCTGCGGGCTCGCCCGACAGCGCGACCCAGCGAAACGGACCCTTCCCTTCGCAGAACAGGGGCCGGATGTACTCGGGAACGAAGCCAGGAATGGCGAAGGCGTCGGCAACGCCGGCGTCGCGGGCCTCGGTGCGAATGTTGTTGCCGTAGTCGAAGGCTACCGCGCCGCGAGCTTGCAACGCGAGCATCGCGCGAACGTGCGTCGCAATACTCGCCCTTGCCGCCGTCACGTAGTCGTTCGGGTTGGTACGGCGAAGCCGCACGGCCGCGTCGAGGCTGAGGCCGGCAGGGATGTACCCATTCAACGGATCGTGTGCCGACGTTTGGTCGGTCACGATATCGGGCGCAAATCCGCGGCGCACCAGATCCGGTAAGACGTCGGCGCAGTTCCCGATGATGGCGATCGAGAGCGCGGCGCCACGTTGTTTGGCCTCTTCGCACCAGCGCAGCGCTTCGTCGATCGAGTCCGTGGAGCGATCGAGATACCGCGTGTCCAGTCGCCGTTGCACGCGTGCGGGGTCGACTTCGATCGCGACGCAGATCCCTTCGTTCATGGTCGCGGCGAGCGGCTGCGCGCCCCCCATCCCGCCGAGCCCCCCCGTCAGCACCACGCGCCCGCGCAGCGAGCCATGAAAGTGGCGTCTCGCCACCGCTGCGAACGTCTCATAAGTGCCCTGCAGAATCCCTTGCGTTCCGATGTAGATCCAGGAACCGGCGGTCATCTGCCCGTACATGATCAGTCCGCGACGCTCGAGGTCGCGGAACACCTCCCATGTCGCGAATCGTCCGACGAGGTTGGCGTTGGCAATCAACACGCGGGGGGCGTCGGCGTGAGTGGTGAAGACGCCGACCGGCTTTCCCGACTGGACCAGCAACGTCTCATCGTCACCGAGCGCCTGCAACGTCCGGCAAATCGCGTCGAACGAGCGCCAATCACGCGCTGCCTTCCCGGTTCCGCCGTACACGACGAGATCCTGCGGCCGCTCGGCGACCTCAGGATCGAGATTATTCATCAGCATGCGCAACGCGGCTTCCTGTACCCACCCCTTGCACGATTTCTTGCTGCCGCGTGGCGCGCGGACGGTGCGCGGGCCTGTCACAACGCGAACCTGTTCGCGCGAATGCTCGCGGCAACTTTCTCGATATCGGCGGTGAGTGGCCGGTCCCCAGTAAGGGCGGCGGAGTCCTGCCGGACCGTCGCGTGCACGTGAGCCACGCGCTTGGCTGGCCGCAGAGGCTTCAAGTAGTCGAGTCCCTGGGCGCCGGCCAGCAGCTCGATTGCCACGATCCGCTCGGCATTGGCGAGGATGCGGTTCGCCTTCCAGGCCGCGCTCATTCCCATCGGCACGACGTCCTCCTGGTTGCCCTCCGTCGGAACGGACTGCACGCTCGCGGGCGTCGCGAGCACCCGACAGTCGGCGACGAGCGCCGCCGCCGCAATCTGCGCGGTCATGAAGCCGGACTCGAGCCCGGGATCACGGGCGAGAAAAGCCGGCAAGCCGGATGACAGATCGGGGTTCACCACTCGTTCGATCCGGCGCTCGGCCAGGCCCGCGAGCGTGGTGAGGACGATCCCAATGACATCGAGCGCGAGGGCGATCGGCTGACCGTGAAAATTGCCTCCGGAGAGAACGTCGTCGCCAAACACGAGCGGATTGTCGGTCGCGGCGTTGAGCTCGGTTGTCACCAACTGCTCGGCGAACGCGAGCCCCTCCCCTACCGCGCCGAGCACCTGCGGGCTGCAGCGCAGCGAATAGGCGTCCTGAACTCTGGGGTCGTTTTCGCGATGCGATTCTCGAATCTCGCTGTCCGCCAGCAGCTCGCGCAGCACGGCCGCCGAACGCTGCTGCCAGGCATGCGGCCGGGCGTCGTGAATGCGGGCGTCGAAAGGATCGGGCGAGCCCCGCACCGCCTCGAGGCTCATCGCCGCGGCGGCGTGCGCCGTATGCCAGAGAATCCACGCGTCGTGTACGAGCAACGCCGCCAGACCCGTCTGCGCCTGCGTACCATTCACGAACGCGAGGCCTTCTTTCGCCTCCAGCGTGATTGGACGGGACACCTTCACGTCACCTTCTCCGATCATCGCCAGAGCCAGGTGCGACAGCGGCGCGAGATCACCCGACGCCCCAACGCTTCCTTGTGAAGGGACCGTCGGATGGATTTGACTGTTGAGCATCTCGACGAGCAGCTCGGGGAGCACGGGGCGGACTCCGCTCGTTCCCCGCACGAGAACGTTGGCGCGCAGCAGCATCATGGCCCGCACCACGTCCGGCGAGAGCGGCTCCCCGATGCCCGACGCGTGGCTGCGAATGAGGTTGAGCTGCAGCTGACGGGCCTGCTCTGGGGGAATGCGGACGTGGGCAAGTTTGCCGAAGCCGGTGTTGACGCCGTATACCGTTTGGCCCCGCTCTACAGCAGCCTCGACTGCATGACGGGACCTGGTCACGGCGTCTAGGGCTTTGCCATCGATCGTCACCGGCGCGTTCTGCCGGGCTACGGCAACGACGTCGGCGATGGTGAGCGAATGGCCATCGAGGGTCACCGCGGCAGGGCGCTTGGGCATTGGCTCAAAAGCTAAAGCGCCGGAGTGGTTTGACCACTCCGGCGCCAAACTGACCCAAGGTCCCTTACTTTGAGCCTGAAACCCCGGTGCCAGTCGCCAATGCAGTCGACTGCCCGGCACGTATGTGCAGCTCCGGGTTGCCTTGATCAGTCTGGAAGCTCCAATCAAAGATCATGTAGTCTCGCCCGACGTGCGTCACGCGCAGCGCACCGTAGCGTAGCGCTGTGCCGTCGACGATTTCAAAGACATAGCCGTACCCGGGCGTCGCCTGGATCATGTCCCGCGCGTATCCCGACGCCGGCGCGAAGTCGATCGAAGTCAGGTCCGCGAGCGGTGTGTTGCTGTACAGTCGCATTTGAGTACCGCTGAACTCCGGCACCAGCCACAGGCTCGAGTCCGACGGATCGCGATAGATCCAGAAATCGATGTCGGTGCGGTTGCCATCCTGTACCAGGCCGAGTTCCCCGCTCTGGGCCCGCCCGTCGGCGTTGGCGTCGTCCCAGAATCGGAAGCCCGATTGTGGCGCGTTCTCATCGTAGGCAAACACGAGCGTGTTGCGCGCGTCCGGGCGAGGTGTGTCCTGGCGCAGCGGCGACCACAGGCTCTCGTAGCCTTCGCGGCTCACGCCCGACACGCCGAAGCAGCGAGGCACGCCGTTCGCCATCGCGCTCGCGAGGAATTCCGGCGCGACTGTGGTGCCTTCGAGTAGCCAGTCGGTGCCGCACACACCCATGTCGAGATCGTAGGCAGTGCTATAGATGCGATACCACTTGAACCGCGTGGGATCGGAGAGATACGACCCGTCTTCCCACCCGAGGTGGATGGCACCGTTCAACGAAAGGGAGCTGAGCCACGCGGGAGCGACCAGCTGCAGTCGCTCATCCACGGTGATCGCATTGCTATTCCCGCTCTCGTACCCGTCCACATCCACGGCGGTCACGAGGTACTGGAGGTGCGGGACGCCGTTGTCATGGAACGTGTTCGACGTCGTTTCTCCACGGAGGCCGAAGGAACCTCCGTTGGAGGCGCGGGAATACACGCGATAGCTTGCGAGACCGGCATCGGGGACATCGTCCCACGCGAGCAAGATGCCGAGTGGACGATTCGGATTGCCGCTGGGCTCGAGCTCGTACCCCAGGTTGGTCGGTGCCGAGATGTTGCCACCACCACCACCATTGGGGGCAGCCGTCTCGTAGTTGCAGCCGAAGACTGCCCACACCACGAACAAGCAAAGCAGGACGCGCATAAAAGAGCCTCGGGAACGGGGAATCGACCGCGCAGTAAGCACGGCTCATGCCCGAAGCGAAGTGGCTGTTTTGACGGTAGTTACGAGAGGTGCGCGCGGACCGCTGTCACCATCAGAGGACAGCGTCTAGCGCACGAACGTGGTTTGGTCGTAGTCGAAGCGAATGTCCGGCTGGTCGTTGAGTGCAATGTTGAAGGTGAACGCGAAGCTTCCCGATCCGGTCTTGTTGAACGAAAAACTCGCGCGCCACCGCCGCAGATCACGGGTCAGCTGGACGGCATGCTGGGCGAATTGGCGCGTGCCAAAATCGTATGACGTGACCCAGTTCGCCGTCCAGTTGCGCGTTGGGCTGAAGGCCAGCAACAGGTTTGTAACCCGACGTCCAGGCGCGTTCCGCAGCGAGGGAAGCGTGTCGAAGCGGCTCCGACTGCTCGAGAAACTGACCCCAAGCGTGAACCCGCGCCCCCCCGCTCCACCAATGCCCCCCATAGGTGACCCGGCCAGTGCTTCCGTGTGCGTGGCCCCCTGATACTGCTTAAACTGGGGCAACTGCGACCCCGGAAGGTCGTGCTCTCCGATCGTGTCGGGGGCCGGGGGCGCCGGGGGCGGCGCGCCACGCCCAATACCGAACAGTCGCGCCACGCCGTGGAGCGTCGCGGGCGTGACTTGGAACGATGCCGTGAGACTCGACAGAAATGGATCGAACTCGGCCGAATCGGTCCCTACCTGGCCTTTGAACAGATCATGCGTCATCCCCAGTTGAAAGCCAGGAAGCAGATCTGACAGGAACGTGTTCGTCAGTGTTCCCGTTTGCCAGCCCGTGTGGTGTGGCTGCTTTGCCTGCTCGATGTTGTAGCTAATCCCGCTCGTGTTGATGCTGAGAATGCGGATCTTGCGAGGCTGCGCGGTAGACGAAGTGTCTCCAGGCGGAGGTTTCAATTTCCCTTCGAAATTCTGGGAAAAACCAAGGCTGATCGTCTGCTGCGGATCCGTCTGCGTGCCGATTCTTAGACCCGTCGGGTCGATCGCCCGTGCGTAGTCCGGGTCGACTTTCACGCCCGGTGCGTACTGCCAGCTAATGAGCGGCGAAATGGAGTGGCGGATCCGGCTGAACGGACCGAATCCCGGGAAAAACCCAAAGAACGTGGGGGACGCGGTGGCCGAGTACTGTAGCCGCTTTCCCTGCCGCACCCAGTCGCCGCCGGTAAACTGATTGCGAATCATGAACGGACCCTGACTCGTGGTGTTCACGATCGACACAGCCGGCTGGATCTTCCATGTGCCAGTGAACAACGTCGGCAAACCAATGCCGGTCTGCCACTCGACGCTCGTTGCGAACGTTTCACCGAACAACAGGTGGTGAACGGTCCCCGCGGAGTCGGTAAACGTCAGCTCCGTGCGGCCGTGCCTCACGTCGTCGCTGTAGTTGATACTGTTCGACCAATTCCATCGACCGATTCGAATCGGCGTTTGGAAGCTCATCGTGGTCGTGCGAGTGCTGGCAAACAGCGGTACGCTCGTGAGGGGAACGGAGTCTCCCGGCTCTGAAGGGATCGACAGAGTACCAGCCGTCGTATGAAACGTCTGTCCGTTGGTGTAGCTAAACGACGGAGCCCAGTTGATCGCCGGCGTAATCGCGATCGCGCTCGGCGTCAGGCTGATCCTGGGGAATTCCTGTCTCGTGGAATTCTGTGACAGCTCCTGACTTCTGGAGCCACCGATCGTCAGGGTCGCCCAGGAAAAGCGCTTGTTGAAACTCGCGCCCGACGAGACGCTGGACGTCACCTCAAACGGATTCAGCGAGTTGCGCTGAATCACCCGCCCGTTGCTCGAGTAGTCGATGTTCGCGTTGAGATTCGTCCGTGAATCGAAGCTCTGCGAGTGATTCCACCCAATGCGCGTATTCCGCGACCCGGCTCCCTCCCCGATCTCGGTGGTCTTCGTATACGTCACGCTCCCCTGCATGAAGCGATCGATCCAGCGATAGCCGGCCTGCGCGTGAAATGACACGTTGCGATCGTCGTACCAGTCGCCCGAGACGAGCAGGTCCATGTAGTCGTTGATCGCGAAGTAGTAACCCAGATCGGTGATGTGGCGCGAGTACGAGCGCGTGGGGCGAACCAGATCGTTGAGGCCAAAGCGCGGGAACAGGATACCGCTCCGCCGCCCACCCCGAATATCCTGGAAGATGAACGGCAACCACATGACCGGAACGTCGCGAACGTACAGCACGGCGGGACGCGCGACCATCGTGCTCTTGTTGATCACCTTCACCTGGCCAGCGGCGAAGTGGTAGTCGGGCACCGGCTGAGGATCGGAGGTGAACTCAGCGCCGCCGACGTAGACGCGGCGGTTTCCTGAATCGGCGGCGATGTGCCCGCGCACGAACCACTTCGTCCCACCCTCCTGAAAGTCGGTCAGTGCGTCCCGGACGGTGCCGCGGCGCTCGCACGTGTCGTACCGCATGCCCTCGCCAACCAAAACCGTGCCTTGATCGAACAGGTGCGGGTCACCCGCCGCATCGAGGCGGCAACTCGCTTGCTGATAACGAATCGAGTCGGCCTCGAGCTGTGTGCCGTCCCGCTCGACGAAGGCCTCGCGGCGCAGGAAGATCGTCTGGCTATCGCCGTCGACCACCAGTGTGTCGGCGACATAGCGCGTGACTCGAAAGCCCGCGAGCTTGAGCAACGAATCGATGACCTGATCAGCCGCCGGAAACGTCCGGCTCGGGCCCGTCGGCAGCCCGAGTCTACGCGCCTCCGCCGTGTCGATCGTCTGACCGCGCCCCCGCCCCCCCGCTGTGTCTGTGGGCGGTCGCGCGACGCGGGCGGTATCCTGTGCCAGTGGCGGCTTACGAGCGGCGGGAGGTGGCGGCGGTGGAGCTGGCGGCGGGTTCTGCGCGTCCAGCGATCCGGTGCCGAGGACCAGCACGACCACGGTGGCGGCGGCGATGCGTCGTGCGCGCCGCCGGCTCGCCACCCAGGCGCACCAGATACTGAGCTCGTAAAGCAACAGCAATGGCCCGAGCATCAGCAACATCGAGACGGCGTCGGGCGGCGTGAGAATGGCGGCGAGGAAGGCGGCGATCACGACCGCAAACCGACGCTGGCGGGCCAGAAACTGCGGCGTGACGACGCCCAGCGACGCCAGAATCGTGACGACCAACGGCAGCTCGGCAATCAAACCACAGCCGATCACGAACGGAACCGCCATCCCGAAGTAGCGGTCGATCGTGATCATGGGGGTCAGGTCGGAGGCCTGAAAGCCAAGCAGCACTCTGAGCGCCGCCGGCAGGAGCCACTCGTAGCAGGCGTAGGCCCCGGCCAGGAACAGGACCACCCCAACCGCCAGCGCGGGCACGATCAGGCGCTTTTCTCGTTGGTACAGAGCAGGCGCCAGAAACGCCCAGACCTGATAGATCACGATGGGGGACGCGAGCAGGCATCCAAGCGCGAACGCCACCTTGAGCGAGAGCATGAACGGCTCGGCAGGGCTCGTGAAGATGAGACGGCCTCCCGGCAGATAGGGGGCGATGGGCCGCTTCAGCAACTCGATGATGTCGACGCGCTCGAGCAGGAGCCATCCGATGATCGTGCCCACCACGATGGCGCCAAGACTCCAGAGGATGCGCCAACGCAGCTCCTCGAGATGGTCGAGAAACGGCATCTCACCGCGCGCAGTCATTTGTGGGACTCGGGGGGGGGCCGGCGGGCCCGGCTACTGCCGGAGGCGTTGCTGGTTTTGCCGCGCGAGATCGGCCTCGGGGGACCGCGGGTATCCGGAGATGACGCGAGAGTAGTATTGCCGTGCCGCACTACGGTCGCCCCGCTTTTCGGCAAGGCTGCCCAGCTTGTACAGCGCCGAAGGGGCGCGCGAGGAGTTGGGGTAGCCCTTCACAAGTTGATCGTACACCGCAGCGGCGGAATCGGGAGCTGCCTGCTCAAAGCTCTCCCCGACGTAGTACAGGGCATCGGGAGCCCGCTCGTGCGACGGGTAGACGCGCAGAAACTCCCGGAATCCCGTTCGCCCGGTAGCAATACTGCCGCGTCGGTACTGTTGCAGAGAGGCGTCGTACATCTGATCGGGTCCCGGACCTGCCGGGTTCCCCGACGGTCCGACGGGAGCCGAATTCGGGTCGGGCTGCTGCGACCGGGTTTCCAGCCGGGACCGGAGTTCGGTCAGTCGCTGCTGGCTTTGGCCGGTCAACTCCTGTATCGCGACGAGCTGCTGTTCGATCGAGATCAGCTCGGTGCGCAGGTCGCCGCGCATCTGAACGAGGTACGCCTGCTGCGTCGTCAGGGCCTGTTGCACACGGCGGACGGCGGCCAGGACCGTGTCCTGCTCCGCCGCCCGGGCCGTGTCTCTCTTGGCGAGATCGGCTTGCAGCGCCTGAACCTGGAGCTCCACTTTCCGGACGTCCCCTTTGAGGGCGCATCCGGCCAGGACTACGCTCAGGGCGAGCGCGCTACGGCCGCCGCAGATTCTCGCCACCACCGATGACTTCGAACTCGCTGCGGCGGTTCTGCGACCAGGCCGATTCGTCATGCCCATCGACGAGCGGCCGCTCCTCGCCCCACGACTGCGTTTCGATGCGGCTCCCATCGACACCGTGGCTCACGAGGTACTGTTTGGCTGCCTGCGCGCGGCGGTTGCCGAGCGCCAGGTTGTACTCATCGGAGCCACGCTCGTCGCAGTGCCCGCCGACCCGGATGCGCAGATCGGGATTGGCCTGCATGATCGCGACTTTCTGGTCGAGCACGCCCATGTCGTCCGGACGGATGTTCGACCGGTCATAGTCGAAGTGGATCATCGAGGCCAGGGTGGCCAGCACCTCCGCGCCCGCACGCGAAAGCGCCGCAAGCGAATCCGCGATGCGCTGTTGCTCGAGGCGTTCCCGTTCGGCTGCCGCCTGGCGTTCCGCCTCGGCCTGTGCCGCAGCGATGGAATCGCGCATCCGCTGGTTCTCGGCCGCGGTGTCGACCGCCGGCGCTGGATTCTCCGGTGGATTACCGCCCCCGCACGCGCCGGAGGCAGCGGCGAAGCCCAGCCCGAGCACGAGGAGCAACGATACCGATTTCATCCTGTCTCTCCGATCAGGGGGTAGTTGAAGGAGCCTCCGAAAGCCGCGGCGACCAAGCCGGCAAACGCGCGCCGCTCACCTGCAGCAACGGCCGGATACGGCCCGTGTCCAGATCGATGATCCACAACTGGCGGTAGCCCGACCGGTCGGAAACGAAGGCGAGATGTCGGCTGTCGGGCGCCCAGGTCGGATCCTCGTTGCGCCCCACCGAGGTGAGCTGCCGGACCGTGCGAGTCCGCACATCCAGCACGAACACCTGCAGCGTGCCCGCCACGTCCCGATGAAACGCCACCGATTGCCCATCGGGCGACCACTCCGGAGCGTTGGACGAACCGGTCACGCCATAGTCAAACGGCGCAAACAACTGCTGGTCCGTTCCATCTGCCGCCATGACGTAGATCTGCGGCAGGCCCGGGCGCGTTGAGACGAATGCAATGCGCTGCCCGTCAGGGCTGAACGTCGGGGACAAGTTGTCTGAAAAGCGCCCTACGGTCAAGCGGCGTAAGCAACAGTTGTTCTTGATGTTAATGGTGTAGAGGTCCGTTCCCTCTTCCGTCGCGCGACTGAACGCCATGGTCGCGCCATCGGGCGCAAACGCCGGCGTGAAATCGAGTGCGGTCCCCGTCGTAGATATCGGGTTCCGCTTGCCCGTCACCATGTCCTGCAGGTAGAGCCACCCCTTTCCCGCCTGGAATTCCATGTAGGCAAACTGCCTCGCGTCAGCAGCCCATGCGGGCGACATCGCCTGCCGGTTGGTGGACGAGACGAGCTTCCGGTCGGCGCCGTCCTGATCGATTTGCCACACCTTGCCGTCGCTGACGAACAGCACGCGCGTCGCGCCGATACCGGGCGCTCCCACTGCCGCCTGTACGATTTGATCCGCGAGTCGATGCGCGGCCTGCCGGAAGTCGCGGTCGGTCGCGGGAGGCAACACGGCGCGGATCGCGCGACGCACTCCTGCGGCGCCGACGTCGTGCAACGTGGCTACTGCCGTGTCTCCAGCCACGGTGATATCGAGCGCGAAATCCGCCCCGAGGGCCTGATACAGCGGATAGTTCAACGACCCAATCGCTTGGGCGCCGCCGCCTCCTGCGCGTGAACCCGATGAGCTCGGCGTCCGCCCTGCGCCTTTGCGTGGCGTCGCTCCGCCGCCCGCTGGTGGGCTGACGGCAAGCCGGATCGAGTCCCCGCCCGGCAGCGTGATGATTTCGAACCGGTCGCTGTAGTCGAGATCGCGCGCGACGATCGCCCGCGCGGAATCGAGGCCCTTTCTCGGCAGCATCACCATGCCGGGACGCACGCCCGGGCGATAGACGATGCCGATGCGCACGCCGCGGTCGATGGCGGATGTATCTTGCGATGCAAGTCTGCACGTCGGCACGACGGCAAGAGCGCCCGCCACGACGATCCATCGTGCCGACGTGCAGACGTGCCGACGTGTCATTGTCTCCGCCCCGAGAAATAGAACCGCACAAACAGGACCTCCGACGTCCACCCATCCGGCAGCATGCCGAAGGCCTTGAATCGGCCCGCCTCTTCGATCGCTCCCTCCGCCTCGAGATCGAATTGGAAGTTGCCCGAGCGCCGGATGAATTGGAGATCGGTCACGGTCCCGTTGCGATGCACGAAGAATGAAAGCTCCGCTTCGAGCGGTGTCGTCTGCGCCGGCCGTTGCCAGCGCCGCAAAACCTGCGTCACGATGTTCTGCAAGTACTCGGGAAACGGGAATGCGATGCCCTCGGTGCTGACCGTCGCAATGTCGTTTCCGGTGGATGGCCGCTCTCCGGGGAGGGGTTGGTTTTGGGGCGTTGTGCGTGGAGCAGCCTCACGATCGGTTTGGTCGCGCGTGTCTGGAGGGGCTGCCCGGGACACCGTGCTGCGCGGCGTCTTGATCTTGGGAACCGGTGCCGGCTTCTCCTCTGCCGGCCGCTCAAATGCTTCCGGCGCTTTGCGCGACTCGAGGTCCGCCGCGGGGGCGGCGATCAAGCGCACGGTATAGGTGGGCGGCAGCCGCTTCTGGCCGCCCGGCGTCGCGAATATGAATACCCCCACCAGCCCGTGCACGACGAGCGTGCCGGTCAAGGCCATCCCTACGGGCGCTGGGGTGCGACGTCGTTTCATCGATCGATCGTCTCCGGTTCCGCCACAAGTCCCACATCCTGGACGCCGGCCGCGCGAATGATCGCAAGCACCTGAACAACGCGAGCATATGCCACGCGGCCATCGGCTCGCAGATACACCCCGGTGGGCCGTTTCGTTCGCACGAAGGCCGGGAACGTGGCCCTGAAGTCCTCATAGGAGAGCCCCGCCTGGTCAAGGTAAATCCTGCCGTCCGAATCGACTGTGACGACCAGTCCCTCTTTGGGCTCGATGGCTCGCACCTGCGCGCGGGGGAGCCGAACGTCCACGCCACCCTGCATGATGGGTGCTGTGATCATGAAAATGATTAGGAGTACGAACGCGACGTCCACGAGCGACGTGACATTGATGTCGGCGTTGAGGGGCAACTCGCCATGGCCTCGCAGGCCGCCGGCGCCGCCCGCGCCGCCGAGGAGTCCGGCCATTAGATCCTCCCTTCGCGAGCCAAGGTGCCCACGATCTCTTGAGCGAAGCCCTCGAGCTCACCGGCGAACAGGCCGAGGCGGTTGACGTACAGGTTGTAGGCCATGACCGCAGGGACTGCGACCGCCAGTCCACCGACGGTGGTCACGAGCGCTTCCGCAACACCGGGGGCGACGGCCGCGATGTTGCCGGACCCGCCGACGGCGATGCCGATGAATGCATCCATCACCCCGAGCACCGTGCCGAGCAACCCGAGGAGCGGGCTGACGGAACCAAACGTCGCGAGCCAGGGGATGTAGCGCGCCGCTGTATCACGCTCGGCGGCGACTTCTTTTGCAAGCACCATGCGTAGGGCCTCGAGCTGCGTCGTCGTCAGGGTCGAGGTCGTGGCTGGCGTCGCCGCTAGGGGCGCGGGTGTGCCCTTCAATGAGCCGGGTTTTAGCTCGGAGAAGAAATGCACGGCCTCGCGCAACAGCCGATTGTAGGGTGACGGCGGCAGCCGCATGGCGGCGTGATAGGCGTCCTCCAACCGCGGGGCTTTCTCGACCTCGATGAGAAAGCGGTCGGCGAGCTGGCGCATGCGGCGGAATTGCCACCACTTGAGGATGATCAGATACCACGACGCGAGCGAAAACACGGCGAGCACCGCGAGCACGAACTGCGTTTCGGGACTGGATGTGAGCACCAGCTCCCACGGAGTGGTCGGAATCGCTCCTCGAGCTTGTAGCACTTACGCTCCCCCTCCCCCTCGATAGCCCTGCGGATGTGCGCGATGCCAGCGCCAGGCGCTCTCCAGAATCTCCTCGAGACTCGACCGGGATGCCCGCCAACCGAGCACGGCCGCCGCACGGTCCACCGCGGCCACGAGCTCGGGCGGATCGCCGGGACGGCGCGGCTGTAGCGACATTTTCAATGTCTTGCCCGTCACCCGCTGCGCCGCGGCGACGACCTCTTGTACCGAATGACCGCCCCCTGTTCCCAGGTTCATGGCAACCGGCACTGGTGCCCAGCCCTTGTCCCCTCCGTCGAGCGGAATCTCGAGCGCGCGAACGTGGGCGTCGGCGATGTCTACAACGTGCACGTAATCTCGCACCGCGGTCCCATCCGGCGTGGGGTAGTCGGTGCCATACACGTTGACTGCCGCCTGCTTCCCCAGCGCAACTGCCAGCACATTCGGAATCAGGTGAGTCTCCGGGTCGTGATCCTCGCCCAGTCGGTGCGTCGCGCCCGCGGCATTGAAGTAGCGCAAGCTCACAACGCCAAAGCCGTGTCGCGGTCCCACATCGGCGAGGAGCTTCTCAAAGTCACGCTTGGTCTCCCCATATGGATTCACCGGTCGCTGCGGTGTGTCCTCCGTGATCGGAACCTTCGCCGGATGCCCGTAGACAGCGCAGGATGAGGAAAAAACGAAGCGTTTCACCCCAGCGCGTCCCACGGCGTCCAACAGGACACGAGCCGCCGTGACATTGTTGGTCACGTACTTCTGAGGCTGGGCGACCGACTCCGCCACGAGCGCGAATGCCGCCAGGTGCACCACCGAATCGATCCGTTCGCGCGCGAGCAGCGCCTCGACCAGCTCCTGATTGCCAACGTTGCCCTGGACGAACCTCGCCCCCCGGGCCACGGACTCGACGTGGCCCCTGCTGAGATCGTCGAGTACGAAGACCGCGTAATCTCGCTCGAGAAGCTGGTCGACCAGGATACTGCCGATGTAGCCCGCCCCGCCGGTCACGAGGACTCGTTGGCTCATGCGGGTGGTTCCATTCCGAACAGGCGGCGGAGCGCCTCCAGCAGACCATAGCCATGGCCCTGCTCGGCGGCCTGCTTGAGGGCCACGGTGGGTTGATGCAGGAACTTGTTCAGCAACGCCTGGCTGAGCTGCTCGACACGCGCGCGGTCCTCGGATGACAAATGGTCCAGCTGTTTGAGCGCGCGCTCGACCTCGGCAACGCGCAGGGCATCCATCCGCGCGCGGAATTCCTTGATTGTCGGAACCACGCCCAGCCCGCCGTACCACGCCCAGAACAGGTCGGTTTCCTCTTCGACGATCCGCTCCGCAGCCGGAATCTCATCCCGACGCCGCGCGTTGGCTTGCGCGGCGACGCTCTGCAGATCGTCGACGTCATATAGGAACACGTTCTCGATTTGACGGACCGCAGGATCAACGTCGCGCGGCACCGCGAGATCCAGGATGCAGAGCGGCCGACCCCGACGCTCCGCGATGAGGGGGCCGACGCGCTCCCACGTCACCACCGTGTGTGGCGCGGCCGTCGAGCAGAGGGCGATGTCCGTGGTCGCAAAATGCGGCCACGCTTCCTCCAACGACACGGCCCGACCACCGAGCCGCTCGGCAATGGCGCGGGCGCGCTCCTGGGTGCGATTCGCCACGAGTGTGATGTGCACCCCCTCGTTGGTCAAACAGGTGGCCGCGAGCTCGGCCATGTCTCCCGCACCAAGAATGAGGGCGCTGTGGCCGACCAGATCGCCGAAGATCTTTCCGGCGACGGCAACGCCCGCGGACGCCGCGGATGCGGTGCCCATGCCGAGCGCGGTCTCGGTCCGGACGCGCGAACCGACGTGCAGCGCGGTCTGGAACAGGCGGTGCAGCACCGGTCCTGCCTGCGCGCGCGACGCTTCCCACGCCTCGCGAACCTGCCCCTGGATCTGCGATTCGCCGAGGATCATCGAGTCGAGGCCGGCCGAAACGCGGTAGAGGTGGCGTACGGCATCACGATCGCGCGCGAGGTAGCCATATTCACGCGCGCCGCCGCTGGCCGGCGCCGAAAGCCGTTCACCCAGCAGCGACCACACGGCCTCGAGCGCCGGCTCGTCCTCCGCAAGCAGGTAGAACTCCGTGCGGTTGCAGGTCGACAGCAGGACGCCGCCGCTCGCACCGGCCGCCATGACCCGCGCCAGCGCACCAGGCACCTCGTGTGCTCCATGCACGAACCGCTCTCGGACTTCGAGCGGCGCGGTGCGATGGTTCACGCCGACGACCTTGATCCCCATGCCGACGTGCGAGGTCACAGGAACCGCTCCACACCTGGCTGCGCGAGCTTCAAGGCTACGTAGACCAGAATCACCGCCGCGAAGCCGGCAATGCTGGCGAACGCGGCACGACGGCCGGCCCAGTGACGAACGACGCGGACCCACACCGCCCACCCGAGCACGACCCACGTGAAGATGCCCCAGACGAGCTGCGCCTTGGCGAGGTGCAGGCCCTCTCCCGAAAACCGCGCTCCGTAGCCGAGCGCGAGGAGCACGCCGAGCGTCAGCGCCGGGAAGCCCGCGACGAGCGCGAATCGGTTGAGTTGATCGAGCCGTTCGAGCGGCGGAAACAGCTGGAAGATCTGGCCGAAGCGGCGCGCTTTGAGCTCACGGAATTGCAACAGGTAGAGAGCCGCGGCGATGAAGGCCAGCGCCATCAACGCAACGCCCAGTACGCTCAGTACGACGTGCAATACGAACCACGCACCGCGGCCGGGTGCCAGCGAGGCGTCGGGTGTGAGCCCGCTCAGGATGGCGAGCCCGACGAGGCCGGTGGCGAGCGGGGCGGCAAAAAAAGACACCGCTGAGCCGCGCAGCAGCCGCTCGCTGGCAAGCTGCAGCAGCACCAGGCACAACGCCAGCATCGAGAGAGCCGGGCCCAGGCCAACCAGCGCGAGTTGCGAGACCGCGACGACCTGCGCGGACGCGCCCGCGCAGGGAAGTGCGATCGCGAGCACGCGCGGAACGGCACGCTGCCCTACGAAAGGCGCCAGCGCCAGCACGGTCGTCAATCCGTAAAGCGCCAAGGCGACGAGATGCAGGGTGACAATCACGGCAGACTCGAGCCGGGCCAGTCCCCGCCGCGCGGCGGGAAACGGGCCCGGCGACGAATTAGGAGGGCATCTTTTTGATCAGTCGTACCGGGAGACCGTTCTCGAGTCCGGGATGCGTGATTTGGATCAGGAGGCCCGTGGACGAGCGCTCGCGGGTGTGCACAACCATCAGCACGGCACGAACCTCTTCCGATGCTGCACCAAGATACCCGCCCGCCGGCTTATACGCCTCGAACACGTCGCCCAACGTCACACCGTCGCTGCGCCCTTTGTCGATGAAGAAATACTGCTGGGCCCCGGCGATCGGGTGCACATCGCGCGGCTCGATCAGCTTACCCACCATACCCTGCTCCACCGCCGTCGGACGCACCTGTCCGGGGTCGCGGAACGGCTCGAGCGGCATGGCGAGTTGACCATCGTGGACCCGCCCGAATTGCCCCACGACCCGGGCGAGGAGCTGAGCGTCTTCGACCGCGGTCACCCGCGCAATCCCGACGGGCACGACAACCTCTCCCCAACGCCCCGTCGGCACCCCCCGGTCGATGCGCGCGACCAATATGGAATCACCCACGTGGTACGACGCATTGCCGGGCGGCCGAATCGCGATCTCCTCGTACATCGTGGCGGTGCTCCCCGCCGACAGACGCGTAATCGCCGATGTTGCCGTGGAGCCGATCACCTGAGCCCACGGGAGATCCTCGCTCTCGCTCAGGAATCCGGCGGCGTAGAACTCGCCGGCCCGCACCGGCCGATACGGCTGCTCCGCGTATGCACGCAACACATCCTGCACCTGCTGCCGGCTGGTCCGGCGTCGATCGAATATCGTCTCGTTCGACTCCACGATCGACGGTGGAGGCGCCTCGAAGACGAATGTCGTGTCGGCAGGGATCGTATCGATCATCGCGGTGTCGGTCGGAATCACCGCGATCATGGTGTCGGCGCGGACGGTATCAGCCGCCGCGATCGACGTATCCGCCCGCGTGACTTGCATCAGCTCGGCAAGGTTCAGAACCTCACCCGGATAGATCCAGTGCGGGTCTTCGATAACGATGGTATTGAGCCGGTAAATCTCCGGCCAGAGCAACGGGTCGCTGAAGTACATCTGGGCGATGGACCAGAGGGTCTCACCGCGGACGACTGTGTGGGTAGCGGGAAGTTGTCCCTGAAAGGCGGCGGCCGCCTGCGTGGTGTCCTGCTGCACCGCTTGAGTCGTATCCTGCGCCGGCACGACTCCCCACATCAGCGGCAACGCCGCCAGGGCCAGTAGCACGGTGCGGCTAGAACGGCAGATCGTCGTCCTCCTCATCCAGCGCCTCCGGGAATGCGTCGAGCGATTCGGGGGTGCCCCCTTTTCCGCCGGATTCCGCGACTGCCCCGGCTCCTCGCCCTGCCCCCGCTCCGACCGGAGCGGCTCCGCCTCTCGAGCCTAGCATGATCAGCTCGCGCGCAATGATCTCGGTGACGTAGCGCGTCTGCTTGTTGTTGTCTTCCCACGTGCGGTATTCGATCCGGCCTTCGACGTAGACTTTGTCGCCCTTCTTCAGGTACTTCTCGCAGACATCGGCCAGGCCCGATCCGCCCTTGTTGTTCCAGCAGATAACTCGGTGCCAGTCCGTCTTTTCCTGCTTCTCCCCTCCATTCCCGACCCACTGCCGGCTGGTCGCTACAGAGAGGGTTGCTACGCGGGAACCGTTATTCGTGCTGCGCACCTCGGGATCGGCCCCCAAATTCCCGATAAGCTGGACCTTGTTAAGACTGCGGCTCACAACGACCTCCGAACGATTTAAGCGGGTTGGGCCCAAGGGTGCCACACACTATATAAATCGCAAGTCATTCTGTCAACCAAAGATACGCCACTTGTATCAAAGTTTTGCATCACGTCTGAGGACGATCGCATCCTCGACGGGCCGCCGGTAGTACCGCTTCCGCCGACCGACCTCCATGAACCCGAACGCCTCGTAGAGCGCGCGAGCCGGCGCGTTGGATTCGCGGACCTCGAGAAACACCTGCCGAACGCCGCGTCGCGACAACGCCTCCAAGATCTCCCGCACCAGCGCCCGTCCCAATCCGCGACGGCGCCCTGCTTCCGCGACTGCCAGGTTGAGGATCTCGCCTTCGTCCGCCGCATCGAGGGCCACGACATACCCGGCGACGGTGCCACCGTCTTCCGCCACCAGGAACTGCGCGAATGAGACACAGTCACGAAAATCCTGCGTCGACCATGGGTCCGCGAACACGCGTTGCTCGATCGCGTGCACGGTAGAGACGTCGGTTAACTCAGCGGGACGAATTCGGAAGCGGCCGGCCGTAGCGGGCCTCCCATTTCACCTGCGCCTCAGCGGGACGCCCGTACACCGGCTCGGCAAGCACGTCGTCGAGTGGCCGGCGCGCCGCTCGGTGCTCAGCCAGCATGAGCAGGCGTCCGGCAATCTTCGGCACGGCGTCCAACGGAACCGGCGGCTTGCCGGTCCACGCTTCGACTTCCGTGCGGTAGCGCTCGGCGCCATCACCAACGGCCAGCGCCGGCTTCACGGGTGTCATCCGAGCCAGCTCGCCCAGCGTGAGCAGCGCCGGCGCAACGAGCGTCTCGATCCGGTCGGGATGAACGACGTACACCGCGCCGAACACCTGCCCGCGCAGGGCATCGTAGCACGCGGCGATCGGGCGAGATTCTCTCTCTAATTCGGACGCAGCGTGCGCAGCACCGAGCAGGGACGGGATCGCCACCAGCGGAATTTCGCGCTCGTGTGCTAGTCCCTTCGCCGCTGCCCACCCTATCCGCAGTCCGGTGAAGCTCCCGGGCCCGTCGCCAACGACGATCTCGGTAATAGCCCCGAGGTTTGCGGCGGCGTCCACGAAAACCTGCTGCATGAGTGTGAGCAGCTGCGCCGCGTGCTGCCGCGCGCCGCGGATCGAGCGAGCGGCGAAGGGATACGGATGTCCCGGCTTCCCCACTGCAACGCTCGCGATATCGGTCGCCGTGTCGATCGCAAGTCTCACAAGCGCGCCGTTTCTTCGATCACGCGGCGCTCCGGATCGTCGTCATACGACAGTTGGAGATGCCGGTCGAGCGGCGGCGCCCACGCCCCCGCGCGCTCCGGCCACTCGATGAGAATGACCGCACGCGCTCGCACCATGTCGTCGAAGCCGAGATCGCGTGCTTCATCCGGAGTTCGCAATCGGTAACAATCGACGTGGTAGACCGCGGTCGCGCCGGCATCGTAGTGATGGACGAGCGCGTAGGTAGGACTCGTCGCTCGCGATCGGGCGCCCAAGCCTCGGCAGATCGCCTGCACGAGGGTCGTCTTGCCGGTCCCCAGATCCCCCGACAAGCCGATTACGGCGGGCGCCGAAAGCCTGGCGCCGAGCTCTTCACCGAACCGGTTGAGCTCGTTCGCGGTGAGGCGCATCGGCCTTGAGCTCGAGGAGCTGATCGCGCAGCACTGCGGCCAGCTCGAAATCCAACTCTTCGGCGGCCGCCTGCATTTGCTGCTCGAGCAGCCGGATCAGCGCATCCCGCTCGCGAGCGTCGGTGGGACGTCTCGCGGTCCCGGGCGCCGGCTTGCCGGCGCGGGCATCGGCCACGCGGGTGACGAAGCGGATATCGACCACTGATTTCACGATGGACCGCGGGGTGATTCCGTGCTCCGCGTTATACGCAAGCTGCGTCTCCCGCCGCCGGGTCATTTCGTTCAGCGCCCGTTCCATCGAACCGGTCACGCGATCGGCGTACAGAATGGCCCTCCCACTCAGGTGTCGCGCCGCCCGCCCGACGGTCTGGATGAGCGAGCGGTCCGAGCGCAGGAAGCCCTCCTGATCGGCATCCAGCACGGCGACGAGCGACACTTCGGGGAGGTCGAGCCCCTCGCGCAGCAGGTTGATGCCGACGAGCACATCGAATTCTCCGAGCCGCAAGCCCCGGATGATCTCGACACGCTCGATCGCGTCGATCTCGGAGTGCAGGTACCGCACGCGGACGCCATGTTGCTGCAGGTAATCGGTGAGATCTTCGGCCATGCGCTTGGTGAGAGTCGTCACCAGCACGCGCTCGTTCTTCTTTTCGCGCTGGCGAATCTCGCTCAAGAGGTCGTCCACCTGACCGCCGACCGGTCGGATTTCGACCTGGGGATCCACAAGCCCCGTGGGCCGGATGATCTGTTCGACGATCACACCGCTGGACAGACGCAGCTCGTCTTCGCCCGGTGTGGCGGAGACGAACATGATGCGGGGGACCAGTCCCATGAACTCGTCGTAGCGTAAAGGGCGGTTATCGAGGGCCGACGGGAGGCGGAAGCCATAGTCCACGAGCGTCTGCTTGCGGGAGCGGTCGCCCTCGTACATCGCGCCGAGTTGCGGCAGCGTTTGGTGCGACTCATCGATGATGCACAGGTAGTCGTCCGGAAAGTAGTCGAGCAGGCAGGCGGGCCGCTCTCCCGGCTGCCTGCCGCTGAAGTGCCGCGAGTAGTTCTCGATTCCGGCGCAGCGACCCACTTCCAGCAGCATGTCGATATCGAACTGCGTCCGGGACTCGAGCCGCTGCGCCTCGAGCAGCTTGTTCTGCTGGCGCAGCTCCGCCAGCCGCAGCCGGAGCTCATCGCGAATCGACTTGACCGCGCGCTCGATGGTCGGCCGCTGCGTGACGAAGTGCGTCGCCGGGTAGACGGCACAGCGCTCCAGCTCGACGATCACGTTTCCGGTGAGGGGATCGATCTTCGCGATCCGCTCAATCTCATCGCCCCAGAACTCGATCCGCACCGCCTGCTCGTCGTAGGCCGGAAAGATCTCGACCGTATCTCCGCGCACGCGGAACGTGCCACGCTCGAATCCGACGTCGTTGCGCTGGTACTGGATGGCGACGAGATCGGCGAGCAGCGCATCCCGACCCCGGGATTCGCCCTTCCGGGCCGTGACCAGCAGCGCGCGATAGAGCTCTGGGTCGCCCAGGCCGTAGATGGCCGAGACGCTCGCGACAATGACCACGTCATCGCGCTCCATCAGGCTCGAGGTCGCACGCAGCCTGAGCCGCTCGATGTCGTCGTTGATCGACGAGTCCTTGGCAATATAGGTGTCGGTCGCGGGCACGTAGGCTTCGGGCTGGTAGTAGTCGTAGTACGAGATGAAGAACTCCACCGCGCTCTGGGGGAAGAACGCCTTCAGCTCGCCGTATAACTGCGCGGCCAGGGTCTTGTTGTGCGACAACACCAGTGTGGGCCGCCCGAGATCGGCGATGACATGCGCCATGGTCATCGTCTTGCCCGAGCCCGTTACGCCGAGCAGTGTCTGATAGCGGTCCCCGCGCCGCAGGCCCGAGCTCAGCTCGCGGATGGCGCGCGGCTGATCACCCGCTGGAGGCGGGGCGGATCCGAGCTTGAAAAGCATAGAAAGGAAAGTTAACCGGTAACGACTTCAGGGGATCCGGAATCGCGGCGGGTGATTTCGGTTACGCCCTTCACCTTCCGAACCGCCTTCAGCACCTTGTCCAGATGGGTGTGATTCTCCACCTCGACCAGCACCGACCCGAACACGACGCCATCCTTTGAGGCCAGCTCGGCGCTGCGGATGTTCGTGCCCGTCCCGCTGATCGCTTCGCAGATGTCGGCATACAGCCCGCGGCGATCCTCGCCGCTCACCGCCAGACGGACGACGAACGTTTCGCCCTCTACCTCACGCCAGTCGATTTCGACGCGCCGCTCCTCGTCCCCAGACAGCGTCAGCAGATTGGGGCAGTCGTTGCGGTGAATCGAGATGCCGCGGCCCTGGGTCACGTACCCGACCACGGGATCGCCGGGCACGGGCTGACAGCACTGGGCGTAGCGTACCATGAGGCCTTCGACGCCATGGATCTTGATCCCCCGGCCCAGGCGGAGCCGCTCGATGACGCGTCCAAAGGCCGTAGGCTTGGGTGCCTGCGTTTCCTCGGCCGGGAGATTGGGGTACACGGCCTTCAGCACCTGACTGAGCTGGACGTCACCCCGTCCAATCGCGGCTTCCACCTGCTCCGCCCCAATCAGGGACATCGTCGACGCAGCGTGCGCGAGCTGTTCCGGCGTCGGCGGATCGAGACGACGGCGGCGCACCTCGCGTGCCAGGATCTCGCGCCCCAGGGTGATGCTGCGCTCCTGCTCCTCCTGCTTGATCCACTGCCGGATCTTCTGCCGCGCGCGCCCCGTCTGCACGTGGGCCAGCCAATCGCGCGACGGCTTCGCCTGAGGACTGGTGAGCACTTCCACGGTGTCGCCGTTGCGCAGCGGCCTGTGCAGCGGCGCGATCCGGCCGTTGACACGCGCGCCGTTGCAGTGCTGCCCGACCTCGGTGTGGACCAGGAACGCGAAATCGATCGGCGTAGCGCCCTTCGGCAGGCGCTTCACATCGCCGCGCGGCGTGAAGACGAAGATCTCGTCCTGATACAGGTCGATCTTCAGGAACTCGAGGAACTCCTCGGGGCTGTGCGCGTCCTGCTGCAGCTCGATCAGCTGCCGGAACCACGAAAGGTGGTGGTCGAGCTCGTCGGCGCTCTTGCCGTTTTCCTTGTAGAGCCAATGCGCCGCGATACCGTATTCCGCGGTGCGGTGCATGTCGCGCGTGCGGATCTGGATTTCGTACAACTGACCGCCCGGTCCGAACACGGTGGTATGCAGCGACTGGTAGCCGTTCGACTTGGGGCTTGCGATGTAGTCCTTGATCCGCTCCTGCAGCGGCGTCCATGTGTGGTGAATGATGCCCAACACGTGGTAGCAATCGGTGATGCTGTTCACCAGCACGCGCACCGCAAGCAGATCGTAGATCTCCTCGAACGGCTTGCCGCGCTTCTTCATCTTCTTGAAGATCGACCAGAGATTCTTGGGCCGTCCCACGATGTCCCAGCCCACGATCCCCGCGCGCCGCAGCTCGTCGGACAGGGGTACGCGCATCCGCTCGATCGTGCGATCGCGCTCCATCTTTTTCGATTTCACCTGGCGGGCAAGCGTCTTGTACTCCTCGGCCTCGAGGTACTTGAACGCCAAATCCTCGAGCTCCGCCTTTACTCCCGCCATCCCGAAGCGGTGCGCCAGTGGCGCGTACAGCTCCCGCGTCTCCAGCGCAATCCGCATGCGCTTGTCCGGCGGCAGCGGGTCGAGCGTGCGCATGTTGTGCAGCCGGTCGGCGAGCTTGATGATGATGACGCGCGCGTCGCGCGCCACCGACATCAACAGTTTGCGGTAGTTCTCGGCTTGCTCTTCGGCGGTCGAGCGGAAGGTCAGCGCCTTGATCTTGGTCAGCCCGTCCACGAGGTCGGCCACCTCGCTGCCGAAGTCGCGCCGCAGCTTCTCGAGCGTGACGTCGGAATCTTCGACGACGTCATGCAACAGCGCGGCCGCGATGGTCGTCGTGTCCATCTGCTGCTCGGCGAGAATCGTGGCGACGGCGACGCTGTGAGAGACAAAGTCGTCGCCCGACAGCCGCTTCTGGCCCTGATGCGCCTGCGCGCTGAGACGATAGGCGCGTGAGAGCACGTCGAGATCCAGCCGGTCTCGCTGGGCCGCGACGGCTTCGGCTAGTTCAGGAGCCAGAATCGCTGCACTCGTCACAACAGTCCCGCCTCCGCAAAGCTCACGTACCGCTCTCCACCGCCGCCGACAATCACATGATCGTACACCGGAACGTCCAGCACACGCCCCGCCTCGACCAGCTGCCGTGTCACCGCGCGGTCGTCCGCCGACGGCGTCGGATCGCCGCTCGGATGGTTATGCACGACGATGATCCCGGCCGCCGCCTCCGCAATCGCCGCTCGAAACACTTCCCGCGGGTGCACCAGCGAGCTGTTCAGGATGCCCCGCGTGATCATCAGGTCAGCCAGGATCTGGCTCTGGCTGCCCAGAGCGAGGACATGAAACTCCTCGACTGCGAGGTCTCGGAGCGCCGGCGCATAATAGCGCTGCACGTCGGCGGGTCCTCGGATGCGCGCCGGCGGTGGCTCTAGTTCGGTGCCCACCCGACGGCCCAGCTCGATCGCCGCCGCCAGTCGGGCTGCCTTGGCCCGGCCAACGCCTGGAATGCGGGCAAGCTCCGCCCACGGCCTCGTAGCGAGGCGCCGCAACGACCCGTCGCCCCTGGCGAGGACTTCCCCCGCCACGGCGAGTGCATCCCGTCCTCGTGTCCCTGTACCTAAGAGAATGGCCAACAGCTCCTGCGCCGTCAACGCGCCGGAGCCGATGGCCCAGAGACGCTCGCGGGGCCGGTCACGTTCGACGTGCTCGGAAAGACGAAGCGGCATGGGGGCATAGTAGCCCACCCGGTCGATGGGATCGTTGTCCTTTTGCTGCGGACAGGTCCCGAAATGCGAAGGGGCGCAGCATGCTGCGCCCCTACCCGACGCGATTTCGCCTGCCCCGCCCCGCCCCGCCCCCACCCCGCCCCCACCCTAGGCGGCCGCGCCGTGGCATTTCTTGAACTTCTTGCCGCTGCCACACGGGCACGGGTCGTTGCGCCCAACACCGGCGTAGGGATTGGGCGCAAAGGGCGGCTCAGCCGTCCCACCACGCCGGACGGAGCGTGGGGGTGCGGGGGGCTCGCCGCTCGTAACCAGCCCGTCGGCCGCGGCTTTCGAAGCCACCATGGGCGTCTGACGTCGCGTCGCGCCCGGCAGGCCACCGGCTGGTCCCGTCACGCCCCGGCTGGGCGCGCGCTGCATTCCCGGAGGGGGGGGACCCGCATCGACCTGGATCTGGAGCTTGAGCCACCGCTCGGCGAAGGTCGCCTGCAGATCGTGCATCAGGCCCATGAACATCTCGTAGGCCTCCTGCTTGTACTCGACGAGTGGGTCCTTCTGTCCCCAGGCGCGGTAGGAAATGCCTTCCCGCAGCTGGTCGAGGTCATACAGGTGGTCTTTCCACTTTTCGTCGATCACGCCGAGGGTCACCCGTGACAACGCCTCCTCGCTGAGCTTCGCCAGACCAGTCCGCGACTCGATTTCCTGCAGGTAGCGCACCTTGTCCTCGAAGGCCTGACGCCCCGCTTGCTGCACCGCGCGCACCAGCTCGTCGCGCGTTTTGACTTTGGCGGGGTCGGTCGCGTCCGGGACCCTGATCATGAACTTCTGGAGAAACTCCGTTGCGATGAGCTCGCGATCCCACTGCCCGGGCTCGTCGTATTCGGCGATCAAGCCGTCGGCGAGACGCTCGACCGCGCTATCGATCATCCGTTGCGCTTCGGCCTTCAGCTCTTCACCGCCTTCGAGGGCGTAGAGCCGCTGGGAGTAGATGACCTCGCGCTGTTTATTCATGACGTCGTCGAACTGCAGCAGCCGTTTGCGTTGCTGGAAGTTCTGGAGCTCGACGCGCTTTTGCGCCTGCCCGATGGCCGCCGTCACCCATGGATGGGTGATGACTTCGCCTTCTTCGGCGCCCGTGCGATCCATGATACGGGCAATGCGGTCCGAGCCGAACAGGCGCATGAGGTCGTCTTCGAGCGATAGATAGAAAATGCTCTGGCCCGGATCGCCCTGACGGCCGGAGCGGCCGCGGAGCTGGCGATCGATGCGCCGCGCTTCATGTCGCTCGGTGCCGATGATGACGAGACCGCACGGCGGATCCTCGTTGCACTTGTGTTCTTTGAGCTGCTCGGCCGTGAAGTCGGGCTTTTCGACGAGCTGTCCGAACGGCGCTTCCCGCGACTTGATCCCGCAGATCTGACATTTCTTTACGCCCGGGCCGAGTTTGATGTCGGTCCCACGGCCCGCCATGTTCGTCGCGATCGTGATGGACCCAGGTTGTCCTGCCTGCGCCACGATCTCCGCTTCGCGCTCGTGGTACTTGGCGTTGAGGACTTCGTGCTTCAATCCGCGCCGCTTCATCAGGCGCGCCAGCGTTTCGGAGACCTCGACGTTCGTCGTTCCGACCAGAATCGGCAGGCCACGCTTATGCTGGCGCTCGACCTCCTCCATGATCGCGTCGTACTTCTCCTTGCGGGTCTTGTAGACGAGGTCATGCTTGTCCACACGCCGCACGGGCCGGTTCGTGGGAATTACCGAAACGTCGAGCTTGTAGATCTGATGGAACTCGGTTTCCTCCGTCTCGGCCGTGCCCGTCATGCCCGCGAGCTTCTCGTACATGCGGAAGTAGTTCTGAATCGTGATCGTCGCGAGCGTCTGTGTTTCCTCGCGCACGGTCACGCCTTCCTTGGCCTCGACGGCCTGATGCAATCCGTCGGACCAGCGGCGGCCCGGCATCAGGCGGCCCGTGAACTCGTCGACAATGAACACCTGACCGTCCTGCACGACGTACTCGACGTCCTTCTCGTACAGGGCGTGCGCCTGCAACAGCTTGTGGATGATGTGGAGGGTCTCGCTCTTGGCGGCGTATTCGGCCTCGACCGCGCGGCGCCGCTCGAGCTTTTCCGCCGCCGACAGCTGGTCGTCGTGCTCCAGCTCGTGCACGGCATGCGAAATATCGGGCACCACGAACAGCGTCGGGTCCTGGGGGGACATCGTTTCGACGCCCTTGTCGGTCAGATGCACGGAGCGCCCGCGCTCGTCCATGACAAAGAAGAGGTCGTCTTCGACATCGCGCATCTTCTGATCGCGGGCCGGGAGCTTCCGGTCCGCCAGGCGGTCGAGCTCGACGCGCTGCACGAGCTGCTTGACCCCCTGCTCGTTGAGCAGCTTGAGCAGCTTCTTGTTTTTGGGCATGCCCAACTGGGCTTTATAGAGGTGCTTGGCGCCCTCGTAGTTCGTGTCGGGATTCTCGAGCAACGGCTCGCCACGCGCGATGAGATCATTCGCGACGGCCGTCTGTTTGCGGACGAGCTGGATGACCTGCGTGTTGAATTGCGCGTATTTCTCATCCGACTCCGCACCGACAGGGCCCGAGATGATCAGCGGCGTGCGCGCCTCGTCGATGAGAATCGAATCTACTTCGTCGATGATCGCGTAGATGTGTCCGCGCTGGACGCGCTGCTCCAGCGTGAACACCATGTGGTCGCGCAAATAGTCGAAGCCGAACTCGTTGTTGGTGCCGTACGTGATGTCGCACTGGTAGGCGGTGCGGCGCTCGGGTGTGGATGGCTGCGTATCGTCGATGCACCCGACGGTCAACCCGAGCCACTTGAACAGGTGCCCCATCCACTGCGAGTCGCGCCGGGCGAGGTAGTTGTTGACAGTGACGAGATGCGTGCCCCGGCCGGCCAGCGCGTTGAGATACAGGGGCAGTGTGGCAACCAGCGTCTTCCCTTCGCCCGTCGCCATTTCCGCAATCTTGCCTTGATGGAGGACAATCCCGCCGATCAGCTGAACATCGTACGGCACCATGTCCCACTTCAGCGTGTGCCCGGTGACCACCACGTCGCTGCCCAGCAGCCGTCGGGCTGCTTCGCGGACCGTCGCGAAGGCTTCGGGCAGCAGGTCATCGAGGGTCCGCTGCAGCTCCTTGACGAACGTCTCTTCCGCTCTCCCCAGCTGGTTGCCGAGATCCGCTCGCTTCTCCGGATCGGGGCAGTCGTGCTTTTCTTTCTTGATGCGCTCGACCTCCGCGAGTAACGCCCCGGTGCGCTCGGCGATGCGCTCGCGGAACTTGGCGGTCTGTGCCTGCAGCTCGCTGTCGGACAAATCCTTCAGGCGGACCTCGTGCTGCTTGATCGCATCCACAATCGGCTGGATGCGTTTCAGCTCGCGGTCGAATCGCGTCCCGAAGACCTTTGTGAACAGACGATTGGCCATAATCCCCTAGCGATAAAGCCCGCGGCCCACGATGTATTCGCGGACCGCTTCAGGTACTAAATATCGAATGGAACGCCCCTGCTTGACGCGCTCGCGAACCTGGGTGGCGGAGAGGTCGATGGCGGGAACGGTAATCACCTTGCCAACCAGCGGATGCCGCGGGACTGCCGCGCCGGGCCGGGCGAAGACGACGATATCGGCGAGCCCAGGCAGGGCTTCCACTTCCCACCACGCCGCCAGGTCATTGGCCGCGTCCGCACCCAACAGTAACGTGAACCGGTTCCCCGGCTCCCGCGCCGCCAGAGCGCGCAGGGTGCGGACGGTATAGGATGGCGTCGGCAACCCGAGCTCGATCCGCTCGACGCGCAGCCGCGGATTGTTGCGCACCGCGAGCTCGAGCATCTCGGCACGCTGCTCGGCAGTCGCCTGATGAGCCGCGCGCTTGAACGGCTGCTCCCGGGCCGGCAAGAACCGAATCGCGGTGCCCTCGCCCAGCTCGTCGGCGGCTGTTTCTGCCACGATCAGGTGCGCTACGTGGACGGGGTCGAACGAGCCCCCGAACAGCGCGTTCACGCCGCTCAGGAGGGAGTCGCGCTGGAATCCGCGGTCACGGGACAGCTGCGGTCCAGCCCAGCCGCGTTCGGGTAATAGCGGCGCAGGTGCGCGCAGGTCTCCTGCAGCTCCTGCGTGTACCCGATTGCCTGATAACTGTCCACCAACTTCAGCAATGCGTCCGGCGCGCGGCTGGCGGTCGGGTAGTTCGCGATCACGTCTTTGAAGTAGATGATCGCGGAATCGAACGCCTTGCGCCGCATGTAGAAGACCCCCGTCTTGTACGCCTTTTCGGCGAATTGATTCTCGAGCCGGCGCACATGTGGGCGTGCCCGCCCCGCGGCTTCACTCTCAGGATAGCGTCCGGCCAGCTCCTGATAGAGCGCGAGCGCGGTCTCGCCATAGCTCGGATCCAGCTCCGGCCGCCGCCAGAGGCGCAAGTTCGCGTCGCCGGCCCGCAGCAGGGCCGTCGGGGCGTATTCGCTGGTCGAAAAGTCGTCCGCCACCCGGCGAAAGTCCGCGGCCGCCTGGACGTATTCACCGAGCTGGAACGAGCACTCGGCGAGGTGGTAACGCACCTGGGCAAGCTCGGGCTGACCGGGGCCGAATTCGAATGTGAGGCGCTGCAACGCCATCTGCGCCTTCCGGAAGTTGCCGCGGCGGAACTCCTGCATCGCGCGTTCGAGGTTGACGGACGGATCCAGCGTCGGGGCGCCCGAGCGCGGCCCGCGCCGGCCGCAGCCGGCGGTCACACCGAACGCGGCGCAGAGTATCACAACCCCGATGGTTCGCTGCATCATCATTCCGGCTCGGCCTTTCCCAACGCGTTGAGCTTTTCCTGCGCCCGCTGTGAAATCGTGTCCCCCGGCGTGCCGCCCGCGAGCGCCTGCTGATAACTCTCCATAGCCCCCGCAATATCACCTTGCGCGAGCCGCACATCGCCTAAGCCGAGGAACGCGGCGCGCACCACGTCGGGGGATGCGCCCGGTGCGGTCGCGCGGCGGAACCAGTCCTCGGCGTCGCCCGGCCGGCCCTTCTCGAGCGCGATCTGTCCTTCGACCAGCGCGCAGAGCCCGAGGCCTTCGCGCGCGGACTCCACGACGGCTGCCGCTCGCTGCCGGCGGATCACGGCCTCGAATACCCGCACGGCGGTGCTGCAATCCCTGACCCGAACGAGCGTCCGGCCGTAAACGAACAGTAGCGAGTCGGACCGGGCTGCGTCGACTGCCGCGGCCGCCGCGACCGGCAGCAACGCCGTCGCTTCGGCCGTGTCGCCTCGATCGACCGCATCCAGAGCCGCCAAAACGACGTAGCGCCCGAGCGGGCGGCGCGGCGCCACCTCGCGCAACCCCGTCAACGCGCTCGCCAGCGCAGTGCGGTCATTCGCCGTCAGGGCTGCACGGGCGACGCGATCCAGCCCGTCGGCCGCTTCATCCGCGCGGGAGCGGTCGCGCTTGGCGAGAGTGCGATAGGCTTCGGCGGCGAGCTCGTAATCCTCGGCGTGCGTGGCGGCCGCGCCGACCTTCGCCAGCAACGTGGGGCTGCCCGCGTCGGCTCGACGGCCGAGCTGATACTCGGCGAGGGCATCGACGTACAACCCGGCGGCGTATGCGCGATCGCCGAGCTCCTCGTGATTGGCCGCCGAGCGCGTGCAGGCACCCAGAAGCAGGAGGACCGCCGTTCCGATGCGTCTCACTTCTTTGTCTTCTTTTTGGGGGCTGGCGCGGGCTCCTCGCTCGCCCCGGCATCGCGGCCATCCCCATCGACAGCGACTGGAGTGACGTCGGAGCGGGACAGCAGCGCGAGGTAGGCCTCCACACGGGGATCCTCGGGGCGTCGGGCGCGCAGCTCCTGCCAGACCGCTCGGGCGGCCAGGCCGTCACCCGACAGATAACAGGCGAGGCCCAGCATCGCGGCCGCGTCGAGGAACGAGGGATGCTCGCGCACGATTCTCTCGAACTGCTCGTGCGCATCGAGCGCGCGACCCGCCTCCAGCAACAACCGGCCGAGCTTATAGCGGAGGTCGTGAAAGTCCGGTCCCAGCTCGAGCGCGGCCTTGTACTGCGCGATCGCCTCCGTCAGACCGCCCGCCTCGAGATATGCTTGGCCGAGCGACGCATGCTGATTGGCGAGTTTCGCGGCCACGTGCCCGTGGAAGCCACCGCGTCGCTCCGAGGTCACTTGTCGCGCGCGCCGCAGCGACGCGTTTGCCTCCTCTTCTCGTCCCAGCTCGTTGAGCACCAGCGCGCGGTGAATCAACGCTTCGATGTATTTCGGATTCAGCGCCAGCGCACGGTCGAGCTGTTCGAGCGCCTTTTCCGGCTGACCGGCGAGTGAGTAGGAGAGTCCAAGCAGGTGATGGGCGTCGGCAAAGGCGCGGCCCGTCGCGATGACCTCCTCGAGGAGGTGAATCGCGCCGTAATAGTCCTGCAACTGAAATCGCTCGTTAGCCTGCTCGACTAGGTGCTCTGGACTGACGTCCATGAACCTCCTGATACCAGTCGACGAACCTCCGGATGCCTTCCTCGATCCCGACTTTGGGCCGGAAGCCCAGGACGCGCCCCGCGTGCTCCAGGTCCGCGTCGGTCAGCCGCACGTCACCCGGCTGATCGGGATGCCGCTCGATGGTCGGTTCCCGGCCAAGCGCTGCGGCGATAAGGGCGATGAGCCGGTCGAGACGCACCCGCGCTCCGCCGCCGAGGTTGACGATGTCAACCGTCCCAGGACCTGCCTGCGCCGTCCAATCCAGACCGGCCATGACGCCGTCGAGGACGTCGGTAATATAGGTATAGTCCCGCTCGCTCGACCCGTCTCCGTGCATCCGGATGGGCCGTCCCCGCGCGATCAGATCGGTGAACTTGTGGATCGCCAGGTCGGGGCGCTGGCGCGGGCCATACACCGTGAAGAACCGCAGGCACATGATGCGCAGCGGGTACAGATGGGCGAAGGTGTGCGCGAGCAGCTCGCCGGCCCGCTTGCTGGCCGCGTACGGCGAGATCGGCGAGACCGCGGGCTCGTCCTCGTCGAACGGAGCGGGTGTCGCATTCCCGTATACGGACGAGGACGACCCGAACACGATCCGGGTAATTCCCCGGCGTCGCGCCGCATCGAGCAGTCGCGCCGTCGCGGTGACGTTCGCTTCCATGTAGGCGCCGGGGTCCTCGAGCGACGGCCGCACACCCGGTTTCGCGGCGAGATGGATGATGGCCTCCATCCCGTCGAGCGGCAACGGATCGCGCGCGACATCCGCCTCGACAAACTCAAAACTCGTGTGCTTGCTGACCCCCTCGAGGTTCCGCTCTTTCACCGCGCGCGCGTAAAACGGATCGAAACTATCGACGCCCGTGACACGGTAGCCTCGCGCGAGGAGCGCCTCGGCGAAATGCGAGCCGATGAACCCCGCGGCGCCGGTGAGGAGCACCTTGGCGCTCATCGCGCCGCTGCCGTCTGGGGGGCCACGACTTTGCGAAAGTATTCGATTGTCCGGCTCAGCCCGTCGTCCAGAGGAACCTTCGGCTCCCATCCGAGCGTCGCGCGAGCGTAGGTGATATCGGGTTGGCGGACCCGGGGGTCGTCGATCGGCAGGGGACGTTGGACCACGGTGCTCTTGCTCCCGGTCAGCGCCAGCACGCGTTCAGCCAGTTGCCGCACGGTGAATTCATACGGATTCCCGATGTTCGTCGGTTCGCTGGTCCCGCGCTCGAACAGCCGCACGATCCCTTCGATCAGGTCGTCCACGTAGCAGAAGGAGCGCGTCTGCGAGCCATCGCCGTACACGGTGAGCGGCTCGCCGCGCAGCGCCTGCACGATGAAGTTGGATACCACCCGTCCGTCATTGGGACGCATCCGCGGCCCGTAGGTGTTGAAGATCCGCACGATGCGGGTGTCGAGACCGTGATAGCGGTGATAGGCCATGGTGAGCGCTTCGGCGAAACGCTTGGCTTCATCATACACCCCCCGCGGCCCCACGGGATTCACGTTACCCCAGTACGATTCCGGCTGCGGGTGGACGAGCGGATCGCCATACACCTCCGACGTCGAAGCGAGGAGGAAGCGCGCCCGCTTGGCTAGCGCCAGGCCGAGTGCTTTGTGGGTGCCGAGCGAGCCCACCTTGAGCGTCTGAATGGGCAGTTCGAGGTAGTCGATCGGGCTCGCAGGACTCGCGAAGTGCAGGACGCCATCCAGCGGGCCTTCGACCTCGATGTAGCGCGTGACGTCGTGATTGGCGAAGCGGAAGCGGCGGTGCCCATTGAGATGCGTGAGATTCGCCGGACTCCCGGTGATGAGGTTGTCCATGCCCAGCACGTCGTACCCCAGTGCCAGGAACCTGTCAACGAGATGCGATCCGAGGAATCCGGCGGCGCCCGTTACGAGGACGCGCATCCGAGCGGACGGCCGATGCTGTCGTAGGTGAACCCGAGCCGGCCCAGCTTGACGGGGTCGTACAGATTGCGCCCATCGACGATCAGCGGCTGGGCGAGAAGCTGCTTCATCCGCGCAAAGTCGGGGTTACGGTATTCGAGCCATTCCGTAACAACCGCGAGCGCGTCGGCGCCGCTGAGGGCGTCGTACGCGTGCTCCGCGTACTTCACCCGCGAGCCGAGATGCCGGGCCGCAGTTTTCATGGCGGCGGGGTCGTGCACCTGGACCTTGACGCCCTCACACAGCAGCGCCTCTACGAGCACTAACGCGGGACTTTCCCGCACATCGTCCGTCTCGGCCTTGAAGGCCAGGCCCCAGACGGCGACCGTCTTGTCCCGCAGGTCACCAAGATGTCGCTTGAGCTTCTCGAACAGCAGGTGCTTCTGTGCATCGTTGGCGGCTTCGACCGCCTGCAGGACGTCGAATGCCACCTCGTTCTCGGACGCGGTGCGGATCAAGGCTTTGACGTCTTTGGGGAAGCACGAGCCGCCGTATCCCGGTCCCGGAAACAGAAACGCCTGGCCGATGCGCCGGTCGCTGCCGATGCCGCGGCGCACGTGCGTGACGTTGGCCCCCACCGCCTCACACAGCCGGGCGATCTGATTCATGAACGAAATCCGGGTGGCGAGCATCGCATTGGCCGCGTACTTCGTCATTTCGGCCGACGGGATGTCCATGACGATCAGAGGATTGCCCGTCCGCACGAACGGCGCGTACAGATCTTCGATGACCTTGGCCGCGTGATCGGAGTCGACGCCAACCACGACCCGGTCGGGCTTCATGAAATCGTCGACTGCCGCGCCTTCCTTCAGGAACTCCGGATTGGAGCACACGTGAAAGGGCGTCGTCGTATGTCGCGCGACCTCGGCCCGCACCTTCTCGGCCGTCCCCACGGGCACCGTGCTTTTGGTGACGACGAGCTTCGACGTATTCATGTGCTGGCCGATCGTGCGCGCCACGGCGAGGACGTGCTGCAGGTCGGCCGAGCCGTCCTCGTCGGGCGGCGTACCAACGGCGATGAAGACGACCTCCGAGATCTCGACGGCTTGCGCGACGTCCGTGGTGAACGACAGCCGGCCTTCGCGCTGGTTGCGAACCACCATCGGCTCGAGCCCGGGCTCGTAGATCGGAATCTTGTTCTGCTTGAGCGCGTTGATCTTCGAAGCGTCCACGTCGGCGCAAACCACATCGTTGCCGGTTTCCGCGAGACACGCTCCAACGACGAGGCCAACGTACCCCGTGCCGACGATGGCGACCTTCACTCGCGAGTTCCTCCCTTGGCACCGCGTGCAAGCACGTGCCGCGTATCCACCGTCGCGCGCGCGTGCCGCTGCACGAGTTGGTAGTCCACCGCGTCGTGATCCGTGATGATCATGGCGCAGTCGACGACCCGCAGCGTTTCGGCGGTGAGCGGCTGCGAGGCCAGCGAGATCCCGTCCTCCTTCAACGTCGGCACATGGGGATCGTGATAGGAGATCTGCGCGCCGCGCTGGTGCAGCAAGCGAATCACGTCGAGCGCCGGGCTCTCGCGGATGTCGTCGATATTCTTCTTGTAGGCCACGCCCAGCAGCAGCACCCGGCTGCCGCGCACGGCCTTGCCCTGCTCGTTCAGCGCGTCGACCACCTTCCGCACCCAAAACTCCGGCATCTCCGCGTTCAACTCGCCGGCGAGCTCGATAAAGCGCGTCTTGTAGTTCAACGTGCGCATCTTCCACGCGAGATAGTGCGGATCGAGCGGGATGCAGTGGCCACCGACGCCCGGTCCGGGCGTGAACTTCATGAAGCCGAACGGCTTGGTCGCCGCCGCTTCGATCACTTCCCACACATCCACACCCAGCTTATCGCACACGATCGCCATCTCGTTCACGAGACCGATGTTCACGCTGCGGAACGTGTTCTCGAGAATCTTCACCAGCTCGGCCGCTTCCGGAGAGGACACGGGAACGAGCGTATCGATCGCGGGCTGATAGAGCGCGAGCGCGACCTTCAAGCAGGCCGGAGTGATTCCGCCCACGACCTTGGGCGTGTTGCGGGTGTTGAAGCGCTCGTTGCCCGGATCCACGCGCTCGGGCGAGAAGGCCAGGAAGAAATCCTCGCCGACCTTGAGGCCCGTCGACTCCAGGGCGGGCAGCATCAGCTCACGCGTGGTTCCCGGATAGGTGGTGGACTCGAGCACGACGAGCTGGCCCTTGCGCAGCGCCCGCTTGACCGATTCCGTGGCCGCGAGCACGTAACTCACGTCCGGATCTTTGGTCTTGGACAGCGGCGTGGGCACGCTGATCGAGATGACGTCGGGCTCGCTCAACCGGCTCAGATCCGTCGTCGCGGCGAATCGCTTCGCCTGCACGGCGTCGCCCACTGTGCCGGCGGCGACGTCCTGAATGTGGGAGCGGCCACCGTTCAGCAAATCGACGACGCGCGGATTCACGTCGAACCCCAGCACGCGATAGCCGGCTCGCACGATCTCCATCGCGAGCGGCAACCCCACGTATCCGAGACCGACCACGCCGAACACCGCCGTGCGGTCTTTGGCTTTCGCGAGCAGCGAGTCAACCGTTGTAGGCACCGACACCGTCGCCGTCATGGGACCTCCGGAGTGCCACCGCGTGCCAGCGAGCGCGAAGCGGCTTCCAGCACACGCACCACCTGTACCCCGTCCTCGGCGCCGGCCCGTGGCGCTTCGCGACCCTGCGCGGCACGCACGAAATGCGCGAGCTCGGCCGCGAGCGGCTCGACCGAGGGGATTCGAGGAATGAAGATATCGCCCTCCCGAATCGCCAAGCTCTCCCCAAAGGAGCCGTATTCGGGTGGACGGTCCACACCTTTGTCGTAAATACGCAACTTCTCGCGGGGCTCCATGTCGTCGAATACCACCATTTTCTTCGCACCGACCACGGTAAGCTTCCGCTCTTTATGGGGATCGAGCCACGATAACTGGACGTGCGCAAGCACCCCGCTCCCGAACTCCATCGTAAGAAACACGACGTCCTCGATAGCGGGCTGCAGGTAGCTTTTGCCGTGCGCAGCCACACGTATGGGATGCTCCCCAAGCAAGTAAAGTGCCACCGACACGTCGTGCGGGCCGAAACTCCAGAGGGCGTTCTCGTCCTTGCGAACCTGCCCAAGGTTGACCCGCAACCCATAGAGATAGAATACCTTCCCCAATTCGCCGGTCCGCACCAGCTCGCGTAGCCGCTCGATGGCAGGATGGTAGACCAGGAGATGACCCGCCAGCACCGGCACTTTTCGCTCGGCGCTGAGCCGCGCGACCATCAGGGCGTCTTCGACCTTCAGCGCAAACGGCTTCTCGACCAGCACGGGCTTCCCGGCTTCGACCACCTGCCGGGCGATCGCCGCATGTGTCGCCGCAGGCGACGCGACGATGACTGCATCCACGACCCCGAGCAGAGCCCCGACATCGCCGGTGACGAGCGCGGCCGGGTACTGCCGGGCCACGCGTTCGCGTACCTTCGGGTCGGGATCGCAGACGGCCGCGAGCTCCGCCTCCGCCAACCCTGCGACCGTCCGGACGTGGTTCCTGCCCCACGCGCCGGCCCCCACTACGCCGACTTTGAGGCGCTTCACCGATAGAATCCGCGCACGGCATCGACCACTTGGTCGAGTTGCGGTCGCGTAAGCTCCGGATAGATCGGTAGCGACAGGACCTCGTGAGCGGCTCCCTCGGCGATGGGCAGACTCCCGTCCTTGTAGCCGAGATGCGCAAAACAAGGCTGACGGTGCAGCGGGATCGGGTAGTACACCGCGTGCCCGATTCCTTCCTTCTTGAGATGCACCTGCAGGTCGTCGCGCCGCTGAGCGCGAATCGTGTACTGGTGGAAGATGTGTTCGTTCGCTGGATCGGTGATGGGCGTCTTCACTTCCGGCACATCGGCGAACGCCTTCGAATAATAGGCGGCATGCTCTCGCCGTTTCGCGGACCACGCGTTCAGGTGGGGCAACTTGGCGAGCAACACGGCAGCCTGTAACGTGTCGAGCCGCGAGTTGGTGCCCACTTCGTCGTGGTGATACTGTTTGGCGCCGCCGTGCAGCCGCAGCTTGCGCAGCCGGTCGGCCGCGGCGTCGTCCGACGTCACCATCATGCCGCCGTCGCCCCACGCGCCGAGGTTCTTGCTCGGGAAGAACGAATAGCCGGTGACCCACCCCAGCTCCCCAGCCACACGCCATTCGCCGTCCATTTTGCGCCGGGCGCCGATCGCTTGCGCGGCGTCCTCGATCACCTTGATCCCGCGCGCCGTCGTGATCGCCAGCAACTCCATCAGGTCGGCCATTTGTCCGTAGAGATGCACCGGCGCGATAGCGCGGGTCCGCGGGGTGATCGCACGTTTGACGGCGGCGGGATCGATGTTGAACGTGTCGGGCAGGATGTCGACGAAAACCGGTTTCCCACCGGCATTATGGATCGTGCCCGCCGTGGCGAAGAAGGTGAACGGCGTCGTGATGACTTCGTCGCCAGGCTTCAGGTCCAGCGCCTTGAGCGGCAGGAGGAGCGCGTCGGTCCCGCTCGCACAGCCGATTCCGTGTTTGGCGTGCGACACCTTGGCGACTTCGACTTCCAGGCGCGGCACCGCCTGCCCCATGATGAACTGCTGCGTCTCGATCACCTGCATCATCGCACGCAGGACGTCGTCCTTGATGGTCTTGTACTGCGCGACGAGATCCAGCATCGGCACGTTCATGGGGTCCCGGCCTTGGAGCGTGAAGGGGTGGTTTGCCGCAACACCCGTCCGCCGCCTCCGGCCGCCGCTTCCTCATACGTGGCGCCACACACCGCGCAGGCGGCTCGCCCGGCGCTCGGATGCAGCCGCTCACCGCACTGGCACATCCACCCCACGAGCCGTCCGGGCACGCCGACCATGAGTCCATAGGGTGGGACGTCCGAGGTCACGACCGCGCCGGCGCCGATGAACGAATACTCCCCCAGGGTACTCCCACAGACGATGGTGGCGTTGGCGCCGATCGTGCTGCCGCGCTTCACAAGCGTACGGCGGTACTCGTGTTTGCGCGACACGTGGCTTCGAGGGTTCATCACATTGGTAAAGACGCACGACGGCCCGCAGAAGACGTCGTCTTCCAGCTCGACGCCTTCGTAGATCGAGACATTGTTCTGGATCTTGACGTTGTTGCCGATCCGTGTCCCGGGCATCACGACGACATTCTGGCCGAGGTTGCACCGCTCACCGATGACCGCGCCGGGCATCACGTGGGAAAAGTGCCAGATCTTGGTTCCGCTGCCGATCTTGGCCCCGTCATCGACGTAACTGGACTCGTGGGCGAAGTAGCCCTTCTCGCCGGTCCCCTTCCTTACACGCCGATGATCTTGCACTCGAGCTCCAGCGTGGTGCCGGTCTTCTTGGCGACGGTCTTCCGGATGTGGTCGATCACCTTCAGGACATCGCCGGCTGTCGCAGTTCCCTTATTGATGATGTAGTTGGCATGCAGGGTCGACACCTGCGCGCCGCCGATCGAGAAGCCCTTGAGACCGCACTCGTCGATCAGCATGCCGGCAGTCTTGGAGCCCCCCGGATTCTTGAACGTCGAGCCGCAGCACGGTTGATCGAACGGCGTCCCCGCCTTCCGCCAGCGGAACAGCTTCGCCTGCAGCTCTTTCAACTTTGCCGGCGATTCCTCACCCAGCCCGAGCTTGGCTTCGAGCACGATGCCGTCGAGGTTGGTCGATCGATACTTGAAGGAGATCTGCTTGCGCGACAATTGCTTGATCTTGCCGCGGGAATCCATGAGGGTCACTTCGGTGACGATTTCCGAGAACTCCGCGCCGTGACACCCCGCATTCATGAAGATGCCGCCGCCCACAGTGCCCGGAATGCCGACGAAGCGCTCGACACCGACAAATCCCGCTTCCGCCGTGCGCCGCGCCAGGATCGGTGTGGGCAGGCCGGCACCAACGATCGCCGTCGCGCCCTTCATCTCGAAGCGGTCCAGTCCCTTCCCCATGCGAATCACGACGCCGGGAAAGCCCCCGTCTTTCACGAGGAGATTGGAGCCGAGCCCGATCACCATCCATGGGAGCCCGCGGTCCTGGGCCAGCTCCAGTGCGCGTGCGACATCCTCGGTCTCGGCCGGCAACGCGAGGTAGCGCGCCGGCCCGCCGATCCGCCAGGTGGTCAGCCGCGACAGCGGCTCGTTCTCGAGCAGCTTGCCGCGAAACTTGACCTTCGGCGCAGCGGGTGCCGTCGACGCGGCCGCCGACTTCTTCGCTACGCCCTTATGGCTGCCGCTCGTCCGACGGTCGGAACCGGCTTTTCGGCGTTCGCTCTTTCGTGCCATTCCTGTAGGCTCCTGACGCTCCCGGTGCGACTGCGGAGCGCAATGATCGCATCACACGCGGCGCTCGCCGCTGACATGGTCGTCGTGTACGGCACGCGATGCACCAGCGCGGCGCGCCGGATCGCGTAATCATCCACCTGCGTGAACTTCCCGAGGGGAGTATTGATCAGCAAATGGACATCCCCCGACACGATCAAATCGATCGCGTTGGGACGCCCCTCGTGTACTTTCATCACTCGCTCCGCCGGCACGCCACGGCCCCGGAGATAGCGCTGCGTTCCTTCCGTCGCCAGGATGCGGAACCCCAGCTCGTGGAAGCGCCGCACGATCGGCAGAACGGTGGGCTTGTCGGCGTCATTCACCGTCACGAAGATCGTGCCCTCGAGCGGCAGGCTCCCTTCCGCCGCGATCTGGGCCTTGGCGAACGCCATGCCGAAACTGTCGGCTAACCCCATCGCCTCACCCGTCGACCGCATTTCCGGCCCCAACACTGTATCCACGCCGGGCAGTTTCGTGAAGGGGAAGACCGCCTCTTTCACGGCCACCCCGGGGACGGGAAGCTCATCGGGAACGCCCAAATCGTCCAGTGTCCTCCCGGGCCCCCCGGCAATGACCGCCGCGGCAAGCCTGGCGAGGGGCACGCCCGTCGCTTTGCTGACGAATGGCACCGTACGGGACGCGCGGGGATTGACCTCGAGGACGTAGACCACGCCGTTTTTGATGGCATACTGGACGTTGATCAGACCGACGACCCCGAGCGCCTTCGCGAAGGCCTGGGTGTGGCGCCGCATTTCCTCGACCTGGCGATCGCCGATGAGATAGGGTGGCAAAACGCACGCGGAATCACCCGAGTGCACGCCGGCATCCTCGATGTGCTGCATGACACCGCCAATGACGCACCGCGTACCGTCGGCGATCGCGTCCACGTCGGCCTCGAACGCGTCCTCGAGAAAGCGATCGATCAAGACCGGGTGCTCCGGAGCCACGCGCGCCGCTTTGACGAAGTACTCGCGGAGCGAGCCGTCGTCGTAAACAATCTCCATGGCTCGTCCGCCCAGGACGTAGGATGGCCGGACCAGCACCGGATAGCCGATGCGCTGGGCGACGGCGATCGCTTCCTCGACCGAGCGCGCGATGCCGTTGGGCGGCTGCGTGACGCCGAGGCGGTCGGCGAGCGCCTCGAAGCGTTCACGGTCCTCGGCGATATCGATCGCGTCGGGTGACGTGCCGAGGATGGACACCCCCGCGGCCTCGAGCGGCTTCGTCAGCTGCAGCGGTGTCTGGCCGCCGAACTGGACCACGACTCCCTTCGGCCGCTCCAGGCGCGTGATCTCCAGCACGTCCTCGAAGGTCAACGGCTCGAAGTAGAGCTTGTCGGAGATATCGAAGTCCGTGGACACCGTTTCCGGATTCGAGTTGATCATGATCGTCTTGTAGCCGAGCTCGCGGAACGCGAGGCCGGCGCGAACGCAGCAGTAGTCGAACTCGACGCCCTGCCCGATACGGTTGGGCCCGCTGCCGAGAATCACGATCCCCTGCTCGCCCAACGGCTCGGATTCATTCTCCTCGTCGTAGGACGAGTAGAGGTACGGCGTCGCGGAGGGGAATTCGCCGGCGCAGGTATCGACGGTCTTGTACGCGGGGTGAATCCCGAGCTTCCAGCGCTGCTCACGGATCGCGGTCTCGGTGGTGTCGCGCAGCGCCGCGAGCTGCTTGTCCGAGAATCCGAGCCGCTTCATTCGTTTGAGATCCGGTCCGCCGACTGTGCGTAATCCACTAAACCAGCGCTCCGCTTCGACCAGCTCCTCGAGCTGATAGAGGAACCAGGGATCGATCCCGGACGCTTGCGCGATATCCTCGACTGGAACGCCGGCGGCAAGCGCGCGCTTGATTTGGAAAATCCGCTCTGGCGTCGGGGTTCGCAGCGCGACACGCAGGTCCTCAGGCGAGGCGCTCGTCAGCCTGTCGTCCGCAAGCGTCGCGCCCACCGTCCATCCGGGACGCCCGATCTCGAGCCCGCGCAGCCCTTTCTGGAACGCCTCCTTGAACGTGCGGCCAATCGCCATCGTCTCACCGACCGACTTCATCTGAGTTGTGAGCCGGTAGTCCGCCGTCGGAAACTTCTCGAACGCAAAGCGCGGCACCTTGACCACGACATAGTCGAGCACCGGCTCGAAGGACGCCGGCGTGGTCCGAGTGATGTCGTTGGGCAGCTCGTCCAGCGTGTAGCCCACGGCGAGCTTCGTGCCGATGCGCGCGATCGGGAAGCCGGTCGCCTTCGACGCCAGCGCGGACGAGCGTGATACCCGCGGATTCATCTCGATCACGAGCATCTCGCCGTCGGCCGGATTGACGGCGAACTGAATGTTGCAGCCACCGGCCTCGACGCCGATCTCGCGGATGATCGCGATCGCCGCATCGCGCATGCGCTGATACTCGCGGTCCGTCAGCGTCATCGCCGGGGCGACGGTGATCGAATCCCCGGTGTGCACGCCCATCGGATCGAGGTTCTCGATCGAGCAGACGATCACGACGTTGTCGCGGCCGTCCCGCATGACCTCGAGCTCGAATTCCTTCCAGCCGAGCACGCTCCGCTCGATGAGCGTGGAGTGCACCGGCGAGAGCTCCAGCGCGCGCTCGACGGCCTCCTCGAACTCGGCGCGATTGTAGGCGACGCCCCCACCCGTGCCCCCCAGGGTATACGAGGGACGAATGATCGCCGGATAGCCGACCTCGCCCACCGCCGACAGGGCGGCCTCGATCGACGTGACCGTCTGGCCCGCGGGTGTCGCCAGACCGATCCGCCGCATCGCGGCACTGAACTCGGCGCGATCCTCGGCCATGCGAATTGCCCGGGCGTTGGCGCCGATCAGCTCGACCCCGTACTGCTTGAGCGTCCCATCGTTGGCGAGCGCCATCGCCACGTTGAGGGCGGTCTGGCCCCCCATCGTCGGCAGCAAGGCGTCCGGACGCTCGCGTGCGATGACTTTGCGCACCCACTCGGGCGTGACCGGCTCGATGTAGGTCCGATCCGCAAGCTCGGGATCGGTCATGATGGTCGCGGGATTCGAGTTCACGAGGATGACGGTGTAGCCTTCCTCTTTCAGCGCTTTCACCGCCTGGGTGCCCGAATAGTCGAACTCCGCCGCCTGGCCGATCACGATCGGCCCGGAGCCCAGCAGCAGAATTCGTTTGAGGTCAGCTCGTTTGGGCATTGAGCACGTCCCGCAGCGTATCGTCGAGCGAGCGGCGCGGCGACCAACCCGTCGCGGCCCGCAGTTTCGAGTAATCACCCACCAGGTGCGGGATGTCTCCCGACCGCATCAGCTCGGGATCGGCTTCGGGGATCGCACGGATACCGAGCAGCCCGGCCATCTGGAACAGCACATCCTCCAGGCGTGAGCCCTGCCCGGATGCCACGTTGTACACCTCACCCGCTTCGCCCTGCCGGATCAGCCGCACATAGGCATCCACTACGTCCTGCACGTGCAGCAGATCACGCACCGGCTCGAGATTGCCGACTTTCACGACCGGCGCTCCGATCTTCTTGGCGAACAATAGCCGCTGCGCGAACGCCGGGATGACGAACCCCACCTCCTGGCCGGGGCCGGTATGCGCGAAGGACCGTGCGACCACGATCCGCAAGCCGGAACGTCGCCATGCCTCGAGCGCCGCGATTTCGGCGGCGAGTTTGCTCGCGGCATACGGGGACACCGGCGCGAGCGGATCGGTTTCCCGCCGCGGCACCGACTGCCCGAGCCCGTAGACTTCGCCGGTGGACACGACGAGAACCACCGGGTCGGCGCGGTCCTTCCGGCGGGCTTCGGCGAGGACGTGCACGAGTCTCGCGGTTCCGCCCGCATTGATGTCCCACGCAACGCCGGGGTCGCGCAACGCGACCGCTCCGGACGAGACCGCGGCGAGATGGACAATGGCATCGTAGGGGAGATCCACGCATTGGCGCACCGACTGAGTATCGGTGACTTCGAGCGGCAGCCACCGCACGCACGCGCGTTCCTCCGGCGTCAGGCCGTCGGCGCGCTGCGGCTCGGACGGCCGAACCGCACCGTACACCTCGCGACCGTCGTCGAGCAGCCGCCGGATCAGCCACCGGCCCACAAAGCCGTCGGCGCCGGTCACGAGCACTTTCATGACAGTCGCTCGAGATCGGCGTCGACCATCATCTCGACGAGCTCCGCAAAGTTCACGCGCGGAGTCCAGCCGAGCTCTTTGCGGGCGCGACTTGCGTCCGCGAGCAGCACATCCACCTCGGCCGGGCGCACGAAGCGCGGATCGACTTTCACGTACTTCTTCCAGTCCAGTCCGGCGTGCTCGAACGCGGCGGCGCAGAGATCGCGCACGGTGTGCATCGTCCCGGTCCCCACCACGTAGTCCTGCGGCGTCTTCTGCTGGAGCATCCGCCACATCGCCTCGACGTAATCGCCCGCGAACCCCCAATCGCGCCCCGAGTCCAGGTTGCCGAGCCGCAGCTCGTGCGCTTTGCCCAGCTTGATGCGGGCCACCGCGTTGGTCACTTTGCGCGTGACGAACTCGAGGCCGCGACGCGGCGACTCGTGATTGAACAGAATACCGCTCACCGCGTACAGCCCGTACGACTCGCGGTAGTTCACGGTAATCCAATGGCCGTACACCTTGGCGACACCGTACGGCGACCGCGGGTAGAAGGGTGTCGTCTCGCGCTGCGGCGTTTCCACCGCCTTCCCGAACATTTCGGAGGAGCTGGCTTGGTAAAAACGCGCTTCCGGGTGCGCCAGGCGAATGGCTTCCAGCAGCCGGGTCACGCCAAGTGCCGTGAACTCACCGGTGAGTACCGGCTGAGTCCACGACGTGGGGACGAAGCTCTGGGCGGCGAGGTTGTAGACCTCATCCGGCTTCGCATCCCGGATCACGGTCGTCAGCGAGTGCTGGTCGAGCAAGTCGGCCGCGACGATGTGCACGCGGTCCAGGAGGTGCCCGATCCGCTCGTAGGAGTCGTGCGACGTGCGGCGCACGATGCCGATCACCTCATACCCCTTGCCGAGCAGCAGCTCGGCGAGGTAGGAGCCATCCTGGCCGGTCACGCCGGTGATGACGGCGGTCTTCCGCGCGGTGCGGGGTTGTCGAGCCTGGGTGGCCGGTTTAGGTTTAGGCCTCTTTGCGGCGTCCTTTGAACTCATTTGTCGTCGGATCGAACTATGGCTCGAGTGTGTGAGATTTGTGGCAAAGGTCCTATCGCGGGACATAACGTCAGCCACGCGAATAACAAGACCCCCCGCCGCTGGTACCCCAACCTACAACGCGTCCGCGTCGTGGTGAACGGCGTCGTGCGCCGCATGCGCGTCTGCACGCAGTGCATCAAGTCCAATCGGGTGGCCAAGGCGTCGTAAGCAAACGCATGTGAAGAAAAAAGGGACCCGTTCCGGGTCCCTTTCTTTTTTGGGGTGCTGGTCCGGTTACTCAGCGAGCAGCTCGATCCGCGCCACGTCGGCACCATCGCCGACGCGATGACCCAACTTGACGATTCGGGTGTAGCCTCCGGCGCGCGCGGCAAACCGCTTGCCGATCTCGTCGAACAGCTTGTGCGTGACGTCCTTGTCCTTCAAGCGCCGCTCCACCAGCCGCCGCGCGTGCAAATCTCCGCGACGGGCGAGCGTAATGAGGCGCTCGGCAAACGGACGCAGCTCTTTCGCCTTCGCCTCGGTGGTCTGAATCCCGCCGTGCTTGAACAGATTGGTGGCGAGATTGTTCATCGTCGCCTTCTTGTGGCTCGCCGTGCGTGAGAGCTGGCGACCCTTGGCGCGATGGCGCATTACTCTTCCTCGGTCCCGGTCAGCTGCGCCTGCGGCGCGGTGCCGGCATCGATAATGTGAATCTCGCCGCCCGGCGTTTCTTCGAGCTGCATCCCGAAGTTCAGGTTCTCGCGGCGCAGCAGCTCGGCGATTTCTCCCAGCGCCTTCTCCCCGACGTTCTTGACCTTGAGCAGGTCGTCTTCCTTGTAGCGCACCAGGTCGCCGAGCGTGCGGATGTTCGAATTCTTGAGCGAATTCACCGACCGCACCGACAACCCGGCGTCGTCGATCGCCCGGCCGAGTACGTCACGGAGGCGGCTGCCTTCGGAGCCGTCGCCGCCCGAAGGCTCGCCCGGCACGATCGGCACCTTGCCGAAGTCGACGAAGAAGCGGAAGTGCTCCTGCGCAAGCGCCGCGGCATAGGCCACCGCGTCTTCCGGCGAAATCGTGCCGTTGGTCTCGACGTTCAGCGTAAGTCGGTCATAGTCGGTGCGCTGGCCGACGCGCGTTTCAGCCACGGTGAAATTGGCGCGACGCACCGGATTGTAGATCGAATCGACCCGCACGACGTCGACCGCCAGGGTGCGGTCGACCGGATGCTGCTCGGCTTCGACGTACCCGCGGCCCTTGTTCACGTACAGCTCGCCCGCAATGTCCCGCTCGTCCTGAACCGTGAAGAGCAGCTGGTCGGGATTGACGATCGAGACCGAGCCGTGCTGCTCGAGGTCGCGCGCGTAGACAGGACCGGCCTTCTCCACCTTGAAGCGCAGGACCGCCTCGTCGACCTCAGGCACGAGCACGAGCGTGAGCTGCTTGAGGCGCTGGATGATCTGATGGACGTCTTCGACGACGCCGGTAATGGTCTGGTGCTCGTGCACGACACCGTCGATGCGAAACGCCCAGACCGCGGCACCGCGCAGCGACGACAGCAGCAGCCGGCGCAGCGAATTACCCAGCGTATAGCCGTAGCCCCGCTCCAGCGGCTGGAGGCGGAACTCGGCGGCATTCGGATTGTCCTCGCGCTTGGTCATCTCGACCAAGTGGGGCCGGACCAACCCCGTCAAATCAAGAGTGTTGATCACTTGGAATAGAGCTCGACGATTAACTGTTCTTGTGCCGCGATCGGAATGGCGTCACGGGTCGGCCGCTCCGTCATTCTGCCCAGCACTTTGTCGGTGTCCACCTGAATCCACGAAACGGGCTGCCCCCGTCCGAACTGCTCGAGCGCAACCTTGATCTGCACGAGCTCCTTGCTCGCGTCCCCAACCTTCACTTCATCGCCCGGCCGTACGACGAACGACGGGATGTCCACCACCCGGCCGTTGATCTGGATGTGCCGGTGCCGCACGAGCTGCCGCGCCTGCTTGCGTGAGGTCGCGAAGCCCATCCGGTATACCAGGTTATCCAGCCGGCTCTCCAGCGCGACGAGCAGCGCTTCGCCGGTCACGCCCGGCTCCTTCAGCGCGCGCTCGAAGATGTTCCGGAACTGGCGCTCGGAGAGTCCATAAATCCGCTTCACCTTTTGCTTCTCACGCAGCTGCTTGGCGTATTCGGATGCCTTGCGGCGCCGCCCCGTCGATTGACCATGCTGTCCGGGCGCATACGCCCGGCGCTCGACGGCGCACTTTTCCGTGAGGCACCGCGTCCCTTTGAGGAACAGCTTCGTGCCCTCGCGGCGACACAGCTTGCAGACGGGTCCCGTGTACCGTGCCATGGTCTAGACCCGCCGCTTCTTGGGAGGGCGACAGCCGTTGTGTGGAATCGGTGTCACGTCGCGGATCGAGCGGATCTGCAATCCCGCGCTCGCGAGTGCCTGGATCGCCGACTCCCGGCCCGACCCCGGTCCCTGCACCTTCACGTGGACGCGCTTTACGCCCAGGTTCAGCGCTTCGCGCGCCGCCTGCTCCGCGGCCACGGTCGCGGCAAACGGCGTGGACTTCTTCGACCCCTTGAAGCCCGCCTTGCCGGACGAGCCCCAGGTGATCGCATTGCCCTGGAGATCGCTGATCGTGATGAGGGTGTTGTTGAACGTCGCCGTGATGTGCGCGACGCCCTCGGCCTCGACGATTTTCTTGGTGCGCTTGGCAGCCGGACGCGCCGACGCGGGCTTTGGCTTGTCCGGCTGTTTTTCCGGTTGCTTTTCCGGTTGCGTTTCTTCGGCCATGTGCCTCTACTTTTTCAGGACGGGCTTCTTCTTGCCCGCGATCGCGCGCCGCGGCCCCTTCTTTGTGCGCGCATTGGTGTGGGTGCGCTGGCCGCGCACCGGCAGATTCTTGCGATGGCGCGTGCCCCGATAGGTCCCGATGTCCATCAAGCGTTTGATGTTCATCGCGACCTCGGTGCGCAGCGCGCCTTCGACCTTGTAATCGCGCTCGATCACCTGGCGCAACCGGGCGACTTCCGCGTCCCGCAAATCGCGCACACGCGCGTCGGGGCTAATGCCCGTCTCAGCGAGAATGCGAACCGAATTGCTGGGACCGATGCCGTAGATGTACGGTAGCGCGTACTGGATTTTCTTGTCGCGTGGCAAATCCACGCCGGCGATACGGGCCATGCGTTAACCCTGCCGCTGCTTGTGCTTGGGGTTGCGTTTGCAGATCACGCGAATAACGCCCCGGCGCGTCACGACCTTGCAGTGCTCGCAGATGGGGCGCACGCTCGAACGTACCTTCAACAGGCTGCTCCGAAAAAGTGAACGTTTTCTAGTTGAGTCTTGAACAATAGACGGGGCCGTAACTTCACGCAAGGGGCGCAATTACGGTGCGTTGCGTAGCTCCACCAAGCGCCACTCGTCGCTTTGCAGACGGTACCCCAAGAACAGCGTCTCCCGACGCAGCTCACTGGTTCCGGCGACAACATAGCGACGGGTGAGCTCGACGAATCCCTTCCCCGCCTCGACCTCGCGAATCGTGGCGATATCCACGCCCCGCTCCTCGGCAGGCCGCATGTAGCGGCGCAGGAGCTCGATCGCTTGGGCCCGGCCAAGAGGTGACGAGGGATCAGCGCCAGGGATTTGCAGGACGATATTGGAGCTCTTTCCAACAAGCCCTTCCGGGTCGTGCGCCGACCACGCCTGCTTGGCACGGTCGGCGGCGGCCGACAACGTCGCCTGCGCAGCCAGTCGGCTCGACAGCGCGACTGCGAGCAAGACCAATCCTGGCCACGATTTCATACCCTGGTTAATACCCTCAATCCAGCGCTTCGACCAGCCGCTGATAGGCCGCCGTCGGATCGCGGGCGGCAGTAATGGGACGCCCCGCCACCAGGTGTGTCGCGCCACGGCGAACCGCCTCGGCAGGCTCGATCGTGCGAACCTGATCCCCCACAGGGTCCCCGGACGACCGTATGCCGGGGACGACGATCCAAGGCGCTGGACCCAGGACCTCGCGCAGGAATCCGACTTCCTGGCCCGAAGCGACGATGCCCCGCAGACCGGCCTGCAAGGCGACTCGCGCCAGCCGCTCCGCCTCGAAACCCACATCGGGAACACCGCGCCCCAACACGCTTTCGAGCTCGGCGGCATCGTGCGATGTGAGCACCGTGACGCCGACCAGGGCAAGATCGGTCCCCGCCGCTTGCGCGGCCGCGCCAAGCATCGCGCGGCCGCCAAGACAGTGCACTGTAGCCATCGAGACACCCAGGTCGCGCGCCGCGGTCACGGCGCCGGCGACTGTGTTGGGGATGTCGTGCCACTTGAGATCGAGAAAGACGCGAACGCCGCGTCGCGCAAACTCCTTGATCAGCGCGGGCCCTTCGCGCACGTACAGGACGGGACCCAGCTTGGCCCACCGGAGGTTGGGCAGTCGCCTGGCGAGTTGCAGCGCGTCCCGCGCGCTCGCCACGTCGAAGGCGACAATGAGCTCAGGCATGAGCGAGATCGCGCGCAATGCGCACGGGCACTCGCGGATCCGCGAGGGCAGCGGTGCCGATCGCCACGAGCGACGCTCCGGCGGCGAGGTACTCGCGCACATCTGCGGTGCTGCGCACTCCGCCCACGCCGATGACAGGCATCCCGACGCGCTCGCGAACCCGGCGCGTCGCGAGGACGCCGATCGGCAGCAGCGCCGGGCCGCTCAATCCCCCGCTCCCGTTGCCCAACCGTCGATCGAGTAATCCGGGCATCGTGTTGACGAGCGTCACGGCCTCGGCGCCCTCGTCGCGCGCCACGCGCGCCATCGCCGGAATATCGGGCAGCACTGGCGACAGCTTGATCGTGAGGGGCCGCGTCGAGACACGACGACACGCGCGCACCAGCTCGGCGAGACCACGCGGCTCCGACCCGAACTCGAGTCCGCCCGCACTGGTGTTCGGGCAGGACGCATTGATCTCAAAGGCGGTGATCCCCTCCTGGGTCGTGAGCCGCTCGATCACGCGGACATAATCGTCGACTGTCGCACCCGCGACATTCACGATGATGCGGGCGCGTCGCAGCCGCCGTACGAGCCACGGAAGCTCGTGCTCGGCAACTGCCTCCACGCCGGGGTTGGCGAGCCCCACCGCATTCAGCATGCCACCCCGGAACTCGGCGACGCGAAGTGCGGGATGTCCCTGTCGTGGCTCGGGAGTCACCGCCTTCGTGACGATGCCGCCGAGCAAGTCGAGATCGATAACGTCATCCAGCTCCCGTCCAAAGCCGGCGGTACCAGCAGCGAGAAGAATTGGGTTTTGGAAGGTCGTGCCGAAGAGCTCGACCGCGCTCACGGGCGTTCCGGCACCGCCGGTCGCTCGCGCGGGGTGTTCGCGGGAACCGGTCGTGCGCCGGGACCAGGAGGCCGAGGAGTACGGGCCGGCTGAGCACTCACGGGTTCGGCCACGGGCTCCTCGAGCCGCGGACCTCGGACGCGGGGACTCGGCGGCGCAAATCGCAACCCGGACGATGGCCTGCGGGCGAGGCTCGTCACCTCGACTCCGAGTTCGCGCGCCAGGGAATCCTCCGCCACGGCGTACGCGACGCTCGCTTCGCCGTGAAAGGCGCGCGTGTACGGCGATCCGGCGTAGTGGGTGTCGAGGACAGCGATGATCGAATCGCGGCGCCCGGGCAACAACGCAAGTGCGGTGACCAGCGCTTTGGGGGCGTACAGTGAGCCGGTATCGGCGGCCGCCACGTCGAGGAAGAGCTGACCCGCCAACGCCCGAGCACCGAGCGAATCCCTCACGCGTTCGGCGATGTGAAAGCGCGCCCCCATAGTCGATGGCGGCTCAGCAACCACTGGTGTCACCTGGTCAAGCAACTGCTTCGCGTCGGTACTCGCGCGCTCACCCTGAGACAGTTTTCTGAGCTCCGCGATAACCGGTTCGAGATCCCGTCGCTGCGTCGCCTGTATGATCGTGAGACGCTGCACTCGTACGTACGCGGTCGTGGCTTCATTGGACGCGAGGCCGCCCACGGCGGTGGCGCGTGCGTATCGCGCTTCGGCCTCCTGATAGTGGCCGTGGCCCGCCCGGCGGTCGCCGTCCGCAATCAACAGGCGCGCCTGCTCGGCTAACGGAACACGGCCCGTGAGCAGGCGGTCCAGTGTCGCAGAGGCCAGCTCCGGACCTCCCACGACCGACAGTCGGCTCAGCAAATCTGCCCGCTCCGTCGCGAGCGTCGGATCTGCACCAATCTCCTCGATGACCGCCGCGGCGTCAGCAGCGCGTCCGAGCTCCAAGAGGGCGTACGCGCGGGCGGGGCGCGCTGCGGGTTCACGCGAGCGCCGCAAGTGTTCGACTGCTGCCGTATGGTCCAGCCGCAGACCCGCCGACACACCCGCGAAGTAGTCGGCACGTGACCGGCGCGATTGATCCCGCGATGACAGCACCCCTCGCACAGCGGCTTCCGCTTGAACCGGCCGGCCGTCGGCAAGCGCGCATTGCGCGTCGGCGAGCTCGACCCGTTCGCGCAGCGCGTCGTCCTTCGCGAGCTCGCGCGCCCGGACGATCACCTCTTGGGCCTCTTCACAGGAGCCCGAACGCGCCAGACCCTCAGCCTGCAACACGAGAGCGTCGTCGGCCCAGCGACTGCGCGGGTGTTTCGTGACGACTGCTTCCGCCTTGGCCGCCGCCTGCGCCCATTGCGACCGGGCTTCCGACGCCAGGCCCTGTCCCTCGAGCTTCCTCGCCCCCTTTGCGTATTGCTCAGCGGACCACATCGCGTTGTAGTAGGCGCAGCCGCCCAGAAGCACGACGAGCGCGAGACTATCGAACCGCCTCACCGCGACTCCCCCGACCCGCCGTTCCCTACGGCCAGCTTCCGCTCGAATTCGACGAGGTACGCCACAATCCCATCCGCGATCGCTGAGGCGATCCTGTGCTGCCCGGTCGCGGAGGCGAGAAACGCCCCGTCGTCACGATTCGTCGCGAAACCGGTCTCGACGAGAATGGACGGCCGGCGCGCCGCCGCAAGCACCATGAACGGACCCTGTTGCACACCGCGATCCTCGCCGGGATGAATTCCGGCCACTTTCCCTTGGACCAGCTCCGCGAGTCGCGCCGATTCCCGCAGATATTCATTGAGCTGGAGGTCGCGGAGAATGTAGGCGAGCGGCCCCTCGACCGTCGCGACGGTCTCGAAACGAAGCGCATCGTTTTCCATCTGCGCCACGCGCTGCTGATCTTCGGTCTTCGCGTCAGACAGGAAGTAAGTCTCGACGCCGTTGATCGTGCCCTGCCTCCTGCCGGCGGGCATCGCGTTTACGTGGATGCTGACGAAGAGGTCGCAGTCGGCCCGGCAGAAGAGCGGGCGATTGGCAAGATCGATCAACGTATCGCTCGAGCGCGTCAGGACCACCGACAGCCCCCGGCGGACCAGCTCGGCTCTCAGCAAGCGACCGATGCCAAGCGTGATGTCTTTCTCAGCGAGGCCACGCGGGAAATGCAGCCCCGGATTGCCAGGATCGACGCCGCCGTGACCTGGATCGACCACGATCGAGTGCGGGAGGCGCAGCCCCGTGATGGGGTTTGGAGCGGCAGTCGAAGCGATCGCCGGCACTGATGGGGACGGCGCGGCAGCAGTCACCGCGGCCGCGGCCGTCGAGACCGCGCGCTCATCCAGACGCGCGAGCCCGGGATCCCAGCGGTAGCGTGCGGCGAGGAGGCGCGGTACGTGGTCGGAGAGCCAATGCAGCGGCAGGAATACGGTATCGCGCGCAACGTATGGAGCGCCGACCATCGCGTATGCCGTTCCGGCGTAGCGAAAAAACGGTGAGTCGAGCTCGAATTCGAACTCAACTCCGGCCAGCGTCGCCCGAATCGTAGAGCCGTCGAGGGACGTCGCAAGCCCGAGTGGCTGTGACAGCAGTATCGCGGCAACCGCGGAGATTCCTCGCTCCGCCGTGACGGGAATTCTCGCCTGACCGCGCGGCGTCGCGATCAGAACTTGCTGCGGCAACAGAGCAACTATAAGAAGGAAAGCGTTCACGCCCGCCTTCCCTTCACAACGCGTGCCATCTCGCGCTCAGCGACTCGACGCTTCAGATCTTCGCGCTTGTCATGCGCCTTCTTAGCTTTGGCGAGGGCGATCGCGACCTTGGCGAGACCATCCTTGAAATAGACTTCCAAGGGGACAACCGTGAGGCCTTTTTGCGTAGTCCCGCCAAACAGTTTGCGAATCTCCCGCTTGTGCAGCAGGAGCTTGCGTGAGCGTGCCGGGGGCGGATTGTTGTAGCTGCCGGGTCCGTAGTGTGAGATCGTCATCCCTTCGAGCCAGACTTCCCCATTGCGCACGTGCGCGTAGGCTTCGCTTAAGCTCGCCTTGCGGTCGCGCAGCGACTTCACCTCGGTCCCAGTCAGCACAAGTCCCGCCTCCCACGTTTCCAAGAGATGGTAGTCGTGCCGCGCGCGCGGGTTCCTCGCAATCGAGATTTTTTCCACAGTATCGAGGCAAGATACGCATTGACTTGGGCTTATACAACGATCTAGATTGCCGTTCCTCAAAATTCGCGCCGAAGTGGTGGAACTGGTAGACGCGCTGGCTTCAGGAGCCAGTGGGCGCAAGCCCGTGGGGGTTCGAGTCCCCCCTTCGGCATCCTTCTATAGACTGCGTCGAAATGCAGGCGTCGAAGAGACGGCGTCGAATCGGAAGGCGTCGAACAAAAGGCGTCGCAGGAGACGTCGAACGAGCGGCGTGTACGACGTAACACACCTAGTAGCGCGGTACCGTAGCGTCGATCTCCCGAGACCACGCATCGATCCCGCCGGCTAACGATCGAACGTTCGGAAACCCTGCTCCGACCAGAATCTCGCGCGCCTTCAGCGAGCGCTGCCCGTGGTGACAGAACGTGACGATCTCTCCGTGTCCTGGCAGCTCTGACAACCGCGCAGGTAATTCTCGGAGCGGGATGTAGCGCGCCCCTTCGATGTGTGCGATTTCCGCCTCACGAGGTTCGCGCACGTCCAGCAGGACGAGATTTGGCTTCCGCCCGCGCTCTCGATGCAATTCTTGGGGGCTGATCTCACTCGTGTCCCGTTTCCCGTTTTCCGTTTCTCGAACGCCGCAGAACGCTTCGTAATCGATCAGCTTCGTGACCGTCGGATGCTCACCGCAGACCGGACAGTCGCGATCCTTCTCGAGTGCGAGCTCGCGAAATTGCGCGCGCCTTCCGTCGAACAGCAACAGCCGGCCGATCAACGGATGTCCAAGACCCACGATCAGCTTGATCGCTTCGAGCGCCTGGAGTGATCCAATGATCCCCGGCAGGACGCCGAGCACGCCGCCCTCGGCGCATGACGGGACGAGATCGGGTGGTGGGGGCTCGGCAAACAGGCATCGGTAGCAGGGGCCGCGTGACGCGGCGAAAACCGAAACTTGCCCGTCGAACTGGAAGATGGATCCATACACATCCGGCTTACCGAGCAGCACACACGCGTCGTTCACGAGATAGCGCGTCGGGAAGTTGTCTGAGCCGTCCACGACGATGTCGAAGTCGCGAATGACCGTGAGCCCGTTAGCCGACGTGAGCCGCTCGGGGAACACCTCGACCGAGACATGTGGATTGATGTCGTGCAGCCGATCGCGTGCGGAATCGGTCTTGGCCCGTCCGACACTTGCGGTGCCGTGCAGGATTTGGCGCTGCAGGTTACTCCGGTCGACGACGTCGAAATCAACGATGCCGATGGTACCCACACCGGCAGCCGCGAGGTAGCATGCGGCGGGCGAGCCCAGCCCTCCGGCACCAACGAGGAGCACGCGCGCGGCGCCAAGCTTGGTTTGGCCTTCGAGACCTACATCGGGAAGGGTGAGGTGCCGCGAGTACCGCAGCAGCTCCTCGTGGGACAGCATCGTCAATTCCCTGAACCGACCCCTGCGATCTGGTACACCTCCGGTTCAGCGTGCCGCAGATCGGCGAGCGTGATGCCGGCGAGTACCTCGTTGATGCGGCGTTGGAGCAGCCGCCAGACCGGTCGAATGCTGCACGGAGTTGCGGGGTCGCAGCGCTCCTCGTCGACGCGGTGCACGTCGCAGTTCACCTCGAACGTCACGTGCTCCGATGCTTCGATGACATCCTTCACGCTGACGGCCTGGGGGGGTCGAGCGAGCAAGTATCCACCTCTGGCTCCCCGTACGGACTCGACCAAGCCGGCTCGCCTCAGGCGCAGCAGAATCTGCTCGACGTAGTCGTGAGGGAGCCGTTCCTGCTCGGATAGCTCACGGGCGGCGACGGGGCCCTGCCCCGCGCGCCGAGCGAGATGAATCGAAACGATTAAGCCGTACTCCGCCCAGGTGGTGACGCGCATGGAGAGAATATGCGAGAGCCGTTATCGGGATTCAATGGCTCTGCACCATCCTTCACTTCATGAGCAACCCCACCGCGAGGCCGGCGGCATTCAGCCGCACTAGCCACGCCCATGCGGTCGCCCGGTGCAACGCGCGAACGCGAGTCCACCAAACGCTGCCACCCAGCGTCGAAAGAAAAATGGTAGGCAACCACAAGACGGTCCCGAATTCCATGCCGGCGAGCGGACCGCCGCCCCCCACCCACAGCGCGCTCCGAAAGCGCCCATAGAACCAGGCGAGCAGCAAGCCAAACGCGAGCGCCAACACTGCAGATTTCGCCAACGCCGGTCCCATGAACGCCTTCATCTGCTCGGGCGACAACTGATCCGCGAACGCCTCCATCCCTTTCGTGAACACCTTGCCCCACATCACATAGTCGACGACGTACGCGACGACCCCTGCGATCAGCCCCGCGACGAACCAGCTCATACGGTCGTTTCCTCCTCTATGGGTGCGGTTACTTCCGCTGGCCGGGCACGCCGATCTCCGTCATCCCCCTGAGGGAGAGCACCGCATCGAGCTCCTTCCCTTTCAGCAGGCCCTTCTGCTCCACCAGCTCTCGCACGGTCACCTTCTTCTCGACTGCCTCCTTGGCGAGTTTAGCCGCTTCGGCATATCCGATCTTCGGTGCGAGTGCCGTCACCAATGCCGGACTGAGCGCAAGCCAGTGTGCGGTTTGCGCCTCGTCGGCTTCGATTCCCTCCACACACCGCTCGGCGAGCACGTGGGACGCGTTGGTCAGAATCATCATCGTGAAGAACAGATTATGCGCGATCACTGGCATCATCACGTTCAGCTCGAGCTGGCCTGCTTCGGCTGCCGTCGTGATGGTGACATCGTTGCCGAGCACCTGAAAGCAGACCTGGTTCACCATTTCTGGAATCGAGGGATTCACCTTGCCGGGCATGATGCTCGAACCCGGCTGCACGGCCGGCAGTACGATCTCGGCAAGGCCGGTCCGCGGTCCGGATACCATGAGCCGCAGGTCGCTCACGATCTTGCCGAGGTCCACGGCGTAGGTGCGCAGCGCACCCGAGCATGCGGTCGCGTCCCCCATCGACTGCATCAGCTGGAAGCGATCCCGGCCCTCGCGGACGTCAAGCTTGGTGATCGACCGGAGCTGCTTGATCATGAGCGCCGGGTACGCGGGCTCCGCATTGAGTCCCGTACCCACTGCGGTGCCGCCGATGCCGAGGTCCCTGAGGTCGTCGGCGACTCGTGCGATGCGATCGCTGTTGCGCTGGATGGTGTAACCATATGCCATGAATTCCTGTCCCAGGCGCACCGGCGTCGCATCCTGGAGGTGCGTTCGGCCGGCTTTCACGATGTCGTCGAATTCTTTGCCCTTGCCGATGAATGCGCGGCCCAGGCGACCAAGGGCTTCCGTGAGCGCCGGCAACAGCGCGAGCGCGCCGAGACGGATCGCCGTGGGGATCACGTCGTTGGTGGACTGCGCCATGTTGACGTGATCGTTCGGATGCACCGGCTTGTACTCGCCGCGTTTCCCACCCAGCAACTCGTTCGCGCGATTCGCGAGCACTTCGTTGCAGTTCATGTTGTGCGACGTGCCGGCGCCCGCCTGATAGGGATCGACCACGAACTGTTCCCGATGCCCCCCGGCAAGCACTTCGTCCGCCGCCCGGCTGATCGCGTCGGCGAGCTTGGGGTCGAGTCGCCCAGTCTCACGATGGGTCAGCGCGGCCGCTTTCTTGATCCAGATGCACGCGTCGACGAACGCGGGCAGGGGTCGCAAATTAGAGATGGGAAAGTTCTGGCGGGCGCGCTCGGTCTGAATGCCCCATAACGCGTCGGCCGGAACCGGCAGATCGCCGAGGGGGTCGCGTTCGATCCGGGTCTGGCTCAGTGGACCCACCCCCGTCCCAATCGTGTCATGTCGCTCCCTGCGCGTATCGTCCGTCTGGAGCCAGGAATCGCCCATGGAATCCTCAGAAATGGTCCAGCACCTGCTCGAGCGCGCGGCATTTCGCGCGGCCGTGATGACGAAGATCGACTGCTTCCGCTCTCACCGTCTGCTCGTCGGGCTCAACTGCTTCGAGCCAGGACAGAGCCAGGCGGTGCACACGCACGCCGACGCCGACAAATTCTATCTGGTGCTCGAGGGAAAGGCCACTTTCGTCGTTGCTGAGCGTGAGATCGAGGCCGGTCCCGCCGATCTGATCGTCGCGCCGGCGGGCATTCCGCACGGTGTGGCGCACGCGAACGAGCGCTGCGTCGTCCTGGTTGCGATGGCGCCCGCGCCTAAGACGGAGGGGAAGCGGGGGCAGCAGGAGGACGGCGCCGGCGGAACCAGCCGACGGTAAAGAGCTCTTTCGCCGCGGCTGCCCCGTGGGTTCGCACCAACAGGTACATGCCCAGAATCGTCAGCACGATCGTCGTGTAAAACCGCCAGAGCAGCAGCATCGTGACCTGGTGCCCCGGTCCGAAATCCCCGGCGAATCCCGACAGAAAGGCGACCTCGATTCCGCCACCGCCAGACGGCAGCGGCACGACGAGAGCCGCGTGCAACAGCGCGAGCGCCCCAAAGAACATCAGGGCGAATGAGGGCGTGTCCGCGTGGCCCCACACGAGCGCCGGCAGAATCAGCGCGCGCGCGGCGAGGCTCACCGCGGTCAGTAGAGCTCCGGCGAACAACACCCACCACGGCGCGCGGCGCACGTGCGCGATCGCGACCCGCCATTGCCGCCGTACCCGATGGCGTATGGCTCCCGGTCGCACCAGTCGCTGCAAGGTCAAGATCAGGATGAGCACGGCGATCGCAGCGAGCTCGATGACCAGCAAGTCCCCGGCGAGGTTGTGGGTCAGGAATTGGTCCACCGCATGACTCCAGTCGGGCACGTAGTACGCCGCCAATGCCAGCGCCACGATGCCAAACACGGGCCATTCCGCCGCCACCTCCACACCAAGCGCGACCAACGCTGTCACGACCCGCATGCCCGACCCCGTCATGCCCAGGAACCGTGCCGGCTCCCCTCCCAGCCGATTCGGGGTGAGTGTGGACGCAGCCTCGCCGTAGAGATTGAGGCGCAGCGCATCCCGAAACGACAAGTGGCCGCCCGACGCCCAGCTCGCGAGTTGAATTCGCCAGGCGCGCGTGGCGCAATCGACGGCGAGCAGAAGAATGGCGAGGACGTGATTAATCAGAGCAGTCGCCGAGGGGGTAGATGAACCCGCAATTCGGACAGGGGTTCTTGCAGCCCCACGGTTTCGGCCGGACCTCCGCGCCGCACCGCAGGCAGCGCGGTGTCTTAGGCGATCCGGGGGATCCCCGTAAGGAAGGGATTCGAGGCTCGCTCGCGTCCGATGGTGGTTTCTGGCCCATGCCCACTGTACACGATGGTATCGTCCGACAGCGGGAGCAACTCGCGCTCGATGCTGGCGATCAGCGTCTCGAAGTCGCCGCCGGGCAGGTCGGTCCGTCCAATTGATCCGGCGAAGAGGACGTCGCCTGTCAGCGCGACACCGGGGCCGAGCAAGCAGACACTTCCGGGCGAATGCCCTGGCGTGTGACGGACCGCGAAACTCAGATTGCCAACACGAAGCTGTTGTCCGGAGGCCATTTCCTTATCAGGTGCCGGCAAGGTGCCGGGCGGGGCCAGTCCGAACCAGGCGGCCTGCTCCGGTACGGCGTCATATAGCGGCCGGTCATCAGGGTGGAGCCAAATCGGCGCGCTCGTGTCGGCCGCGACACGCGCGACCCCCAGGACGTGATCGAGGTGCGCGTGGGTCAGCCAGATCGCGACGGGCCGGGCACCGGTTTCTTCGACCTTGTGCAGGATCAGGCCGGCTTCCTCTCCCGGATCCACGATGGCGCACTCGCGCGCCTGCTCATCCACAATGATGTAGCAGTTCTCGGCAAAGACACCATTGGGGATTTGAACGATCTTCATGCCGGGGCCGGCACCTTCCCGTCGCTCTCGCGCAGGGCCTTGAGGTACTTCTCGACGGCGATCGCCGCGGTGGTCGCGTCCCCCACGGCGGTGGTGATCTGGCGAGTCAGCTGGCTGCGCACGTCACCCGCGGCAAACAAGCCCGCCATGGACGTCATCATCTTGTTGTCCGTGATCAGGTAGCCACCCGCGTCATGGTCGACGTGTCCATCGACGAGCTGCGTGTTGGGCTTGAACCCCGCGAAAATGAACACGCCCCCGACATCGAGACTGGAGCGCTCGCCCGTGGTCTTGTTCTCCAACACGGCGTGCGTGACGCCCTGCTCATTGCCGACGATCTCGGGAACGACGGTGTTGAGGATGATTTCGATCTTGGGATTGGAAAAAGCCCGTTCTTGGATGATTTTCGACGCGCGGAACTCGTCGCGCCGGTGCACCAGCGTCACTTTGCTTGCATAGCGAGTCAGGTAATCCGCTTCTTCGACCGCCGCATCGCCGCCCCCGACGACGGCGAGCCGCTCGCCCTTGAAGAACGCACCGTCACAAACCGCACAGTACGAGACGCCTCTACCGGCGTATTCCCGTTCCCCGGGGACGCCCAGCTTCACGGGCGTCCCGCCCGCGGTGAGAATGACTGCCTGGCTCCGGTACGTCTCCCCCCGCGCTGTCTCGACGTCGAACCAGCCATCGGAGCCTTTATGGATGCGCTCGACGGTGTCGGTGACGATGTCCGCGCCGAACTTCTTGGCGTGTTCGGTCATCTTCTGCGCGAGGTCCCACCCCTTGATGCTGTCGAAGCCGATGTAATCCTCGATCAGATCCGTATTCAGCAGTTCGCCGCCCGGCGCGCCGCGCTCAATCGTCACGGCCTTGAGCATGCCACGGCCGGCGTACAACGCGGCGCACAGCCCTGCCGGGCCCGCGCCCACGATGATGACGTCGTAAGTGAGAGCGACACGCTTAGTCATGGGCTCTGAATTCCAGTCGCGGGGCCTCGCCCTCCCCCGCCAGGGCGCGCGCGAGCTGCGCGCGAAATTCCACGGTTTCGAACTCGATCTCGGGATGCTGCGGGCCGGCCAGCTTCTCCAGCGCTGCCGCGCCAACGACCACCGTCCCATGGCGGTTCCCGCGGGCCCGATGGAGCAAGGCCGCGGCCGCCTGAATGTAGCCCTGCCAGACCCGTGCCTCGGTCTGCTTAATAATAGAACGCCAGACTGTTTCCAACGCCTCGTGCGCGAGCCAAAACTCACCGGAATTGAACAGCTCGCGAGCGTGCTCGAGGTAGCGGCGGCGGTCCTCGGAATTCACGTGCGCCGTGCGTGGTGCGTGGTGCGTGGGAGGCACGCGCAGTGCCACGCACCACGCACCACGGACCACGCACCCTTCATGAGTGCCCCAGCGTCAACAGATTCAGCGCCCCATGACAACTCGAAATCGTCCCGACCAGGATCTCCGCGGGCCCACCGCTCGCACCGGCGTCGGCGACCAGCCGATCACCGGCGCGGACACTCTCTGCCGAGAACATCCCGACGCCGAAGACCTGATGGCGGCACACGAACAGCGCGGGTCCATCAACCGGCCTGCCATCCGCGCGCAGGCGCCCGACAAGGTCGCGCACCGAGTCGGACATCTCCCACGTGCGGGGTGCCCCGATGGCGGGACAGAGCGCCGGTTCGATACAGTGCGTCGGACAGATCCAGTCCGCCCACGAGACGTAGCGTGTCGCATCCGCGCCGTCACTGGCCCGATCGTAGGGCGTCGGAAACGGGCCCGGGACCGGAGCGACCGAGATGTAGCGCTGGGGCCACCGCTCGCGGGCACGCCGCAGGACCCATTCGAACATGAGATGCGGCATAAGCGGAGATGGAACGATCTGATCGTCTCGTGCGTCGTGCGTCGTGCGTCGTGCGTCGGAGAGCCACTCGTCGAAGAACGTCGTCCAATCCGCGACAACGAATTGCCGGTCAGGGGCATCGCCGAGCTCGCGAGCCTGGCAATCGGGATTCCGGTCCACGACAATGACGGTCCGATACTCGGTCTTGCCACGCGCCTTGGCTTTGGCGAGTTGCGACGCGTAGAACGTGCCGTAGCAGCCTCCACCGACCACGACGACGTCTCTCAGCGGATGAGTCTCCCTCCATCCACGACGAGGATGGTCCCGGTGACGAAATCGGTGCCGCTCAGCAGGAAGCGGACCGCGGCCACGACATCCGCGGGCGCGCCGAGGCGTTTCAGGGGGGTCGTCTCGCGGATATGCTCACTCGCGTCCTCGTCCCAGTCGTCGGGTAACAGCACCGCGCCGGGCGCAACGGCATTGACCGCGATGTCGGGAGCGAGAGCGCGCGCCAATGCCTTCGTGAGCATCACCACGCCCGCTTTGCTTATACAGTGCGTGGCGTAGGCAGGCCACGGTTCGAGCCCCGCCAGGTCGGCGATGTTGACGATTTTGCCCCGGGCGCGGCGCAGATGTGGAATCGCGCCCTGCGACACGAAGAATGCGGCACGCAGATTGAGATCGAGCGTCTCATCCCAACTCTCCGGGGTGACGTCCTCGACGTTTTGGCGCACCATAATCGCCGCGGAATTCACCACGACGTCGAGGCGCTTGAGCGAGCGCGCCGCCTGGTCGGCCAAACCGCGGGCGGCGATCGGGTCACGCAGATCGCCACGGATCAGCGCCGCTCGGCGGCCGGCCGCGCGGATCGCCGTCGCCGTCTCCTCCGCGCCTTGCTGGGAACCGTAGTAGTGCACAGCCACATCGCAGCCCGATTGCGCAAGCCCGACGGCGATCGCCTGTCCAATCCGCCGGCCCGCACCCGTGACAAGCGCCCCGGCCCCCTCCATCCGCACTAGTACGTCTTCCCGGTAATGGGAACGATCTGACCCGTGATCGCGCTCGCTTCGTCACTTGCGAGAAAGAGCACGGTATTGACCACTTCCTGGAGCTCGACGAGCGGCGCCTGCGGATCGTTCGTCTGCGCGATATTATCAGCCGTCCGAACGGTCGCAGGCGCCACGGCGTTGACTCGAATTCCCGCGTCGCGATACTCCCGTGCCAGCTCGCGGGTCAGCCCCGCGACCGCGGACTTCGCCGCGCTGTAGGCCGACATGTGCATCAGCGAGCGCACAACGGCGATGGACGCGAAGTTGACGATCGCGCCACCACCACGTGCCAGTAGCGCCGGAATGACCGCCTGACACGTGAAGAACGCCGTCTTGAAGTTGACGGCCAGCTCGCGGTCGAGCATTTCCGGCTTGACCTCGGTGAACGGACCATAGCTGAAAAACCCGCCGGCGACGTTCACCACAAGATCGAGGCCCCCGAAGTGGGACCGCGCGGCCGCGGCCGCGGTGCGCGCCGCATCGGGCTGCGTGAGGTCCCCAGCGGACGCTCGGGCAGCAATGCCTTCCGCTGCAAACTCCTTGACGCGGTCCGCCAGACCCACGGCATTGACGTCCGCGAGCAGCAGCTTTGCGCCCGCGCGCCCCAGCCCCCGCGCCACCGCGTGGCCGATCTGACCGACCCGGCCCACCCCCGTGACGAGTGCGACTTTTCCCTGAAAGTCAGCGGGCATTCACTGAGGCCACGATCGCGGCGACAGGTGGAGCTCCGCGCTGCGCAAAGCACACGGTTCCATCCTTGCCGATCGCGTACACGGTGCGCTGAATGCCCTGCCCGTCGTCCTTGAGAGTGTGGTAAGCCCGTGCGATCGCGCGGTCGGGATCGGAAAGAAGTGGAAAGTTGAACTTGAATTTCTCGACGTAGCTGCGATGGCTCTCCACGCCCGCCGGGTTGACGCCGAGTGGCTGTAGCTTTGCTGCTCTGAACTTGTCGATCTCATCGCGCACGGCGGAGAGCTGGCGGTTTCAGCCGGGGGTGTTGTTGCCGGGATAGAACACCAGCGCTACCGGTCCGTCTTTGAGCAAACCGGCAAGCGTGTACGTGCGGCCGTCGGACGCAGCGGCCGAGAAAGATGGAGCGGGACTGCCGATCGGTAACAGTTCACTCATGCTCGTTTCCTCGCGCTGAGCTCGAGCCGGTGCTCGAGCGGCTGCAACCAGGTATCCGGAACCTTCATGCCGCCGAGCGGGGCGTGCAACTCACCGTACTCGCTCTCGCCGTGCCAGTCCGATCCCCCGCTGATGCCCAATGCCAGGCGTTCCGCGATGCGCATGAGCCGCTGCTCGACGGCGGGCGGGTGGCTGGGATGCCGCACTTCGACGCCGTCGAGACCCTGATCCTGAAAGATCCGGAGTTGCGCCTCCGTGCCGTGATCGCCGAGATGCGCCGCGAAGGTCAGCCCGCCCACCTCGTGGACGAGCCCGGTCACCTCCGGGAGCTTGGGCAGCGGTTTCTCGACGTACGCCGCGCGCCCCCGCCCCAGGTAGCGACGGAAAGCGTCCGGGATGTCGTCGCAGGCGCCGGTGTCCACGAGCGCGCGGGCCACGTGCGGGCGGCCCAGGGCCCCTCCATCGCCTCCCAAGAGCTGCGCCTGCACGTCTTCGAGCTCGATGTCGACGCCGAGGGCCTGGAGCTTGGCGACCATCTGCTCACCTCGGCGGCGCCGGGCTGCTCGCGTTTCGCGCAGAAAGTCTTGCAGCCGCTCACTCTGGGGCGGCAGAAACAGCGCCAGGACATGCAGCTCGCCCCAGGGAGCGCGCACGCTGAATTCGCATCCGGGGATGATGCGAATGCCGAGTTTGGCACCCTCGTGGGTCGCGTCCGCGACGCCGTCTGTGGTGTCGTGGTCGGTCAGGGCGACGGCCGTCAAACCGACTACCCGCGCGCGCCGCGCTACCTCCGAAGGTGCACACTCGCCATCCGACGCCGTCGAGTGGCAATGCAGATCAATGTGCGGCGTACGAGACCTCGGGGGCGGTCCAGGCCGGCTGGGATTGGCGGAAGAGCTCGAGCAGCTCGCGATCGGACAATTCTCGAAAGGCGCGATCGGGCATCCGCGCACCTACCGGGGAGAAATGCGACACGCGGCGGCGCCGTTGCGTGCCGGTGCCGCTCTCGAAAATGAGGCCAAGCTGGTCGCGGGCGTATACGGTCAACCGACCGGACGGGTAGACGTCCCACGACTCGCCGTCGACGGTCAGGGTGCGACGGGCCATACACTCACCTCGCTCCAGAGCTCCCACGCGTCCGGCGCATACGTCGCGAGCGACTGCAGCCGCTTCTCCAGTTTGATCTCTTCGGGCAGCCGCGACGCCTGAGCGCGATGCGACATCTCGGTCGGACTCTCGGAGAACTCGATGAACAACCGAGGATCCTTGGCGTTGCGAAACAACCAGATCTTCTGGCCGCGCGCTTCGGCAAACTGGCTCAGCTCGCGCAACGTGTTCACGTACTCCGTCTCGTGCTGGGCCGGCACCCGCACACGCGCCGCGGTCAAAACTTTCGGCATTTTCACACCGCTCCCTCGGGGAACTCCTGCAGCAGGTTCTTGACGTCGGCGAGGAACCGGTCGGCATCGGCGCCGTCGACGACGCGATGATCGTACGACATCGTCAGCATCCCCATCGTCCGAATCGCGATCGACTCGGCGCCATCGTCGGCGGTAAGCACCTTGGGCCGCTTTTCGATCGCTCCGACCCCGAGAATCGCGACCTGCGGCTGATTGATGATGGGGATCCCCGCGAAGGGGCCAAAACCGCCCGGGTTCGTGATGGTGAAGGTGCCGCGCTGGATGTCGTCGGGCGAGAGCTTCTTGGTCCGCGCACGCTCCCCCAGATCGTTGATGGCGCGCGCGATACCCATGAGCGCGAGCTCGTCGGCATGCTTGATCACCGGGACGATCAAGCCCCAATCCAGCGCGACGGCAATCCCGATGTTCACCTCGCCACGATAAATCGTGCTGTCGCCCGAGACCGCGGCATTCACGATCGGATGCTTGCGCAGATTCTCGGCGCAGGCCTTCACGATGAAGGCGAGGAACGTGAGGTTGACGCCGCGCTCGGCGTAGGTCTGCTTGGCCTTCGCCCGCAGCTGCGCGATCCGCGTGAAGTCGACCTCGAAGAAACTCGCGACGTGGGCCGAGACGCGCCTCGACATCACCATGTGGTCGGCGGTGATCTTCCGGATCTTGGACCACGGTTCCACCCTGTCCCCGGGCCACGGTTCGACGGGGGGATGGTCGATGGCGGCACCCGGGCCTGGGGCCTGGGGCCTCGGGCCTGGGGTGGGAGCGGCTGGAGCGCGCTCGATGTAGCCAAGGATATCCTGCTTGGTTACGCGGCCGGCGTAGCCGCTGCCGGGGATCCGCGTGATGTCGACACTGTGTTCCGCGGCGATCTTCCGGACGAGGGGCGTGGACTTCGTACGAAGACGTTGTTCGGCCGTCTGAACGGCGCCACCATCGCCGTCAGTTTTCATCGCGGGTGCGGGAGCGGGAGCGGTAGGCTGCGGACTCGGCGCCTGCGCTCGCGGCTGAGCTGTGGGCTTAGGCGGCTCGGCTTTCGAGAGTTCAGGCTTCGGCGCAGGGGCGGCGGGAGCCGGTCCCGGAGCCGGCTTCGAGGCGGCGGCAGACGCATCCGTTTCGAGCACGGCAACGAGCGTCTGCACCGGCACCGTCTGTCCCTCCTGCACTTTGATTTCGGCGAGCGTGCCCGCGGCGGGCGCGGGAATCTCCGCGTCGACCTTGTCCGTCGAGATCTCGAACAGCGGCTCGTCCCGCTTCACCGGATCGCCGACCTTCTTGAGCCATTTTGAGAGAGTGCCTTCAGCTATCGACTCTCCCATCTGCGGCATGAGGACGTCTACTCTGGCCATACTCTCTCCATCGGATAGCTCAGTATTTCGCCAGCCATCGCGCCGCTTTCACAATATCATCCGCCTGCGGCAGCACGAAATCTTCGAGCGTAGGGGCATACGGTATCGGCACGTCGTGAGCCGTCACACGCATGATGGGACCGTCGAGCCACTCGAACGCTTGCTCGTTGATGCGGGCCGTGATCTCCCCCGCAATACCGCCCGTACGCGTATCCTCGTGGACGATGAGAACCTTGTTCGTCTTCTTCACGGTGTTCACGATTGCCGCATCGTCCATCGGCAACAGCGTCCGCAGATCGAGCACTTCGACCGAGACGCCGTCCTGTGCGAGCTGGTCAGCCGCCTCGAGCGACTTCCAGAGTGTCGCGCCGTACGTGATGATCGACAGGTCCTTCCCTTCGCGCGCCAAGCGTGCCTGTCCGATCGGCGTGAGAATCTCCTCGCCCTCAGGCAGTTGCTCCTTGATTCGCCGGTACAACCATTTGTGCTCGAGGTACAGCACCGGATCTTCATCGCGGATCGACGCTTTGATGAGTCCTTTGGCGTCTCGCACCGTCGCAGGATAGACGATCTTCAACCCCGGCGTGTGCAGGAACGCCGCTTCGGGGTTTTGGGAGTGGAATGGGCCGCCTCGCACGTAGCCGCCGCAGGGGCCACGTACGACCAGTGGCGTCGACAGACCAGCGCGATACCGCGCTGTCGCGACGTAGTTGGTCAGCATGTCGTACGCGCAGGAAATGAAGTCGATGAACTGCATCTCGGCGACCGGCCGCAATCCCATATGTGCGGCTCCAGCGGCGGCGCCCACGATGGCGGCTTCGGCGATGGGCGTATCGATGACGCGTGACTCGCCGAAGCGCTTGCTGAACCCCTCCGTCACCTTGAACGCACCGCCGTACAAGCCGACATCCTCACCCAGGATGAAGACACGCTCATCGCGCTCCATCTCTTCCCAGAGACCCTGGCGCAACGCTTCGAGAAACGTGACCTCGCGGGTGGCCATCAGAGCGCCTTGAACCAGAGTCGGTCCGCCGCCGGCGGATCGAGATACACCCCGGGCAGGGCCGTCTCGGCCGGAGGGAGCGGCTCGTTCACACACGCGTCCGTCGCCTGGTCCACTTCCACCCGCACCCGCTCGTCGATCTCTTTCAGGTCCGCGTCTCCAACCAGATCGCCGGACCGCAGGCGCTGCGCGTAGCGATCAATGGGATCGTTCTCACGCGACCAGCGCTCCAGCACGTCCTTCGGCACGTAGTGCTGGTCGTCGTGCTCCGCGTGGCCTTTGCGGCGGTAGGTCTTCACTTCAACGAACTGGACACCTTTGCCCCGTCTCGCCCGATCGACTGCGGACCTCGTTGCTTCGTAGACGGCGAACACGTCGTTGCCGTCCACCGTCACCGCTGGAACCCCGTATCCCTTCGCCTTTTCTGCGAGGTCTTTCACCGCGAACTGTTTCTCGGGTGGCGTCGAATACGCCCAGTGGTTGTACTCACCGATGACGACGAGCGGCAGCCGCTGCACAGCGGCGAAGTTCAAACCCTCGTGAAACGTTCCGGTGGACGTGCCGCCGTCGCCGATGTACACCAGGCCGACGCGCGGCTCACGCCGCAGCTTGAAGGTCAAGGCGATGCCGGCCATCACCGGAATCATGTCGCCCAGATGCGAGATCTGGCCGAGGTAGCCCTTTTCCAGGTCGTTGAAATGCACGTTGAGCTCGCGGCCGCGCGTGGGACTCTCCGCCTTGGCCATGTACTGCCGCAGAATCTCGATGGGCTGCGCGCCCATCACGAGCATCGATCCGAGGTTTCGGATCAGCGGTGAGAGAATGTCCTTGTTGTGGCCGCGTTCCAGGGCGTAGGCCGAGGCGACCGATTCGCCCTCCTGGCCGAGTGAGCGAAACAGGCCGCCGATGACCTTGGTCTGGCGATACAGCGCTACCAGGCGCTCCTCGAGCGTGCGGGTGAGGCGGAGGTAGTAATAGATCTCGCGCAATTGCTCGCGCGACAGCGGTGCGACCGCCGGGCTCGCGCCGCCGGGGCGCGTGGCGGGGGAAGGAGCAGCGATCGACGATGGTACCGAAGCGGGCGTCAGACGCGCGGCGCGGGAATCCATGTCGTAAATTATAGTGGGCGTGAAAGCTACATCAGGAGCAGACGATGGCCAATGTGAAGCTGCGCGTGACGGGCATGACCTGCGGTCACTGTCAAGCCAAGGTCGAGAAGGCCTTGAAAGGCGTGAGCGGCGTTTATTCCGCGATCGTCGACTTGCCCGACGGCGAGGCGGAAATCGACTTCGATGATGACTCTGTGACCACCGAGCAGCTTGTCGCGGCGATCACGCGGGCGGGCTACGGAGCGAAGGTCGCGGGTTAGTAGGCTCCGCGCGGCACGTGAGTCGGCTCGACGAGCCGGTGGACCTCGCCGAGAAATCGTTTCGCCAGTTTATCGAGCTCGGACTCTCCCACCTGATCGGTAGCCGCCTCTACGAGGGTGTAGTGCCCACCCTCCGGCCGCGCGCTGATCGTGATGCGGCCCAGCGTTCCCTGATAGGCCCGGCGCCGCCGCGATTCCTCCGCGGGCGCGAGCCGTCCCCCGAAGAAGCTCTTCGCCACCTCGAGCACCTGTTCCGGGCTCGCGCTGGTGCGATGAAAGTACCGCATGGTCAGGCTGCTCCTTCCGCAAAGCGCGGGATCCAGCGCGGCTTGAAACGCCGCAGCGTCAGGCTGTTCAACACCACCGACAGGCTCGACCAGGCCATCGCGGCGCTGGCCAGCACCGGGGACAGCAGCCAACCGGTGATCGGGTACAGCGCTCCGGCCGCGATGGGAATCAACAACACGTTGTAGCCAAACGCCCAGATCAGGTTCCAGCGAATCGTGCGCATGGTGCGGCGCGCCAGCTCGATCGCGGTATAGACCGCCCGCAGATCGCCCCGAATCAACGTGATGTCGGACGCCTCCATCGCGATGTCGGTGCCCGTTCCGATCGCGATACCGACGTCGGCTTGGGCCAGTGCCGGCGCATCGTTGATGCCGTCGCCCACCATGACGACCTGCTTGCCCTGGCGCTGCAGCTTCCTGACGAGATCGGCCTTTTGCGACGGCAGCACCTCCGCGATGACCTCATCGATCCCAACCTCGGCGGCGACCGCGTCTGCGCCGCTTCGGGAGTCGCCCGACACCATCACGACCGGGAGATCCAGTCGCTTGAGCAACGCGACGGCGTCCTTCGAGGTCGGTTTGATCGGATCGGAGATCGCGATCACCGCATACACGGTATTATTCACCACCACGATCACGGGGGATCGGGCTTGCGCCGCCAACCGATCGGCATCCGCGCCGAGCGAGCCCAGCTCGAGATTGCGTTCGCGAGCGTGCCGCAGTGAGACGACCTCGATGATGCGACGGTCAACAGTCCCGCGCACACCCCGGCCTTCCATCGCCGCGAATTTCTCGACCGGCAAGAGCGTCACCTCTTTGTCTTCCGCCGCCTTGCGAATGGCGTGCGCCAGCGGATGCTCGGAACGCTGCTCCACTGAAGCGGCCCACTTGAGCACGTCCGTCGGACTGATGGGCGTGCCATCCGGCTTCTTGGCGGTGACGATGTGCGTGACGGTCGGTTTGCCCTCCGTGATCGTGCCCGTCTTGTCGAGCAGCACGGTGCGCGCGTTCCCCAACCGCTCCAGCGCTTCGCCGCTGCGAATGAGGATGCCGTACTCCGCCGCTTTCCCCGTGCCCACGAGGATAGCGGTCGGGGTGGCGAGGCCGAGGGCGCACGGACAGGCGATGATCAGCACGGTGACGAATGCCACCGTTGCGTACACGAGCGCGCGGATCTGCGGCGTCGGTCCGAGATCGAACCACGCCACAAATGACGCGATCGCCACGGCGATGACGATCGGCACGAACACCCCCGCCGCGCGATCGGCCAGCTTCTGAATCGGCGCCTTGGTCGCTTGCGCGTCCTCCACCAGCTGCACGATCTGCCCCAGCGTGGTCGCCTTGCCGACGCGCGTGGTTCGGAAGGTGATGCTCCCCGTTGTATTCAACGTGCCGCCGATGACCTCGTCACCCGGCGTCTTGGCCACGGGAATCGGCTCACCGGTCAGCATCGATTCGTTGACGGCGGACGCGCCCTCTATGACGACGCCATCTACCGGGATTTTCTCGCCGGGCTTTACGATGATGAGATCATCCACTACCACTGCTTCGACGGGGATGTCGGTCTCCTGTCCATCGCGGACTACATGCGCCGCCTTAGCCCGGAGCGTCGCGAGGCGACGAATGGCTTCGGAGGTCCGGCCTTTCGCGCGCGCTTCGAGCAGCCGGCCGAGGAGCACCAGAGCAATGATGGCGGCGACGGCCTCGTAGTAGACGTCGGCGGGGAGCCCGGCATTGAGAAAGAATCCCGCCGCGGCCGTCGCGCCGAAGGAGTAGAGATATGCCGCGCCGGTGCCGACCCCAATCAGCGTATTCATGTCGGCGGTGCGGTGACGCAAACCGCTCCAGGTGCCCTTGTAAAACTGCTGCCCGGACCACGCGACGACGGGCAGCGTCACGAGGGCCAGACCCCATTTCACCCAGTCGAGGTTCAAGACCCAGCCCTGGCCGCCGATCCAGTCGCGCACAGTGACCGCGAGCGGCATCAGCAGCCGGCCCATGATATCGACCTGTTTCATCGTCCCGTGCTCGCCCATGGGACGGTCGGCCATCAACAGCATCGAGCCGATCATCGCGACGATCGTCACGACCGCCGCAAGGATGAACTTCCAGGTGAGCGTGCGAATCTCGCGGCTGCGCGCGATGCGCTCGCGCTCGATCGGATCCTCGGCCGCGATCGGCTCGGCGACGTCGAATCCGGCAGCGGAGACCGCCTGCTCGAGGTCGGCGGCCGTGACCATGCCGGGGACGTAATCGACGGTCGCCGTCTCCGTCGCCTGATTCGCCACCGCGCGAATGACGCCCGGCACGCGTGCCAACCCCTGCTCGAGCACAGCGACACTCGGCGCGTAGTGCAGGTCGGTGATCCCGAACGTCACGCTCGCCTTGCCGCAGTTGTAGCCGGCGTCGCGGACGGCTGTGATCAGCTGAGCGACACTTGTTTGCGCCTCATCGTAGTCAATGGCGGCCTTATTGGTTGCGAAATTGACTCCCGCCGACGACACGCCTGGTGCGACGGCGAGCGCCTTCTGCACCGTGGCGGCGCAGCTCGCGCACGTCATGCCTTCGATCGGCAGGACGATGCGGGTCTTGCTCATGCGGCCGCGCCGTGAAACTTGTGCGGCGAGGGAGCCGCCCGGCGCTCGCCGGCGGGCTCCACGACGAGGAGTCCCTTGAGCATGTTCATACCGCAGCGGAAGGCGTACTCGCCCGGCTTGTCGGGGGTGAACTCGATGGCCGTGGTTTGAAAGGCCGGCAGCGGCTGGTCGATCCCCAGCTCCTCGAACACCACGCGCTCGGAGCAGTCCGCTGTCTCGTCCCGATAAAACTGCAAGCGGACCGGGTGGCCCGCCTGCACGACGATGGTATCGGGAGTGTACCCGCCCTTCACGGTCACCCGCACTTCCTGCACGCCGCCGGCGGACGTCGTTGCTCCCACCGGCTTGCCCCGCGAAAAGAGGAAGTACCACAGCACCCAGACGATGGCAGCGGCGCCGAGCGCCGTGACGGCGAGCTGGGCGGACGTCACGGACCCCCCGCTAGCGCACCTGCATGCGCGCCCGTGCCTGCGCCGGCTCGGCGTTGCTGCGCATCGCGGACCCGATTCGCATGGCGTAGAAGGACCGCCACACGAAAACGAACGCGATCAGGAGGAACGCGCCGGCCAGCACGAGGCTCAACGTCGAGCCACGCTCCGCGGTGAGCGACACCGCCAGCTCGACGGCGAGGAGCCCGAACAGCGTGGTGAACTTGATGATGGGGTTCATGGCGACGGAGGACGTGTCCTTGAACGGATCGCCGACGGTGTCGCCGACGACCGTCGCGGCGTGCAGCTCGGTGCCTTTCTGCTTGAGCTCCGTCTCCACGATCTTCTTCGCGTTGTCCCACGCGCCCCCCGCGTTGGCCATGAAGATGGCCTGATACAAGCCGAACAGCGCGATCGAGATCAGATAGCCGATGAAGAAGTACGGCTCGAAGAACGCGAACGCGAGCGTCGCGAAGAAGACGGTCAGGAAGATGTTGAACATCCCCTTCTGCGCGTATTGCGTGCAGATCTCCACCACCTTTTTGCTGTCCGATACCGACGCCTTGGTCGTGCCCTCGAGCCGGATGTTCGCCTTGATGAACTCCACGGCGCGGTAGGCGCCCGTCGTGACGGCCTGCGTCGAAGCGCCCGTGAACCAGTAGATCACCGCGCCGCCCGTGATCAGGCCCAGCAGAAACGGCGGGTGCAGAATCGACAGATTCGACATCAGCTCCGGCTGAAGCCCTCTGGTCAGCGCGACGATAATGGAGAAAATCATCGTCGTGGCGCCCACCACCGCTGTGCCGATGAGCACAGGTTTGGCGGTCGCCTTGAAGGTATTCCCCGCCCCGTCGTTCTCTTCCAGGTTCTCCTTGGCGCGCGCGAAATTCGGATCGAACCCGAAATCCCGCTTGATCTCCCCGCGAACGTTGGGCACCTGCTCGATCAACGACAGCTCGTACACCGACTGTGCGTTGTCGGTCACCGGTCCGTACGAATCGACCGCGATCGTCACCGGCCCCATCCCCAGGAACCCGAAGGCCACGAGCCCGAACGCGAACACCGCGGGCGCGAGCATCAGGCTCGCCATTCCGGTCGTGCTGACGCCGTAGGCGATGGCCATCAGCGCCATCATCGCCATTCCTAACCAGAACGCGCTGAAGTTCCCGGCCACGAAGCCCGACAGGATGTTCAGCGACGCACCACCTTCGCGCGAGGACGTCACCACTTCGCGTACGTGACGCGAGTTGACCGACGTGAAGACCTTCACGAACTCGGGGATGATCGCGCCGGCCAGCGTCCCGCACGTAATCACGAGCGAGAGCTTCCACCACAGCGTGGTGTCCCCACCGACGCTGGGAATCAGGAGCTTGGAGGCCAGGAACGTGAGCGCGACCGACACGATCGAGGTGAGCCAGACGAGCGTGGTGAGGGGTGCTTCGTAGTTCATGTGATCCGCGTGCTGATACTTGCCCTTCACGACCGCGCTATTGAGGAAGTACGACGCTCCCGAGGCGACGATCATCATGACGCGCATCGCAAAGATCCAGACCAGCAGCTGCACCTTGACGATTGGATCGTGCACCGCGAGCAGGATGAACGAAATGAGGGCAACCCCGGTCACCCCGTACGTCTCGAACCCGTCGGCACTCGGCCCAACCGAGTCCCCGGCATTGTCGCCCGTGCAATCCGCAATGACGCCGGGATTGCGCGCGTCGTCCTCCTTGATCTTGAAGACGATCTTCATCAGGTCGGCGCCGATGTCGGCGATTTTGGTGAAGATGCCGCCCGCGACGCGCAGCGCGGCCGCCCCCAGCGATTCCCCGATCGCAAATCCGATGAAACACGGTCCCGCGTAGTCGCCAGGGATAAACAGCAGAATCAGGAGCATCAGCAGCAGCTCCACGCTGATCAGCAGCATCCCGATGCTCATCCCGGCTTTTAGCGGAATCGCGTGATTGGGATACGGTTTGCCTGTCAGACTCGCGAACGCCGTGCGCGAGTTGGCGAAAGTGTTCACGCGGATCCCAAACCAGGCCACACCGTAGCTCCCCGCGATGCCGATCAGGCTAAACAGCAGGATGATTGCGACCTTTACCAGCGGGAAGCCGCGGATAGTCGCCCCTGACGCATCCACCGTCTGCGCCAAGCTCCCGAAGTACACCGCGACAATGGCCCCGATGAAGAGCCAGAGAATGAGAAGGAAACGGCCCTGGGTGACGAGGTAGGTCTTGCACGTCTCGTAGATCAGCTCCGAGATCTCGCGCATCGCCCGATGGACCGGGAGCTTGCGGAGCTGGGTGTACTGCGCCAGCCCGAACAGCAGACCGAGCGCGCAGATGACGAGTCCCCACATCAGCAGGGCCCGCCCGCCGACGCCCAGGAACGTCTGCCCATTGAGATCCGGCAAGACCAGTGTGGCCTCGCCGCCCGCGTGCTGCGCGGGGGCGTGAGTAGCAGGGTCTTGGACGAACGCGAGCAACGGCATCAAGCTGACCATGCGAAGCGATCTCCTGGGGTGGTGCAGAACCGGTGCGGCGTGGGAGCAACCACGATCATGGCCGGGACAAGCTAATAAACTGGCGGGCCGTCGCAAAGGCATGCGCGACGGCCCGTTCGCTCATTTCCCGCTACCGCTACTTCTCGGCGTACTCGTAATACTCGATCCCGAGGTGCGTGATCTGCTCCTCCCCCATCATCCAGCGCAACGTGTTCTTCAGTTTGGTCTGCTGAATGAAGAGATCGTGCTCGGCGTACAAGCCGGGCGCGAATTGTGGGCTCTTGAAATAGAAGGAGAGCCATTCCTGAATGCCGGAGAGGCCGGCGCGTGCCGCGAGGTCGAAGAACAGGGCCAAATCGAGCACGATCGGGGCTGCGAGAATCGAGTCCCGACACAGGAAATCGACCTTGATCTGCATCGGATAGCCGAGCCATCCGAAGATGTCGATGTTGTCCCATCCTTCCTTGTTGTCGCCACGCGGGGGATAGTAGTTGATCCGCACCTTGTGGTAGACCTTGGCATAGAGCTCCGGATACAGATCCGGCTGCAGGATGTGCTCGAGCAAGCCGAGCTTGGACTCTTCCTTCGTCTTGAACGACTCGGGGTCGTCGAGCACTTCCCCGTCCCGATTGCCGAGGATGTTCGTGGAGTACCAGCCGGAGAGTCCGAGCATCCGCGCTTTGAACGCCGGCGCCAGGACGCTCTTCATCATCGTTTGCCCGGTTTTGAAGTCCTTCCCCCCGATCGGCACGTGCCGCTCTTCAGCCAGCCCCTCGATAGCCGGGATGTCCACGGTGAGGTTGGGCGCGCCGTTGGCGAACGGCACATTCTCCATCAGCGCGGCATACGCGTACACCATCGACGGCGCGATGGATTGGTCGTTCTGTTCCATCGCCTTCTCGAAAGCCTGCAACGACTGATGCGCGGGCCCCGGCGTGAGGAACACCTCGGTCGACGCGCACCAGACGATCACGATCCGGTTCAACCCTTCATTCTTCTTGAACGCGCGGATGTCTTCACGCAGCTGCTCTGCCAACTCCCGCTTGTTTTTCCCACGCTTGACATTCGTGCCTTGCAACCGCTTCACGTAAAACTGGTCGAACACCGCTGGCAGCGGCTTGATGCCCTGCAGAAACGCTTTGATCGGATCGAGATGCTCGTGTCGTTCGAGCACGCCGGCCTTCACGGCAGCCGTGTACGCATCGTCGGGAATCGGGTCCCACGCGGCGAACACGAGATCGGCGAGGTCCGCAAGCGGAACGAAGTCCTTGATCTTCGGCACGCGCTTCTCGGTCCGTTTACCGAGTCGAATCGTCGCCATCTGGCTGAGCGACCCGATCGGCAGCGAGCGGCCTTGGCGCACGTTCTCCACGCCCGCGATGAATGTGGTCGATACTGCGCCGAGACCGACCAGCATGACACCCAGCTTGCCGGTCGCCGGCGCGATTTCACGCCCGCCGCCGGTCATGACCGCCGTCTGCGTCTGTTCCCGAGCCATCAGTGCCCCTTGCGGCGCACGGCCGCGACTCCTGGTAGTGTCTCACGTTTGGGAAGAGGCGGGGGCGGCGCCGGCACGCCGCGCGCCACACTGGCGACGTGCGCAATACGCTGGATCACCGTGACCACGGAGACGAACGCGAGCACGCTCACGATCCAGAAGAGCAGGACGCCTGGACGTCCCGGTCCTTCCCCAAGAACCAATGCCGGCAATCCCAGCAGCAGAATCCGCTCCGCGCGAGCCGCAATCCCCACCTTACATTCGACGCCGAGGCCTTCGGCTCTGGCCCGCGTGTACGAAACCAACAATGACGCAATCAGGGCGATCAACGCAGCTGCGAAGGCCGTCGGCATCAGCTCCAACGGCAGCGGACCGGTCAGGAAGTAGATCATCAGTCCGGTGAAGACGGCCGCTTCTCCAATCCGGTCGACGGTGGAGTCGTAAAACGCGCCGAAAGTCGTGGCCATCTGGCCCTGACGCGCGACCTGCCCATCGAGGATGTCGAACACCCCGCTCAACAGCAGCAGAGAGCCACCGAGTCGGATTGCGCCGTAGCCGAACGCAACGCCGGAGCCGATCAATACAAGCGTGCCGACCGTTGTGATCGCGTTCGGGTGTACCCCGCCTCGGATCAAGGCGCGCACCACTGGTCGCGTCAACCCGACGAAGCCGTCCTTGACTCGCTGCGGAATGACGTTCATGCCGGGGGGAAGCTAACCGCCAGCCGCACTGGCGGTAGGGCTAACACACATGTCCCTAAGGGGATATGTGATACTGCCCGACCAAATACCGCTCTCGGATGGCCCTGAAGCGGACCAGACTCGAGTCCCAGGGCGCCCAGATCTCTGTCGCAGATTTCCCGGCCTCTACCCCGACGCGCAACTCCGGCCCCGCGGCCAGACGGTCGAAGGTCTCTCGTCGAAACTGCAGCTGCCCTGGATGGGTGCTGCGAATCGCGACGAGGAGCGCGACAGCCAGCTTGGTCGGATCGTACCGCGCTCGATCACGGACCTTGAACCGCAACCCAGTGAGCTCGACATCGGCGTACTTCCCGTCGGTGGGGGCGGCAGGCGTGAACACTGTCGGCACGACCTCCACGCCCGTGACGGCCGGCGCGAGCCGGTCGATGACGAGCGCGGGGTTCAGCCACGGCGCCCCCACTACCTGGAACGCCATTGGCGTGCCACGTCCAACGGAAAGGTTTGTGCCTTCGAACAGGCAGAGCCCCGGATAATGAGCCGCGCTTTCCAGATCCGGCATATTCGGCGAGGGCTTGACCCACGGAAGACTCGTCTGGTCGTAGAACAGGTCGCGCTTCCATCCCGACGCCGGCACGATCACCAGATCGGCGCGAAGCGCGAGAACGTCGTTCGCCATGCGCGCAAGCTCGCCGAGGGTCATTCCATGACGCATCGCAATCGGCAGGAATCCGACCAAGATGGAATCGGGGTCACTCGCGCGAGCTCGAACGTTGCCCTGGACGTCGCGTCCGCCGATGGGGTCGGGGCGATCCAGCACGATGACGCGCTTGCCGGCGCGCGCGGCGTCGCGCATCACCTGTGTTGCCGTCGCGATGTAGGTGTAGTAGCGGGCGCCGATATCCTGCAAGTCAACGAGCAGCACATCGATCGAATCGAGCGAAGCACGCGCATTGGTACGCGATCCGCCATAAAGGCTGTAAATTGGTAGGCCGGTGACCGAGTCTCTGCCGTCGGGAAGGCCTGGCCGATCCTCCGCGCCGGCGAAGCCATGCTCGGGGCTGTACAGGATCAGAAGTCGCGCGCCACTGGCGCGGAGCAGCAGGTCCACATCGCGGCGCCCCTCGCGGTCGACGCCGGTGTGGTTGGTCAGTAGACCGAGTCGCTTGCCGGCAATCAGATGCGCGGAGTCGGAGAGCAGCACCTCGATCCCTGGCCGAACCTGAGCGAGGGCCGGAGCCGGGACGCGTGTCCCGCCCGAACAGCCAAACCCAAACGCGGTTAGGACGACTCGAACGATGACGCTATGAAGCGCGCGCATACACTCCTGGCAGTGACGCTACTGGTTGCGTGCGGCGGAGGCCGGACCGCCGCGCGGCCGGGCGCTTCGGCGCCCGCCTCCGTTGACGGCGAGCTGGCGAAGCTGACGCCGCGCCAAAAAGTCGCGCAGCTCGTCGTGCCGTGGCTCGGCGGAAATTACATGTCGCTCGACGATTCCGCCTACCAGATCGCGGTCCGCTGGATCGATTCCCTGGAAGTCGGCGGGCTCATCATCTCCGTCGGGTCTCCCTACGACATCGCCGCGAAACTCAATGCCCTCCAGCGCCGCTCCAAGCTGCCGCTGCTCGTCTCCGCCGATCTCGAGTGGGGCGCGGCGATGCGCGTGGTTGGCGCGACCGCCTTCCCGCATATCATGGCTGCCGGCGCGACAGGCGATGAGCGTGATGCCTACATGATCGGCCGAGTCGCAGCGCTCGAGGGACGCGCGGTCGGGATTCACGTCAACTTCGCGCCCGATGCCGACGTCAACAACAATCCGCTGAATCCGATCATCAATATCCGCTCCTTTGGCGAGGACCCCCGGGCCGTCGCGAAACTGGTGCGCGCCTATGTGCGCGGGCTGCAGGACAACGGAATGCTCGCCACACTCAAGCACTTCCCCGGGCACGGCGATACCGACATCGATTCGCACATCGGCTTGCCTGCCATCCGCGCCGATTACACACGCCTGGACTCCATCGAGCTGGTGCCGTTCCGTGCGGGCATCGACGCGGGTGCAAAGGTGGTCATGAGCGCCCACATCGCGTTCCCGGCCTTCACCGGTGATGCGCCGGCGACCCTCTCGGCTTCGGTCCTGACGGGGGTATTGCGCGACTCCCTCAAGTTCGGCGGCCTCGTGGTAACCGATGCGCTCCAAATGGGCGCGATCGTCACGAAATACGGCGCCGGAGAAGCGGCGGTCCGCGCGTTCGAGGCCGGCTCTGATCTGCTTCTCATGCCCGCCGATCCCGATTCGGCGATCGCCTCCATGCTGGCCGCGCTCCAAACGGGACGCCTCACCGCAGCCCGGCTCGATGCGTCCGTACGGCGTGTGCTCGAGATCAAACGCGGGCTCGGACTCTTCCAGCGCAGGACCGTGCCGCTCGATTCGATCGCCCGACTGGTTGGCTCGAAGGCATTCCTCGATGCAGCAGACGGGATCGCGCAGCGCTCGCTGACGCTCGTGCGCGACACCACCGGCACCATCGACCGGCTCCGTCGCACACGCAGCCGGATGGCCATCATCGCCTATGCCGACGAGCTCAACAGCTTCGCCGGCCAGCGCATGCTCGAGCTGCTGCGTGCCGGGGGCGATACGGTCGGCTTCTTCAGACTGTGGCCGATGTCGGGACAGGCGTCGTACGATTCGGCGCGCGTGGTGATCGGTCGAGCCCCCACGGTCATCTTCGCCGCGAACGTCCGGCCCATCTCGGGACGAGGATTCATCGCGCTGCCGGACTCGCTCGCGCGCCTCATCACTATGACGGACTCGGTGAAGCCCACGGTGCTGGTGGCACTGGGGAGCCCCTATCTCCTGAACCAGACACCCACGGTGAAGTCCTACCTCATCGCGTGGAGCGGAGTGCGGCCCGCCGAGCGCGCCGCGGCGCGTGCTCTGCTCGGATGGTCGCCGATCCGCGGCAAATTGCCGATCCGAATCCCGCCGGCATATCCGATCGGCCACGGGCTCGTCGTTCCCGACTCGACCGTGCCGCCGCCAAAGCCGCCCCCGCGCGTCATCATTCCGTGAGGCGCTTCGCGACCATCGCGCTCGCCGCGGTGAGCCTGGCGTGCGCCGGCCGCGCAGCGGTCGGGCCCGCGCCGGCGTCCACAGCACGCGGCCGCTTTGAGCCTGTCGTAGCTTATCTGCGATCGCAGGTCGACAGCGCGTTCCCTGGCGCCGTCCTCGCGGTCGGATATCGAGACAGTCTGGTCCTACTTGCGGCGGTCGGTCATTACGGCGTGAACGATCCCCGACCGGTCACGCCAGAAACGATCTACGATCTCGCCTCACTGACAAAAGTCATCGGGTTGACCACTGCGGTGATGGTGCTTGTCGATTCCGGGAAACTGGAACTCGACGCTCCCGTGCAGCGTTACGTGCCCGCCTTCCAAGGGACGGGGAAGGAGCGCGTGACGATTCGCCATCTGCTGACGCATTCCTCGGGGCTGCCGGCGTGGCGCCCGCTGTACGCCGAAGCGCCTACGCGTGAGCAGGCGTTGACGCTCGTGGACACCACCGCCCTCCTTCGGCAACCGGGTGACACGTTCATCTATTCCGACCTGGGCGCGATTGTCCTGACGCAAGCGGTCGAAGCGATCAGCGGTCAGCGCATCAACGAGTTTCTCGAAGCTCGGGTCTTTGGTGCATTGGGCATGGGGTCGACCCGGTTCCTGCCGCCGGCGGGCTGGCGCGACCGCATCGCCCCCACGGAAAGCGACACCGCCTTCCGCCATCGTGCCTTGCACGGTGAAGTTCACGACGAGAACGCGGGACGTCTGGAGGGTGTGTCGGGACACGCAGGACTGTTCGGCACGGCGCCGGATCTGGCCCGGTTTGCGCAGTGGCTGATCGAGACCCGAGCGGGTGGGTTACGCCCCGGCTCGCCGCCCGGGGGTAACAAACCCAAACTCGGTTCCGACCTTGTTCGGACGTTCACCACCCGCCAGAACATTCCAGTCGGCTCGAGCCGAGCACTCGGCTGGGACACGCCGTCACAAAACTCGAGCGCGGGCACGAAAATGGGGCCGAACGCATTCGGACACACCGGGTTCACCGGTACATCCATCTGGTTCGACCCCGACCGCCCCCTCTGCATCATTTTACTCACCAACCGCGTCCACCCGACCCGCACGAATACCAGGATTTTTCAAGTGCGCCGCCGTGTTGCCGACCTGGTCGTTGACGCGGTTACTCCGCTACAGTAGCCCAGCCGCGCCGCGAGAGATCGCGGTAAATCACGAAACCGCTGATCGCGCTGATCGCGAGGAGGATCAGTCCGGACGTGCTGTCTCCGAGCAGCAGTTTGCCGATGCCGAACAGCGCGCCGTAGACGAGCACGCATCCCGCGATCCAGTCAATCAAGTTCGCCAGACCATCAGCGGAGGCTTTCACCTCCGGCGCGAGCGCCGCGATCGGTCCCCACCCGGCGCGCGAGGGTCGCGTTCTTCGATAGAAGGCAACGAGCGTTTCGGTCGGCTCCGCCTTCGTCAGATAAGTGGCAGCGAGCCAGACGACCGTCGTGATCGCGACGGTCGTGAGCATAACCAGCGCGAACTGCTTCGGTTGATCAGTGTCGTAGCCCAAAACGAGCTGCAGCGTCACGGAGACCACGGCGGCACAGATCATGGCCGCGACTTCGCTCCAGGCGTTGATGCGCCACCAGTACCACCGCAGCAGCAGCACGCCGCCGGTGCCGGCGCCGGTCACGATCAACACCTTCCAGGCGCCGCCGATCGATCCCATGAAGAACGTGACGACCGCCGAGATCAGCGTGAGGATCACCGTCGCGACTTGTGAGGCTGTCACGTAGTACTGATCCGTGGCATCGCGCCGGACGAAGCGCCGCCAGAAATCGTTGATGATGTAGCTGGCGCCCCAGTTGAGCTGCGTGGCGATCGTGGACATGTAGGCCGCGGCGAACGCCGCGACCATGAGCCCGCGCAGGGACGGCGGGAGATGATCGATCATCACACGGATGTAGCCGGTCTCCGGATCCGCGAGGCCGGGATAGAGAATCAGCGACGCCAGCGCGACCAGGATCCACGGCCACGGCCGGATCGCGTAGTGCGCGATGTTGAACCACAGCGTCGCCAGCATCGAGTGCCGCTCGTCCTTGGCGCTGAACATGCGCTGCGCCACATACCCACCGCCACCGGGCTCGGCGCCCGGGTACCATGTCGCCCACCAGTTGAGCGAGATGTACACGAGGAACGTGATCATCGGCATCCACGCCGAGTTCAGGTCGGGGATGAGATTGAGCGCTTCCCCCCGGCCGGTCGACACGAGCTTCTCTTTCATCGACTCGATGCCGCCGACGGCATTCACGGCGAAGACCGCGAGCACGATGACCATCCCCATCTTGATGACGAATTGCACCATGTCCGTGACCAGCACGCCCCAGAGGCCCGACAGCGTTGAGATGAAGGACGTGAGCACGATGAGCCCCAGGACAATGGCGAGCGCTTCCAGTTTCCCGACGCCGAAAATCAGCTCGAGAATCTTCACCATGGCGAGATTGACCCAGCCCAGGATGATGCAGTTGATCACGACGCCGAGGTACAGGGAGCGAAAACCGCGCAGGAACGCGGCGGGCTTGCCGGAGTAGCGGATCTCGGCGAATTCGATGTCGGTCATCACGCCGGCACGACGCCAGAGCCGGGCATAGAAGAACACGGTGAGCATCCCGCTCATCAGGAAGCTCCACCAGATCCAGTTGCCTGCGATGCCGTTCTTCGCGACGAGGCCCGTCACGACGAGCGGTGTGTCGGCGGCGAACGTCGTCGCGACCATCGACGTGCCGGCGAGCCACCAAGGCACGTTGCGCCCCGACAGGAAGAACTCGCTGACGCTGCTCGACGCGCGCGACTTGTAGTAGAAGCCGATCGCGACGTTGAGAGCGAAGTAGGCCGCGATGACGATCCAGTCGAGGATGGTGAGTTGCATGGGCCACCAATTGGGGGGACAGTCTTGACTTAGGCAAGCACGTGCGTTCGACAGGCTAAAGCCTGCCCTTGAGGGTGTCGAAATAACGTAGCCGTTGACTTCATCGTTCTGACTGCCTAAGTTGCTGCCGGACCGGAGGATATGATGAGCACAACACAGAGACCGACCATCACCCTCACGCTCACGGAGCGCGCTGGTGAGGAGGTCAAGAAGTTCCTGGCCGAGGAGAAGGTCTCGCAGGAGTCGGCCGGATTGCGGGTCGCCGTGTTACCCGGGGGGTGCTCAGGATTCCGCTACAGCCTGAACATCGAAGAGCAGCCGGCATCGGATGATCTCGTCGTGGAGAGCGCCGGCGTGCGTCTCTTCGTCGACGAGTTCAGCGGGCAGTATCTCAACGGCACGGTGATCGATTACAAAAGCAACTTTCAGGAGTCCGGCTTCGCGTTCGAAAACCCGAACGCGTCCGGCGGCTGCGGCTGCGGATCGTCGTTCACGGTTTGAACGTTGATCCATATTGATCCGAAGGTGAGGGCCCGCGCGCGTCGCGGGCCCTTGCGTTTCTAGTGCGTTCACTCGACCTCATCGTCATCGTCGTCTATTTCGTCGCGGTCGTCGCGACGGGCCTGTTGCTGTCCGGCCGGCAACAGGACGCGGCCGATTACTTCCTAGGCCGTCGCGGACTTCCCTGGTGGGCAATCATGCTGTCCATCGTAGCGACGGAGACCTCGGCGCTCACGGTGATCAGCGTTCCGGGAATCGCGTCGCGCGGGAATCTCACGTTTCTCCAACTCTCGTTCGGCTATCTCGTCGGGCGTATCGGCGTCGCCTGGCTCCTGCTCCCCGGCTACTTCGAGGGCACGCAGGAGACGGCTTACCAGCGCCTCGAACGTCGGTTCGGTGTGGCGACACGCCGGACTGCCTCCGCGGCATTCCTCGTGACTCGCGCCCTCGGCGATGGCGTCCGCGTTTACGCAACGGCGATCCCGCTCGCGATCATCACGAGTTGGAGCATCCCGGTCGGCATTCTCGCCGTCGGCATCGTGACGATCTTCTATACCTGGGTCGGCGGACTGCGCGCCGTCGTGTGGGTCGACGTGATCCAGCTCGTGTTCTATCTCCTCGGTGCGGTCGCCACGATCATCATTGCGCTGAACAATCCGGTTCACTCGCTTGCGGATGCCTGGACCGCCGGCAAGCTCACCGTCATCGACCCTGCCTTCTCGTTCACGCGCACCTACACCCTCTGGGGCGGTCTGATCGGTGGAGCGCTGCTATCCGCCGCTTCGCACGGGACCGATCACCTGATCGTTCAGCGGCTGCTCGCGTCACGCGATCTTCCGGACTCGAAGCGGGCGTTGATCGGCTCGGGGGTTTTCATCATCGCCCAATTCGCGCTGTTTCTATTCGTCGGAACCGCCCTGTGGATGGCCGGAGCAGACCGGCCCGATCTCGCGGCAGACGCGATCTACCCGACGTTCGTAGTCGAGCGGTTGCCCGCCGGCATCGCGGGCCTTGTGGTCGCGGCGATCCTGGCGGCGGCCATGAGCACGGTCAGCTCGTCGCTCAATTCGCTCGCCTCCGCCAGCACCCACGATTTCTACGCGCCACTGACGGGGAGAACCGACGCTGAGCATCTGCTGAAGGTAGGACGCGGCATGACGCTCCTCTGGGCGGCGATCCTGGTCGGTGGGGCGTTGCTGTTCAAAAACCGGAACACGCCCGTCGTAGTGCTGGCACTGTCGATCGCATCCATCACGTACGGTGGGCTGCTCGGGAGCTATTTGCTGGGCGGCTTGTGGAAGCGAACGCGGCAGGTCGATGTCGTAATCGCGATTCTCGCGGGCGTCGCGTTCATGATACCGGTCGTGCTCGGCTTCCCGGTCCGCCTGCTGGAAGGACTCGCGTGGCCCTGGTACGTGCCCCTGGGAACGCTGGCGACGGTTCTGGTTGGGATGATCTCATCGCTGGTCGGACCGCCGGAGCCTCGGACAGTAGGACCGCAGGTGTTGTCGCAATGACTTCACCGTCCGACATTCTTCTCGGGATCGACTCCGGCGGCTCCCATACCGCCGTCGTCGTCGGCGATCGGCATGGCCGCGTCTTGGCGCGCGCCGAAGGTCCCGGCTCCGCCATGCGCCCTGGAGGCGCGGAGCGGTCCGCAGCGGTGATCCTCGATGTCGCACGCCGAGCGGCGACACAGGCGCGCGCGACGTTGCCGGCCACTGTCGCTGTGATCGGTGCTGCCGGCGCCGGGCGCGCCCAGGAGCAAGAAGCGCTTGCCATTGCGGTGCTGACGGCCGACGTCGCGGCGCGCGTGGACGTGCGGGGCGACGTCGAGATCGGCCTCGCCGCGGCCTTCGGTGACGGACCGGGCGTGCTCATCAATGCGGGGACGGGCTCCATCGGGTATGCGCGAACGCCCGACGGGAGGCTGCACCGCGCCGGCGGACACGGGTGGCAGCTCGGCGACGAAGGCGGTGGATACTGGCTGGGACGTCGCGCTCTCTCGGCGGCAGCTCGGGCGCAGGATGGTCTCGAAGAATCATCGACGCTTCTGGAACGACTGCTCGTCTCACTCGGACTCGAGACGTTCGATGACCTGATCCGGTGGACGGCCACCGCGACGCCGGCGCAGGTGGCGGCGCTGGCGCCCCACGTGCTCAATGCCGCGAAAGAAGGCGAAACGGTCGCGCAGCGGGCCGTCGACGAAGCGGCCACGGAATTAGCACAACTGGTGAAGATCCTGACGCGACACTTCCCGGGCGCTGATCCGATCCGCGTGGCAACAACAGGTGGCTTGCTGCGGGTCGGCTCGCCCCTCCTCACGGCGCTGCGTGCGCGACTGGGCACCGAGATTCCCCGCGCGCACCTCGGCGACACTGGTGCTTCGGTTGACGCACCGGTCGGCGCGCTGCGTCTGGCAGCTCAATTACTCGAGGAGAGCGCTAAGCACCTCGAGTAGGCGTCCCTCCGGCTCGCATGCGGCTGTGCCAATATCCGTATCCGACGTAGATCAGCAGCCCAAGGGCGAGCCACCCGAGGAATCTCAGCCAAGTCACCAGCGGAAGCTGGAACATCAGAAACAGGCATCCGCCGATGGTCACGAGCGGCGTCCACGGCATCCACGGCGTGCGAAATGGCCGCGGCCGGTTGGGTTCCTTGTAATGCAGGATGAGGACTCCTGCGGCGACGATCGCAAAGGCAAACAGTGTTCCGATGTTCGTCAGCTGAACGACTTCGTCGATGTTTGCGAACGCCGCGAACACCGCAACGAATATTCCCGTGAGGATCGTCGTAATGTGCGGCGTCTGAAACCTGGGGTGCACCTTCGCCGCGAACGGCGGGAGCAAGCCATCCCGCGCCATCGAGAAGAAGATCCGCGGCTGGCCCAGCTGAAACACCAGCAGCACCGACGCCAGCGCGAACACCGCACCCAATGCAATCACGAACTGTCCAATCGACAGGATCTTGGCCGATCCGCCCGACTGCTGCAGCGCCGTCAGCATCGGCTCGGCCGTGTCGAGCTTATTCCACGGCGTCATGCCCGTCATCACCAGGGCCACAAGGATGTACAGCACCGTCGTGACGACCAGGCTCATGATGATCCCGAACGGCATGTCCTTTGCCGGATTCCGCGTTTCCTCGGCCGCGGTCGAGACCGCGTCGAATCCGATGTAGGCGAAGAAAATGATCGCCGCCGCGCTCGCGATGCCCTTGAACCCGTTCGGTGCAAACCCGCCGTACGCCGTGTAGTTCTCGCCCTTGATGAAGAACGCGCCGACCGCAATAAAGAACAGGACGATCCCCACCTTGATGAGCACCATCACCGAATTGGCGTTCGCCGACTCCCGGATGCCGTACACGAGGATCACCGTGATGAGCGCCACGATGGCGACCGCGGGGATGTTGATGATGATCGGCAGGCCGAAGAGCTGAGGCGCACCGCTCACCGCAGAGGCCAGTTGGGCGACTCCCGGATCTGTCGAGCCGGCCGCCAGTGCTTCCGCAGCCTGATACGCCGTGCGGTAGTCGACCGACATCCATGCCGGCAGTCCGAGTCCGAGGTGCTGGAGCAGCTCGCGGAAGTGACCGGCCCAGGAGATCGCGACCGCGATGTTACCGACGGCATACTCGATGATCAGATCCCAGCCGATGATCCACGCCGCCAGCTCCCCGAGTGAGGCGTACGCATAGGTGTAGGCGGATCCCGAGATCGGCACCATCGCCGCGAATTCCGCATAGCAGAGCGCGGCGAAGCCGCACGCCGTCGCGGTGATCATGAAGGACAGCACAATCGCCGGCCCCGCGCCGACGTGGTCGGCACCGCCGGCGATCGCCGATCCGGTCGAGGCAAAGATGCCGGCGCCGATCAGCGCACCGATCCCCAGCGCGGTGAGGTCCCATTTCCCCAGCACGCGTCGCAGCTGGTCGCCGCGCGCCTGCGCGTCGGCCATGAGCCGGTCCGCCGACTTACGGGCGAACAACTGGTTCATCGGAGCCGCCTGTGAAAAGGTGTGTGCTGGCTACGGGATGACGGTTACGCTGGCGACGTAGTCGACATGGCGCCCGTCGCGGGTCGTCGCCGGATTGAAGAGGTAACCCATCATCCGCTCGGTGAATTCGCGCCGGTATCCCGCATCCTTGATCGGGGGCGTGACCTCGACCTGTGTAACTCTTCCTTGCGCGGTGACCCAGAACCGCACCTCGTGCCGCCGACCCCGCGCCTCGCGTGGCGCGTTGGGGGGTGGGAAGATCGTCCACCGCGGCGAGGCGGGGAAAATGTAACCCGCGTCGCCGCCCGAGCCAGGACCGGAATCCGAACCCACGCCGGTTCCCGTTCCCGTTCCCGTCCCCCCACCGGTGCCGGGCCCCTGTCCCGGTCCACCGGAGGTACCCACCCCGGCCGCGCCCACTGCGGCGGCGGGCGCCGGGACAACAACCTCAGGCGTCGGGAGCTCGATCTTGACCGGCTCGGGCGTGGGGACGGCGACCGTCGGGACCGTGACGGCGGGTGTCGGCAATGCAGGCAATTCCCTCGCTTGTGCGACCGACGGTGCCGGCATCGTGAACCAGCTGACTGTAGGCCGCCCCCCGCCGCCGCCGCCCCGCGGTCCGTCGCCTCCTGCCCCGCTCCCCCCCGCGACCAGCGCGGCCCCGCGCCAGAGCACGAGCACCGCGATCGTTACGTGCGCGAGTAAGGAAAGCGCGGCGGCCCGCCCTTCGCGTCGCCGCGGCAGCGGCAACGCGTAGGAATCGAAGGCGGGTCGGGGTGAATTCGTCATCGCTGAATAGATACACTAGAACGAAGAGCGGGGCACGGTTTCAGGCCGCGCCCCGATTCATTTCGAGCAGGGCCGCAGCAGGCTGCGGCCCCTCCCTCGGAATGCTGGTGCTCGCGTCTAGTGAGCGGCCTTCTGATCCGGCGGCGTGAAGCCGATCACCTGTACACCCGCGCCGCGTGCAACGTCCATCGCCCGCACGACCTCCCCGTACTTGCGATTCGGCGCGGACTTGATAAACAACAGCTTGGCCGGCCGCTGGTCGTACAACTCGTGGAACTTCGCGTCGAGCTGCTCGAACGGCACCACTTGGGTGTTGATGGCGTACGAGCCGTCGGCCTTGAGCTCCAGCACGATCTGATCGCTCGCCTGCTGTTTCTGCTTGGGCTGCTGCTTTTGCTCGGGCGGGACTTGGACGTCGAACGCTCGCCGCGACAGCGGCAGCGTGATCATGAAGATGATGAGCAGCACGAGCAGCACATCGATCATCGGCGTGACGTTGATATCGGCGCTCAAGCCACTGCCGGAGCCACCGCTTCCCATGGCCATGGCTAGTTGCTCTCCGGACGAGTGCTGCGTTCTTGATCCGCGATCGCTCCGACTACGCGCACTCCCGCCTTCCGCGCGATCTCGAGCGCCTCCTGCACGCGCTCGTACGGGACGCTCTCGTCAGCCTTGAGGTACATGATCTTGTCGACGGTCCGTGCCGCATAGAGGGTCGTCAGCTGTCCCGGGAGATCCGCGTCGGCGATATAGCGCGGCCCGGTGTACTTGCCGCTGACGCCGGTGATGTCGAGGTAGAATTTGCCCTCGCGATCGATGCCCAGGCGAATCTCCCCGTCGGCCTCTTCACGCGACTCCGGGTTTTTGGCTCGCGGGAGGGTCGCCTGGAAACCGGCGGTGATCGCCGGCGTCACGATCATGAAAATGATCAAGAGCACCAACATCACGTCGATCATCGGCGTTACGTTGATGTTCGCCGCGACCACGGCTTCGGTTTTTTTCCCGCTCGACAATGACATGGCTCAGCTAACCCTTGATCGGGCCGCTGGTCTGCGACGTCTTCTGGGTCTGGAATTCCTTGGTGAAGATCGACCGGCCGAACTCGCTGCCGACGCTCTTGATGAGGTAGTCGATCAGCTCCTTCGACGTGTAGGTCATTTCCACGGTGAGGAAGTCGATCTTGGTGCTGAAGTAGTTGTAGAGCCACACCGCCGGAATCGCGACGAGCAAACCGAACGCCGTGGTAATGAGCGCTTCGGCGACGCCGCCCGTGATCGCGGCGAGCGAGCCCGAGCCGCCGGACGCCGACATGCCCTGGAACGCCGTCACGATACCCATCGTGGTGCCGAGCAGTCCGACGAACGGCGCGGTCGCGCCCGTCGTCGCCAGAATGCCAAGCCCGCGCTTCAATTCCGCGGTGATGATCAGCATCTGCCGTTCGACCGCCCGTTCCGCCGAGTTGATGTCGGCGGCGGTGATCGTCGCGCGGTCGCGCAGCAGCGGCTTCACTTCGGCGAGCGCCTCGCCCAGCACGCGCGCCACATGGCTCTTCTTGTTCTTCTCGGCGAGCGCAATCGCGCCGTCGAGCTGCTCTTCCTGCAGGTAACGGGAGAATTCCGGCGCGAACTTGCGCGTCTCCCGCTGTGATTTGCGTAGGTACAACCACTTGGAAATGCTGACCGCCCACGACCAGGCGGACATGACGAACATGACGAGCACGATGCCTTTGGCGAACAAGCCCATTGACGCCCACAGGTCGGCATAGCTCATGCCGGCCCCGTGCTGCGCTTGCAGAAGCAGGATACTCAAATACACGGCACTCACTCCTTTGTGTGTGGTGCGCGCGCGCGCGCGCGTCGGCTACCGCTTGATTGTGAAGTCGATCGGCAGATTGATCAGCACACGAACGGCCCGACCATGCACGCGGGCCGGCCGGAACAGCGACTTGAGAACCAGGTTCTTCGCCGGCTGATCGAAGCCCGGATTGGGACTCTGAATGACTTTCACGGACGCCGGCTCGGCACGACCCAACGTATCGATAATGGCCTGCACGAGGACGCGGCCCTGCACGCCGGCCTGGCGCAGCAGGTCCGGATACTGCAACGGCGGGCGGGTCAGCAGCTCGGGCCGCTCCTCGACAACCGATTCCATGAACACCTGATCCGAGGACGGCACGATGCCTGTCCCGATGCCCCCCTCGACGCCTGTGCCCGTATAGTCTTTGGGATCGAATTGCTCCTGCAAATTGATCGGCGGGATGTTTGTCGGGATGTCCGTTGGTGCGACGACCGTTTGGAAACCCTTCAGCTGCGGGACGTCGACGACCGGCGGTGTCTCTTCCGGCTTTTTCTGTTCTTCCTGATTGAGGAAGACCATCGCCGTGTCGGGTATCTCCTCACCGGCCTGTTCCCCCGCCGTGAGCGTCGCAACGACCGCGCCGAGGACGACGAGACTGTGACCGACCAGCGAAACGAAACCGAGGCCGAACGCCCCCTTTTTATCGGTCTTGCGATTGGACTCGATAAGATGACTGAACACCGCGGTTTCCTCCCGGAGCTTGGTGGCTATCTAATAGTTACTCGTCGCGACGAACCCGCTAGTGTTCCGAAGATTACAAAACGATGACAGCCGGATGACCCTTCGTCCCGTATTCACCGCGCACGTCCTATGCCGTTCCGTATGGTGAAATCGTATGGAATCCGCACCCGCAGACGTACGGGTTTTCCGTCCGCCATTGCGGGGCGGAATAGGGTCTGCAGCAGAGCCTGTCGCGCAGGCTCCACAAAACCGGGATGCGTGGCTGACACGAGCGTAATTGACTGAGCCAGGACCCGTCCCGTGGTGTCGACAACGGCCTCGAGAACGACCTTTCCCACAATGCCGGCCTGTCGCATCAGCTCTGGATAGGCAGGCAGAGGAGCCGTCAGGATCTCGGCGCTCTCCTCGTTCCGCCATGGCGTCCAGCCTGGACCGTGACTCGGATCAGGCATCCCGCTGGCGCTGGAGCCGGCCAGCGGCATCAGTGACTGGCCGGTCGCACCGGTTTTGGGCAGCGAGGGGATCGAGATGGAACCAAGATCCGGCGCATCAATCGCTACAGGCCCCGGAACTGAAGGGCCACCTGCGTCGTGATCCGTGTTGTCACTCTGAGGCGCGGGGAAGGCGATCTGCAGGTGGTGCAGAAATAAAGGCGCATCGGATTTTCCTGTCTTGGCACTTCCAAGTAAAACCGCCGCACAAAGAGCCGCATGGATTCCAATCGAAATCGCCGACGTGGCCGCGACGCGCATGGTCACTCCACGTAAATGTCGAAGTAGACGGAGATGATTACCCAGGACTCGATTGGCACGCCCGTCGCCGAGGCTGGTCTGAACTCAGCCGTGTTGATCGCATCACGCACCGGTTCCACGAACTCCGGATACGCGGCCTGGAGAACCACGCTCGATTCCCATCGTACGCGACCCTCCGCATCCACTCTCGCCTTGATGACCACGTGACCTTCCTGCCTGGCTTCGAGCATCGCTGTCGGATAGAGCGGAAGCGGCATCCATCGCAGGTTCGCAGGGGCATCGGGCGTTCGTTCCCGCGACCGTGATCGGAGGTCCGAGCCGACAGTGCCGAGCATCACCGGCCACGAATGCCCATAAAACCGGGGAACGACTTGGCGCGTGTTCATCTGGGGTGGAGCGATCGCCAACGTCAGCAGCACTGACGGGACCACCATGTTAAGCGTGAGTTGTTCGAGGAAACTGGCTCTCTGAGTTCTGGCGAGGTCATCGTACATGGGCGGCCCTCGGGGGAATGACTCACCCAGAGAATACCCGGCTCCTGTGTCCAGGCTCTTGCAGCCAGATGACGGAATTATTACAACGCGGTGTGGTGAGACAGTCAGACCGACGCGGGCTCGCTGCGCGGAAGTCCCACCGTAAACGTCGTTCCCCGCCCCGGGCGGCTCTGCACCTCGATCGTGCCACCGTGCGCCTCGGCGATCCACTTGCAGATGGCGAGGCCGAGCCCGGTCCCCGCGCGTTCGCTCGTACGCGTGCGCGCTGAATCGGCGCGCCAGAAACGATCGAAGACATGCGGAAGATCGCCGGGGGCGATGCCGATGCCCGTGTCCGCGACCGTGAACACCGCGCGCCCGTCGTGGCCGCCCAGCTCGACCGAGACCTGACCGCCGCGCGGCGTGTACTTGACCGCATTCTCGATGAGATTCAGCGCGAGTTGGCGCATGCGACTGCGGTCCACCGAGACGACCACGGGTTTCTCGGGCAGCCGGATTTCCATTCCCACCCCCGCGTGCTCGGCGAGCAATTCACCCGTCTCGCCCGCCTCTTCGAGGATCTCGCGCAGGTCGACCTGCTCGCGGTGCAGCTCGGCCCGCCCCTCGTCGGCGCGGGCGAGCGTGAGCAGCGAGTCGAGCAGCTCGGTCATTCGATTGACTTGCTGGAGCGTCTCCTCGAGCGGGGCGAGTGTTTCGGACGGCATATCGGGGCGCGTGATGGCCCGCTCGACTCCCGCCCGGACGACCGTGAGCGGCGTCTTCAGCTCATGGCTCGCATCGGCGGTGAAGCGCCGCAGCGCCGCGAAGCTTCGCTCGAGGCGGGTCATCATCTGATTCAACGTCTCGGCCAGGCGTCGCAGCTCATCGCGCTCCATCGGAATGGCCAGACGGCGGTGCAGGCTGCGCCCGTCGGTGATCTCGCGGACCTCGGTGATCATGCGGTCGACCGGCTCGAGCGCGCGCCCCGCAATCCATCCGCCGACCAGGATGGCGGGAACGACCCCAACGAAAAACGCGATCACGATCGTCAGAACCAGCTGCTCGAGCCGCAGCTCGGCGGAACGGGTATTCGCGCCGGCGAAGATGGCGCCGAACTGGTCGCCGGCGTCCGGGACGGCACGCACGACGTAATGCAGCGTCGGCCCGTTGGGCTCGATGCGGATCCGCCCCGGGAGCTTCGGCGACGACCCCGCCGCCGGCTGCGTGATCGCGGTGAGCTGCTCGAACTCGGCAAACGTGAGGGCGCGCGCATCGGGTGATGCGAACAGCAGGCGGCCGTCGCGACTCGTCACCAGCAGGTAATCGGGGACAACCTCGAGGACCGCGGCGACGTCGGGGGTCAAGACCGGGCGGCCGGCGGTATCCTGTTCTACCAGGACACCGCGCGCGCGATAGCTCTCGGCCAGAATGCCCGCCGTGAGGTCGGCTTCCGATTGAATGCGGCGATCGAGGTCCTGGTAGGTGTCGCTGCGCCGAACGAGATAGAGAACGACGGCAAATATCGCGAGGCTGAGGATCAGGGCGGTGGCGTACCAAATCGTCAGTCGCCCGCGGATGCTCTCCATGTCACGCGCGCACGACGTAGCCCACGCCGCGCACCGTGTGAATCAGCTTCGGTTCTCCGGAATGATCGATCTTCTTACGCAACCGCGTGATCACGACGTCTACGATGTTTGTTCCAGGATCGAAGTGATAGTCCCAGGCGTACTCGGTGATGAGGGTTCGCGACATGACGCGGCCCTGATGACGCATGAGATACTCGAGGACGGCGTATTCCTTGGGCGTCAGCTCGACACGCTTGCCGTCGCGCGTCACTTCGCGGCTCCCCGTGTCGAGCACCAGACCGTTCACCTTGAGTGTCGGTGGCGCGAGGGCCTTGGGCCGCCGGCCGAGTGCCTCGACGCGGGCCAGCAATTCCTCGAACGCGAACGGCTTGGTGACGTAGTCGTCGGCGCCCATGCGGAGCGCCTGGACTTTGAAATCGACCGAGTCCTGTGCGGTGAGGACGAGCACCGGCAATCCCACACCCCGGTCCCGCAGCGTCCGCAGCACTTCAATGCCCGAAAGCTTGGGAAGACGGAGATCGAGCACCATGATGTCGTAGTTGCCACCCCGCCCGCTGGCGCGGCGCAGCCCTTCGTCCCCGTCTCCGACCAGATCCACATGGTAGCCGGCTTCGTCGAGCCCACGCCGCACATACTCGCCGACCGTCTTGTCGTCTTCGATGACGAGGATCTTCATTCAGTCGGAAACAACACCTTGAAGTTCGTCCCCACACCCATCTGCGATTCTACCTCAATGCGGCCGCGATGCTCCTCCACGATACCGTACGCCACCGAGAGCCCCAGGCCGGTCCCGCGCCCCTGGGGCTTCGTGGTGAAGAACGGCTCGAAGATTTTGGGAAGATCTTCCTGCTTGATTCCCGTTCCGGTATCGATGAACTCCGCCATGATCTCGTCGCCGCGCCAGGGATTGCGTCGCGTCCGCACCGTGAGCACGCCGCGTGAGTTCATCGCGTCCATCGCGTTGAGCATCAGCGCCATGAAGCACTGGACCAGCCGCTCCGCGTCCGCAGGAAAGTTCGGCAGCCCGTCTTCCAGCTGCCGCTCGATCGTCAGCCATTTGAAGCGATCGTGGTGCTTCAGCAAGAACAGCGTCTGCTCGATGACCGCGTTGATCGCAACGGGCACCTGGTGACTCGACTGTTTGGGCCGGGAGAAGTCGAGCAATCCTTCGACGATGCGGCGGCAGCGCTGCACCTCGCTATCCACGATGTGCAGGTACTCCTGCTGCGCCACCCGCTCCTTTTCGGGGAGGTCGGCAACGCGCAGCGCCAGCGCCTCGCTGCAGGCAAGAATGGTCGCGAGCGGGTTGTTGATCTCGTGCATAACGCCGGCAGCCAGCTGTCCCACGGCCGCGAGCTTCTCGCTCTGCGCGAGCCGCTGCTGCGCCCGGCGCGACGCCGTCACATCCTCGCCGATCGTGATGACGTGCGAGATGTCGTCAGCATCCAGGCGCATCGGGATCTTGGTAATGCGATAGTACCGTGCTTCCCCGGTCGCCTGGGACTCCATCTCCACCGCCTGGATCTCTCCGGTCGTGAAGACTCGGTCGAATTCGCGCTTGAGCAGCTCGCGCGGCTGCCGGTCGAGCACCTCGAACACCTCCCGGCCGAGGGCGTCCTCGCGCGACACACCCTGCGTGCCGGCCTCGCGCTTGCGATTCCAGGCGCGGATCCGGTACTCACGATCGATCACGTACAGCCCGACGGGCAGTGAATCGATGATGCGAGCGACGAAGTTGCGTTGCGATTCGACTTCGCGCGTGCGCAGCGCGACCTCGGACGCCAGGTCGGCGTACAGCTCGTGATCAGCCACGACGGGGGCCAGCATCTGCGCGGCGACGACCAGCACGTCGTGGGCCATGCGCTCGTGGCGTCCCTGGGGAATGATCACCTCGAAACAGCCTAGCCCTTCATCGTCGTGGACGAGCGGCATCCGGAGCAGCGTTCCCCCCGCGACCGGCTCGCGATGCGGCCCGGCGGTCACCCATCCGGGAACGGCGCTCGTATAACCGGGTAGCTGGGTTTCGTCGTCGGGACTAGCGATGGGGACGTAGCGGGATCCATCTGGAGTGCGCAGCCACAACCGGCAACGCCGCAGGGAAAGACCCCGACGCAGCACGGCAACCACTTCGGCGAGCCCTTCGTCGGCATGCCGGCCAGCGGCCAACACCCTGGCAACTTCGGCGAGAACCTCGAGACCGGGGTGGTCCGAGGTCAGGGTCGGCGCGACCATAAGGTCGCTAACCTAGGGTTGACGCTCCCGACGCGCCAGCGTCGCCTCACCACGGAAGGCTAGCAAACCGCGAACCGACGTCTTGCCACCTGCAATGAACGCCGTGGGCCCAATCACAATGGCCGCTTTGCCTATCCGCAGGCCCGGGAGCAGGGCGATGGCGCCCCAGCGTGAGCCTTGCGAGAACGGCGAGCCGGAAGCGAGATACCCGCTCGCTTCGAGCGTGACATCCAGGCCGATCGCGGTGCCGCGCTCGTCCTCACCCAGTTGAGCAATGCGCCGCATGCGCGTGCGCGTGGCGAGCGTCGTGGCGAAGACCATACCACGCGAACCGCCCATGACCGCCGTTTCATCCATGAATGTCCCGACCCGGCCCGTCAAGGAGAAGGCGGCCAGACCGCGAGACATCGTGCGGACGTATCCGACCTCGACCGCTTCGATCTGCCAATACGACCCCAGCGTCGCGAAAAACCCGAAGCCGATACCGTGCCGAGATGAGGCGCGGGAGGGAGCATTGCTGGTGCTGTCGGACGTTTGCGCCACGAGCGTCGGCGAGGACGCGCCCAGCGCAACGAGCACCAATACGATGACGGATCGAACCACGTGCGGTCTCCTAACTACGCAGCTGCTCTACGCTCAACCTTGGCAACCCGCGCCGCATCGACCTTTGGTACTAAATCCATCCCACCGGGCTACGGCTGCGAAACGCGGCACTCTTAGTGGTACGGACCCAGGACGCGGGATCCACCGCTGTAAGCGTCTCGCAACTTCTGAGCCACCGTTACCGAGATTGGGGGGAGCCGGGCTGGAAACCGTCAGGTAGGAAGGACGACGCACAAATGCGGACGTTCGGCGGGGAGTCCTAGCTACGAAGTTCAGCCCCCGTAATACGCAGGCCCTGCACGACATAGCGCTGGGCGAGGAGACCGACCACCAGTACCGGGAGCGTGATCAGGGCCGCTGCTGCCATCTGGTACGGCCAGTTGCTGGCATAGGTCGTGTGAAACCGCGCGAGGGCGACCTCCGCCACTTCCATTCGCGCAGTGCGGGTGATGACCAGCGGCCACAAGAAGCTGCGCCACTGGTCAAGGAATGCGAGTAAGCCGAGGGTGATAACGGCCGGCCGTGCGAGCGGGAACATGACACGCCAGAACAGGGTCCACTCCCCCGCACCATCGAGGCGCGCAGCTTCCTCCACCCCCAGGGGCAGCACCTGGAACGTATGCCGCATGAGCACGATGCCCGCGACGGATACCAGCTCCGTGGAGATTAGTCCCGGGTAGGTGTCGACCCAGCCTAGCGCGTCGATCAGCAGGAAACGCGGGATGGCGAGGAGAATTGCGGGGATCGTGAAGATGGCGAGCACGATGGCGAAGGCGCCCTCGCGACCGGCGAAGCGCATTCGTGCGAACGCGTATCCCGCCGCCGCGCTCGTCAGCACTTGCCCAACCATCACGCACCCGCCGAGCAGCGCCGTGTTCATGAGGACCCGCCCGTACGGAAGCGCATCCAGAGCGGCTCCATAGTTAGCCAGAGTCGGTGCGTGCGGCAGGAGTGCTGGTGGCCAACGCAAGAGCTCCGTCTCCCCCATGAGCGAAACCGAGATCATATAGAAGAAGGGTACGAGCATGGCCGCTGCAAGCAGCGCGAGTGCAACCGTCGTCCAGTGTTTACGCATCGCGCACCACTCGGGTCAGCAGCTTGAGCTGCGGCCAGCGGAAGATGGCCACCAGGACGAACACGGCCGCCGCCAAAGCCGTGCCCACCCCCACCCCTGCCCCCGCGGGCGATCCCCACGCCAGCCGATAGAC
>JBIOXD010000007.1:0-2604 GCA_044869265.1 Gemmatimonadales bacterium
TACGATCGCTCAGACGGCGACCTCAACACCAGACGGGGGACGGCGAGGAGATACAGTCAACCACCAAACTTGAAGGTCAGGCGCGGGATGATCGGAGCCCAGACAACGATATACGTCACGATGAGAATTGCGCTCAACACGGCAGCAGCACCTTGGCGCGGTGCTCGCATGCTGACGATCAAGGCGGCAACCGACACCGGGGGTCCAAGCAAGAGTAGAAGACTCGCCCACCACACAAGGCCCGCGGCGAAAGTGACCGCGAGCACGCGCAAGACATAGAAGTGAAAGGCGCACAGAACAACGCCCGCCACCGCAAGGCTCCAACTCACGCATGACTTTAGGCTCTGGCTACCCACTGAGCACTGTCCACATGCACGATCTTGTACGCATAACGCCCCGGCTAAGCTGCGGCGCGCGTGCGCAGCCACCCATCCGCCCCGGAGCTCCCGCGCGCCGGCAGCTTCAGCCGGTTGTTAGACCCCACCGCTTCATCGGTAGGCATCGCTTCGGTGCCGAATGGCTGAGATATCCACGGTCTGGCGGCCGTCATCGATCTCGTAGATGACCCTATAGTCACCGACCCGGATGCGCCACAAATTCCCCTGACCCACGAGCTTTCGACAACCCGATGGTCGCGGATTCCATCCGAGCGCCTCGATTCGGTTCAACACTCTCGCGACAAGCGGCCGGCTCAGCGCCTCCAGCTCCTTGCGCGCCGATCGCGCGAACGTGATCGCGTACTGGCTCATCGAGCCCGGAGCTTCCCGTTCTTGCGGAGGCGCCGCTTGACGGCCGCCAACGACTCGCGCGGCTCGCGACGTCGAGCCCGGGCCACGGCAGCGTCATAAAAATCTTCCCAAAGCTCCTTGTACTCCCGGAGGTCAATCACAACCCCGGTCTTCTGACCCTTCTCGTCAACCACGAACTGAACTCCCTTCACGTCATCACCTCCCTCATTTCTACAATGATAGCCTGTGCCGACCCCTGCACCGCATGTCCCGGTGGGGTCTAACGCTCCGGGTAAGCCGCGGCAGGCGAGCGCGGACGCCAGTCCGCTGCGAGCCCGCCGCCTGCCGCCGGCTTCAGCCGGTTGTTAGCTGCCTGCCCGACACTTTAGTCTCCCTGCTGGTACCACTGGAACCGCACGCCGTCGAACCACAGAATGCCACTAAAGGCCTCTGTCTTGAACATGTGCAACCCATCACCATGCAGCGTTGGCGGGGGCCCCTCGCCGACTCCGCGAGCTACCTTTCTGTCATCGTAAACTGTCCAAGCATCCATCCACGAGTAATCGTCAACATCCGCCGTGCTCGAGTCGCCAGCGCCGATGAACCGCGCTCGATGCGTTGACCATGGAACGCCATGAAAACTCGAACCCAGCATTCTCGCTAGCTTTTTGGGCCGAGTGCAGGAACGACTCGGCCGCGCATGTCGGGGCATGTTGGAAGACCACGTCGATTCGGACACTCTGATCGCGGGACGCTGGATACGACCGATAAACCTCGCCGCTCTCAAGAAAGGCCAAGTAGGTATTGAGCTTGGCTTGGAGTGATGCCAGGTGTGCCCCCTCATCCACCCAGCTGAGATGGTCACTGATGGTGAGGACAACCGTGCCCGTTGCGTTCTCGACGCCGATCGCATCGACCACCTGCTTTTGCTCAACTGTCATTTCATTTCCGCCTAACGCTCCGGCTAAGCTGCGGCGCGCGAGCGCTGCAGCGCGTCCGCCCCCGACCTCCCGCGCGCCGTCTGCTTAAGCCGGTTGTTGGGCGGCGCCCCGATACCGTCTGAAACTCCAGATACCACCGAAGACACAGCACCACAACGCAGCGTTCAGAGCCAGCGCGAGCATGCCGAACACAAGGGCGAAGCCTGGCCCGGTGACCTTTCGATACAGTGGCGTGATGGTGTTCGCCGTCGCCTCGTACACACCGCCCCAGTAACCATCGCCCAACAAGAAAAGCTCAATTATCTGACGTTCAGACGAGATGGGCTTCACACGAAGCACCCAGCTGCTTTCATGGTTAATCGCGTCGTGCTCGCGGAGATATCGCTCGACAGTATCTCCTCGCCGTCCCCCGTCTGGTGTTGAGGTCGCCGTCTGAGCGATCGTAGCGGCGTTTCTCTGGAAGGAGACGCCGACGATGGATCGCGAAGCCCGCACGTTCCGCCACGACGCAGCACGACACATCGGTGACCGCACCGGGACGGCGATCCGGTTCACGCCGGATCTGCGCCGGCGCGCGGTCGGGATCGCCCGGCGGCGGCGCCAGGCCGGCATTGCGGTGGCCGCGATAGCACGTGATCTGGGACTGCGGCCCGAAGCGTTGCGGCTCTGGCTCCAGGCGCCTCGATCGCGACCTCGCCTGCGACGGGTCGCCGTCACCACAACGCCAGAGCCCGTGGCGCCAACGTCCGGTCTCTCGGTGCTGGTGACCCCGCAAGGCGTCCGCGTTGACGGCCTGGACCTCGCGACCCTCGTGACGCTGCTGCGCGGCCTGGCGTGATCGGCAGCACGCGCCAGGTCGCCGTCTATGCCTACGGCGCCCCCGCCGATCTCAGGAAGGGCTTCGACGGCCTCACCGCCCTCGTCACCCAGGGTCT
>JBIOXD010000008.1:0-72452 GCA_044869265.1 Gemmatimonadales bacterium
GGAGCGGCAAGCGCGATCAACTCAGGCCAGCCCGCTTCCGGGATCGCGCCCGTGAATGCCGCGCTCATGACGACTGCGATGTCGTTCAGCCGGTGCGTGTGCGACAGGAAATGCGCCAGCGTCAGCGACTCGGGGCGCGCGGCGGCGTGCCAGCGTGCGTTCGGCAACAGCGCCGTGATGGGTGCATCGATCCGCAGCGCTCCACGCTCCGCGAGCAGCGCGATGCCGAATCCGGTGAACGACTTGCTGGTGGACGCCACGTACCACAGCGTGCGATCGTCGACGGGTACGCTGTTCGTGACGTCCGCGCTTCCATGGGACTTCGCATAAATGGTGCGCCCGTCCATCGTGATCGCCACGCCCAGAGCCGGAGCAAGCCCCTCGGCGACGGCTAGCGCCGTCAGCGAATCGACGGACCGCGCGATGATCGCCGCATCGCGGTCCATTCGGGGGCCGGCTTCGCCACGCGCGACAGTCGACTGCGTGCCCGCGTCGAGCTTGGCGCGCGCGCTCGCGGCGCAACCGGCGATTGCCGTCACGGCCCACACCGTCATGATCTTCGTTCCACGCAGGGACATCGCCCTAAAGGTCGCGGGACTCAGGTTAGGACTGGGGACATGCTAGAAAACTAGCATGGTTGGCGCCGTGCGGCACCCGCGCGACACGGGCTCCTCTCGTAAATCCGCAACACTGCAGTTGCATATCCCTGGGAACCAGGGTAGAATATGCAACGTTTATGTTGCACGATGCGGAACTCGGCAACATAACCCGGAAGGGAGAAGGCACGTATGAACGGCGCTCGCACAACCCCTCACTCAGAACAAGGACGCAGCATGAACGCGCAGAACTACACCGCGACCTTTGCGGTCGACCAAACACCAGCACAGGTCTTCGCCGCCGTCACCAATCCGCGTGCCTGGTGGTCGGAGCAGATCGACGGCCCGACCGACCAGCTCGGCGCCGAGTTCAGGTACCATTACCGCGATGTGCACCGTGCAAAGTTCAAGATCACGGAGTTCGTGCCTGGCAAGAAAGTCGTCTGGCATGTCGTGGAGAATTACTTCGACTTTGTCGAGGACAAGACCGAGTGGACGGGCACCGACGTCGTCTTTGAAATCGGCAACCAGGGCGACAAGACCGAGCTCCGCTTTACGCATGTCGGGCTCATCCCCGCCTATGAGTGCTACAACGTCTGCACCGAAGCCTGGGGCTCGTACGTGAAGGGAAGCTTGCGCAATCTCATTGCCACGGGCCATGGCCAGCCGAACCCGATCGAAGCAGTCGTTGCCAGAGCCGAGGAAATGAAGCGTCTCGATGACGAGCACGCGCGTCGTCTTCGGAAGCAGGACTACACGACGTCATTCACGGTCGACCAGTCCCCGGAAGAAGTCGTTGCGGCCATCAACAACCCGCGTGGGTGGTGGTCGGGAGAAATCGACGGTCGAACCGACAAGCTCGGTGCCGTGTTCACCTATCGCTTCGCCGACGTGCATTACTGCAGAATGAAGATCGTCGAGCTCGTTCCCGGCCAAACCGTAGTGTGGCATGTGCTGGAGAGCGACATCAGCTATACGAAGGATCGACACGAGTGGGATGACACGAGGATCAGCTTCGAGGTGTCGAGGAAGGGCGGCAAGACGGAGGTCCGCTTCACCCACGTTGGCCTGGTGCCTCAGGACGAATGCTATGAATCCTGCTCGGACGCCTGGGGCGGACTGGTACGCGGCAATCTGCGCAAGCTGATTGCCACTGGCAAAGCGCAGCCGAATCTGTTCGCGACGACAGCGTAGGTTACCGACTACCACAGGAGACGAAGGCGACGTATGACGACCAAGACCGCCAGACCACAGAGCACCGACCGCATCGAAACGCGGGTCGAGGTGAGTGCGCCGCGTGCCCGCGTATGGCGCGCCATCACCAGCGCGAAGGAATTCGGCACCTGGTTCGGTGTGCAGCTCGACAGCGAGTTCGCCGCGGGCGCCACCGTCCGGGGCAAGGTCACGATCAAGGGCTACGAGCATCTGACGCTCGACATGCAGGTCGGGCGGATCGAGCCCGAACGCTACTTCTCGTACCGCTGGCACCCGTACCCCATCGACCCCAAGGTCGACTACTCGACCGAGCCGACCACGCTCGTCGAATTCCGTCTCGATGAGATGGCGGGCGGTGGCACGGCTGTCACGATCGTCGAGTCCGGTTTCGACAAGATCCCGCTCGCGCGGCGCGCCGAGGCGTACCGTATGAACGATCAGGGCTGGGCTGCACAGGCGAAGAACCTGGCCGCCTATGTCTCCTAATCGCAGCTCGGCTGCGCCGGTTTTCGCTGCGCTCGGCGACGACACCCGGCTCGGCCTGCTGCGGCGTCTCTCCGCGGAAGGTCCTCTGTCGATTACGCGGTTGAGCGTGGGCACCAGGGTGACGCGCCAGGCGATCACCCGGCACCTCGATGCCCTCGGCCGAGTGGGTCTCGTGCGGGACGCTTGGCGCGGCCGTGAGCGCGTTTTCTCACTGGACGCGAAGCGACTCGAGATCGCCAGACAGTACCTCGATCGCGTCGCGGCGCAGTGGGACGCTGCGGCTGCCCGCCTCAAGGCCTTTGTGGAGGACTCGCCTTGATCACAGCAAAGCCTTTCATTATCCCTCTGCTGGCTGCGGTTGCAAGCGACGGGTCACAACCCCCGGTCGGACCGCCAGCGGAGCGGTTGGGTCTGGCGGTAGTGGCTGTGGGGCTGGTCGCTCCGGTGCTGGTGACGGCTCCCCCGGGGGACTCGAACCGCGTTTTCATCGTGGAGCGCAACGGGCGCGTCCGCATTGTTCGCGACGACACGCTGCAGTCCCGGCCGTTCTTGAATCTGATGGGGGACGTCCGCTTCGCTGACGAGCAAGGCCTGCTCGCACTCGCCTTCCACCCCGACTACGCGACCAACGGGCGGTTCTACGTGCACTTCAGCAACATCGCGGGCGACACGCGCGTCGTGCGCTATCACGTGACGGCCGACCCTGACTCCGCAAACGAAGCCAGCGGCGACACCGTTCTCGCCGTGGACCAGGTCAACTTCTTTCATCAGGGTGGAACGATCGCGTTCGGGGCTGATGGCTACCTGTACATTCGCGCTGGGCGACGGCGCGATCGCGGCGGCGGGACAGAGCCCGCTCGAGTTGCGCGGCAAGATCCTGCGCCTCGACATTGCCCCTTGCTTTGACTAACTAAAGGGCGTCGGGTTGCTCAATGACAACCAGTCAGATAAGCGAGCGTCGAGCGGCGGAGTCTTTGGCCCGCCGGGATAAGGTGATGGCCGGTCTCCTGAAAAGGACCTCCCGGTTTCACTTGCCGAGGCCGTCCACGGGCCACTTTGCCGCCCTGGCCGAAAGCATCCTCTATCAGCAGCTGGCCGGCGCCGCGGCGCGTGCGATCCACGGACGGTTTGTCGCATTGTTCGACCGAGATCTCTCGCCCGAGGCCGTCCTGGCTGTCCCGCCCAGAAAGCTGCGAGCCGCGGGGCTCTCGGGCAGCAAGGTCGCCGCCATCCGAGATCTCGCGGCGAAGGTCGTGGACGGATCGGTCCCGCTCCGCGGCATCGGCAGGCTCGGCGACGAGGACGTCATCTCTCGCCTTTCGGTCGTCCGTGGCATCGGACGGTGGACCGCCGAGATGTTCTTGATCTTCCAGTTGCGCCGGCTCGACGTGTGGCCAGTCGGAGACTACGGCGTTCGCACCGGTTACGCGCTCGCCTACGGTCTGCGGAAGCTCCCGACGCCGAAGCAGCTCGAGGCGGAGGGCGAACGGTTCCGCCCCTACCGAACGGTGGCGGCCTGGTATTGCTGGGAAGCGGTCCACGAGCAGCGCAAAGCGCGGCAGTGAGAGACGCCCTTCGAACTGCTACGCCTCGACGAACCGTCGCACGACAGGCGCCAGGGCCGAGGCCTTGATTGCGTGGGATTGACCAGGGATCTCGGTGAACTGCGCCCCGGGCACGGCCTGTGCGACGGCGCGCACTGCCGCCTTGAGCGAAGTCGGGCTTTTCCCGCCCCCGACCACGAGCGTGGGAACGCGGATCCCCGACAGGCGCGCGACCGGAAGCTCGAATCCACGCATGATCGCGGCGTCATACGGCAGCGTGTGCGCGACGCGCCGGAAATCCTTCCAGAAGGGCATGATCCGCATGATCGGCACGAAAAAGGCCGGAACACCTACCGTTCGCATGAACAACTTGACTGCCGCATCGCGCTCGTCTCGAGCGATCAGGTTGCTGATCTCGGTTTCGTAGCGCGCGTGCTCGGGTCGCCGGTGGCTGCCCACCATGTACGGCGCTTCGAATGCGACGAGCCGGCTCATCGGTGCTCCGCGGGCCGCGGCTTCAAGGGCTAACGCCGCTCCCGACGAGATCCCGAGGACGATCGGCCGACCGCCCGCTGCCTGGCACACCGCCGCCAGGTCGTCGATCTCCTTCTCGACGCTGTAGGGCTGCGTGTCGCCACTGTCGCCGCGCCCCCGACGGTCGTAGGCGAACACCCGGAACTGCTTGGCGAACTCCGCCGCAAACTTCCGAAGGTAGGGGAACGTCTTGTATCCCAACGCGCCCGGGACGAGGACCAGGGCGGGGCCCTGTCCACTGGCTTCGAATGCGACGCGCGTCCCGTCAGTTGATTCGACAAAACCGGTGCTGAGCGACGTCATGATTGCTCCCTGTAGGTCCGTTACTTGACGACCTGACGACCGAGCCGCGACTGGCTGCTCTATTGAGACGTCGAACGGGAGGGCGAGAAATCGACGCGCGCCCCCTGCTTTGAAAGAACCTATTACGCCCGTGTGCTGGTTGCCGACGGAGTCCGACGGTGTAGCATTGGTCGCGGCCCAATCGCGGGAACCTCGCTACGCGCGCTGCGGACTTCGCCTGGCCGCTGTTGCTTGCCTCGCTCACGCTTCCGTGTGCGCGGGGCGCAGCCGCACAACGCGCTGTCCCTCTCGGTTCCCCAGCTCCGTTCCGGCTGGATCAATGGACTACCGAGCACGGCCTGCCGCAGAACTCCGTCACCGCGCTCGCGGAGACGCCCGACGGATACCTCTGGGTGGGGACGTTCGGTGGCCTCGCGCGCTTCGACGGCACGTCGTTCACGCTCGTGGAGCGCAGGGATAGCGCTGGCCGCCACATTGATCGCGTGCTTTCGCTGGCCGTCGGTTCCGACAGCACACTGTGGATCGGCACCGAGAGCGGCTTGCTGCGCCGGCGCGGCACGCGCCATGACTCCTATACCACCGCCGACGGCCTTCCATCCGACGAGATCACGCTGTTGCACGTCGATCGCGGCGGGGTGCTGTGGATCGGGACGCCGCGCGGCCTCGGGCGATTCGTCAACGACCGGTTTGTCGCCCTCTCCGAGGTGAACGGCAAGCCCGTCGGCACCGTCGCGTTGATCGTTGAAGATCGCCGCGGCACGCTCTGGCTCGAGACGAGCGACGGGATCGTCTTGATCGACGCTACCGGAGCGGGGACACGACGGCTCCCCGCCGCAGCAGCAGAGCAGCGAATGTTGCTCGAAGATCGCGCGGCTGCACGCTGGTTCCGACGCCCGCACGGCGTCGCGCGCATTGCAGCCTCCGGTGACTCCATGCGCGCCTTCGGGCCCGCCGATGGTGTCCCGCGGCCCGCCCGGATGCTGGAGGATCCCGCCGTGGAGGGCGGGTACTGGCTGATCACCACGAGCGACGGCGTGTTCTACTTGCTCCTCGACGGCTCGCGCCCCGTCGTGCGCCACTACCCGCTGCCCGACGGCAATCTCCGCTACCGAGTGCGCGCCGAACACGTGGACCGCAGCGGCAATGTCTGGTTCGGCATCGATGCGGGCGGCTTGGTGCGCGTCAAGCGCAACCTGTTTACGACCTATACCGAGGAGCAGGGTCTGTCGCACGGGGTCACCACCGCGGTCTACGAAGACTCGCGCGGCACCGTTTGGGTCGGAACGAACTGTTATGGCGTGAACGCGGTTGACCTTCAGCGCGCCATTACCCGCCAGCTCAAGCCTCCGCTCACCGGTGATCCCGAAGGCGATCCGTGCGTTTTCTCCATCACGGAAAGTCCTCCGGGCACGATGTGGGTCGGCACCTGGGGCGGGGGACTCTCGCGCATCACGGCCGGCCGGCTCGAGCGCCTGCGACACCGTGACGGCCTCCCGGATAGCGTGGTGCTCGCGCTGTTCACGGCGCGAGACGGCACAGTCTGGGTCGGGACGAATAGCGGTGGCCTGGCCGCGCTGGATCGGATCCGGGCGAGGGTGCGCGTCGCGTATGATACCGGCGATGGTCTCGCCGGTAACAGCGTGCGCTCCATCTATCAGGCTCGAGACGGTGCCCTGTGGATTGGCACGCTCACCGGGCTGAGCCGGCTAGACGACGGGCGTGTGACGACCTGGAAGGCCGCGCAGGGGCTGTCGAGTGCGCACGTGCGAGCGATTCACGAAGACTCGGACGGCACACTGTGGATCGGAACGTACGGCGGCGGCCTCAACCGTTTCCAGGGTGGCAAGTTCACGCCGATCACGCGCGCGGATGGCCTGGCCGAGGATGTGGTGTCCACGATTCTCGAAGACGCGGACGGCTACTTTTGGATGAGCGGCAACCGCGGCATCACGCGAGTGCCGCGCAGCGACCTGTCGGCGTTCGCCGAAGGTCGCCTGCCGCGCGTACGGCCCGTGCTGTACGGCATCGGCGACGGGCTGATTAACCCCGAAACGAATGGCGGGTTTCAGCCGGCCGCGTGGAGGGACCGGCAGGGACAGCTGTGGTTTCCGACCGTGAGCGGCGTTGCTGTCGTCGACCCGGCGCGAGCAGCGGTGAGCACCGGCGCACCACCGGTCGCGATCGAGCGCGTCCTGATAGACGGTGTGGCGCAGGATGCGACTCCCGTGATCCGCGCCGGACCGGGCGCCGTCAATCTCGAGATCCACTACGCAGGTCTGAGTCTCTCGGCGCCCGAGCACATCACCTATCGCTACCGCCTCGAGGGCTTCGATCCCGATTGGGTGGACGCGGGCACGCGGCGCGTCGCGTATTACCCGCGTCTCGCGCCGGGGGATTACCGCTTCAGCGTGTCCGCGGCGAACCGAGCCGGTATCTGGGGCACGGAGGCGACGCTCTTGCGCGCGATGATTTCCGCGCCGTTCTATGACACGTGGTGGTTCCGCTTGCTCACGGCCGCGGTGTTGATTGGGCTCATCGTGGCCACCGTGCGAGATCGGGAGCGACGCGCGCGAGCGCGCCGCATCAGGCAGGAGGAGTTCTCGCGCGCGCTGATCGCGAGCCAGGAGCACGAGCGCAAACGTCTTGCCGGCGAGCTGCACGATCAGCTCGGCCAAGATCTCCTGGTCGTCAAGAACCGGGCGCTTGTCGCGCTCCAGGCGGACGGACTCGCCGGTCCGGCGCGAGCGCAACTGGAGCAGATCTCGGACGTGGCCGCGCAGGCGCTCGAGACCGTGCGCGGGATGGCGCATCATCTCACGCCGTATCAGCTCGATCACCTTGGCTTAACCGCGGCGCTGCGCTCGATGATCGAGGCCATCGCCGGTGCGACCACGATTACCGTCGATGCGTCAGTGGACGACGTCGACAGTCGGCTCCCGCCCGATGCGGCGATCCACCTCTACCGCATCGTGCAGGAAGCGTTGACCAATGTCGTCAAGCACTCGGGGGGAAAGACGTCGTTGGTCCGGGTGCGCTGCGGCGTGGACGACATCTCGGTGTCGATCAGCGATGACGGCCGCGGCTTCTCGTCAGCGCCCGCCCAAGGGTTCGGCCTGTCGGGGATCGTTGAGCGCACGCGCATTCTGGGAGGGCGGCTGGAGATTGCCAGCGCGCCCGGCCGCGGGACGCGGCTACACCTCGTCCTCCCGACCAAGGGCGCGGGAACGCCATCCGCATGAGCGACGCGATCACGGTCGTCATCGCCGACGATCATCCCATGTTCCGCCGCGGGCTCACGGATGTGATCGCGGAGGACGCCTCGCTGCGAGTCGTCGGCGAAGCCGGGGACGGTGAGACGGCCCTCGCCTTGGTGCGGCGCCACCGCCCGCGCGTCGTGCTGCTCGACATCGACATGCCCAGGGCGAGCGGACTCACGGTGGCCGAGGCGGTACGGCAGGAGAAGCTGGGCGCGGCCGTGGTGATGCTCACCATGTACCGCGAGCCCGCGATGTTTCGCCGCGCGCTCGATCTTGGCGTTAAGGGTTACGTGCTGAAGGACGGTGCCGTGACCGACATCGTGGCCTGCATCCACATGGTGGCGTCTGGTCGCGCCTACATCAGTCCGGCGCTCTCCAGCGATCTGTTGCAGCGGCACGGCGAGCTGACGGTGGAGGGCGCGGCGCTTGCCGAGCTCACGCCGGTGCAGCGACAGGTGTTGAAGCTCATCGCGCAGGGGCTCACCACCCCCGCGATCGCGGAGTCGCTTGGGATCAGTCCCAAGACCGTGGAGAATCATCGCCTCAATATTTGCGAGCGGCTGGGACTGCACGGTCCGCAGGCCTTGCTGCGTTTCGCTCTCGAGCGCAAAGCGTTCCTGTCGTAGGGGCTTCCCCCCAGAAAACGTAGGGGCTGCCTCCGATTCGCGGCCGTTCGCCGCGGCGTACATTCGCTGCATGACGTCCGCGCCCGGACAGCGTGTAGTGCTCGTGGTCGAAGACAACGCCTCCATGCGGGCGCTGATTCGCGATGTGGTCAGCGAGGCCGGCTCGGCCGTGTACGAGTGTCAGGACGGCGAGACCGCGATTGGTCTCTACGACGAGCTCCATCCCGATTGGGTCTTGATGGACATCAGGATGGGCGGCATGGACGGCATCGCCGCGACGCGCGCGATTCGCCAAACGAACCCGGACGCGCGCGTGATCATTGTGACCGATCACGGCGATCCCCAGTCGCGCGCCGCCGCGATGGCGGCTGGCGCATCCGGCTTCGTCCTGAAGCAGAACCTGCTCGAGCTGCCCGCGCTGCTGACCGGGACGAGAGGCGTGGGGTGACGCGGCGCGACGTGCGGCGCGCCACATGGCTTTTGTGGGCGCTCGGCCTCCAGGCTGGCGTCGCGGGCCGGGCCGTGCCGCAAACGGCCGCGGTGCTGTTGCTGGCCGCGGGGGTGGCATCCCCCGCGCGCGCCCAGTCGCCCTGGGATGCCGTGCTCGACATCACGGCCTATCCCTCGCCTTACCTGAGCGACTGGGAAGCGAATCCCACCATCGCCACGCTCACGATCACCAACCCGACCGCCGCGGATCAGAACGTCCTGCTTGTGTATCGCGTGACCGATCAGGGCGGCCGCGTGGTGGCCTCGGGGCGCAGCGATCCGATGCTGATCGTGAGCGGCCCGCCGACCGTGATCACCGATTTCGTGAACCTACCCGGCACGTCGCAGCACGATCAGGGCTTCGAAGACCAGATGCGCCGCACCGGCCGCCTGCCCGAAGGCGACCAGACGATCTGCGTCGCGGTGACCGATCAGGGCGGGTTCGTGCTGGCCGAGGACTGCGTCACGTTCAGTGTGGTGTATCCCGATCCGCCGTATCTGATCGGGCCGATTGACGATCAGCTGCTGACGTCCGGCAGTCCCGTATTCCAATGGACGCCACTCCAGGTGCCGCCCGCGTTCCAGCTCACCTACGTGCTGCGCATCAGCGAGGTGCTCGAGGGACAGGCGCCGGAGCACGCGCTCGTGGCCAACATCCCGCTGTTCGAGACTACGACCTTCGGCACGAACTTCGAATACTCGATCGGGGCGCCGCCGCTCGAGGACGGGAAGTCGTACGTCTGGCGCGTGCAGGCGCTGGATCAGAACGGCTACGCCGCGGCGGCCAACGAGGGGCGAAGCGAGATCTGGAATTTCCAGTTGGGCGACCCCGGAGGGGGCGGCCCCGTGGGTGGTGGCTTGGCTGTGACCCTCGAGGTGGATAACACCTTTTACGGCGACGATAGCGGAGAGGATGACGTCGTTGCCGCCAGTGATGCCGCGCTTCGTGATGTGCCTGCCGCGGAGGACGACACGGTCGCCTATCTCGCTCTGTGCAGCGAATCCAATTGGCGCGAAAGCCGCCCCGTTCGAATCAGGACCTTCAGTCCCGTGGGCTTTCCCCGGAGACTCGCGGCGCCGGCAAAGCTGTTTCGGTTCAAGGTGTCGGGGAGCGAGTCTCGGGTGTGGGCGTTGGTCGGAGATACGCAGAAGGGCAAGCGCGTGATGGCCTACGGCGATTGCGACGGCCTCGGCCTGCCGTTGCAACGTTGGGTGGGAATCCGGACGGTGGAAGGGTCTGCTGCCACCGCGTCTTTGATGGCGGGCAACCTGCCGCAGGGCGAAGTCGACTCGACGAATCCGGGACTCGAGTTCGGGATCGTCATCATCACGCTCGAGAACACGACAGTCGCTGCCCCCGACGGGTTCGAGATCGTGCGGTCGTTCCTCGAAGGCCACGATATCGAGGCCAAGCCCGGGGTCACAACCTTCGGGGTGATGCAGTTAGCCCAGCGGCCGTTCTGGCAGGTGTTCGAGTTCTTCGGTTACGACCAGAAGGAAATCGAGCTCCAGGGCTTTGTCGGGCTCGGGAACAAGTTGAGTCTGGGCTTTGCCGGCAACTCAAAGGACGGAACCCGCGGAGGGGATGTGTCCGCGGAACTGGAGTTCGTGAACCTCAGGGCCGCCCTGCCGGAGCGCACGCCAATCCTGGCTCCGGTGCGGGCGTTGGTCAAATCGTCGCACATCGAGTTCGAGTTCGCCGTAACCGACACGGTGCGGAAAGTCTTCGGCGACAGCAGCGGCGCCCAACACCAGTTCCATCTGCTGTTCAACATCAAGCATCGCCTCCAGCTCAGTGACGACCTGGTCAGCGCGCTGAACATGAACGAAGGCGCGGAGTGGATCGGCACGCTGGGCTTGGACCTGAGCACCGAGCAGTTCAAGAAGGGCACCGCCGAGGCGAAGATCGTGATTCGGTACACGCTCGGCGCCACGTGGTCTCTCGGCAGCAGCAAGTTCGTGGTGGGAAACCCCGAGTTGGAAGTCGGCGTGCTGGTCGGCGGTGCCAACAGGGGGGACGTGATGTTCACCCTCAGCGCGACGGCGGGTTGGGGTGAGGAGGCGGGGCTCGGCAAGATTGCCGTCACGCTAGCGCGTAGCGAAGCCTCGCTGCGCGCGCAGGCGCACCCCGCTTACCTGGCGCGCGGCCATGCAAACGTGCAGCGGTGGCAGGAACGTCTGGACTTCACACGAGAGGAGCTGGTTCGAGCGACGACTGCGGCTGATTCCACCAAGCTGCAAGGGTACATAGCCCAGTACGAAGGGTGGATCGCCGAGGAGCAGGAACAGATCAAGAGCTTCGAGAGCCTGAACACCACGCGCAGGCTTCGCGAGCAACAACAGGCGGCCAATCCGGAGCCGCATTGCGGCAAGCTCAAGGGCTGGTACTGCGGATTCCGGGCGTCGTTCGGCAACGCCAGCGCCGTCGATATCCTCGCGCTGCTGCGTGAGATCGTGTTCACCATCGCAACCAGGCTGACGCCATGATGCGCCCCGTCGCGCTGCTGCTCGTCATCGCACTCGCCGCGCCGGCGCCGGCCGCTGCCCAGGGCGGGGCGGCGGACTTCGACTTCTCGAGCATCAATCTTCCTCCCGGTTTTCTGGACCTATCCGATCTTCACATCGCCAGCTCGCCCCAGGGCGGAATCGTGGGGCTCGCCCGGACCACGCTCGCGGGTGCCGAAGCCGACCTGCTGCTCGCCGTCAGCCCTGGTGCGAACGGCCGGCGCAGCTACACGCTGGCCCTGCGCCCCAACGATTGGTCGTTGACCAAGGCCATTCCGGCGCTCGCCAACCCGGTCCTCGACAACCTCACGCTGTCGAACGTCACCTTGGTGATCACCGACCAGGAGACCCGCACGTCGTCCATGGACCTTTCAGACGACCTGTATGCCTTCTACCGCGAGGTCTACAACGCCGACGACTTCACGCTCGTCCTGAAGCCCGGCGTCAACCTGATCGCCGCGATTCCGGCGGAGGGTCTTGAGCCGGGTCACCCCCTGGTCGCGGTCATGGACGCGCTCGGGATCGAGAAGGGCACCATTCTCATCCAAGGCGCTTTGGGCAAGAGCCTGACCACGCTGACCGGCGGCGCCAGCCTCGACGCCATCAAGGACCTGTACCTCCGGGCCGAGCTGCCCCCGATGCGGCCGCCCGGCTCCCCGGAGTGGTTCCGCTCCGGCCAGCTGGCGCTCGAACTCACGGGGGAGCCGTCGGTCCGGCTGGTGGGTGAGCTGAACGTTTTCATCGACGAGACAGACCTCAAGTTCTTCCTCGCGGCCATGCTGGCGCGCACGGGGATCTCGCTGTCCGGCGGCATGGTCGCGGAGCAGCCGTGGGTCTCTCCGCTCGGCGTCGAATGGCTCACTCTCAAGAAGGTGATTCTCAAGCTCGGCATCACGCCCACCGGCAGCGTGGCGCTCGGCTTCGCGGGCGCGGCCGTGATCGGCGAGAAGGACATCGACGTAGCCGTCGCGCTGGCCGTCAGTCCCGCCGGCGTGCCCACGAACTTCATGATGAAGGGGGAGAGCGAAGCCGGCGTCGCGCTGTCGGACCTGGCCAGGGTGCAGGCCGCGATGGCGGCGGCGCGCGAAGCCGCGGCGGGCGCCACGAACATCCCCGCCGGGGGCACGCTCATCCCGATCGACGCGCTGCCCGACATCCAGATCCGCACCCTCGGGCTCCAGTTCGCTCCCAAGCCCGACCTCGAGCTCGGCATCGAGCGCGGCTTCAAGATCAAAGGTCAGCTCTGGCTCCCTACCGGACCCGGCGGCGAGATGAAGAACTTCGCCGGCGTGGACGCGGGCGTCACTGACGAAGGCCTGTGGATCAACGGACACCTGGGCGCGTTCCAAGTCGGTCCGCTCACCTGGGACGATGCTGTGCTCGATCTCGCTGCCACACGGCAGGAGCAGCACATGATCGTGAAGGGCCAGGTGCAGCTCGGCACGACGCGGCAGCTCGTGGACCTGAGCATCACGCGCGACGCCCTGCGCTTCCGCAGCGAGACGGAGCTGTTCAGCCTGTTCCACGCCACCCTGTCGGCCCAGGCCGCGTTTCAGTTGACCAACCCCGTGTTCGCCGTGGACGGCGTTGTGAGCAACGACTTCGGCGAGTTCGTGCAGCCGATCCTGCGCGAGGGCATCGTGCGGTTCGCGTCCACCGGCCAGGGGATCATCGACGCGACACAAACCGCGCTCGGCGTCACGCGCGACGCACTCGCGGTGAGCGCCGCGTCGGCGGCGCAGCTGCGGGCCGCGCTCCAGAGCCTGCGCGACAACGCGGAGGGCGACTGGCGCAACGCGCAGAACCGCGCCAACGCGCGCCGGGCCGAGGCCGACGCCGCGTGGCGCGACCGCGAGAACGCGCGGCGCTCGTGGGAAAGCACGCCGCGCCGCGAGGCCGCCCGCCGCGCCGCCCGCTACGCGGAGTACGTGCGTCTGTCCGGCGTGCACGCCGCGCGCGCCAGCGCCTACGCCGCCCAGCAGACCGCCGCCAACGCGCGGCGCGCGATCCTCGACGCCATCCCGCCGCCCGACCAGAGCGTGGTGCTGCTCGCGGCCGAGGCTGCCGTGGCCCGCTTGCGCGCGCAGCTCCAGGAGGCCGAGCGCAACCTCGCCGTGCTGGAGACGCGCTACACGCAGATGATCGCCGCGATCGAAGCCGGTGCCGATCCGCTGGCCATCGAGTACGCGGAGTTCCACGCCGACCTCGCGGTGGTGCAGGGCGGCGGAGCGATGAGCTGGGTGCTGCGCGGCCGGTTCGTGGGCCAGCCGTTCGAGCTGCGGCGCCAGCTCGACTTCCGCAGCCCCGCGCAGGCCGTGGCTGAGATTCTCACCGGACTCATGCGCGGATGAAACCGATCCTCGTCGCGGCGCTCGCCGCCCTGCTTGTGCCGCCGCTCTCGGCGCAGGTGTCGCCGCTGCCGCCCCCCCCCGTCGGCGCGCCCGTCATCCAGTTCAGCGGCGAACTGGGGTCCATGGGCGAGTTGTACAGCCGCAAAGGCGCGCCGGGCCGGCGGCCCGGTGGCACTGGCCGCGCCTATTTCAACGGCAGCGCGGTGCTGTTCGGGTCGATCACGATGGGCGTGGACCTGCTGGTCAGCACCGAGGACGGCACCGACTACTCGGCCGGCTACGGCTCGATCCCGGGCCGCCAGCAGATCCGCCAGTTCGGTCTTCACCCACAGTGGAACTGGGGCCGCGCGCATGTCGGCGCGTTCAACTCCAGCTACACGTCGCTGACCTACAACGCCGTCCAGCTGACGGGCGCAGCCTTCGATCTCGAGCCGGGACGGTTCCGCGTAGGAGCGTTCGGCGGCCGGGCTGCCCGCACGGTGCCCGGGGGTGCCTCCACGGGGAGCTTCCGGCGCACCATCGCTGGTGGGCGCCTGGGCATCGGTCGCCAGTCGCAGGGCCGGCCCGCCACGTTCCTCGATCTGATGGTGGTGCGGGCGTGGGACAATCCCAACTCGCTGCCGGTGGACACCACCCTCCCACCCAACGCGCCGACGGCGGGCGGACCAGCGCCCGTGAACCCATACGCCGTGACGCCGGAGGAGAACCTGGTGGTTGGCGCGGCCGGTGGCCTGTCCTTCTTGGAAGGTCGCCTGGCGTGGCGAGCGGAAGTCGCCGGCGCCGTCCACACCCGCGATCGCCGCGCGAGTGAGCTCGATCCGGATCAGGTTGATGTCCCCGGCATCCTGCGCGGCGTAATCACACCGCGCGTCGGCACGCACGGGGACTACGCGTATTCGACGGAGCTTCAGGTGCGCGTGGCGCAGCTGCCCGGCGCCACTCCGCAGGGACCGCGCTCGCTCACGGCGTCGCTCGGGTATCGCTACGCCGGTCCGGGCTACACCTCGCTGGGCGTGGCCTCACTCGGGAACGATTACCGCGTGCTCGAGGGCAGGGCCAACGTCCGATTCAGCCGCTGGTCGGCTCAGCTCCAGGCGGCGCGCCAGAACGACAACCTCCTGGGGCAGAAGCTTCACACCACCACGCGCCACCGCGCGGCCGGAACGCTCTCGCTGCGCGTGTCGCGCGCCTGGAACGCCACGTTGCGGGCCAATGTGCTCGCGATGGGCAACGGCAGCAGCGACACGCTGCAATGGATGGACTACACGGCGTGGTCGGTGGGCACCGGGCACGCGTTCTCGTTTGGGCCGCGCCGCCGCATCGAATCGCTGTCGCTCGACTACAACTACCAGGACGCCGCGGATGCCAATCCCCGACGGACGAGCACCAGCTTCACGGCCCACTCGGCCAACGCCCGGCTCACGGTGCGACTCAGCCCGGTCCTGCAGGTGACCCCGGGCGTAGGCCTCACTCGCTCGCGCAGCGACACCGCGGCGTGGGTGTCCCGAGCGACCTACGGCGCTGCGGCGGCGTGGCGGCTGCGTGGCGGGCGCATGACCGCGACCGGATCGTTGCACCGTAGCAAGTACGGCCTTCGCAACACGTGGACCGGGACCGTCGCCTCGCGGGTCGGGGTGACCTCGCGGGATGACCTCGTACTCCAGGTTCAAGTAAACCGTTTTCGCGACACAGCCACGCCGTCGAACTGGTACAACGAGCAGGTGCTGAGCCTGAGATGGGCGCGTCGCTTCTGATCGGCTATGGTCGCTAGGACGGGTCGCGCTGCCCGGCGCTCCTTGGTGGCCGTCGTCCTCCTCGTCTCGTGCGTGGACGGGCCGGCGGCTCCCGGCCACTTCGGCGAGCTGCGCTTCCGGCCGACCTACGTCACGGGCGACGAGCCGTCATCGCTCGGCGTCGCAATCGACAGTGCGGTCGTGCGTGTCACCCGTCCGGCTGAGCCGGGCGCGGCGATGATCGACACGACCGTGGCGTATCGGACCGATACTGCATCGTTCGCCTGGATTCTCGAGCTGCAGGCGGAGAGTGAGTCGCTGCGCGTCGACGTCTCCGTGTGGAGCGGCGGGAAGCGGTTCTACGATGGTGGCGAGAAACTACTGGTTTCGGATGGCGCGCCAGCGGCTGCCGTCACCGAGCCGGTTGACGTCGTGTATGTCGGCCCTCCGATCGTTGCGACCGTGACCGTCAGTCCTACGAGCGTAGCGCTGGAGGCGATTGGCGCCACTCACGGCTTTGCGGCCGAGGCGCGCGGCCGGGATGGCGCAGTGATTCCCGATGCCGCGATCGCGTGGGCCAGCGATAACGAAGCCGTCGTGCGTGTTGATCCGAGCAGCGGCGTCGTTACGGCAATAGCAAACGGCACCGCCATGGTGTCGGCATCCTCCGGCAACAGCCGGGGCGATGCGGCCGTTGTTGTGCGGCAGCGCGTCACCGAGATCGCCGTCAATCCCCCGGCGATCACGCTCACCGCGCTGGGCGCGACGCTGACTCTCGCCGGCGAGGCGCGGGATGCGAACGGGCACGCGGTCCTCGGTGCCGAGTTGTCCTGGGCGAGCGATGCGCCGCATGTAGCAAGCGTCGATCCCACCACGGGCCGCGTGACGGCCATGGCCGGTGGGAGCGCAACCATCACGGCGACGAGCGCCGGTGTGACGGGCACCGCGGTAGTGACCGTGAATCCGATCGCCGACGTGGCGACGATCGACGTTTCGCCTCCCGTCGCCACGCTCACGGCCAGGGACGCCACGCACCAATACACGGCTGTAGCGCGAGATGCCGGCGGCAACGTGCTCGAGGGTGTGCAGTTCACGTGGGCCAGTAGCGTGGTGGACGTCGCGACGATCGATGCGGCGAGCGGCCTGGCCCGCGCAGTCGGACACGGTGCCACGACCGTGACCGCTTCGGCCGGCGCCGTAGTCGGCACCGCGTCACTCACCGTGGACTTGAGCTCGACGATCGTCGCTGTCCACGTGTCGCCCGCGACGGCCGAGCTCGAGACCCGAGGCGCGACGCAGCAGTTCACCGCCGTCGCGCGGGATGCGGGCGGCAACATCGTGCCGGTGGCGGCGTTCGATTGGACCAGCTCTCAGCCGACCGTCGCCACGGTGGACGGAACCGGTCTCGCGACGGCCGTGGGGCACGGCACGACGGCGATTCGGGCGACGATTGCAGGCGTGACGGGCGAGGCGAGTCTCACGGTCGATCTGACCGTGACGGTGACGACAGTTCATGTGAGCCCGGGTGCGGCGACGCTGTCCAGTCTCGGCGCGACGCAGCAGTTCACCGCCGAGGCGCGTGATGCCGGCGGGCAAGTGGTGCTCGGCGTGCCGTTCGTGTGGAGCAGCTCGGCGCCCGCGGTGGCCACGATTGATCCCATTGGTCTCGCGACGGCAACCGGTCACGGCGTCACGACCATCACGGCGACGACCGGGACGGTCACTGGGAGCGCGTCACTCACGGTCGATCTCGAACCCGTCGTCGCGACAGTGGTGGTGTCGCCGGCCGGGGCGACGCTGACCGCGGTTGACGCCACGCAGTTGTTCACCGCCGTGGCTCGAGACGGGCAGGGGACGGTGTTGCCCGGTGTCCTGTTTACTTGGACGAGCTCGGTGCCGACCGTCGCCACGATCGATGCTGACGGGCTCGCATCCGCGGTGCGGCACGGGATCACGATCATCACGGCGACGGCGGGTTCAACGGCCGGGACGGCCTCGCTCACGGTCGATCTCGGGGAGACGATCGCGACCGTGCTCGTGTCGCCCGCGACGGCCGAGCTCGAGACCCGAGGCGCGACGCAGCAGTTCGTCGCGGAAGCCCGGAACGCGAGCGGCACCATCGTGCCGGTAGCCGCGTTCGATTGGACCAGCACGCAGCCGACCGTCGCGAGCGTGGACGGGACCGGTCTCGCGACGGCCGCGGGGCACGGCACGACGGCCATTCGGGCGACAGTCGCTGGCGTGACGGGCGAGGCGACTCTCACGGTCGATCTGACCGTGACGGTGGCGACGGTCCATGTGAGCCCCGGTGCGGCGACGCTGTCCAGTCTCGGCGCGACGCAACAGTTCACGGCCGAGGCGCGGGATGCCGGCGGTCAAGTGGTGCTTGGCGTGCCGTTCGTGTGGATCAGCTCGGCGCCCGCGGTCGGGCACATTGATCCTGCCACGGCCCTTGCCACCGCTAAGGGTCACGGAGTCACGACCATCACAGCGACGACCGGGACGGTCACTGGGAGCGCGTCACTCACCGTCGATCTCGGATCCGTCGTAGCGACAGTGGTGGTGTCGCCGGCCGCAGCTACCCTGACCGCGGTCGACGCCACGCAGCTCTTCACCGCAGTCGCTCGAGACGCGCAAGGGACCGTGTTGCCCGGGGTCCCGTTCACCTGGACGAGCTCGGTGCCGGCCGTCGCCACGATCGCGACGGACGGGCTCGCATCCGCGGTGCGGCACGGGACCACGGTCATCACGGCGACGGCGGGTTCAAAAGCCGGTACGGCCACGCTCACGGTCGATTTCGGGGAGTCGATCGCGGCCGTGCACGTGACGCCCGCGACGGCGGAGCTCGCGTCCCTGGGCGCAACGCAACAGTTCGTCGCGGAAGCTCGGGACGCGAGTGGCAACATTGTGCCGGTGGCGGCGTTCGATTGGACCAGCTCTCAGCCGACCGTCGCCACGGTGGACGGAACAGGTCTCGCGACGGCTGCGGGGCACGGCACCACGGCTATTCAGGCGACAGTCGCTGGCGTGACGGGCGAAGCGACTCTCACGGTCGATCTGACCATAACGGTGGCGACGGTCCATGTGAGCCCGGGTGCTGCGACGCTCGCGAGTCTCGGCGCGACGCAACAGTTCACGGCTGAGGCGCGGGATGCCGCCGGGCAGGTGGTGCTCGGCGTTCCGTTCGTGTGGATCAGCTCGGCGTCCGCGGTTGCCTCGATTGATCCCACCGGTCTCGCGAGCGCAACCGGCCACGGCGTCACGACCATCACGGCGACGACCGGGACGGTTGCGGGTAGTGCCACGCTCACAGTCGATCTCGAGGTAGCAGTGGCGAGCGTGGTGGTGTCGCCGGCCGCAGCGACCCTGACCGCGGTCGACGCCACGCAGCTCTTCACCGCAGTCGCTCGAGACGCGCAAGGGACCGTGTTGCCCGGGGTCCCGTTCACCTGGACGAGCTCGGTGCCGCCCGTCGCCACCGTGAACGCTACGGGTCTCGCCACGGCCGCGGGACACGGCACAACGGCGATTCGGGCGACGGTCGCGGGCGTGACAGGCGAAGCGAGTCTCACGGTCGATCTGACCGTGACGGTGGCCTCGATACACGTGAGCCCGCCCATCGCGACGCTGTCCAGTCTCGGCGCGACGCAACAGTTCACGGCCGAGGCGCGTGATGCCGCCGGGCAAGTGGTGCTCGGCGTTCCGTTCGTGTGGATCAGCTCCGCGACCGCGGTTGCCTCGATTGATCCCATTGGTCTCGCGACCGCAACCGGCCACGGGGTCACAACCATCACGGCGACGACCGGGACGGTCACTGGGAGCGCGTCACTCACGGTCGATCTCGAGCCATTGGTGGCGAGCGTGGTGGTGTCGCCGGCCGCGGCGACCCTGACCACGGTTGACGCCACACAGCTGTTCACCGCCGTCGCTCGAGACGCGCAGGGGACCGTGTTGCCTGGGGTCTCGGTCACCTGGACCAGTTCGGTGCCGGCCGTGGCAACGATCGATGCCGCCAGTGGTCTCGCGCGTGCCATGAGGCACGGTGCTACGACCGTGACCGCGACAGCCGGCACCGCCGCCGGTACTGCGTCGCTCGCCGTGGACCTGAGTGCGACGATCGTCTCCGTCCACGTGTCGCCTGCGACGGCCGAGCTCGAGAGCCGGGGCGCGACGCAACAGTTCACCGCCGTCGCGCTGGATGCCGGCGGCAACATTGTACCGGTGGCCTCGTTCGATTGGACCAGCACACAGCCCACCGTCGCCACCGTCGATGGGACCACCGGGCTCGCCGCCGCAGTCGGCCATGGTACGACGGCGATTCGGGCGGCGGTCGCGGGCGTGACCGGCGAGGCGAGTCTTACGGTCGACCTGACCGTGACAGTCACGACGGTGCACGTGAACCCGCCTGAGGTGATGCTCACGAGTCTCGGCGCGACGCAACAGTTCACCGCCGAGGCGCGGGATGCCGGCGGCCAACTGGTGACCGGCGTGCCGTTCACGTGGAGCAGCTCGGCGCCCACGGTCGGGGAGATCGATCCCGCCACCGGCCTCGCTACCGCAACGGGCGACGGGTCCGCGACGATCACCGCGACCACGGGGACGGTCGCGGGCAACGCCGCACTCTCGGTCAACCTCACCACGTCGGTCGCGAGCGTCGACGTGTCACCGGCTGAGGCGACGCTCACGACGACAGGCGCAGTTCAGCAGTTCACTGCGATCGCCCGTGACGCGAGCGGAACGCCGCTACCCGGGGTCTCCTTCGCCTGGAGCAGCTCGATCGAGACAGTAGCGAGCGTGGATGCGACTGGCCGGGCGACCGCCGCCGGGCACGGGACGACAACCGTCAGTGCGTCCGCGAATGGCATCTCCGATTTCGCCAGTCTGACGGTGGATTTGAGCACGACGATTGCTACGATCGAGGTGTCACCGGCGTCCGCCACGCTGACTTCGCTCGGGGCGACGCAGCAGTTCACCGCGGTGGCTCGCGATGCCAATGGGGCGCTGGTGCCGGTGAACGACTTCGCCTGGTCGAGTAGTGCGCCCGAGATTGCGACTGTCGGCTCGACGGGACTTGCGACCGCGCGCCGTCACGGGGTGACGACGATTGTCGCCGCCGCGGGAGGCAAGTCCGGGTCGGCGTCGCTCTCCGTAGATGTGAGGGATGCCATTGCGCAGATCGTCGTGACGCCCGCCGCCGCGACGCTCGAAGCTCTGGGAGTGACGCAGGCGTTCCAGGCCGAGGCTCGCGATGCTGCCGGCGGCGTCATTTCGGGCGTGACGTTCGTGTGGACCAGCACCGCCGCGACGGTCGCTTCAATCGATCCGGGTACTGGTGTGGCGACGGCGGTCGCCAATGGTACAGCGACCATCACCGCTACAGCCGGCACGGTATCGGGTATGGCCACGCTGACAGTGCAGCAGAGAGTGGTGACCGTCGTGGTCACGCCCGCGACGGCGACGCTCAAAGAGAGGAACCGCACGCAGCAATTCAGCGCGCAGGCGCTTGACGCCAACGGCCGGGTCGTTGCGGGGGTGACGTTCACGTGGTCCAGCTCCAACACCACGGTGGCGACCGTCAATGCCAACGGGCTCGCAACATCGCGTGGGTTTGGGATTGCGCAGATCAGGGCGACCACTGCGGGCATTACAGGAAGTGCAGTGCTCACAGTCCAGGACGATGACTAGTCTCCTTCGCGAAGTCCTGACGACGACCGTATAATTTCCTCGATGACACCGGCTTGGTCACGATCACCTACTGACGGCCGGGACGGCCGAGCTCGAACCTTCCGCGAATCGATCGGAGCTGTCGAGGATGTCGAAACCCGCCATCTTGACGGTCGATGACGATCCAGCCGTCCTGGCGGCTATCGAGCGCGATCTCCGGCAGCACTATCAGGCAGACTATCGCGTCCTGAAGGCCCGATCCGGAGCCGAAGGTCTCAAGGCCGCGACCGAGCTCGCGGCGCGCAATAATCCCGTGGCCCTGTTTCTCGTAGATCAACGTATGCCCGGCATGACGGGCATCGAGATGCTGCGTCGAGTGATCCCGCTGCACGCCGCTGCGCGCCGCGTGTTGCTGACCGCGTACGCCGATACCGATGTCGCGATCGCTGCGATCAACACGATCGGGCTCGATCATTATCTCATGAAGCCCTGGGATCCTCCCGAGGAGCGGCTCTATCCGGTGCTCGACGATCTGCTCGCCGAATGGAGGGCGCGTGCGCGGCCGGCATTCGAGGGGATCCGGGTGCTCGGCTCACAGTTGTCGCCACAATCCTTTCTCGCGAAGGAGTTTCTCTCCCGCAACCGCGTGCACTACGAGTGGGTGGACGTTGACGCGGATCCCGCGGCGCGCGCGCTCGCCGAATCACTGGTCGCGGACCTCACGCAGCTGCCGATCGTCGTGTTCCCGGACGGCAGCCATCTGGTCGCTCCGGCAAACGGCCAGCTCGCAGCCAAAGCCGGCCTGCAAACCCAGGCGCAGCAGCCGTTCTACGATGTCGTGGTGATCGGCGGCGGACCGGCTGGACTGGGGAACGCGGTGTACGCGGCGTCGGAAGGACTGCGCACAGTGCTCGTCGAAGCTCACGCCGCGGGCGGGCAGGCCGGTACCAGCTCGCTGATCGAGAACTACCTCGGCTTCCCCGCGGGAGTCACGGGCGCCGATCTGGCTCAGCGCGCGACTGCACAGGCGCGACGGTTCGGCGCGGAGCTCTTGGTGGGGCAGGAAGTGGTCGCGCTGCGTCGCGAGGACCCCTATCGGATCGTGGTGCTCGGCGACGGGACGGAGCTGCGGACGTACTGCGTGGTCATTACGACCGGCATGAGTGCGCGCCGGCTCAAGGCGCGCGGGCTGGAGCGTTTGCACGGGGTTGGCGTCTACTACGGAGCGGCAATGTCCGAGGCCGCGCGATACCGGGACTGTGATGTCTGCATAGTAGGCGGCGCGAATTCGGCCGGCCAGTCCGCGCTGTTCTTTTCCCGCTATGCGCGTCGCGTGATCATGCTGATACGCGCTCCCGACCTCCTGCCCGGTATGTCGCGGTATCTGGCGGACCGCGTTCGCTCGTTCCCTAACATCGAGGTGGCGGCCGGCGTCGAGGTGGAAGAAGCGTGTGGCGCAAAAGCCCTGGACGCCGTGATCGTGAAAGCGGTCGCGACCGGCGAGCAGCGAAAGATTCCTGCGGCGGCAATGTTCATCTTCATCGGCACGCAGCCTCACAGCAGCGCATTCGCCGGCGTTCTGGAGCGCGACGAGGCCGGGTTTCTCGTCACAGGCCCCGATCTGCCGCGTGAACACGACCGGCCGCGCGGGTGGACGCTCGAGCGGGCGCCCTTCATGTTCGAGACGAGCATGCCCGGCGTGTTCGCGGCTGGGGATGTGCGCTCGGGCGCGAACCGGCGCGTGGCGGCCGCGGTGGGCGAAGGATCGGCGGCGATCTACTCCGTGCACCTCTACCTGCGGACCGTGTGACGACCATGGACACAGCGACGCAACAGGATTTGCTGGCTCGCCTGGCGCAGCATCGCGCGCTGGGGAAGGCGCCCGCCGTCGAGCACGCGTGGCTCGCCGCGCACGGCACGATGCGGCGCTACGAGACCGGCGCGGTGGTGACTCACAAGGGAGCGCAGGCGGACAGTCTGCTGGTCGTCTTCAGCGGGCACATCGTCATTCGCGCGGACCGCGGCGCCGGCGCGCACAAGATTTTCGAGTGGCGGGGCGGGGACGTGGGCGGCGCGATGCCGTATTCGCGCGGCGCGTCGCCGCCCAGCGACGCGGTCGCCGAGGAGCCCACGGAGACGCTGGCGATCGCGAAGGCGCAGTTCCCGGAGCTGATCCACGCGTGTCCCGTCATCACCGCGACGCTGGTCCACGCGATGGTGGATCGCGCGCGCGAGTTCACGACGAGCGCGCTGCGCGACGAGAAGCTGATTTCGCTGGGCAAGCTGTCTGCCGGCGTGGCGCACGAGCTGAACAACCCCGCTGCCGCCGTCGTCCGCAGTGCCAAGCTGCTGAGCGGAAGCATCCGCGACGCCGAGGAGGCCGGCCGAAAGCTCGGGGCCGCGCGCCTGTCCGACGCGCAGCTCGCGGTCATCGATGCGGTACGCGCGTCGTGCACCTTGCCGGTCCTGCGGGCGTCGGGGGCGTTCTCGCCCTTGGCGCTCGCCGACCGCGAGGAGCTGTTGGCCCGCTGGTGCAAGGCGCACCAGCTGGACGAGGCGCCCGCGGCAGCGCTCGCGGACACGAGCGTCACCGTCGAGCAATTGGACCGGCTGGCCGCCAGCGTCACCGGCGACGCGCTCGATGCCGCTCTGCACTGGCTGGCGGCGGGGTGTCTCGTGCGGTCGTTATCGGCCGAGATCGAAGCCGCCGCCGCGCGCATCTCCGGCCTTGTGGCCGCGGTGAAGGGCTTCTCTTACATGGATCACGCGCCCACGCCGGAGCCGGTGGACATCCGCGAGGGGATCGCCGATACGCTCACCGTGTTGGGTGCCAAGGTCCGAGCGAAGTCGGTCGAGGTATCGGTCGACATCCCGGCCGATCTGCCGCGTGTGCACGGCGTTGGCGTCGAGCTGAATCAGGTGTGGATGAATCTGCTCGACAACGCGATCGATGCCGTCGAAGTCGGAGGTCACGTCGCCGTGTCGGCCGCACCCGAGCTCCACTGTGTGACGGTACGCGTCATGGACAATGGGCCGGGGATCCCGCCGGAAATCGTGGGACGCATCTTCGATCCCTTCTTCACGACGAAACCGGTGGGGAAGGGGGCGGGGCTCGGTCTCGACATCGTGCGGCGCCTGCTCCAGCGCCACTCGGGGGAAGTAGCCGTGTCATCCGTGCCCGGGCGGACGGAGTTTCAGGTGCGGCTGCCGGCTGCGTGAGTATGAGCCTCACAGTGAATGCGACTGTGAGGCTTTCTGGGTATCGAGCCCCGCCACACCGATCACTTTCCGGGATATTTCATCGTGACCCCGCAATGGAACCGGTGCTCGCGCCCTGAAGAGCCTCGAACAGGGGCTCGGTGCCGTGGGCACCGTCGTAGCGCTGGACGTTAATAAAGAAGGTGGGCGTGCCGTTCACTCCGCTCTTCAGACCGCTGAGCACGTCGTCTTTCACACGCGCGCGGTAGGTTCCGGCGTCCAGCTCGGCGCGGAGCCGATCGGCGTCGAGCCCAAGCTCCGCTGCATACTCCGTCAGGTTGTCGTCTTCGAGGGCGAGCTGGCGTTCGAACAAGCGATCGTGCATCTGCCAGAACGCGCCCTGCGCCGCCGCGGCCTCAGCGGCCTCGGCCGCGTGCTGCGCGTGCGGATGAATCCTGGTGAGCGGAAAGTGTCGGAACACGAATCGCAGCTTGTCGCCGAGGCGCCGCTGCAGGTTCTTCACCATCGGATGGGACTTGCCGCAGGACGGGCACTCGAAATCGCCGTACTCGACCAGCGTGACGGGGGCGTTCGGCGGGCCGGTGACGTGGTCGCGCTCCGACACCGCTGGCGTGAGGCCGCCGCCGTGCGCTTCGACGGCGGACCGGTCCACCGCGACATCGCGCCGTTCGCTCATGCCTGCTGGTGCGCCTCGACGAACCACAGCCACTTGTCGACACCGCGCGAGACTTCGGTCAATAGATCCGCACTATCGGCGTCTTCGAGCTCGTTCATCTCTTCGATCGTGATGCGCGCGGCACGGCCGAACGCGCTGAGCGCGTCGGACAAGGCCGCGACGTGCTCGGGCCCGGTGGAGAGGCCCAGCGGGTAGTCAGGCAGCTTCGATCGCTCTTCCACGACGCCGATCGTCCCTTCAGCGATTCCACCAAGCTGCACGACCCGTTCGGCGATGAGATCGACGTAGCTCTCGACGGCTTCGTTGATGTCGTCGAACAGCTTGTGCAGGCCGATGAACGACGGTCCTTTCACGTTCCAGTGGGCCTGCTTGCACTGCGTTTGGAGGTCGATGGCCTCGGCGAGACGTTGATTGAGCAGCGCGATGATTTCGACGCGCCGGTCTTGAGGAAGGTCGTTCTTGGTGTTGAACAGCCGTGCGGTGTCGCGCGCGCGACCCTCGGAAACCGTGAGCTTGGCCGGTGGGGTCGGCAGGGTCACGGTCCGGGACCGAGCGTCGCGACGCGGGGTGGTTGTGCGGGCCATCTCTATCTCCTCGTAAGCGGTTCTGAATGTGAATGCCGAACTCTAATCACTTCGCATGGGCGAGCGAGAACATGTCTGGATACACGCGCGCCCCGAGGTGCTCGAGCGGCACGCGCAGCGCCCAAGGGCCGCGGTTGCCGCCGGTCAACGACGGCGAGGCGGAGAGCAGTAGCGCGTGTCGGGTGTGAAACGGCTGTGGGCGTTAACGGGACACCCAGTCGACGAGTGCCCGTCGTACAGCCAGGATGCGCAGGCCAAAGGATTTCCACCCGGCGCTGCTGAGCTAGAACGGCGCCTCGAGGCCAACGACGCTTTCGTCGGCAACATGGTGTTTCTCTGGCCGTTCGGTCCGGAAATCGAAGACCTCATGGGTCGTCGCATCGAGGGCCAGCGGCCGCCCGCTCGGGGCCCGGAATGCCTTGACGGCCGCTGTGACACGAGCCTGACCTATGGGAGTCAGGCTTGTGCCTCACACGACTTAGTTGCCCTGCTGCGGCTGCGGCACCGAGGCGCGCCGGCCGGCAAGCTGCGCTGCCCCGCCGACCAGACCGACCGCGAGTGCGCCGATCGCCCACGCACCGCCCGAATCCTCAAGGCCGAGCACAGCATCCAGCGAGATCGGACCTGGTCCCGTGAGTACGATGCTCAGGGCGACGACCGCCAGGATGAGGAGGTACTCGTACCCCTGCATGTGATTGAAAAACCCGTTCTTGAGATGGACGCTCACGATCGCGACGAGCATCACCGAAACGATCAGGACCGCCGCGAGCGGAGTCGCCAGGCCGAGCGCCAGCAGCAGCCCGCCGCCGAGCTCTGCCAAGCCCGCAAATAGCGCGTTGCGGCGGCCGGGGAAGAAGCCGAGCTGCTCCAGGAACCCGCCGGTTCCGTTGAGCCCGTAGCCGCCGAACCAGCCGAACAGCTTCTGCGCGCCATGCGCCGCGAGCGTCAGCCCGACGACGAGGCGCAGCATGAAGAGACCAAGTGCCATACTGATACCTCAAAGCTTTCTGTTCGAGTGCAACTATCTAACGGAAAGCATGAGTCCCATGTTCCTGCTAATTGTCAAGTAGCTTTCCTTTGGGAAGTAACTCAACCAGATTGGCCCATGCGGAAATCGGTCGACTCCCAGTGCCAGACGTTCCAAACGGCAATCGACGTCCTGAGCGGCCGGTGGAACGCGTTGATCCTCAACGTCCTGCAGGAGGGGTCGCTGCGGTTCAGCGAACTGTCCGAGCGCGCCAAGGGGCCGGGGGATAAGGTGCTCTCCGCCCGGCTCAAGGAGCTCGAGGCTCGCGGACTGCTGCTGCGGCAGGTGGACGCCGGTCCGCCCGTGCGTGTGAGCTACGAGCTGACACGGACCGGGCACGCGTTCGGCAAGCTGGCCCAGGCCATCGAGCGCTGGGGCCGCGAGCTGGTGCAGGGAGAGCGACCAACCCGGCGTTAGCCGGTCACCATTCTTTCGTTTGGAGCGTGATTGATGTGCAGGTTGGAATCGATAGTTTCGCGGCTGCCTACCTCGAGGAGAGCCGTGCGGTAAGTCCGGCGGATCGGGTGCGCGAGCTCGTCGAGCAGATCGTGCAGGCCGATCACGTGGGACTCGACGTCTTCGGCATCGGCGAGCACCACCGCAAAGAGTATCTCGATTCAGCGCCGGCCATGATTCTCGCGGCGGCGGCGGCGCGCACCAGGAGGATCCGTTTGACCAGCGCCGTCACCGTGCTCAGCGCGGCAGATCCGGTGCGCGTGTTCCAACAATTCGCCACCCTGAACTTGCTCTCGCAGGGGCGAGCCGAGATGGTCGTGGGCCGCGGGTCCTCGATCGAAGCTTTTCCGTTGTTCGGCTTCCGACTCGAGGACTACGACGCGCTGTTCGCCGAGAAGCTGGATCTCTTGCTGAGAATCCGGGACGCCGAGCACGTCCATTGGTCCGGAACGTTCCGACCGGCCCTGAGCGGCCAAGGCGTCTACCCCAGGCCGGTACAGAATCCGCTGCCGATTTGGGTCGGGGTCGGGGGAACGCCACAGTCGTTTGCCCGGGCCGGCGTGCTAGGACTGCCGCTGATGGTCGCGATCATCGGCGGCGATCCGGCGCGGTTCCGGCCGCTCGTCGACCTGTATCGCGAGAGTGGGATCCGGGCGGGTCATGCGCCCGAACAGCTCAGCGTCGGCGTTCATGCACTGGGTTATGTGGCCGAATCGAGCGACGCGGCGGCCGAGGACTTCTTTCCCGGCTATGCCGCGGCTATCGCCAGCGTAGCGAAGGAGCGGGGCTGGGCCCCGATGTCGCGTGCCGCGTTCGACGCGCAGCGCGGCCCTACCGGTGCGCTGCTGGTCGGCAGTCCCGAGGATGTCGTGGAGAAGGTTGGGCGCTACGACGACGTGCTGGGCGGGATCTCGCGGATCACGTTTCAGATGAACGTGACATCCCTGCCGCACGCCAAGCTCATGCGCGCCATCGACGTACTCGGCGCAAAGGTCGCGCCCGCAGTGCGGGAGGCGTCTCACGTCGCGCACTGACGTCGAGCGTCGAGCGGCAGAGTCCTTGGCCCGCCGTGATAAGGTGATGGGCGGACTTCTGAAAAGGACCGCCCGGTTCCACTTGCCGCGGCCGTCCTCCGGTCACTTTGCTGCGCTCGCCGAGAGCATCCTCCATCAGCAGCTGGCAGGCGCCGCGGCGCGTGCGATCCACGGACGATTTGTCGCGTTGTTCGACGGAGATCACTCGCCCGAGGCCGTTCTGGCTGTCCGGCCCAGAAGGCTGCGAGCCGCGGGGCTCTCGGGCAGCAAGGTCGCCGCCATCCGAGATCTCGCGGCGAAGGTCGTGGACGGAACGGTCCCGCTCCGCGGCATCGGCAGGCTCGGCGACGAGGACGTCATCTCTCGCCTTTCGGTCGTGCGTGGCATCGGACGGTGGACCGCTGAGATGTTCTTGATCTTCCAGTTGCGCCGGCTCGACGTGTGGCCAGTCGGAGACTACGGGGTTCGCACCGGTTACGCGCTCGCCTACGGTCTGCGCACGCTCCCGACACCGAAGCAGCTCGAGGCGGAGGGCGAACGGTTCCGCCCCTACCGAACGGTGGCCGCCTGGTATTGCTGGGAAGCCGTCCACGAGCGGCGTAAAGCGCGGCAGTGAGAGTCCCGATTGGTTGAAGAGCCAGGCTCACAGCCCGTTCGGCTGTGAGCCCGCCCCGTCTGCTATCTGCGCCCCACAGGCGAGGAAAGCGCCGTGAGTACTCCCCGCGCCCTCTCAATGACCGACCCCATGACGTCCACCGCGGCAGGCACGTCTCGCACCATACCGACTCCCTGACCGGCGTACATCGGATAGTGTTCGGCGTCCCCCTGCTGAGCGGCGGCCATGGTCACGTCGCGGCCGAGGTCCTGCTGCAGCAGCGAGAGCACCGGCGCCCCGCTTGCTCGGTATTCCTCCGTGTACGACGTGCGGAGCACGCGGGCCCATAGGCCTGTGAACGCGTCCGTCACCGTTGTGGCATCGCTGTCCCGCTGGATCAGGGCCCGCTTGTAGAACTCGGGCGCGGCCGATTCCCGCGTCGCGATGAAGCGGGTGCCCATGAGGACGCCGCTCGCACCCAGCGCGAGCGCCGCTGCGAGTCCACGCCCGTCCGTCACGCCACCAGCGGCAACGACCGGGACGCGCACCGCATCGACGACCTGGGGGACGAGCGCCAGAGTACCGATCGTGGCCATCTCGGGAGAGGAGCGCTTGACCCATGTCGAGCGGTGCCCACCAGCCTCGCCGCCCTGTGCCACGATCACGTCGACCCCCAGGCTGGCTACCTCTCGCGCATCGGGCACGGTCGCGATCATGGAGATCACCTTACGCCCTGGGCGTGGCAGCGCGCTACCATCTCGGCCGTCGGCTTCCCGACGCCGACGCTGAACACCGGCACCCGTTCTGCTACGATGACGTCGAACGCGGCGTCGGTGATCGCCGGCAGCCTCGGTGGGCGCCCGAGTGTGGTCGGGATCCCCAGGCGTTCGCGAAACCGGTTCAGCACCGTCTGAATGCTCCGCAGGGTTTGCTCGGGGACCTCATCGGGGTCCATCGGATGCCACACCGATGGATGCAGGATCAGATTCACTCCGAACGGCCGGTCGCTGAGCTCCCGGATTCGCCCGATCTGGCGGCGGAGCTCATCCGGCGGCAGTCCCGTCCCAGCGAGGATTCCGAGCCCGCCCGCGCGCCCGACTTCCGCGATCAACTCGGGTGTCACGACCCTCGCCATCGGCGCCTGTAGCACGGGAAACCGAATCCCGAGGAGGTCGCACAACGCAGTGTGGAGCGGGTCGTCCGCCGGCTCGCCGGCCTGTCTTGCAGCTGCGTGGTGCGTCACAGGCCGCCGCTCACTCCCCAGCACACCCAGTGTCGACGCGGCGCCGAACCGCAGCAGATCGCGGCGGCTGACGGATGGGTCGCAGTTGTGGAGCATTACCTTCTCCTCCTCGTGGCTGGAGTTCGTGCTCGGGCACTGCCCATGGCCTGCATGGCGGAGCCGCCAAGGTGAAGAGAAGGCGGCTCGCAGACGAGTTCAAGGGGTCGCCGTCGTGTGGGGTTCGCTGCGAAGCGGAGCCGAGAGAGCGATAGCCCACCGAGTCGCCAGCGGCGGTGCTTAGATCGGCGCCACCTGCAAGCCCACGCGAATGGCTTCCTCAACATCCGGGTTTTCCCGGCCGCTAAGGAAGTAGAGGAAGTCCAGAATGACCCGCGCGCGACCGGAGCCCGTGTGGTGCAGCTTCACGAAGGTGGTGTTCCCCTGAGTACCGTCGCGATTCATGTGCAGAAACAGCACATTCGAGTAGCGCGCGCGCAGATCGCGATACAGGTCCGGCAGGTGTCGAGTCGTCACCGCATCCACGTAGCGCTGTCCTGCCTTATGAAACGGCGCGTACACGCCGTTCACCGCTGTCACCGCCCGAATCACTTCGCCCAAAGACCAATCGGCGAAGCGACTGTCCCTCCGGATCTCGCAGAGTTCGCGGCGGTCCACGCAAAAGGTCCAGAAGGAAAGATTGCTCGGCAACTCTGAAACACTCATGTGCAGGAAGTCCGGGTGCACTCCATAGGCCAAGACTTCCTCGCCGCGATCGTTGGAGAACAGGGAGCGCGCCCCAAGCAGCTTGCGGACCAGCAGCGTGCAGGCTCTTCCCCATCCACCGACGCCATGCCGTGCCTGGTTGGCGCGCGTGAAGTTCTCGATGGCCGTCGGCGTCAGCGTGAGCATGCCTCGCTGCCAAGCGACGTAGTACAGAACGCCATAGGAGCTCGAGCTCACGGAATGCAGCCGTCGGAGCTGAAGCAGGCGCGTGGGTCCGAGGAGCGCGAGCGCCACGAAGTGCGAGGCAAGGCCAGGGCCCGGACCGTCGATGATCAGCGCGCTGTCGGCGAGATCCGCCTGCTCGAGAAAACCCGCTAACCGATGTCGCAACTCGCGGACCTGTGGTTCCGGGAATCCCGACCGGCGCAGTGCGTTCGGTACGAGGATCATCTGGCGAGCGCCCGTTGTGCCTAGGCAAGAAGGAAACAGGAGCGCATGGAGTTACCTAGGACCACTCGTTCCGTCGCGCGAGTGGGTCAGATTGACTTGTGACAAACCACAGATCGGCTACCGGCGCTCGGGCAGGCTGGTGGTCGCTGGCGGCGCTGAGAGTTGTTTGGTCAGATCCTCCTGTGTTTTGACCAGTCGGCTCATCTGACTTGCCGTGTAATCCGCGATCTGCTCAAGGCTAGCCAGTCGTTCAGGAAGCTGGGCGGGATCAGGTAACGTTGCTTCCAGCCGTCGCAGCTTGGTGCGCGTGCGCCACCATGCAATGCCAAACACCACCGTCCCAATAACCCCGACTTTCGCGGCTCCCAACAACAGGCCAAGCGCAAACCCGCTGAGTGTCGGGTCTATAGGTTACGAAGATAGCTCGATGCGGTGGGTTCGTTTAGCCATTACACACGCGGGCAGCGCTTCGGTCGCGGTCAGGCATGCTCGGTGCCCGGCACGGACCCCAGGACGTGCCGAGCCATCGCGCCGCCCTGCAGGACCACGGCCGCGTGCAGGATGATGGGCCAGAGGTGCCAGCCGGTTCCAACGTAGAGAATCCCCATCACCAGCCCCGTCACGCCGGTCCTGATCATCCCGGCCGGGCCCTGATAGAGGTGCAGGACTCCAAACATCAGCGCCCCGACGAACACCGCCGTGCCTTCCCAACCGACAGCCCTCCCTTAATATTGGTTACCCATAGGAGTAGGCTGCCGATAGGACCCGACGTCCGGCTGGGTTGATTCTGTGAAACTGGGCACTCGGCCCGATCGTATGGGAATCCCATAGGACGACCCCGGGCCGAGGTACCCACCATGGGCGAAAAGCTGGATGTGCAGCCGGGCACGCTGGCCTTGATGATCCTCCGGACCCTCGAGGTCCTGGGGCCCCTCCACGGGTATGGCATCGCGCGTCGTATCGAAGAGACCAGCAACAACCGCCTCGTGCTCAACTACGGCACTCTGTATCCCGCGCTCCTCAAACTGGAGCAAGAGGGGTTCGTCAAACCTGAATGGCGGCAGACCGAAAACAATCGCCGCGCGAAGTACTATGCGCTCACGGCCGCCGGGCGGAAGCAACTGACGCGCGAAGCCCGCGCATGGCGTGAGACTGCGGACCTGATCGCAGCTTTCCTTTCGCTACGACGCGAGGCATGACCCATGATGAGATATCTCCGCGTCCTCGTCGCGCGCATCGCCGGCGTCTTCACCGGGCACCGGGCCGACGACGACCTCCGCGACGAGCTGCAAGCCCACCTCGAGCTCGCGACCGACGACAACATCCGGCGCGGCATGCCGCCGGAGGAAGCGCGCCGGCAGGCCCTCCTGGCGTCGGGAGGTCTCTCCCAGGCGGCCGAAGCGGTCCGCGATCAGCGAGGACTGCCGTGGCTCGAAGGCGTCCTGGCCGACATCCGATATGCCTTGCGGGCGCTGCGCCGCAACCCAGGGTTCACCACGGTGGTGGTGCTCACCCTGGGGCTCGGCATCGGCGCCAACACGGCGATCTTCAGCGTGGTCCGCGGCGTCCTGCTCAGGCCGCTGCCCCACCGGGACGGCGATCGGCTGGTCTACTTGCGACACTCGATGGATGGACCAGGCGGCGCGAACCTCACCTTCTCCGTGCCCGAGGTCCGGGATCTGCGGAACGGCGCGCCGTCGTTCGCCGGGCTCGCCGAGTATTCGTCGTGGATGTCCATCCATCAGACGAACGAAGGCGCCCAACGCATCAGCGTGGGCCTGGTGACCGGCAATTACTTCGAGGTGATGGGGCTCGCGCCCCAGCTGGGTCGGGTGACGGGGCCGGGCGACGACGGCCCCGGAGTTCCACCCGTTGCGGTGCTCACCCACCAGTACTGGCTCAAGCGCTTCGGCGGCGATTCCGCCATCGTCGGCAAGTCACTGACGCTGGACAAGAAGCCGGTGACCGTGATCGGCGTCCTTCAGCCCGCCCCCTTCTTTCCGGATCGCGTGGACGCGTTGCTGAATATGGTCAACAGCGAACACCACTTGAGCGCCACGATGGTCGAGGGTCGCACGCACCGGATGACCGAGATCGTCGCCCGGCTCGCGCCGGCCACCACGGTGGCGCAGGCCAGGGGAGAGGTGGCCGCGGCCTACGCCACGATGCTGCGCGACTTCAAGGAAGCGTACGATCCCGGCTCCCACTATCGCGTCGCCGTCATCCCGTTCAAGGCGGTGCTGGGCGAGCGCGCGCGCCTCACCCTGTGGCTCCTCATGGGCACGGCGGGCTTCGTCTTGATCATCGCCGCCGCCAATGTTGCGAACCTGACACTCATGCGCGGGGTTCGCCGGGAGCACGAGCTGGTGACCCGCGCGGCACTCGGCGCGGGCGTGGGGCGGCTGCGGCGGCTGCTGCTGGCCGAGAATCTCGTGCTGGCGCTCCTCGGCGCGATTCTCGGCGTGATCATCGCGATCGGCGGCGCCCGACTGCTCACGGCGCTCGCCGAGCGATACTCGCCACGCGCCAGCGAGATTCGACTCGATGTGCTCGTCCTGGGGTTCACGCTGGCGCTGTCGGTCAGCGTCGCCCTGTTGCTTTCGTTGCTCGCGTCGTTGCCCAAGGAAGGCGCGTTCGGCCAGCGGATTGCCGCGGGCGCGTGGCGGATGAGTGGGAGCCTCAAGAAGCAGCGTCTGCAGCGCGGCCTGGTGATTGCGCAGATCGCCGTGTCCGTCGTGCTCCTCGCCGGCGCGGGTTTGCTCACCCGCACCATGATCCGGCTCTCGCAGGTGGAGACCGGTCTCAGCACCGAGGAAGTGCTGACGATGGAGGTGTCGCTGCTCACTCCGACCGAGCTGCTGTTCAACCCCGCCGCCGACGCCTGGGCCAAGCAGCGCTACGACGAGATGCGACGCGAGGTGGCCGCGCTCCCTGGAGTGACCCAGGCCGGCGTCGGCTCGGCCCTGCCGCTGCGGCGCTCCGAGGTGGTGTTCGACGTCAAGGCCGAAGGCAGGACGCTCGCCCCGGGCGAAGCGACGCCGCGCGCCGAGATGCGAACCGCCGACCCCGATTACTTCCGCGCGGCGGGCATTCCCCTGCTTCAGGGGCGTCCGTTCGCGCTGACCGATGGGCCGGAGTCAGGCAAGGTGGTGATCATCAACCAGACGCTCGCCGGTCGGCTCTTCCCAGGTGAGGACCCGGTCGGACGGCGGATCGCGTGGACGGGCGAGGTCTTGAAATTCAGTCCCATCAGCAGCGAGTGGCGCACGGTCGTCGGGGTGGTTGGCAATACGCAGGACGGCGGGCTCGACACGCAGCCCCGGCCCGTGGTCTTCATGCCCTTTGCGCAAATGCTGGCGATCGGCGGAGGGCTGGTGATCCGCGCCGACCGCGACGTCGTACGGTTGACGGCGGCGGCGACGGGCATCGTGCGGCGCATCGCGCCCACAGCCCCCATCGAGAACGTGATGACTGTGGCGCAGTACAAGGACCGGAGCCTGTCGCCTCGTCGCCTGAACGCCGCGCTGGTCTCGTCGTTCGGCATCCTGGCGGTGATCATCGCGGCCGTTGGGATCGCCGGTGTGTTGGCGTTTTCGGTGAGCGCCCGCACCAACGAGATCGGCATCCGCATGTGCCTCGGCGCCGATCGCAACCAGGTGCAGCGAATGATCCTGAGCGAAGGTGGCGTGCTGCTGGCCATCGGCCTGGTGCTGGGTGTTGCCGGCGCCGCCTTTGTCAGCCGCGCCATTCGCGGGCTACTGTTCGGGGTCGCGCCGCACGACGCGGCCACGTTCGTGGTGGTGGTGACGATGATGGCGGCCATCGGGGTCCTGGCCTGCTGGATCCCGGCGCTGCGTGCCTCGCGCATTGACCCGGCCACGATCATGCGATCAACGTGATGGTTGCAACGCAGCCTTTGATGAAAGCGGCCGTCTGCCGCCGCTACGGCCCGCCCGACGTCATCGAGATCGCCGACGTGCCGCGCCCCAAGGTGCGCTCCAGAGACGTGCTCATCCGCCTGCGCGCAACCACCGTCAGCGCGGGCGACTGGCGCCTGCGCACCGGCACCGTCCCAGCGGGCTTCGGTCTGTTCCTGCGCGTGGCCGTCGGGTTCTCGGGCCCGCGGGACTCCATCTTCGGGAGCGAGATCGCGGGCGAGGTCGTGGCGGTCGGCGCGTCCGTGACGCGCTTCAAGGCCGGCGACAAGGTCTTCGCCTGCCGCATGGGCGGCTGCCACTCGGAGTACGTCGCGATCCCCGAGAACAACGTGTCGGCGATGCCGGCGAACCGCAGCTACGGCGAAGCCGCGGCGCTCACGTTCGGCGGCCTGACGGCGCTCACGTTTCTTCGCGACAAGGCCAAGATCCAACCCGGCGAGCGCGTCCTGATCAACGGCGCGTCCGGGGCCGTCGGCTGCGCCGCCGTGCAGCTGGCCAAGTACTACAAGGCTGAGGTGACGGGCGTCTGCAGCGCGGCCAACGCGGAGCTGGTCAGATCGATCGGCGCCGACCGCGTGATCGACTATGCCAATGAAGATTTCGCCCAGGCGCGCGAGCGCTACGACATCATCTTCGACGCCGTCGGCAACTGCTCGTTCGCGCGCTGCAAGACGGCGCTCGCGCGGGGAGGCCGGCTCCTGCTCGCCGTCGGCACGCTGGGCCAGTTAATCGGAGCGATGATTCGACCGTCGCGAGCCGGCCGCAAGGTCTTCAGCGGGATCGCGCAGGTAAGCCCCGCGAGTCTCGATCTCCTGCGCCGCCTCGCAGAGTCCGGAGAATTCAAGACCGTCATCGATCGCACGTATCCCTTCGCGCGCATCGCGGATGCCCACGCCCTCGTGGAGACGGGGCGCAAGAAGGGCAACGTCATCGTCACGCTCGAGTAGGGTCAGCCTAAGGAAGACCGACTCCTCCGCCGCTCCCTTCCTCCGATGACTTGCGACACGGTGTTAAGATTCCCCCTCCATGCAGCCTGTCATCGCGAAGGGCACCTGCTTCCCGATGTTCGCGTTCGAGGTGGCCCAGTCGATCGATCTCGACGCGGCGGAGCGCCGCCTGCTCGCCACCGTCGAGCGCCAGACCATCAAGTACAAGCGTCGCGCGCCGGCGTCGTTCGAGTACCGCCCCGCGCCGCTCCATGTCACGCGCGGCGGCGAGCCGCTGGACGTCGGCGGCCGCCGCACCATGCCGGGCGTCGAGGTCGTGCTGTACGATTTCGGCGCGCTGTCGGTCAGCTATGCGATCCCCCTCAACGGCGCGCTCAGCGATCTGCCCGGTCTGGCGGAGGCGTTGTGGGGCAACGAGGGCCTGGTAGCCGACGCCCGCCGCCACGTCGACGAGGTGCTCGCCGAGCTGGGGCCGGCCTGCGTGCGCCCCAAGGTCGCCGATTTCGTGGAGGACTACTCGATCTTTCACATCGAAGCGTTCACCACGCCGTGCGACGCCGCGCTGTTCTGGACGACGCACGCCCTGACGGTGGCCCAGGTGCTGCGCGCGGTGCCCCCCCCACACGCGCTCTCGCAACAGGAGATCGCTGAGGCCACGTCGGCGCGGCTCTCCTTCGGGCCGAACGACGCCACGATCATCGATACCGACGCCGCGATCCTGTTCGACCCGGAAGGGGAGGACGTGCGCGACGTAATCGAGTTCGCCAACACGCAGCTCCTCGAAATGCGCTATCTCGACCACGAGCTGGACGACGTCCTGGAACGCGCGTATGACCGGTTGCTCAAGCGCTCGCGCCGGCCATGGCTGCTGGGATCCGTCGGGCCCGATCTGCGCAGTCTCGCGCGCCTCGAGCTCGACGCCGCCATTCTGTTCGAGCAGGTCACGAACGCGCTGAAGCTGGTGGGCGATCAGTTTCTCGCGCGCGTGTACGCCCTGGCGTCCCGCCGTTTCCACCTCGGCGAATGGGACGCGAGCATCTCGCGGAAGCTCCAGACCATCGACGGGATCTACGCCAAGATGTCGGACCGCGCGGCGACGCTCCGCATGGAGATGCTCGAGTGGATCATCATCCTGTTGTTCGTCGTGTCCATCGTTTTGTCGATCATCACTCTCGCGCCGCACTAGACGGACACGCATCCCGGCGAGCGGTTGGAAGGGATAACCGCCACTCGCGCGTTGTGAGGCTCTATCGCAGCACTCCGGCCAACATCGCGATCGCGCCCACGGCTCCTACCCAGAATACGAACGACCACTTGATCAAATCGCCAAAGCGGCGCTCGAGCCGTGTCTCTAGTCGGGCCATCTCTTCGTGCGTCTTGGCGAAGCCGACTTGCATCTCCTGGCGCAACTCGGCGATGTCCGCCCGCATGGTCGCGCGCAACTCGGCAAAATCCGCAGTTCCTGCATCCACTCGCTGGATCCAGTTCATGATTTCGAGAGCCGCCTCCTCACCAAGTGCCTGATGGAGCTTGCGGGACAGGTGTGGCGTGATAGGCACGGAGGGGTCTCCTGGTGCGGACACGCCGGAACGTAAACCTATGTTGCGCATCCACAGAGAGCAATTTTTTCCCGGCAGAACCCAACAATCGCGCGACACTGGCGCGCGCTCTACATCCTGCGACGGTCTGCCAGCACGTGAAACGCTCCCGCCTCCAGTGGCCGCCCGTTGAGGAGTACCTCCACAACGTTGCGGCCGGGATGCGGTACGCGCGTGGCGTGTACCGCGAGCGAGAACGATGTGGTGAGATCTATCGCGCCCCCGGGCGGCAGCGTGATCCGCTGGAGCTTGAACACCTTGCGCGACGAGTCTCCTCGTGCCTTCACGAAGTGCACGGCGACATCGACCAGGAGATCCTGCGGCGCGCGTGCCGTGCTGCACAGCGTGAAGCTCAGAAAAACGGCTCCATCCCGGCGCCCACGAGCTCATCGCCGGCGTGTTTGGGGCCGAGTGATCGCAAGAGGACCCTCACGGCGTCGGGATAGACGTTCGGCAGGCACTCCGCGAGCGCGCGCGCGATGTGCCGGCCGCGGTCCAGCAGCTCGAGCGCCGCGAGTCCCGTCGTCGCCCGCTTGACGAAGCGTTCCACCGGAAATGCCGGATGTGCGCGGACCAGGTCCGCGGCCATGCGGCGCACGAGCGACGCGAGAAGAATCGTTTGAGCGATACCGCCATGGCCGCGCTCGATCTCCGACCTGAAATAGAAAGGGCGGCGTGCGTTGTGCACCCGCCCTTTCATACGCCAACAACCGACTACGTCGTCTAGAACCGCAGCTGTAACTGCGCGATCGCGCGGTTATTCGGGATCGATCCGCTTTCTTCGTTCACGATCGAGTACGTCGTCTGCAGCTTGACGTTCTCACCGCGCAGCATCCACTGCGCTCCGCCCGTGATGGCCATGTCGCGGTCACCGGTGTTCGTGTCGTCCGGGTCGAACTGCTCCACGCGTCCGACGATCTGCCACCGGCTGCGGTGGGGGGTGAACCCGCCGAACACATACCAGCCGGCGGCCTTAACGCCTGTCCCGGTCCCGGTCGTGCGCTGGATGTACTCACCGCGCAGCTCGATGTTCTTATGTGTGTAGCCTGCCTCGGCGCCGAGGTAGTCCTCGTTCTCTTCCGTACCTGCCCCAGCGCCGATCTGGAAGCCGCCCTGGAGGTTGATCACGCCGCGCGCGACGAACAACAGCTTGTTGTTGTTGTTGGTGGTGCGGTTCATACCTTCGCCGTTGAACAACCCACCCTGCAACACCACGCGCCGGATTCCGCGAAACTCGGCCTTGGCACCGATGTCACGATTCGGCGCGAGCGCGTCGACAACCATCGGAAGCTCGGGGATCTCCGTCTCGTATTCGTTCTGCAGAAATCCTGACGAGAACGGCGTCTTGCTCTGCCCGAGCACGAACGTCCACCGCTTGTCGGTGAGTTGAACGTACGCGTCCAGCAGCGAAACCGTGCCGCCGCTGCCGCTTCGCCATTCCGTCAGCAGGCGGTAGTCCGCCCACGACGTGGCCTGGCCTTGCAGCCCCACGCGTGCGCGCCGCAGATAGAACACTGCGGAGTCATCGGTCATTTCGGAACGGGGCTGGAGATAACCGTCGAACCGCACGGTTGTCTGCCCCTCCGCGGCCAGCTGGGAGCAAACGAAAGCCATGACGACGGGAATGGCCGCACCCACGCGCTTGATCATCGTATCCACCTTGTGAGTGTTGGTTGATCGGGAGGGCGCGACCCGCAGGGGGACAAGTGTAGGAAACCAGGCGCTGGGGGGTGTGAGGAACGTCACTTCGTGGTGGGGCGGATACGTAACTGTACTAGGGCCTTGGGCCTGGGGCCTGGGGCCTGGACCAGGCCCTAGGCCCCAGGCCCTAGGCCCTAGTACGTCGCTGCCGTATCGCGCCCAAATGATAGGCCGCGTGCGCGATCGCGCCGAACGCGATGCCGAGCGCTTCCTCGTCCCAGGTCGCGTGAGACATGACCGCCACCACGAAGCTATCGTACTCTCTCCGCACGCCTGCCCGCAGGGCCGACCACGCCGCATCGTCCACGGTGGACGTCCAGGTCCCGCTGCGATCGCGTGACGTCGCGCCCTCGCGCAATGCTTGCCTCGAGAGGGCGAGCGCCGAGCTCAGGTGGTGGACGTGGCCCGCGATAGTCGTGTTGTTCGGTCCGCCTCTCTCGGATGCCTGGACGGCGTTCAGCTCGCCGATAGTCCCAAACACACCGGTGCCGGGCGCTGTCTCGATGAAGTAGGTCCACGGCCCCGGAGGCCCCTCGAAGGCTTCCCTGAGCATTCTCGTCACGAGATTCACCGTCACAGCATGCGGTGTAGCCCTCGATGTGCGTGCAACCACGGTCGACCTCCGGCGAGGGGCGTTCACGTCCGCGGCTTGGGGCGACCGCGGTAGCGCGTATAGAGCTGCAGGTGCTTGTTGTCGAGACTCACGTCGCGCCCGGCGATGACGACGTGCTTCACCTGTGTGCGGATTTCGAGCGGGTCGCCGTCGGTCACGATAATGTTCGCGAGCTTGCCCACCTCGATCGTGCCGACCCGATCGGCCACGCCGAGGATCTCCGCCGGATAGATCGTGATCGCCTTGAGCGCGTCCTCCGTCGGAAGTCCGAACGATACGGTGCTGGCCGCTTCGTACGGCAGCGTTCGGGAATCTTCGGAGTTGAACGTCGCGATCGCGAACTGCACGCCGGCCTGCTTCAGCAGTCCGGGCGCGGCGTACCGCTCATCGTATCCCGCGTCCGTGCCCGGCACCTCCTGACTGGGGCCGAGGATCACGGGCACGTGCTTCTCAGCGAGCAGCGTGCGCACTTTGTACGCCTCATTGCCGCCGATGATGATGATTTTCACGCGCTGCCGCTCAGCCCATGCGACGGCGTCCCGAATTTCCCGCTCAGGGTCAACGGCGATCAGCAGCGGCAGCTCGCCGCGCGTCGCGCGCGCGAGCGCCTCGAGCTTCAGGTCACGGGGCAGCCGCTCGCCCGCCTTGACCGCCGTGTCGTAGCGCCGCGCGTCGCCGATCCAGCCGTCGAGGCGCCGCACCTGCTCGTCGTACTGCTTCTTGATCTCGCGGAACGGCCGGGGGGCCGTAGCGCCGCCCCCACCTCCGCCCCCACCACCGCCGAAACCACCGGTCGCCGCGAGACGCGGCCAGAGGAGCGTGAAGCCCACCGATGGCACGACCTGCATGTCCTCGATCGTCCAGCCGTCGAGGTCGATCAGCGTCGCCTGGCCGCCGATGCCGGCGGGCCGCGGTTGCGGCGCGGTGACGGCGTGCGTGACGCCGTTGGCGCGCGTCACGGGAATATGCTCGCTGGCGGGGTGCACCGCCGTCGCCGCAATGAGGTGAGGATTGAACTCGCCGAGCTCCTGCATGTCCGCCGTCACGACGACCTGGCCGATTTCCGTCAGGCCGAGGCGCGTGACAGCGTCGAACAACCCGGGATAGACGTGCAGCCCGGCCGCATCCACGACCGGGACGCCGGCGGGTACGGAGACCGCAGCGCCCACCGCCGTGATCTTGCCGTTCTGCACGACGATCGTGCCGTTTTCGATGACCGGCCCGGCGAGAGTGTGCACCGTGCCGCCGCGGATGGCGACGTTTTGGGCGGCGACCGGGCGGGGCGCGGCGGCGACGAGGCCTAGAGCCACCGATATCAGGTGTGCGCGGTTCATGGACGATCCCTCCCCTCCTGTGGCAGCGCCTCGGTCGTGGTGACGCGCGGCCGCTCGGGCGTGGTGCCGCGCTCTTTGTCGAGCAGCGCCCGCTTCTCCTGCTCGAGCGCCTGGCGCCGCGCCAGGTCGGCCTGTCGATCGAAGTAGACCTGCCCGTCGATGAGCGTCGTTTCGACGCGGCTGAATACGCTCAACGGGTGGTTCGTGTAGATGACGAGGTCGGCGTCTTTGCCGACGTCGATCGATCCGATGCGGTTCGCCACGCCGAGCTGCAGCGCGGGGTTCAAGGTGACGAGCTTCAGCGCTTCGGTCTCCGAGAGCCCGCCGTACTTCACCGCCTTCGCCGCTTCTTGATTGAGGTGGCGCATCTCTTCGCGACTGTCGGAGTTGATCGACACCACGACCCCGCGCTCGGTCATCAGCGCGGCGTTGTAGGGAATGGCGTCGTAGGCTTCGACTTTGTACGCCCACCAGTCGGAGAACGTCGAGGCGCCGGCGCCGTGCCGCGCGAGCTCGTCCGCCACCTTGTAGCCCTCGAGCACGTGTTGGAACGTCGCGATCTTGAACTTGAACTCCTCGGCGAGCCGAATGAGCTGGAGGATCTCATCGGCGCGGTAGGAGTGCGCGTGCACCAGTCGCTTGCCGTCGAGGATTTCCGCCAGCGTCTCGAGCTTCAGGTCGCGCCGCGGCGGAATCGCGGGGCGCTTGGTCTTACGCGCCGCCTCGTAGTCGCGCCACTGGCGCTGGTACTCGCGGGCCTCGAGGAACGCTTCCCGGATCACGTCCTGTACGCCCATGCGCGTGGCGGGATAGCGGTCGGGCTCGCGGTCGCGCTTGGTGTTTTCGCCGAGTGCGAACTTGATCCCCGGGGGCGCGCCCTGCAGCAGCAGGCCGGCCGCGTCGGAGCCCCAGCGCATCTTGAGGACCGCGTTGCGGCCACCGATGGGGTTCGCGCTGCCGTGCAGGATGTTGGCCGACGTGACCCCGCCCGCCGCCGCCCCGTAGATCGCAGGGTCGTCAGGGTTGATCACATCCTCGATCCCGACCATCGCCGACACCGCCACCGCGCCCTCGTTCACCGCGTCCGTCGCGATGTGCGAATGCGCGTCGATGATCCCCGGCATCACGTACTTCCCGGTGGCATCGATCACCTGCGCGTCGGCGGGCGCCGTGACGTTCGCGCCTACCGCAGCGATTTTGCCGTCCCGGACCAGGATCGAGCCGCGCTCGATCGTACCCTTCGTGACGGTGAGGATGGTGGCATTGCGGATCAGCGTGGTGCGCGCGGTCCGCACCGGCCCGCGATCATTGACCATGGGCACTGGTGGACCCGGCGGCGTCGTGTCGGCGCGGCGCGCGTTCCCTCGACTTTCGCCGGAACTCCCGCCTCCGCCGGCCGCCTGCGTCTCCGCGGCCACCGGTTCAAATTTGCGGCCGTCCACGAAGACGTACTTCACGCGGGGGCGTGCGTCGAACAGCTCGCCCTCCGTGACGACGAAGTTTGCGATCTTGCCGACGTCGAGCGTGCCGACGCGGTCGGCCACGCCGAAAATCTCGGCGGGCGTCACCGTGAGCGCCCGGAGCGCGCCGTCGGCGGTCAGGCCGAGGGCGATGGCCTTGCGGACGTTGGTCAGCACGTCGCGCGGATCGGAGATGCGGCCGGAATAAAACGCGAAGCGGACGCCGGCCTTCTCGAGCTCACCGGGCGTGGTGGGCGCGCGGTCGCGGAAGCGCAACGTCGCCAGCGGCACGTCGGCGTCGGGGTCGCCGTCCTTGTCGCGCACCGGCCAATCGACGTTCACGAGCACCGGCGCGCCCGCGCGGGCTACCACGCTCGGGATGCGGTACCCCTCCTGCAGCCCGTACACCACGGGCACCGTGCCCGCCTCCCGCGCGATGGCGTAGGCGCGCTCGACTTCCTTGGCGAGGTTGCCGGGGAAGAGCACAGGGCGGCGCGCCTTGAGCGCGTCGCGCAGCGGCTCGAGGGCGCGGTCGTACTCCGGCCGCACCAGGCCCGCGGGCTTCGCCTGATAGATCGTCCAGGCCTGGTCGTACTGGTGGGCGTCGAAGAACGCCTGCTTGATGTAGGCGATCGCCCCCATCAAGGAGTTGGGATAGCCGCGATGATCCGGCCCGCCCTGGAGATTCACGCGCAGCGCGACTGGTGTGCGTACCACCATGTCGTTGGCGCGCTCGCCCGCGAGGTTCACGAACGCCGCTTGGCCGGGGAAGAAGCCGCGCTCGGGCGTCACGACCGCCGATGTGAATCCGGCGTTGCGCCACGAGGTCACGCGCTCGTCGGTCGCGCCAAGCTGGTCTGCTCCGCTGAGCCACGACGTCGTGGCCGGCCGGTCCTGCGGGCCCCATGAATACGGCGGCTGGGACGCTTGCTGACCACTCTGACCGCCTTGACCGCCTTGAGCGCTTTGACCGGCGGGCCGAGGTTCCGGAATGCGCAGCGAGGCAGGCAGCCCGACCGTTGAGAGCGCGTCGATGAGCCCGGGGTAGACGGTGAGGCCGGCGCCGTCGATCACCCACGCGCCGGCCGGGGCCGTCACACTGGGGCCCACGGCGGCGATCAGGCCGTCCTTGAAAACGATGGTGCCGCGCGCGATGGTGCGACCGGGCGCGGCGACGATGCGGACGTTCGTGATCGCGTAATGCGACGGCGCGGGCTGGTTCGGCGCGACCGCCTGCGCGAGCGCGCCCGCGGAACCCAACGCGGCCGCGGCGAGTGCGGTACTGGTCACCTTGAAGACCGACATGGAGAGATCCTCCAAAACGAAACATGGACCACAGCGAGAGGATTTGACGTTACACTGCGCCGGGCGGAGCACAAGACGGGGCCGACGTTGCGGCGGTCGATCGCGGCCTTGGCGGTGAACGCGAGGCGATCGTTGCCCCAGGGGTCCGTTGAAGTCAGCCTCCGCACTTGTCACGGTGCTATCACCGCTCATCTTCTTCGAATCTGCGAGGCAGAGACGACCCGCGAGGAGCGTGTATGAGCGCGCCGACCTTTGTGCCCCTGACGACCTATGTCGAGCATCCGCCAGAGGTGATGCGGCGCCGGGCAGCGGATTTTCGTGCTGCGCTGGAGCGGCGCCGCACCGTGCGGCAGTTCTCGGATCGTCCGGTGCCGCGAGAGATCATCGAGGAGTGCCTCCGGGCCGCGGGAACCGCACCGTCTGGCGCGAATATGCAGCCGTGGCACTTCGTCGCGGTGAGTGATCCGGCGCTCAAGCGAAGGATTCGTGAACGCGCAGAAGCGGAGGAGCGGCGCTTCTACGCCACGGCGCCCGAGGAGTGGCTCGCCGCGCTCGCCGTGCTCGGCACCGACGAAAACAAGCCGTACCTCGAGACGGCCCCGTACGTGATCGCCGTCTTCGCGCAGCGCTACGGGGTGACACCGTCGGGCAGTCGCGTCATCCACTATTACGTACAAGAGTCGGTGGGGATCGCGGTTGGTCTACTGATCGCCGCGGTGCATAACGCGGGGCTGGTCTCGCTGACCCACACGCCCAGCCCGATGGGATTTCTCAACGGTATCCTCGGCCGGCCGTCGCACGAGCGGCCGATGCTCCTGCTGGTCGTGGGCTACCCAGCCGCCGACGCCGTCGTGCCGACCATCGCCAAGAAAAGGCTCGGAGAGATCGCGACCTTCGTCTGATCGGGGCTGAGCCTTCGCCCTCACCAGGGGATGATTCCACCAGCTTCCGGTGTCTCATCCTATACCCCCGATGGAGTCACCGCGCCCAACGCTTGAACAGCTCCTCGACGCCCATCTGGACGCGCTCTACCGCACGGCGCTCCGTCTGTGCCGCGGTCGAACGGCGGATGCCGAAGACCTGGTGCACGACGCCGTGGCGCGCGCGGTCGAGGGGTATGCCGAGCTGCGCGACCCCGCGGCGGGCCGGTCGTGGCTGTTCACGATCCTCGTACGCACGCACCTGAACCGTGATCGGACGCGCCGGCGGCGTCGAGAGTCCCTGGCGGTGGATTTGTCCGAGGCCGCGTTCGAGGACGCCCTGGCCAATTGGCGTCCGGCGCGGTCGCCGCTCGATGACGCGGCCCGAACAGATGTGCGTGACCGAGTGATCGCCGCGCTGCATCGCGTCGACGACGCGTATCGCACCGTGGTGTGGCTGGTCGACGCTGAAGAGTGGAGGCTCCGAGACGTAGCAGAGCTGCTCGACGTGCCCGAGGGCACGGTAGCGTCGCGACTGTATCGTGGTCGCCAAGCGTTGAAGGCGGCACTCGAGAGACGCGAAGGAGACATGACGGCATGACGGGAAGTTTGCTTACCTGCGCTCAGGCACGGCGCGTGCTGTGGCCGGGGCAGGGGCCGCGGCCCGCGTCGCCGGACGTGCTCGCAGCCCAGGAGCACGTCGCCGGCTGCGCGCCTTGCTCGGCCTTTTTCGTCGAGCAGGCGACGTTGGGCGCCGCGGTTCGCGAATCGGACCGGCGCAGCGCGCCCGACGCGCTGCGCCGCCGCGTCCTCGCAATGGTGCGCGGTGGTCGGCAGCCGGCACTGCGCAAGGTCGCACTCGGCGTGGCTGCGACTGTATTGATCGCAGCCGGCGCGGTGGCGATTTGGTGGCCAGATCGGGGCGTCTCCGAGCGAACCATCCTCTCCCTATTCACGGCGGAGCATCAACGCCTGGTGGCGGGTGGAGGGATCAGCTCCGGCGACCCGGCGGAAGTCACCCGGTGGTTCGCCGGTCGCGTGGACTTCGCGCTCCGTATCCCCGAGTTCGCCGGTGGCGCGCTGCTCGGCGGACGCCTTTGCATGGCCGACGGGCACCGCGGCGCGATCGTCGAGTATGAGTTCGAAGGACAGATGGTGTCGTATTTCGTCCTGCCGCTCGCCGTCCGTGGAGCGCCGGCCGAGCTGCGCCACGCGGCCCAGGCCGGATATCGTGTGGTCTGGTGGATGCAAGACGGCTTGCTGCACGGTGTGGTGGGCGGCCTGCCAGCCGAACGGTTGGAGCAGCTCGCCAAGTGGTGCCGCGAGCTGCTCGGGAAACCGTCGGGTCCCCTGACTGGGCGCCCTCGATCTGCCGTACTTCAACCCTGGGAGGGATAACGATGCGAACGTTCATCGCTTTCGCAGTTTCCGGATTACTGCTCGTTGTCGCATCGCCGCTCGCGGCACAGGAGCAGAAGGCGGCGGCCGCGCAGCCAGCCGCCGTCACGATCACGGCGGACGTCATCGACCTGTCGTGTCGACTCGTGAACAAGGCGAGCGGCGCGTCGCACCGCGAATGCGCCCAGGTGTGTGCCGACAAGGGGCAACCGCTCGCGTTAATGGCGACGGACGGAACGATCTACATGCCGGTCAACGCCGGGATGGGCGCCGCCGGCGAGAACGCGAAGCTACGCGCGCACGCCGAGCACCGCGTTCGCGTGAAAGGCCGGGTCGTCGAGCAGGGCGCGTTCAAAGCCATCGTGATCGAAACGATCGAAATGACCACCTGACGGTCCATTGGGGGGGGGAGGCGCGATGACGTGGCGAGGCCGGGCGCTGCTGGCGACCAGCCTCGCTGCGCTCGTTGTTGTGTGGTGGTCGCAGCGCCGTGGCCCCGCACCGGCGCGCGTTCTTTTCATCGACAGCCGGGGTGCGAGCGCGCTTCCCGACGGCGGCTCGGCGTGGCCTGATCGCGAAGGCGGTCGTGTCGTCCTCTTCGATCACCACGGGATCGTTCGCGGGGTCTTGAGCGGCGGGCCGGGGGAGACCGCTCGGCGCCTGACGCATCCGCTCTTCGCGTTTGCCGTCAATGACCAAGTCTGGGTGTCAGAGGGCGATGGCGCAGTCTTGCGGTTCGCCGCCGACACCGCCGTCGCGTGGCTCGAGACCGTGGCCGGCGTCGCGCCGGGAGCCGCGCTGCACGGCGGGGCGGTCGCGGCTCGTGGGATTGACGAGTTCTCGCTCGCGCCGATCCAGCCGGGGTCGCCGCTCGTGTGGCTGCTGGACTCGACCGGGACCGCCACCGGCAGGTTGGACACCGTAGCCCTTCCCGTGAACCCGTTGCTGACCCATCTCGCCAACGCAGGATGGGTGGCCGCCGACAGGACCGGAATCTACTTCGTGTCGGCGCTGTCCCCCGAAGTTCGCCGCTACGGAATGCACGGCACGCTCCAGTGGGCCACCACACGACCGTTGGCCGCAGCGTCACGGCCACCCGAGCTGCGGGTCATCCGGGGGGCCCCGCGTTTGACCTTCGAGGTTGTGCACCACGCCGCCACGGTCGGGCCCGATGGTCGGCTGTATGTACTGGGCGCAGACCATCCGGGAGGCGACGCCGGCCGGTTGTACGTGTTCGATCGCGACGGCCGGCTGTGGCGAGAGAGGGACGTGCCGGCGGGCAGTGCGATCTACGGTGACTCGCGTGGTCGCGTCACGGTGCGCGCGCGCGAGGTTGCGCTGGCCCGGACCGGGGAGCAGCCGCGGGTGCCGTTTCCGCCCTTCGCGCTCCCGGCTCTCGATGGTCGCGACACCGTACGGCTCGCCGACTATCGCGGCAAGACGGTGGTGCTGACGTTCTGGGCGAGCTGGTGCGGCCCCTGCCGCCACGAGATGCCCGCGCTCGAACGACTGTGGCAGGAGGTGGACACGACGGGCGTGGCGGTCATCGGACTGAACGAGGACGCGAACTCGGACGACGCCCGCCGTTTCGCCACCGAGGTGGGGGTCACGTATCCACTGGCTGAAGGTCGCGGGCGACTGCGCGCGCGCTACGGCTATCGCGGCTTGCCCTACACCATCGTGCTCGACCGCGAGCACCGCGTCGCGCGGACGTTCTACGGTTTTGGAGAGTCCATTGCGGCGCTGCGCGATGCGGTGCTCGCGGAGCATGGCCGCAGCGAAGCTAGCGGACGCGCTGGGCCGTAATTCGGGCGACCGGATCGTCGCAGCCGTGCGCGTCCTCATCGACGCCGGTGTCTCCCTCCATGCCCGGATGATGCGCGACGTGGAGTATATGCCTTGACACGCATATGCTCTATCGGGTATATTATAGGGTGCAATCCATCTTCGAAATCATCGCGGAACCGAACCGCCGCGCGATCTTGAGCCTCCTGGTCTTGTCCCAACAGTCGGTCGGAGAGATCGAGCGCCGGCTGCGGATGCCGCAGCCGACCGTGTCCAAGCACCTGCGCGTGCTGCGCGAGGCCGGCTTCGTGGAATCCACGGTGGACGCCCAGCGCCGTCTCTACCGATTGAAGCCCGAACCATTTCAGGAGGTAGATGCCTGGCTGGATCAGTTCCGCCGGTTCTGGTCCGCTCGCGTCGATGCGCTCGAACGCCACCTCGACCGCCTGGACCAGGCGGCAAGCACCGAAGGGAAGACTCGTCCGTCGCGCCGCAAACGCGCCGATGGCAAAGGAGCCAAACCATGAACATCCTGCTGTGGATCCTTCAGGCCGTGCTCGCCTTGATGTGCATCGCGGGTGGGGGATACAAGGCCCTCAACCCCGCAGACGTCACGAAGGGAACGCGCGCGCTCTCGGACGGCGTGTGGCGCATGATCGGCGTGCTCGAAGTGCTGTTCGGTGTCCTGCTGATCGTCCCGGCTGCGATCAACTGGATGCCCGCCCTGACGCCCCTCGCCGCCGCCCTAGTCACGCTGGAAAACCTGTCCCTTTCAGCGGTCTATGCGCGGGTCTCGGTCAAGCTGGTCGCTGCCAATCCGCTGGTCTGGAGCGTTCCGATGGCGCTGCTGGCGGGCTTCGTGGCCTATGGGCGTTACGCGCTCAGCCCGCTGGCCTGAGAGCAGAAAACCATGACCATTCGCGAGCAGTACACTCCGGGCCCGGCCCGCGGGGCGCAGGCACGAAAAGAAGGGGAGAACTGGACGCTCGTTCTCGTCAGAGAACTGCGCCACTCACCGGAGACAGTCTGGCAGGCGCTGACCGACCCGGCGCAGCTGCGCGAGTGGGCGCCCTTCGACGCCGATGGGAGCCTGGGTACGGTTGGAGCCACGGTAAAGCTCATCACGGTGGGAGCACCCACGCCGCACGTTACCGAAACGACGGTGACGCGAGCCGAAGCTCCCAGGGTGCTCGTCTACACCTGGGGCGGCAACGATATGCGGTGGGAGCTCGAAGCCATCGGTGTCGGTACGCGCCTCACACTGTGGACAAGCATCGATCGCCGCTTCATCTCGATGGGGGCTGCCGGCTGGCATGTCTGTTTCGATGTGCTGGCTCACCTGCTCGACGAAACTCCGATCGGCCGCATCGTTGGTCCCGACGCGATGAAGGTCCGCGGCTGGCAGCGGCTGCACGGGGAGTACACAAAGCAGTTCAAGGGGAATTCTTCACAGAGCATCGACACCTGACGAAAGGAAACCAGTAATGAAGGGCACGCAGAAGTCCAAGACGTCCCGGAGATTCACGGATGTGGAACGCGAGGCGATGAAGGACCGCGCCCGGGAGCTGAAAGGGTCAAAGGCGGATGGGGAAAGCGACCTGCTCGCGAAGATTGCCGCCATGCAGGAACCGGATCGTGGCATGGCCAAGCGGCTCCATGCCATAATAAAGGAAAGCGCGCCCTCTCTCTCTCCCAAGACCTGGTACGGGATGCCCGCGTATGCCAAAAACGGGAAGGTCGTTTGTTTCTTCCAGAGCGCGAAGAAGTTCAAAACGCGGTATGCGACATTCGGCTTCAGCGACCAGGCGAAGCTCGACGAAGGCCACATGTGGTCCACCGGGTTTGCCCTGAAAGAGCTGACTGCCGCGGAGGAGGCGAGGATCAGCGCCCTCGTGAAGAAGGCAGTGACGTAGTGGCCGAGTCTGCCATCAAAGTCCTTCTCCGGACCTGGAGGCGCTCGTTCCTCAGCGCGTATTATCGGCGCTTCAAGTCCGGACGCTCGTTCACCGCGCGCGGCGTCCACTACCGGTACTTCTACCACGCCTACAATCAGACGTACTGCAACGAGCGCGCAGTCGAGATCCCGATCGTGTGGTCAATCGTCCAGCGAGTGCCGCCCGAGCGTGTGCTCGAGGTCGGCAACGTCCTCAGTCACTATTTCCCCACGCGCCACGACGTCGTCGACAAATACGAGCGGGCGGCCGGCGTGCAAAATGTGGACGTCGTCGACTTCCGCCCTACCAAGCCCTACGATCTGATTCTCAGTATCTCCACCCTGGAGCACGTGGGATTCAACGAGAAGCCGCTCGAGCCGGAAAAACCATGGCGCGCGATCGCTCACCTGCAGCGCTGTCTTTCGCCACACGGCCGACTTGTCGTCACGCTCCCCATGGGATACAACCCGCACCTCGACCAGATGCTGAATGACGGCCGAATCCCACTCGACGGTCCCATGTACCTCAGGCGGATCTCCCGGGACAACCGCTGGCGCGAGACGTCGTGGGACGACGTTCGGCGCGCCCGCTACGGCCATCCGTACCGCAATGCCAACGGGTTGGTAGTTGCGACGTTCTCGCCCGCCTGAGCGGTTTTGTTTTCTTCAAAGACGCGCGCGGAGCCTGTCATCCTGAGCGGAGCGCGCGGAACGCGCGCGGAGCGAAGGACCTGCTCTTGCTGCGCGAGATGAAAGAACTATGAAAGATCAGGGATTCTTCCTGCACCCGCGGCGTCGCGCGCCGTCGCGCGAGCGCCGATTTCCACTTCTCGAGCGACTCACCAAGTTTCCGTTCGGTTGGGCAGCCGAGCGTATTGCTGCCCCATTTTTTCGGTGGGACAAGGCCGTGCTCGAGACGCCGGAGGCGGCTCTCGCGATCAGCGGCCTCGGCGCGCAGCTCGAGGGCTACCGCATCGCACTGGTCACGGATCTGCACCACGGCCCCGCGGTTCCCATGAGCTGGCTCAGCCGCGTGGCCGAGCGGGTGAGCGAGCTAAAACCCGATGTCGTTGTCCTCGGCGGCGACTTTGTCAGCCACTCGCGCAGCGATTTACGCGGGCTCGATGAGATCGTCGCACGATTCCAGGCGCGCGACGGCACGTTGGCGGTTTTGGGCAATCACGACCATTGGGTCGATCCGGATGCCGTAGCGGAATCGGTCGAGCGCGGGGGCGCGCGGATGCTCGTGAATCAGCACGTCCTGATCTCCCGCGACGCGGGGGTGCTCGCAATCGGCGGAGTGGACGACTTTACGCACGGGGCCGTTCGTCCAGACGATGCATTTGCGGGTGTTCCGCCCCACGTGCCGCGCGTCTTGCTGTCGCACAATCCCGACTTGATCGAGTATCTGCCGGCTGACCTTCGGGTGGACGTCATGCTGTCCGGGCACACGCACAACGGGCAGGCCCATCTGCCGTTCATCGGTCCGATCACCGCACCATCCCAATTCGGTCGGAAGTACTTGCACGGCCTCAAGCGAGTCGACCAAACCTGGCTATACGTTTCGGCGGGGATTGGCAGCGCATGGGTCCCGCGATGGGGGAATCCACCCGAACTGCCCATCATCCGGCTGACGACTGCGTGAGGAGGACCACGAAGAAGCAGATCCTCGCGCCTGCGGCGCTCAGGATGACAGTGTTCGCTCGCTCTCGTGAGGTAGGAAGAGGAATGAGAAGATCTGAAGGTTCTACAAAGGATGCGCGAAGGAGCTGCTTTTAGGACCGCCTCGCATCCAGCGCCAGCGCCAGGTGCTCGCGGTAAACAAGATGGCGCCCAGAATGAACCACCAGTCCCAGTGTCCAACAAGAGAAAAACGGAACCTGCCAACGGCAGCGAGATACGCGGTTTGCGCCAGCAGGGCCACGAGCCGGAGTACGAGGAGCGTCGTACCAATGCACGCCAGCCGATACATGAGACGTTGCGGCAGGCGCAGACCCCACGTCGTTACCGGAGTCAGCGCAACGGGAACCGCGATAATGAACATCGCGGTCACAAACACGAGGTAGACCCATTTCCACGTGATCGCGAATCCCGCGCGCGCCTCGGCGGCGTTCAGCAGGGGGTACCAGCCGGCCGCCCAGCTGATGTGAAACACCGCGAACACGGCGGCCCATAGCGCGGCGGCGTAAGCCACCCAGGCCCCGACGGGGTATCGCGTGCTACTCACGACCGCATGCCCCTTGTGAAACGGCGACTTGAGCTGTCGTGGATCAGGGGTCCTGCTTCAAGTGCTCGAAGCCCGAATCGGGTCTCAGGATCTGCTCGTCCAGCCAACGATCGATGATGCTCTTCCGAAAGCGCCACTCCTTTCCCAGCTTGGCGGCGGGAATCCGCTTCTCCTGGGCCCACTTGTAGATCGTCTGCGGTGTGAGACGCAAGTACGTGGCGACCTCCTCGAGCGTGAGGATCTCCCGGCTCCCATCGGCCGTCATGGACGCCTGCGCTGTCTTGTGGTGTCGGTCAGCGTGTCCAGCGGAGAGAAGATGAAGCCGCGAGGCAGCGTGTCGACTGCGCTGCGTGGCGCCGCAGGCCTGTCCGTTCCCTGGAACAGCTTGTTCACCGCATAGATGATCGCCGCGTAGAAGTTGCCCTGGTATTTGCCGAACAACTGGAAGGGCTGATTGCGATCACCGAGGAAGGGACGAAGCGTCCATGCCAATTGGATGCCGACAAACGCGAACAACAGCGCCCAGGCTCGCATGATGGTGAGCGCCTTCCGCGGATACACACCGCGTTTCTCGCAAACCACACTGAGCCCATCATGCAAGGCATACATCCCGAAGAGCCCGGCCACACCCGCGATCGCGATGTTCAGAAGATGCTGGAAGTAGTAATTCGCTCCCGTGACGAGAAAGAACGCGGTGATCGGCACGAAAGCGGCGAGTAGGATCGACGTGAGAGCCAGAGCGCCGAGCACCAGCACGATCACCTGCATCAGGCGCAGCCGCGAGCCAACAAGCACCTGGACGACGTAGAAGGCGGGGAAGCAAACGATGAACGTCGCGAAGAACAGAAACGGCAGCTTGATCGCGGCGGATGCGGCCTGCGCCGGTCCCGAATACGCACCGGCTACGACGCCGAAGAATCCGGAAAACGCAACAATGGTCAGGACCGCGTATCGCAGCTTGCCGGGGAGAGCGACGTCCTCGACGACCTCTTCGAAGAAGTGCTCCCTGTCACTCAGCAGCGCGCGCAGGAAACCGGCGTAGCTGGCTATCGGTTGGTGTGCAGGCATGGGTGGTGCCCCCGTTCGTTCTGAGCCCAAGCTACTCTTTTGTTACTGTTTTGTCCACTTTGATTGTGTTAGACTGTGTTTATTGCTTATGATTCGTCCGTTGCTTGCCCAAGCAATTCTGGTCGTCGCCCTCAGCCCCGCTGCCGCAATGCGAGCGCAGGCCCCTGCCGTGCGCGTAGCCGTTGGATTCGGCGTCGACACGCTTGGTGCGAGTCATGAGATCTTCGCTCTGTGGCGGAGCTACCTGTCGAGTGGGCCGAGCTGCTCGCAACAGAGTCTGCTGTGGTCAGCGTCCGAGCGTGCACGGTGGTCCGTTGGTGATCTCTTGTGCAGTTCTGTCTATCAGGGATTCTCGGCGTACACCGTGGTTCACTTGGCCCCCGCCGTCGGTCTCGACAGCACGTAACTGATTCGCACACTCGTCGCGAACGTAACCGGTGGTCAGGACGTACAGCCCCTCGCGCTCTACCCGGGACTCAAAGCATACCTGGATGCACACGCTGATCTGACGCTGGAAGCCGTTCTCTCAGACCCACCGCCGCGAGCGGGAACGCTCGACGTCGGATATGCTGGCCTCGCGGTTCTCTGCAAAATGCTCTACGACGCCGGCGGGCTCGCGGCACTTCGGGAGCTTGCCGGCGCCGGCCGTGAGCCGCGGGCCGTCGTCGATGCGGCGGCTCGCGTTCTCAAGGTGTCTCTGGATCAACTGGATGTGCTCTGGAGGCGTCGGGTTGCTGAGTTGGCGCGATGAGGCGGCGGATCTTCTTAGCCGCGCGCGTAGCGAGGGATCTGCTTCGGACCGAAAAGCAGATCCTTCGCGCCTCCGGCGCTGCGCGCCTTCGGCGCTCAGGATGACAAGCCCTGCTTTGGTTAGCAAGGAAGAAGAACGAAGGAAGAGAGTAGGAATGAGGTCCTGCCTGCGCACAAATGATGACAGTTGTAGGAACGAGATCCACCATCCTGGTAGGTGCGCATCTACAACGTCTATATCATGGCGAGTCGCTCCCGCGTGCTATACATAGGCGTCACAAATGACCTCTCGCGGCGCGTGAACGAGCACAAACAGGGCCTCAACGCCGGGTTCACCAGCAGATACCGGGTCAATCGCCTCGTCCACTTCGAGTAGTTTGGCGACATTCGCGATGCCATTGCTCGCGAGAAGGAGATCAAGGGCTGGAAACGATCGCGGAAGATCAGTCTGATCGAAGCACGGAACCCTACCTGGAGAGATCTGGCTGAGGATTGGTTCCCTCTTCCAAAAGGGCGCGCGTAGCCTGTCATCCTGAGCGGAGCGCGCGGAACGCGCGCGACGCGAAGGATCTGCTGTTGGCACGGCGCGCGGAACGCGCGCGTAGCGAAGAGCTGCCCTGAGCGCAGCGAAGGGACCCGCTTTTAGGACGTCCTGCGCGCCTCCCGCACCGCCGCGAGAAAATGTTCGGCGAGCGCCCCAATCGCTGCGTAGTCGCGCCGAGCCAATGCTTCCTTTGAGATAAGCTCAGTCCCGACGCCGACCGCCGCGGCGCCTGCCTTGAACATTTCCGCGATGTTCTCGAGCGTCACGCCGCCCGTGGGGACGAGCGGAATGCCTGGAAAAGGACCGCGCAGCGCCCGCACGTAGCCCGCTCCGCCGACGCTCTGCGCCGGAAAGATCTTCACCATATCGCCGCCCTTGCGAAACGCCTCGAAGACTTCGCCAGGCGTGAGCGCGCCCGGAAGCACGGCGACCTCCGCACGATGAGCCGCATCGATGACTTCCGGTACGAGGCAGGGCGTCACGATGAAATTGGCCCCCGCGTCGATCGCGCGTCTGGCAGTCTCGGCGTCCGTCACAGTTCCGGCCCCGACGATCAGCTTGCCGGCAAAGCGCTTCGCGACAGCGCTGATCGCGTCGATGGCGTTGGGCACTGTCATCGTGATCTCGACGACGGGAAGTCCCGCTTGCAGCAGGGCTTCTGCGACTGGCATCGCAACATCAGCGCTGGGCGCGCGGATGATCGGGATGATGCCAACCTCGCGAAGCCTGGAGACCGTTTTCTCTTTCAACGTGACACTCGCGAGCTGCCGCCGCGCAGGAGCTGGTCCACGTCGCTGCGGGTCACGAGGCAGAAGTCGCCAGGGATGGTATGCTTGAGTGCGGCGGTCGCGGTCGCGAAGCTGAGGGCGTCGTCCCAGCCCCGATTCTCGAGCCGGCTTACGATCAGCCCGCCCGTGAACGCGTCGCCTGCACCTATCGGATCGACCGTCGTAACCTCGACGCGCGGCGCGCTGTAGACCTTCCCGTCGGCCGCGATAGTGGCAGAGCAGGGATTATCCCGCCGTGTGATTGCCACCGCGCCGATGTCGAACTGCTTCGCGAGTGATTCCGCGGACTCGGCACCGAAGATCACCCGGGCGTCTTCCTCGCCGGCGACGAGCACATCCACGTACTCCATCAACGGTTCCTGCACGGCGCACGCCTGCGTGGCACTCCACAGCTTGCTGCGGTAGTTCAAATCGTAGCTCACCGTGAGGCCGGCCTTCTTGGCCGCTGCGAGGGACTCGGCGGTGACTTGGGCTGCGCCGTCGCTGAGCGCCGGTGTGATCCCGCTGACGTGGTACCAGCGCGCGCCGGCAAACACCGAAGCCCACTCGATGCTGCCGGGCATGACTCGGCTGAACGCCGATCCCGCACGATCGTACAGGACACTGGAGATGCGTGCGCCACCAATCTCCACGAAGTAGAGACCCACTCGTCCATCGGTGGTCCACTCGACGTGTGGGTCTACGCCCTGCTCCCGCGCGCGATCGGCGATCATGCGGCCCAGCGCGTTGTCGGGAAGGCGAGACACCCAGCGCGACGCGACGCCCAGCCGGACGGCGAGCACGGCGACGTTCAGCTCGCTCCCGCCGACGCTCGCCTGGAGGGTCGAGAGCTGCTCGAGCTGCTGCAAGGCCGGCGGCGAGAACCGCACCATTGCTTCGCCGAACGTCACGAGATCCATGCGCAATGCTACTCCCGAAGACGTGGCGCGGTCAGCTCAGCGGATCCGTGTCCCGCTGCGAGTGCTCCGTCGCCAGACGCGGATGTGATCGACCAGCGCGCGCAACACGCGAGACGCGTGGCGATACTGTGGATAATACAGATAGTAGCCGGGGAATGGCGCGCAGAATTTCTCGAGCACCGGAACGAGGTCTCCGCGTGCCAGTGCATCCCGGACGTGCGCCTTGTACGCCATCGTGATGCCGATCCCTGCGGTGACGAGACGACGGTTGAGCGCCGCATCCGTTGACAGCACCCGTGCCGAAACCGCGACCGAGAAGTCACGGCCGTTTTCCGTGAACTCCCAACGGTAGGGCGCCGCCTCGGCGGTCGGATGCCAATTGAGGCACTCGTGCTGCGTAAGGTCGCGGGGATGCAATGGGGCTCCGTGGCGAGCGAAATACGACGGCGAACCGACAACCACGAGACGCAGGTCGCCGGTCACCGGCACGGCGACCATGTCCTTGTCGATGACTTCGCCAAGCTGGATGCCCGCGTCGTAGCCGTCCGCGACGATGTCCACCGGTGCATCGCTCACGACGAGATCGAGCTGGATCTGCGGATGTGCCGCAAGAAATCCGGAGAGTAGCGACTCGCCGAACAGGGTTTCGGCGGCCCGCGATGAATGGAGCCGCAGCGTGCCTCGAGGCGCGGTCCCGGTCTCCCGGACCTCCGCGACCGCGGCGCGCACTTCGTCGAGCGCCGGACGTAGGGCGCTATAGAGGCGCTCACCCGCGTCGGTGAGGTGAATACTCCGCGTGGTGCGGCGCACGAGCGCGACGCCGAGGCGCGCTTCGAGTCGGCGCACTGCCTGACTCACCGCCGAGTGCGTGACGCCCAGGCGATCCCCGGCCGCCCGAAATCCCTTCGCTTCCGCCACGGCAACGAAGGTCGCCATGCCATCGAGTTCCTCAGCCATTGGTAATAGATGCTTACCGGTTTGGACAGCGTTGGCAAGTAGATCAACCGAGCGCTCCGCGCTTGATTCGAGGCTATGCAGACACGAGCGCTGGGTACCAGCAACCTGGTCGTTTCCGCCCTCGGCTACGGCTGCATGGGCCTCGGAAGTGTGTACGGGCCTGGGGCCGGTCGGAAGGAAGGAATTGCGATCATTCGCGCTGCCGTCGAGCGCGGCGTGACTCTGTTCGACACCGCCGAGGCGTATGGCCCCTTCACCAACGAGGAGTTGGTAGGCGAAGCGCTCGCGCCGATGCGCGACCGCGTAGTCATCGCCACCAAGTTCGGTTTCGGGATCAAGCCGGACGGCACGCGCTACGGTCTCGACTCGACGCCCGAGCACATCCGCCAGGTCACCGAGGCTTCGCTGCGGCGGCTCAAAGTCGAGACGATCGACTTGCTCTACCAGCACCGCGTGGATCGGAACGTGCCCATCGAGGATGTCGCGGGCGCGGTCAAGGAGCTGATCACGCAGGGCAAGGTGTGCTACTTCGGTCTCTCGGAAGCCAGTGCGCCGACCATCCGGCGTGCGCACGCGGTGCAACCGCTGGCGGCCGTCCAAAGTGAATACTCGCTTTGGACCAGGGACCCGGAACGGAACGGCGTGCTCACGACGTGCGAAGCGCTCGGCATCGGCTTCGTTCCTTTCAGCCCGCTCGGCGCCGGGTTCCTCACCGGAACGATCGACACGACGACGCAGCTCGATGCGAAGGACTTTCGCAGCATATCGCCGCGCTTCGCACCGGACGCCCGTGCGGCCAACATGGCACTGGTCGATCTCGTGAAGCGCGTCGCCGAGAAGAAAGGCGCCACGCCGGCGCAGATCGCGCTTGCGTGGCTGCTCGCGCAGAAGCCCTGGATCGTCCCGATTCCAGGCACGAAGAAACTGTCGCGCCTCGAAGAGAATCTTGGCGCGGTGAACGTGGAGGTGACCCCCGCCGATCTGCGGAACATCGAGGAAGCCGCGTCCCGGATCCACGTGCACGGCGAGCGGCTGCCGGAGGCTGTACTGAAGTTCACGAATGGGTAAGGGGAAGATCATGACTACTTTGACGCTCTGTATCATCGCAGGCCTGACACAGCAGCCTCAGTGGGTGGTCCCCGCGGAATTCCAGGTCACCGTGTTCGCCGAGAACGTCGAGAACGCGCGCGAGATGGCGCTGGGTCCGCAAGGCACCGTGTTCGTCGGATCGATGAGGGCCGGCAAGGTGCACGCGGTCATCGATCGCGACGGCGATCACAAGGCCGACCGGGTGGTGTTGATCGCCAGCGGCCTCGATCAGCCCAATGGCGTCGCGATACACAACGGCGCGCTGTATGTGGCGACTGCGAGCAAGCTCCTGCGGTTCGATGACATCGGACGCCATCTCGACTCGCCTCCTGCCCCGGTCATCGTGCGTGACAGCTTGCCGAATTCGACGGAGGGCCACACATGGAAGTTCATCGCGTTCGGACCCGACAGCTTGCTGTACATGTCGGTCGGCGCTCCGTGCAACATCTGCCTGTCCCCGCCCATGGTGTCCACGATTCTGCGGATGAAGCCCGACGGATCGGCGCTCGAGGTGTTCGCTGAAGGGATCCGGAACACCGTCGGTTTCGATTGGCACCCGATCTCACGGGAGCTGTGGTTCACCGATAATGGTCGCGACTTCCTCGGCGACGACGTGCCGAGCGACGAGCTCAATGTCGCCTGGAAGCCCGGCCTGCATTTCGGATTCCCATTCTGTCATCAGGGTGACGTGTCGGATCCGGTGTTCGGCGCGCAGCGGGCCTGCTCCACGACGGAACCACCGGCGCTGAAGCTCGACGCCCACGTGGCGGCGCTCGGGATCACGTTCTACACGGGCAACATGTTTCCGGCGAGCTACAAGAACGCGGTGATCATCGCACAGCATGGCTCGTGGAACCGGTCGGTTCCGAGCGGCTATCGCGTCATGGTGGCGCGCACGGATGGACGCCGTGTGACCAGCTACGAAACGTTCCTGGACGGTTTCCTGCCCAACAGAGCGAGCGCGCCAGGCGGCCGGGCTGCCGGGGCGGCGGCCCTCGGGCGGCCCGTCGATGTGCTGCAGCTGCCGGACGGCTCCGTCCTGATTAGCGACGACACCGGCAATCGCCTCCTCCGTGTCAGCTACGCTCCAGGGCAGAACCGAACGCAGGTGACGATCAACGACACCGGCGTCGTCGCGGAGAATCTCACCTCGAGTCGAGACGGCACGGTGTATTTCGGCAGCATGGCGAAAGGGACGATCTACCGCGCCGCGCCGGGAGCCGGTCAAGCTGAGCCGTGGATTCTCGCATCGACCGCCGGCCTGACGCGGGTGCTCGGCGTCCTCGCGGACGACAAGACCAACACGCTCTGGGTCTGCCAGAATGCTACGGACGGCCGTGACGGGACGCCGGTGACCGGACAGACCGCGCTCCGGTCCTTCGACCTGACGAGTGGCGCCGCCAAAGGGACGTACCCATTCCCACCCAACAGCGGCGTGTGCAACGATATCGCGCTGTCGGTCGACGGTACGGCCTACGTATCCGAGTCGTTTCGCGGCCGCGTCCACCGACTGAAGCCCGGTGCGACCGCGCTGGAGGTGTGGACGAGCGATGAGCAGCTGAACGTCATCGACGGTCTCGCCGTCCTCGCCGATGGCTCGCTGTACGTGAACAACTTCGCCACCGGCAAGCTGTTTCGCATTCCGGTGAAGCCGGACGGCAGCGCAGGCCCGATCGTGCCGATCGAGACGTCACTGCCGCTGGTGCGGCCGGACGGTTTGCGGAGCGTGGGTCCACGGACGTTGATCCAGGCCGAGCAACAGGGACGTGTCGCCGAGCTCACGATCAGTGGCGATCGCGCGGAGGTTCGCGTGCTCCAGGACGGGCTCACCCGCGCCTCCGGCGTAACCTTGGTTGGCAACACCGTTGTCGCGCTCGTTGAGCTCGCGAGAGCCGTAATCGTACCGTATCAACCACGATAGAAGGACGCTGAGACATGTCAAACGAACGCGACAACAGAATCGCGCGCCGCACCTTCCTGCAGTCCGCGGGCGCCTTGGCCGCCGCGCCGCTGCTCGGCGGCCTCACTACGCAGGCGTCCGCACCGACGGCATCGTCAAGCGGCACGTCTGCCGCCCATGCGATTGGCCGGCGGCGGCTCGGTAGGCTCGAAGTATCGAGCATCGGACTCGGCGTGCAGAACATGCGCCGCAAGTACGAGACGACGGTGCCCCACCGCCCGGAGATGATCAACATCATCCGGCGGGCCTTCGACAGTGGCGTCACCTTCTTCGATACGGCGGAAGCCTATGGGCCGCACGAGTGCGAGCGCATCCTAGGCGAAGCCATCCAGTCTTTCCGCGACAAGGTCGTCATCACGTCCAAGTTTGGTTGGAACATCGACCTCGAAACCGGCGAGCGGCGCCCGGGCCGTAACAGCAAGCCCGACCACATTAAGCTCGCGGTCGAAGGCATGCTCCGACGGCTCCGGACCGACCGGATCGATCTCCTCTATCAGCATCGGGTTGATCCGGAGGTCCCTATCGAGGATGTCGCTGGAGCGGTCAAGGAGCTCATGGACCAAGGCAAGGTGCGCCACTGGGGACTCTCGGAGATGGGGCTCAACACGCTGCGCCGCGCGCACGCCGCGTTGCCGGTCACCGCCGTGCAGAACGAATACTCGATGTTATGGCGTGGTCCTGAGCGAGAAGTTTTGCCGCTCTGTGAGGAGTTGGGCATCGGCTTCGTGTCGTGGAGCCCGCTCGGCGTGCAGTTCCTCACCGGCTGGATCGACGTGAACACGCGCTTCGCGCCCGGCGACATCCGCGCTGTCGAGTCCCGCTTCGCGCCGGAGAACCTACCCCACAACCTGCAGCTCGTCGCGCTAGTCAAGCGTTGGGCCGAGCAAAAGCACGCCACGCCCGCGCAGATCGCGCTCGCGTGGCTGCTCGGGCAGAAGCCGTGGATCGTGCCGATCCCGGGGACGACGCAGATGGCTCACATGATCGAAAACAGCGGGGCAGCTGAGGTGCGACTCACGTCAACTGAGCTGGCCGATCTAAATGCGGCGGTTCGAGCGATCGAGATCCAGGGGCAGCGTCTGCCGGACCAGGTGCTGGCCTTCTCAGGCGTGGAGGCGCCGCCGAAGAAATGAGCCGCTTAACTCGTCGCGCGGCTGGGGCCGTGTGGTACGCGGCCGTGGCACCATGTGGCCTGAGTGCCCAAGGAGAGAACATGAAGGTGGCGAGCCCGCCACCCGCGGTGCACCTGCGCGTCGACAACACAGTCGGTGAGCTCCTGGAGCATCCGGCATTCTCCGGCTTTGCTGGTCTGCTCCTGCCATGGGATGACCGCCGTTACGATACGACCCTGCGGCTGAAGGAGATCGCCTCGCTCCTCCCGTACCACACCCACGTCGATCCCGCCGTCGTCGTGTCGTCACTCAACCGGATGATCGACGACGCGGCCCTGGGTCGAAAGGTGTTCCACGAGTTCTACACCGCTGCCGAAATGGAGGCGGAACCGTCGCGTCGGAACACGGGCCTCTTGCTTTTCCGCGGCAAGCCCGGCGCACCGTTCGCGGTGATTGCGCCCGGCGGCGGGTTCGCCTACGTGGCGTCCGTCCACGAGGGCTTCCCGTACGCGGTCGAGATCAACAAACGCGGCTTCAACGCATTTGTCCTCAAATATCGCACCGTACAGGGCGGCCGGTTCGCGACAGAGGATCTGGCGGCGGCACTGACGTACATCTTCCGGAATGCCGCGCCGCTTGGTGTGACGACGGCCGGCTATTCACTCTGGGGCAGTTCCGCCGGTGCGAGGATGGCCGCCTCGATCGGTTCCCACGGCACGGCACGATTTGGCGGTGCAACCCTGCCGCGGCCAGCCATCGTCGTCCTGCTCTACACGGGCCATTCCGATTTCGCTCCGTCCGAACCGCCGACCTTTGTTGCCGTTGGCGATGCCGACGGGATCGCACCTCCTGTGCTGATGGAGAGGCGGGTTACGGCGTTGCGAAGGGCGGGGACCGACGTGGAGTACCACAGGTATCCCGGTGTGGGTCATGGCTTCGGCCTAGGGGTCGGTACCAGCGCCGAGGGATGGATCGCTGCGGCCCTCACCTTCTGGGAGAAGCACATCGAATGAACAAGCGAGTCTTGGTCGCACTCTTCGCGGCATCGCTGGCCTGTTCGGAACTCGCAACGGCGCAGACCGTTCGTACTGCTGCAGGAGTCGTGCGCGGCGTGACCGAAGGGGATGTCTCCAGCTTCAAGGGGATTCCGTATGCGGCGCCTCCGGTCGGCGCAAAGCGCTGGCGCCCGACACAACCGGTGGCCGCATGGCAAGGAGAACGCGACGCGAGCACGTTCGGTGCGAATTGCGCGCAGGCCGCCTTTCCACCAGGCTCCGCGCCGATGTCGACGACTTCCTCGGAAGATTGCCTGTTCGTCAACCTGTGGCGACCGGCTGGTGCCGCGCCGGGCGCGAAGCTGCCCGTCATGGTGTGGATCCACGGAGGCGCTTTCGTAGTCGGGAGCGGATCCCAGCCGGACTTTTCGGGAGTGCAGTTCGCGAAGCAAGGCGTCATCCTGGTCACCTTCAACTACCGTTTGGGGCGCCTCGGCTTTTTCGCGTTCCCCGGGCTGAGCCGCGAGCATCCGGAAGAGCTCAAGGGCAACTACGCCTACATGGACCAGATCGCCGCGCTGCAGTGGGTCCGGCGAAACATCGGAGCGTTCGGCGGTGATCCCGCGAACGTCACCATCTTCGGCGAGTCTGCCGGCGGCGTGTCGGTGCATATCCACCTCACCTCGCCGCTGTCGCGTGGCCTATTCCACAAGGCGATCATCGAGTCCGGCGGCGGACGGGACGGCGTGCTCACTGGGCGGCCGATACGCGAGAATGGAGTCGATCCGCACTATCCGATCTCGGCGGAGTCGATCGGTGTGAATTTCGCGCGCCGGCACGGCATCCAGGGCGTCGATTCCGCCGAGCTGGCCACGCTGCGCGCCCTCAGTGTCGCCGAAATCATCGATGGAGGTCAGGAGACCGCGGGACCAGGGGGTCCGCTCACCTATTCGGGTCCGATTCTCGACGGCCGGCTGATGGTGGAAACCGCCCAGAGCGCTTATGAAGCCGGGCGCCAGTTGCGGGTTCCACTGATCATCGGAACCACCAGCGCCGATTTCGTCGGCTTCATCAGTGCGGACACGAAGGAGGCGCTGTTCTCCCAATTCGGAGACCGGAAAGCCGAGGCGATCGCGGCCTATGACCCCGACGGGTCCACCGAGCTCCCGGTGCTGCTTGAGATGGCCGGCACCGATCGGGTCCAGACCGAGCCGGCACGCTTCACCGCAACCGCCTTCGCCGCCAAAGGCGCGCCAGCGTACCTGTATCGCTTCGCCTACATCCCCACAGCGATGCGGGAGCGGTGGCGGAGTGGCGTGCCACACGGCGCCGAAATCCCATTTGTGTTCGGAACGCTGGGCGCCCGACCGGGCGGGGCCACGCCGACGTCGCAGGACCAAGAGATGTCCCGAATGGTCAACAGCTATTGGACCAACTTTGCAAAGACAGGCGACCCGAATCGTCCGGGATTACCGAGGTGGCCGCGTCGCGATCCGGAGAAGAACGAGATCCTCGAATTCCGATCCGACGGCTCGGCGGTCGCTACGCGAGATCCCTGGAAAGCACGGCTCGACGTGACCGAGCACGCCGCCACGGCGGCGAAGCCGCGGCCATGACGCACATTTCCCCACGGAGATCCCAACCATGAAAGCGATCATCCTTGCGTTCGCCGCGCTCTCTCTAGCCTGCTCGACGCCGACCATGGCGCAGGCCGTCAAGGCCGACAGCGCGAATAGCAGGCTGGAGCGAGAACTACTCACCCTCTCGCGAACCAAGTGGCGCTGGATGTCAGAGCGCAACGTCGATTCCCTGGCTGCGCTCTTCGATGGCCAGGCCGTCTTTGTCCATATGGGCGGATCCTGGGGTACAGACCGCGAGCTCGAGGTCATCAGAAGTGGAGGGATCCACTACAAGCATGCGGAGATCTTCGAAACGTCGGTCCGATTCATCGGGACAACGGCTATTGTGTTGAACAGGATTCGTCTCGATGCCGTCGTCGGCGGCAACGAGGTCACCAACCCCTTCATGGTGACGGAGGTCTATGTGCAGCAGAACGGAAAGTGGAAGCTGGGTTCGCTCTCGTTCACCAGGCTGTTGACGCCATAGTCATCGGTTCTACCGCACCTTCCCACGGGCCGCGACCGTCCAGCTTCCTTCCACTCGGTCGCGGCGCCCGTACCAGATCTCATCGTGCAGGTTGACCGTCGCGCAGCAGTGGCTCGGCACCACCCAGACTTTTTCACCGACGGGCGGCTTCCCATCGATCTCCACGTAGCCATGCTCCTCATTCATTTTTCGCATGGTCCACGAGCGCCCGGGGAAGTGCCCGTACGTTCCGACACCAAATGTCTGATCGCTCGAGAACGTCTTTGACCCGGCATCGATCACGCACTGGCCCGGCACCGCGGTGCTGACGACGGTGGTCAGCACGCGCAGTGCGCAATCCGCTTCGACGCAAACCTTGGCCGCAAGGCTGCTCGCGTCGTAAAAGACGTAGGTGCCAGGCCGGATCTCGGTTGTCTGCGGAATCAGCGGCGTCTTCGCGGCACCGGGCGTCGAACCTCCGGACACGATCTTCGCCTCGAAGCCCTCCGCGTTGAGCGCGGCAAGCACGGCATCGATCTTCACGCATGCTGCCCGGAAGCCCGCTTCGTCGAGCCACGATGGCCAATAGAAGATTCCCTGGAAATCGGAGCACGCCTGCGCGATCGGCACTGCTTCTTGGGGTGACTGCGCGCCAGTGCGTCCCACACCGACGTCGATTTCTACCAGCGTTGCGATCCCCTGGAGGTCGCGGGCGACGTCCACTGAATCCACCGCGACCTTTACGTGCCGCCGTTTCGCCAGCGCTTTCAGGCGCGGCAGCTTCGGCTTCAGCAGCGGGTAGGCGACGAGCACATCGTCGCCAGGCAGCACTTCGGCCTCGCCGACTTTGGCGACCGTGATCCCGATCGCGCCGGCATCGAGCTGCATCTGCGCAATTTCCGGGATCTTGTGGGTCTTCACGTGCGGCCGGAGCGCCACGCCCCAGGTGCGGCACTGCTCCTGCATCCGAGCGATGTTGCGCTCGAGCACGTCGAGATCGACGTACAGGGCAGGGGTGTCGAGGTCGAGTGCGTCGACGGCTGTCCTCACTTTGACTCGCGCCGGTACTGCGGGTCGATGACATGTTCCAGCCATTCGACGTCGCGATTGGGCAGATTCTCCACAATCGCGAGATGCGTCACGCCGGTGGTTGGCGTGGCGCCATGCCAGTGTTTCACACCGGGCGGGGTCCACACCACGTCACCCTCCCGCATCTCTTCGACGGGCCCACCGCTCGCCTGAACCCACCCCGTCCCAGCCGTCACGATGAGAATCTGCCCCAACGGGTGAATGTGCCAGGCGGTGCGGGCGCCGGGCTCGAACGATACGCTCGCCACCGAAGTACGGGCCGGGGCGTTCGGTCGCAACAGGCGGACGATGCGTGCCGAGCCGGTGAAATTCTCCGGCGGACCGCTGATCGTGGGCTGTGAACCGGTGCGCGTGATGGCGATCGGCTGGGTACCCTGGCTTGATGCGATACACAGTGACATGACCGTTGCGATCAGGACTCTCATTGAGCCCTCCTCGCGATGCACTCGATCTCGACCGCAATGCCGCCGGGAAGCGCGCCCGCCTGGATCGTCGTGCGCGCGGGGAAGGGCGCCGAGAAGTACGACTGGTACACCTCATTCATCGCGGCGAAGTCGTTGATGTCGCGGAGGTACACATTGCATTTCACCACGTGGTCGAGCGACGAGCCGGCAGCCTGGAGAATCGCTCGCATGTTCTCGAACGTCCGCTTCGTCTCTGCGCGCACGTCGCCGAGCTCGCGTTTCCCCGTCTCCGGATTGGTGGGCCCCTGTCCTGCGACGAAAATGAAGTCTCCTTCGACGATCGCCTGCGAGTACGGACCCATTGGCTTCGGCGCCTTCTCGGTTGCAATGGCGTTTCTCACGCGCTTCTCCTCGCTCGTTTCCATAGGTGATGCACGGGAAATCCTGCTGCCGCAATGAGCAGCCCGTAGATCGGCGAAAAGTTGCCGACCTGAATCTGTCCCCAGACGATGGCCGATACACCCACGACGGTGCCTATCACGAACAACAGGGGGAGCCATGGATAGGCGGGTGTGCGGAACGGCCGAGGGCGTTCAGCCATCTTTCGGCGCAGCACGAAGACCGCGCTGACCGCGAAGATCAGCGCCGCCCACTCGATGACCACGAAGTAGGTCGTGAGCGCATCGAAATCCCTCAGCATGAGCACCATGATGATCGCGACCACCCCCACAATGAGTTGCGCCGCCCAGGGCGTGGCCCAGCGCGGATGGATCTTGCCGAGGAACGCAAACGTCAGTCCATCGTGAGCCATCGCGTACGCGACGCGCGGCTTGGCGAGGAGATTACCGTTGAGCGCGCCGAAAATGCTCGTCATGATCGCGAGCATGATCAGAACGCCGGCGGCAGGTCCGGCGATCCCGGTCATGACTGTCCGCGCGATCGCTTCCTTCTGCTGTGCCATCACGCCGACCGGCATCATGTACAGGTACGCGAGGTTCGCACCGATGTAGAGGGTGACAATCGTCAGCATCCCGATGATGATGATCCGCTTCATCAGCCGCTCGGGGGCGACGACCTCGCCCGAGATCATGCTGACGGCAACCCAACCGTCGTATGTCCAGATGACCGCGGCGACCGCGCGTGCAAGGCCGCCGCCGTGGACCGCACCGCCTTCCGTAATGTTCGAGAAACTGCCGTCTCCCAACAGAAACGCGCCGAGAATGATTGCCACCAGGGCGGTCACCTTCACGAGTGTGGTCACTTCGCTCACGGCTGCTCCCACGCGCGCTCCGAGCACGTTCGCGCCCGTCAGGATGATGATGGCGGCGATCGCGATCGCCTGGACCGGCGCGCCCGCCGGCGTGCCGAGCAGGTTGAGGAGGAATTCCGAGAAGACCACGGCAAGCGCGGCAACAGTGGTGGGTGTGGTGATCAGCACATACAACCAGCCGAAGACAAATGCGGCAGCATCGCCGTAAGCCTCGCGCAGGTAGACGTACACGCCACCCGCCTGCGGCAGCAGCGAGCTCAGTTCCGCGATGACGAGCGCGCCGCAAATGCTGATCAGACCGAAGGCCGTCCAGAGTGCCATGACGACGAGCGGATTGGGGACGAGCCCGGCAATCGTGGGCGGTGTGCGGAAGATGCCGCTGCCGATCGTGATGCCGACGATGAGCGCCGTTCCACCGGTTAGCCCAATGACTCGGCGGAGACCGTCCGAGCTCAATGCGGGAGCGGCGGCAGGAATTTGAGACAGACGGGACTCGGAATCGCGATGCGCTGGCGCGTGGGCGTCAACCTGCCGGTCTCTCGGTCAAGCCCAAACACGATAACGGAGTCGGAGCGTTGATTGGCGACGAGCAGCCACTGCCCGCTGGGATGCAGGCTGAAGTTGCGCGGCCAATCGCCTTCTGTGGAGACGACCTGGTCGAGTGTGAGCGCACCCGTTGATGCCTCCACAGAGAACACGGCGATGCTGTTGTGGCCGCGATTCGACACGTACACGGTGCGTCCAGAGGCTGCGACGTGGATGTCAGCTGGGTAATTCGTGCCGGTCCACCCGTCCGGAAGCGTCGACCGCGTGGCGAGCAGGGAAAGGCTTCCGCGCTCGGGGTCGAAACGGAGCGTGGCGACCGTGGAGTCGAGCTCGTTGGCGGCGAAGAGCAGCGGCAGCGTCGGGTGGAAGGCGATGTGCCGCGGGCCCGCGCCGGGGCGCAGACGCAAGTCGCCGCCCTCGATGTGGCGCAGGGATTTGCCGTTCACGTCGATACGGTAGACGAACACGCGGTCGGCGCCGAGGTCTGCGGCGAGCGCGTAACGGTTGGAGGGATCGGGAAGGATGCAGTGGGCATGCGGCGCTTCCTGGCGCTCGGCATTCGGTCCTGATCCCGTGTGGCGAACCACCTGCGCGGCGGGGCTGAGTGCGCCATTCGCCTGGATCGGCAGCAGCGCCACGCTGCCCCCGGCGTAGTTAGCGACCAACGCGAATCGACCACGCCCGTCCACGCTTACGAAGCAGGGCGCACCACCTTCCGATGGCTGCTCATTCAGTCGGGTGAGTGCGCCGGTGGCCGGCTCGATCGCAAACGCTCGTAGCGCGCCCTGCTCGAGCTCGTTGACGGCGTAGAGCACCCGCCGGTTCGCGTGGATGGCGAGGAAGGACGGGTTCGGCCCGGCATCCACCGAGCCGACTCGCAGCAACTCCCCGGACCTCCGGTCCATGCTCACGAGATGGATGCTTTCGGTATACGTCCCCACATAGAGAAGATCGGGATCCGTCGGAGCCTCGGTCATCGTTGTGCCCTGACCGCTTTCCCCGGTGCGACGCCCTCGACGGCCCGTCCGTTCGCGACGACCGACACACCGTTCACGATCACGTGCCGAATGCCGACCGGCGAGAGCGACGGCTCCCGGTATGTCGACCGATCCAGCACCGTCGCCGGATCAAAGACCGTGATATCGGCATCGGCGCCGACCTGGAGGCGTCCCTTCTGCAGCATCGCCGGGACGCGCGCCTCGAGTCGCTGCGCCGGTCGGAGCGTCATCTTGCCGAGCGCGTCCATCAACGACAGCCTCACCCCCTGACCCCCTCTCCCGTTGGGAGAGGGGGAACGCACGTAGCGGCCGAGCACCCTCGAGAACGTTCCCGTCGTGCGCGGATGCCCCGTGCCGTTCCTCCAGTATGCGTCGCTCGCGATGATGGTGAGTGGGCTGCTGATCGCCGTGGCCACCATCTGCTCGGTGTTGGAATGGATGACGATTGGGCCGCCGAGCCGCGTATAATGCGCAAAGCTGTCGCGGTTCAAGCGCTCGCCCGTGGGCGGCCACTCGATCTCGCCGAGTCGCGCCTCGGGAGCGGATCTGTAGATGTCCTGAATCGTCGCCGACTGAATTTCCGTCATGCCGGCCGTGTACGGATAGGCCTCCACCGTGACGTCGCGACCGCGCGCGCGGGCATCGCCGATCATTGCGAGCATCTCCGGAGTTGCCGCCAGCGCTGAGCTGTTGATGTGGACCACGTGGAGCGGAGCCTGGGTTTCGTCCGCGAGCGCAAGCGCTTCGGTCAAACCGGCGACACCGGGGCGAATGTGCACGTGAACGGGTGCCTTCGTCCTCCCGGCGACACGAAACACGGCCAGCAGCTCCTCTCGCGTTGCCGCCGGCGTGTACGGAAACCCCGCGCCGATGCTCACCGCGCCCTCGCGGAGACCGGTCTCGACGCGCTGCGTGATCTCGCGGATTTGTTCTGGCGACGCCGCGCGATAGGCGCCGTCACCGACGGGCATCACCTCGCCGGAATCGTGCATCACCGCCATCCGGACTCTGATGTGGCCGATACTGACGCCGTAGTTGATGCGCTCGCCCCGCTCTCGATCGCGGTACCAGGCGGCGACATCGGACGTGCCGAGCTCGAGCTCGAGCGCCGTCGTCACGCCGTCCAGCGACTGGAACCGATAGGTCTCGGGCGTCTGCCCGTGCGCGTGCAGGTCAATGAAGCCGGGGGCGACGACGAGACCGTGCGCATCGACGGTGTCCCGGCCGAGTATGGGTTGCGTCGTGATGACGGCGATGCGACCGCCCGCGAGCCCGATGTTGCGGACTGCATCGAGTCCGGAGGCGGGGTCCATCACGCGTCCGCCGAGAATGACGCGATCGTAGGCCGGCGCGCCGACCTGTAGTAGGAGGAGCAGTCCTATCATGGGATGACATCCTATCTCTTTTCTTGAAAAAGCGCGCGCCCCAGCTGTCATCCTGAGCGAAGCGCGCCGAAGGCGCGAGCGAAGGACCTGCTTTCGGTGTAGGCGGGAAGGCAGGTCCTTCGCTGCGCGCGCTGCGGTGTTGCGCGAAGGGTCTGCGTGTCGTGACGGCTTCCCGAAAACCCAACGGAAAGCAGGTCCTTCGCGCCTTGTCGCTGCGCGACTGCGGCGCTCAGGATGACAGCCGCGCTCGCTCTTGTGAGGAAAGAAGAAGGAAGGAATCGGTTACCCTTTTGTCGATTCCGGCCCAGCTCGTTCGACGAATCAGTGACCGCCAACAGGGAAAACCCGATTAACGAAGCGCCACCTAAAGCCGGCAAGCGCGAGTGGATCGGCTTAGCGGTCATCGCCTTGCCGTGCCTCTTGTACTCGATGGATCTGACGGTGCTGCACCTGGCGGTGCCGCGCCTCACCGTCGATCTCGAGCCGAGCAGCGTGCAGCTGCTGTGGATCATTGATATCTACGGGTTTCTGCTCGCCGGCTCGCTCATCACCATGGGAACGCTGGGCGACCGCATTGGCCGGCGCCGCCTGCTGCTCGTTGGCGCCGCGTTCTTCGGAGCCGCGTCCGTGCTCGCGGCGTTCTCGCGCACTGCGACGATGTTGATAGTCTCGCGGGCCTTGCTCGGCATCGCTGGTGCCACCGTCGCGCCGTCCACGCTCTCGCTGATCCGCAACATGTTTCACGACCCTCAGGAACGCACGCGGGCGATCAGTATCTGGATCATCTCATTCTCCATCGGTGGTGCGATCGGGCCCGTCGTGGGCGGCGCGATACTGGAATACTTCTGGTGGGGCGCGGTCTTTCTGATCAGCGTGCCGATCATGATCCTGTTGCTCGTCGTGGGGCCGTTTCTGCTCCCGGAGTACCGCGACCCCAAAGCCGGTAAACTGGACTTGCGTAGCGCCGTGCTTTCGCTCGCGGCGGTTCTGCTGATCATCTATGGGCTCAAGCTGATCGCGCAGGACGGCGTGAGCCCGTCGGCGATCGCGTCGATTCTATCTGGTGCCGCCATCGGCGTCGTGTTCGTGCGGCGCCAACAACGGCTCCCGGATCCGCTCATCGATCTGCGGTTGTTCGGCATCCCCACGTTCAGAGCGTCGCTCGTGTTGTACGGCGGGTCTATCCTCTGTCTATTCGGCGCCTTCGTCTATCTGCCACAGTATTTCCAGCTCGTGCTCGGATTCTCACCGCTCGTCGGCGGGCTCTGGACGCTGCCGTGGGCGATTGGGTTCGTGCTGGGCTCACTGATGACGCCGGCGCTCGCGCGTCGCATTCGGCCCGCGATCCTCATGTCCTGGGGGCTGGCGGTGTCAGCGCTCGGTTATTTCCTGATCGCGGCGAGCATGTCCTCGCCCGCCGCCCCGCTCTTCTTGGGGGTCAGCGAAAACCTGCTGCTCTTTGCGGTTGCGACGTTTGTGCTGACGTTCTTTGCGTCGCCCGTCTTTACGCTCACGAACGACGTCATCATCGGGTCCGCGCCGCCCGAGCGGGCTGGGGCTGCATCCGGCATCTCCGAGACGTGCGCGGAGCTCGGCGGTGCGCTGGGAATCGCCCTCTTCGGCAGCATTGGCGTCGCGATCTATCGTGGCCTGCTCGGCCCCGCGTTACCCGTGGAGCTGCCGGCGGAGGTCACCCACGCGGCGATGTCGACCATCGGCGGCGCGGTGCTCGCCGCGCAACAGCTTCCGGCCGAGGTCGGCACAACGCTCGTTGGGGCTGCCCGCGCGGCCTTCATGCGCGGGGTCGTCGTCAGTGAGGTGATCGGTGGCGTCGGCACACTGGCGCTGGCGCTCGTCGCGTGGGCGACGTTCCGGCGCGAGGGCGTGTCGTCACAGTAGGATTAGCCGCGCCCTGGTTACGGGCCGTCCCGTGTCTTCACCCTTGAGTTCCTCTCGCTTGTGGTCTCACCCCTGACCCGCTCTCCCCTTTTGTCCTCACCCCCTGACCCCGCTCCCTTTTGTCCTCACCCCCTGACCCCCGCTCCCTTTTGTCCTCACCCCCCTG
>JBIOXD010000009.1:0-34553 GCA_044869265.1 Gemmatimonadales bacterium
GGCCCGAGGCCCCAGGCCCCAGGCCCGGCATCACGACGTCCTCCGGCTTCTTATCATCCCGAAATCTCAAGAACACCGATTGCCGCAGCAGCCCATCCTTTGTCATCTCCTTATATCTGACATCACACACCAGCGTCGGTTCGACCCAAACGTGATCCGGACCCTTGGGCAGCTGCCCGCCTTTCGGCGGCACGCACGGTGGAGTCTTGCGCACGAGCTGCGCGAGCTGGGCACTGACGTCGTCGAGCTGCGCGCCGGTGAATCCCGATCCCGCGCGGCCACAATAGACGAGCTTGTCGTCGTGGTATGCGCCAACATGCAGCGATCCGAACCCGGAACGCGTTCCCTTCCCCTTGGTGAACCCGACGACGACGAAATCATCGATCCGGTCGGCACGAATCTTCAGCCAGTCGGCTGAGCGCCCGCTTCGGTAGGGACTGTCCGCCTTCTTCGCCATGATCCCTTCGAGGCCCAGCTTCACGACCTGCTCGTACAACGCCTCGCCATTCTTTTCGAAGTGCTCCGAGTAGCGGAGCGGGCCGGTCTCGGGCAAGACTTTGCGCAGGATTTCTTTCCGTTTGATGAGCGGCAGCTTGCGCAGGTCGTAGCCGCCGAACGCGAGCAGATCGAACACATACAGTGTCGCCGGCGCATCGATCGCGGCGCGCTTCGCTTCGCGCGCGCCGAGTTTGGCCCGGGCCTGCAGCATGTTGAAATTCGGATGGCCGGAGTCGTTCGTGACCACCAACTCGCCGTCCAGAATGACGCCGTCGAATGGCAGCGACTTTACCGCCCGCGCGATTTCGGGAAAGGACTCGATGTACTCGAGCCCCTTGCGCGAATAGAGAATCGGCTCGCCGTTCTGGCAGGCCGCGCGCATGCGGTAGCCGTCGAGCTTTACCTCGAACAGCCACCCGTCCCTGGTGAACGGCTCGTCGCGCGTCTCCGCCAGCATCAGCTCAGTGCCTTCCACGCGGAGCGCGCGCTTGGGCGCGCCCAGTTTCTCCAGCTCCTTCGTGATCGGCTCGGCGCGCTGCTTCGCGTTGCGCAGCTCATCGTTCGTCAGCCCCGAGAGCACGGATTCGTTGGAGTAGGGGTCGGTCGAGACGTACTCATCCCGCTCTTTGATGAGCAGCCACTCCTTCTCCGTCTTCTTCAGCTTGATGAGCGTCCACCGGCCGTGGAGTTTGTAACCCTTCAGATTGAACAGCAGTTTGCCCTTCTCCAGGCCCTCCTCCGGGTCTTCGAGCGGCTCCCAGATCCCGCGATCCCACACGACGACCGTCCCGGCCCCGTAGTTGCCTTCCGGAATGATGCCCTCGAAGTCGCCGTACTCGAGCGGATGATCTTCGACTCTGACGGCCAGGCGTTTGTCGGCAGGATTGGCGGACGGCCCTTTCGGCACCGCCCACGACTTGAGCACGCCGTCCATCTCGAGCCGGAGATCCCAGTGCAGCCGCGTTGCATCGTGCATATGCACGATCAGGAGACCGCCCTGCGTCGAAGCCGGTTTCGGAACTAACCCCCCGGGTTCGGGCGTGCTGTCGAACGCGCGCTTTGCCCGATATGTGCTGAGCGCGTCACCATCACCCGATTGGGTCTTCCGACGGGTAGGCATGAGCGGGTATCATACCCCCATATGGCCGCTCATTCCATCGGTTCCGCCACGGTCTCGTTTGGCCTCGTGTCCGTGCCCGTGCAGCTCTTCGCTGCCGGCGAGTCGAAGGCCTCGGTCTCGTTCAACATGCTCCACAAGAAGGACGGAGCTCGCCTCAAACAGCAGTACCTGTGCACCAAGGACGGCGAGAAGGTCGAACGCAGCGACATGATCAAGGGCTACGAGTTTCAGAAGGGCCAGTACGTGACCTTCACGCCGGACGAGCTGAAGGCGCTCGAGGAACGCGGGACCGGCGCCATCGAGATCAAGGAGTTCTTGCCCGCACAGCAGGTCGATCGAATCTGGCTCGACCGGACGTATTACCTCGGCGCCGACAAAGGCGGAGCGCGCGCCTATAAGCTGTTAGCCGAAGCTCTCGAGAAATCAAAACGCGTGGCGATCGGACAGTACGCTGCGCGCGGGAAGCAGTACCTGATCCTGATTCGCCCGCTCGAGGGCCGGCTCGTCATGGAGCAGCTTCGCTATGCGGACGAGATCCGCAGCATCGCGGAGATTCCTGTGCCGGAGACCGACGTCAAAGACCAGGAGCTCCAGCTGGCGATCAAGGTGATCGATCAGGGCGCTACGGACGAGTTCCAGCCCGAGAAGTACAAGGACACCGTGCGCGATCGCATGATGGAGCAGATCGAGCGCAAGGTCGAAGGCAAGCAGATCACCGAGGAGCCGGAGGAAGCGCCGAAGGCCAAGGTGCTCGACCTGATGCAGGCGCTGAAGCAGAGCCTCGGGGGTGCGCCCGCCGAGGAAAAAGAAAAGCCCGCCAAGCGGCGCAAAGTAGCGGGGAAACGCTAGCGCAGTATCTTCGGGCGTCCCTCACTCGCGAGGTGCCGCCGTGATGCAAGACAGCTTCACGACCACCGACTCGCAGCTAAGCACGACGTGGCTGCTCGTCTTCTGCGCGGTCGCGTTGCTCGAGATCATCAGCATGTGGAAGGTGTTTACCAAGGCGGGGAAGCCCGGTTGGGCCTCGATCATCCCCATCTACAACGCAATCGTCATCCTGCACATTGCCGGCCGGCCGACCTGGTGGTTCTTGTTGTACCTCATTCCCGTCGTGAACATCGTGATTGCGTGTATCGTGATGCACGACTTCTCCAAGAGCTTTGGCCACGGCATCGGCTTCACATTGGGCCTCATTCTGCTCGGCGGGATCTTTATTCCGATCCTGGCATGGGGAGACTCGCAGTATCTGGGTCCAGCTGCGCAAACTCCCGGGCCAGCTTAGGGCCGACGCCCTTCTCCTCGTGCTTGAAGAAGACATACGCATCGGTCCAGGCGCTCCCCAGCGCCTGGATTTTCTGTCTCCACTCCTTCAGCTGCTCCTCGCCGTATCCCTCGTCGCGCAGTCGCACGTACCCAAAGGTCGCAGTCGCGATCTCCGGCGTCGTCCCTTCCTCAGTATCGGCGATGCACAGGGCGGTATTTGTGCTGCGGAGCAATTCGTAGACGTCGTCTGACCACCAAGATGCGTGACGGAACTCACACGCCGCGCGGACATCCGGCGGAAACTGTGTGAGCAAATCACCGAGCCGCGCGATGTCTTTCTTAAAATTCGGGGGTAGTTGAAACAGCACGGCCCCGAGCTTGGCATGTAGATTGCGAACGGTGTCGAGGAAGACGCGAAGTGATTCGTCGATGTTTCGCAGGCGCGCGATGTGTGTAATCTTTTGGGGCGCCTTCAGAACAAAAACGAATGACTCCGGGGTCGCCCCATCCCAACCGGCGACCGTTTTGGCGTTGGGCAGGCGGTAGAATGTGTAGTTGATCTCCACCGTGCCCAATTGCTGGGCGTAGTACTCGAGCCACTTCGCGCTCGGGAGCTTGGGTGGGTAAAAGCTTCCCTTCCATTCCGGGAAGTTGTAGCCGGACGTACCGACGTGCAGCCGCATCATCGCGGCAAAACTAGTCTCACCATCCAGGATGGGGGAGTCGCATGAAGAAGCTGAAGTTCACACTCGCTGTGCTCGTATTTGCCGCGGCTGCTTGCGGGACATCGGCGGAGACCGAGCGAAAGCTGGCCGAGCTCGAGCAAATCAACGCTCAGAAGGATAGCCTGATGCAGGAAGTGGCGATCAGCTCCCGGCTGATCACCGACGTCAATCTCGAGCTCGCCAAGGTGAAGGTGCGTCGGGACCGGCTCAACGTTTCGAGCGAGAGCCCGATCACGGCGTCGAACGACACGCTAATGGCCAGGCTGCGCTACGTCGTCGCCCGCGTCGGGGAAACCGAGCGCGCACTGAACGACAGCCGGCAGCGCGTCAAGCTGCTCACGTCGCTGTCTGACAGCCTCCGTGCGGCGTACGATTCGACCGTCGGCAATCTTCAGTCTGTCATAGCCGCGCAGAAGACCACAATCGATCTGCTGACCGATCAGGTGAACATCCTGACGGTCGAGAATGTCGCGCTCCGCGACAGCCTGTCGACGGGTTACTACGTGATCGGGACGCGGGACGAGCTGAAGAAGAAGGGCATTCTCACGGAGCAGGGCGGCGGCCGGGTGCTGTTCATCCTGTGGCGTACGGGCAAGACGCTGCAGCCGGCGCGCAACCTCGATCCGGACCTCTTTACGCCCATCGACACGCGCCGGGTTACCCAGATTCCGCTTCCCGCCGCGAGGGCCGAGTACCGGGTGGCCTCGCTCCAGGATCTCGACTACATCGCCGAGGAGCGTCAGAACAACAAGTACTCCGGCACTCCGACGTTGACGATTACCTCGCCGGTCGACTTTTGGCGCACGTCGAAGTTCCTGATCATCATTCGGGAGGGATCTTCGAGACAGGTCGCCGACCAGTCCCCGCAGGTGACTTCGGAGTCGCAAGTCACGAGCCGCTAGCCGCTAGAAGAGTTGCGCAGACGGCGAAGTTGCGAAGTGGCTTCAAGCCACTCGCCACAAGAGGTCAGGAAAGCCTTCCTGGCCTCTTTCGCTTGTACCTTGTGACCACTTCGCAACTTCGCCGTCTGCGCAACTTTTCTAGTGTCTTGTTGTCTTCTAGCTTGGAGCTATGGATAATCGCTGCGGTTGGTCCACCTCCAACGACCAGATGATCGCCTACCACGACACCGAATGGGGCGTCCCGGTTCACAACGATCGCCAACTTTTCGGCAAGCTCGTGCTCGACGGATTTCAGGCGGGGCTGTCATGGGCCATCATTCTGCGCAAGCGCGACGCATTTCTAAAGGCCTTTGACGGCTTCGACCCCGACAAGATGGCGCGCTACGACGCGAAGCGGATCGCGAAGATCCTGCGCGACCCGGGCATCGTGCGCAACAAGCAGAAGGTGAAGTCCGCGGTCGGCAACGCCCGCGCCTTTCTCAAGATGAAAGACGCGGGTGAGTCATTCGATCAGTTTCTCTGGCAGTTCGTCGGTGGCCAGCCCAAGGTCAATGCCTGGAAAACGCTGAAGCGCCTGCCCGCCGAGACCAAGGAATCGATCGCGATGAGCAAGGCGCTCGTCGGACGGGGCTTTCGGTTCGTGGGACCGACGATAGTCTATGCTTTCATGCAAGCGGTGGGCATGGTCAATGACCATTTGGTGACGTGCTACAGATACGGCGAGTTGACTGACGTTACTTCGCTCGCTCCAGATACTCGCCCGACCGCGGATCCACCCTCACCTTTTCGCCCGGCGAGATGAACTCCGGCACTTGAACCGTCACCCCGTTCGATAGTTTGGCCGGCTTCGTGCTCGCTGTTTTGGTCGCGGTCCTCATGATCGGCGCGGTGTCGATCACCTTCAGCTCGATCACCGGCGGCAGCTCGATCGCAATCGGGCGGCCCTCGAGCCATTCGACCTGCACCACCATCTCGGGCTGCAGCCACGGTGCATCTTCGCCGACGGCGCGCTCATCGAGCGTGTACTGCTCGTAGCTCTGCTGGTCCATGACGTGCACGCCAGTCTGATCCTGATACAAAACCTGCATCTCTTTCGTATCGAGACGCGCTTCGCTGACGAAATCGGTGGCGGCGAGACGCTGATCGAACGTGTTTCCGGTGACGAGATTGCGGAACCTGACCTGCACGAACGCGCGCAGATTGCCGGGCGTCCGGTGCGTAAAGTCCATAACTCGACAGGGCTGGCCATCGATCATGACCACGTGCCCTTTGCGGATATCAGTGGCTTTCATGGGAGCGTGAACATAAACGCGCAGCCTTAGCACTCCAAGGGGGAGAGTGCTATCGCCTGCCACGGTGAGCAGCCTCACACCCGAGGCCCGCGTCGAAATGCACCTTTCCGCAACAGAGTGTCCACGGGATGGGAAGGGGTTTCCAGCGTAAGGCTTTGCGGAAGTGACAGATAGATGACCGGCACCATCTTTGCCTCTCTCAGCGACGTAAGGAGGGGAGCATGATCAGGCCCATCATCCATCGTCAGCTGACTCGCGGCGATCTCGCGTGTCTGGTCAAGGAGATCGCGCGGATGGATGTCGACGAAGGTCGGGAAGCCGATGAGGCGCTACAGGCAGGCGCGGTCGATGCCGTCCTCGATTCCCCCGCGGCGCTCGAGGCCGTCCTCGGTCGCGGTGGCGCGCCGGCGCCCCTCCCACTCACGCTCCTCTGGTACGTCCCCGTCCGCGCCCGACTGCGCCTCCACGGCGTGACGGACATCTTGCTTGCCGATTACGCGGCGACGCTCCCGGTGGTCTTTGCCAGCACCCACTCGCAACAGTCGATCGCGAAGGGCGAAGCCGGCATGGCGGAGTGGTGGCGTTTCGTCGCGGGGCTGCCGCAAGGCACCGTCGCGCAAGCCGAGGCGGCCGCGGATGCCGCGGCGCTGGCGCTGTGGTGGGCCGGCTGTTTCCCTGAATGGGTCGAGCGCGGCGGCTCGGGAAATGGCATGGTGTGCGCCTACGTGACGTTCGCCGGCCGCATGCTCGCGCTCGCCGCCGACCTGCTCGAGGTTGCAGCTCCCGAAGAAGCGTTGCTGTGCGCGCGCGCGGCCGAAGCGCGCCGCGAGCTCCACGCCGCGCTGATCGAGGCGCGGGTCGACTACATCGGCGAAGACTCCCACAGCAGCGAAAGCCGCCTCAACAGATTCTTGAAGCGGCTCTCGGAAGACAACTAGACCACTCTACTGCTGCGGAACGGTGACTTCCTTCAGCTGTTGCACGCGCTGCAGGTTCGTCACAGCCTTTCCGTACGTACCCTCAATTCCCACTGCGGCGCGATACTCGTCTTCGGCGGCGCGGTACTGACCCGTCCGCTCCAACGCCATCCCGAAGTTGTTGTGGAATACCGCGACCTTGTCGTTGAGCTGGACCGCGACCTTCAGAGGCTCGATCGCCTCCTGGAACCGCTCGAGACGAATGTACAGCGCCCCCAGGTTGTTCAACGCCCACACGTCGGTGCTATCGAGCTGGATGGCGCGTTGAAACGCCAGGATCGCGCCATCCATCTTGCCTTGCGCTTCAAACGCGCGGCCCTGCAGCCGCACCGGCTCGCTCGACGTCGAGTCGAGCTCTATCGCCGCCTCGATATGCGTGAGCGCGCTGTCGGGCTGACCTTCCTCGAGCAGGACGCGGCTCAGGTTGAGTTGGCTCTTCACGTGAGTCGAGTCGAGAGCGAGCGCTTGCGTAAAGGCGCTCACGGCCTGACCGCGATCGCCCGACTTCCACGCCGAGAGACCCAGCATGTAGAAGCCCCACGGATTGCTCGGGCGGTTCTCGGTGTACGCCTTGAACAGCGTGGTGGCGTCATCGTAGCGACGGTCGCGATAGGCCGAGTCCGCCAGCTCGAATGTGACGGGCCCGCTGATGACCATCGCAGGCGCTTCAGTGCTCGGCGTGCTGACCGGCGTGACCGATGCCGTTGACGACGTGACCGGCTCGCTGGCGCGTGCTTGGTCGGGATTCCGATCACCGCAGGCTGCGAAGACGTAGGCGGCGATCACCATGGATACGATCGCGGCCATCAACATGACCGGGAATCGCAGCGCACGGTTGGATTGATCCAGCTCGAATTGATACGACATGGCTCCTCCGGGAGCAGGGGTTCGCCCGAAGGAAAGGCACGCGCCGGACCACGTCTTAAGTCGTTGTTTTTCAACGCCCTTCTTGGACGTGGTGTTTCTCCTTACACGCCTTTTCCCGACTTACGTGTCTCGCTGGACACCCAGACGCCGCATGATCTTCAACAGACTGGCGTGGTCGGCGAGCCCGAGCTCCTTGGCTGTCTTCGTCACATGCCAATCGTTTCGCTCCAGCGCCTGAACGATGATTTGCCGCTCAGCCTCCTGTTTTTGCTCCTCGAAACTTCGAGATCCGTCCGACATGCGGCGTGCGGCGTGCGGCGCGTGCGTGTTTCGGATCTCGGCGGGCACGGCGTCCTTCGTTAACTGATCCCCATCCGTCGCGATCAGCATCCGCTCGACCACGTTTCGAAGCTCACGGATGTTGTTGCGCTTCCAGTCGTAGGCCATCAACGCCTCCACTGCATCCGCCGAGATCTTTTTGGGTCGCATGCCGAACCGGGCGCACGTCGATTCGATGAGATGCTCGACGAGCGCCGGCACGTCGGACAACCGGTTGCGCAGCGGGGGCACGCGCAGGACATGCACGTTGAGCCGGTAGAAGAGATCCTCGCGGAACCGTCCTTCCGCAACTTCCTTTTCCAGGTCTCGATGTGTGGCAGCGACCACACGCGTGTTCACCTCGATGGTCTTGTTGCCGCCGAGCCGTGTGACTTTTCGGTCCTCGAGCACGCGGAGCAGCTTGGCCTGCGCGGCAGCGGGCAGATCACCGATCTCGTCGAGGAAGAGCGTCCCGCCGCTCGCCGCCTCGAACGCGCCCTTGCGCGTGGCATTGGCTCCCGTGAAAGCGCCGCGCTCGTGGCCGAACAGCTCGCTCTCCACCAACTCGTGCGGCAATGCGGCGCTGTTGATCGCAACGAACGGCCCTTTGGGATTGGCACCCAGGCGGTGCAGCTCGCGCGCGACCAGCTCCTTCCCCGTGCCGCTCTCTCCCATGATGAGCACCGAGCTCGGCACGGGCGCGATGCGGACGGTGGCTTCTTTGAGCTTGGCGAGCGCCGGGCTCGTGCCGACCAGTGGCGACTCGAGCCCGAAGCCGCGCCGGAGCAACGTGACCTGCGTTTCGAGCCGACGCCGCTCGATCGCGTTCGCCACTTCCTGCGCGACGCGCTCCATCGGCTCGCCTTTATCGATGAAGCTGTACGCGCCCAGGCGAATCGCCTGCGCGCAACGGTCGTAGTCCCCCGTGCCGGTGTACACGATGATCGGCACCCGCAGGCCGAGCCGCTCGACCGAGCGCAGCACCTCGAAGCCGTCCATCCCCGGCATCTCGAGGTCGAGAATGACGCAATCGACGGAGTCGCGCGTCAGACTCTCGAGAGCGGTGCGCCCGCTTTGCGCAATCAACGTCTCGTAGCCGCGGAGCCGCTTGAGATCGTAAGCGTACTGTTCGGCCATCGCTGGAACGTCGTCCACGATCAGGACAACAGTCATGAGGGAAGCTCTACAATGAAGGTCGAACCTTTTCCGGGCTCGGTTTCAACCTTGAGCGAGCCACTCGAATCCATGACCAGCCTGCGCACGATCGAGAGGCCCAAGCCGGTGCCGCCTTCCTTCGTTGTATAGAAGTCATCGAACGCGCGGTCGAGCTCGGCTTTGCTCATTCCCCGTCCTGTGTCCTGCACCGCGAGCCGCACCGTGCCCTTGGCACGCTCCGTCGATATGGTAACCGTCCCGTTCTTTCCGTCGAGACTGTCGAGCGCATTGCTGACCAGGTTCTCGATCACCCGGCGCAAGACGAGTGCGTCGATCGAGACGGGCGGCAGCGCCTCGGCGAGCTTGGTGCGGACGGAACTGGAGGCACCGACCGTTTCGCGCACCACGGCATTGACGTCGGTAGCCTTGCGCTCGGCTTGGGGCGACAGCTTCGCGTAATTTGCCGCGAGTGTCTCGAGGTAGTTGATGCTCGATTCTACCGTCCGCTGCCGCTCCGTAAACACCTGCGACAACTCGTCCGGCTTGTCGCGCGCGACTTGCGTCAGATGGCGGAACACATTCCGGAGCGGAGCGAGGCCGTTCTTCACGTCGTGATTGACTTGACGAGCCAGATCGCCGATCGCAATGCGGCGCTCCATGTCCCGTATCCCGGCTTCGATGGGCGTGCTAATGCGCGTGGAGAGCCAGCCGGCGAGCAGCAAGGCCGCCAGTGAGGCGACGAGCACCGCGACCAGAAACCACAGATTCACGTTGCGCTGTAGCGCCGTCAGCAGCGCGGACGAGCGAGCTATTTCGATGCGCGCCAGATCGACTCGTCCCGGTCCGTCCACGGCGTCGGTAAAGGGCAGTCTGATCTCCTCCACGACCAAGCTCCCGGTGTCCGCAGGCGCGGAATCGCTGGGTAGGGTGAGGCGAACCCCGAGCTCCGGATCACGAGCCAGTCGCGCGAGAAACGCCGAGTCCACCGCGACCCCTCCGACGAGCCGGAACGGCTTATTCGCAACGCGAAACGAGTCGCTCGTGACCAGAGCGAGAAATGGCCCTTCCGCAGTGGCGGCGCGCAGCAGCGTCAGCCCGCGAACCGAAGGGCCCAGCCGGTCGAATTCGTTCCGAAAATGGCCCGAGGAGAGAATCCGTCCTTCGTCGTCCTGGATTTGCAGAAAGTCCAGACCAGCCAGACGCATCGCGTCGCCGGCATAATCGAGAACGTACTCGCGGGAATCACCACGAACGACGAGGTGACGAAACTGATTGTCCGACACCAGCGAGCTCTTCATTGCGACCAGGCGCCCCGCGATGCGGTCGTTTTCGCGCGCCAGGTCCGCGTTGATCACGTTGACGAGCGCAGCGACGCGACGTTCATACTCGACGGTTACGCGGTTCGCCATCTCGCGGCGAATGCCGAGGCCAAAGACGAGGAGCGGAACCAGCACCACTACCCCAAATGCGACGAGGAGCCGGGTGCGGAATCTCATCGCGCGAGGTGCACCGTCCCGTCCTGATCGACCGCCCAGCGGGCAACACCCCGCCGCACGATGGCGCTCGGCCTGATGTCGACCAGCGCCGTGATCGTGGCCGACCACGAGGGCAGCAGCTGCGCGGCGGCTCGACACGGATCGGGCGCTACCCTCGGGAGCGCGACGACGTAGCCGAACTCCTTGCCGCTGGCGACCGCGTCACCGAGGTCATCGAGACCGCGCGACATGGCAACCCCCCGGGTCAGAGCGGCCAGGCGGCCCGCGAGCTCACGTGCCGTGGGGTCGGCCCGGTTGTAGAGGATCCGCCGCTGGGTCGATATGGGAGGAGAGCTCCGGGCAGTCGCCCCCATCCCGCAGGGACGCAGATCCAACCACCAGAAACCACCCTCGGGACGACGAGCCTCGGCCCGGACGGCCTGCTCGAGTCCATCCCAGCGTGTCCCCCCTGGTTCCGGCGTGATGAACACATAGGTGCGATCCCAAGGCAGCGCGACCACGGTGAAGTTCTTGAGCGTGGCAGCGTAGTCGCGCAACGCGCGGTCGCGCGTGACCAACAGGTCGACTCCCCCGTCGAGCAGGTCGCGGGCGTCGCCGCCTGGCGCGAACCGAAAGACCAGCGTGTCACCGCTGCGAGAGGGGGCCCGGATCTCTTGCTGCGTCGTCGTGGCGCTCGTCGCCCAATAACGGCCGGTGCCGATCGGCCAGCTCGAATCGGGAGCAGGCTTGGCGAGCGCGAGTCCCGCGTCGGCGAGCAGCGGGGGGACGTCGTCCCTCGGCTTCGCGAGCGACATCGTGACGACGTGGCTCGCGAGCGCACCGAGGGTGTACCCGGCCCCGCCGCGGCCAAAGACGACGTCCTGCGCCGTCACAGGCACGCCATCCCAGAATTGCGCGTCGCCGCGCAACCGGAAGCTCCAGCGACGTCCGTTGTCGTCGCGCACCCACTCTTCGGCGAGCTCGGGTTGCACCCGGCCTTCGCAGTCGATGCGCACCGGCGTCTCGTAGAGGTGGCGAAACACGAGACGCTCGGCATCCGTGCGCGGCGCCGGCGCGTGGCGTGGGTTCACCGCATCGATCAGCCCGATCGTGATCGTCGATGCCCGCGATGTCACGTCGCCAGTCGACAGGAGACACGGCCCGCCGCCCGTGGGCCCCCCCTGGGACGGGAGATCGCCGAGCTGGGGGCGTGCGCAGGCGCCAAGCAGCGCCAGGGTGATGATCGCGAGATACCGTGCTGGCATGAAATAAGGATACACTACACTATCTCTCCATGGGCATCGCCCGCAGCATCCTCCTCACGGCTTCTCGCAGTCAATGGCTCGCGCGGCAGCTGCGCGAGCGACGGTTCTTTCAACGGGCCGTGCGTCGCTTCATGCCTGGTGAAACGCTCGAGGCCGCGCTCGAGGCGGCCGGTGCGTTCTCGAAGCAGGACATCGGCAGTGTGCTCACAGAGCTCGGCGAGCAGGTGACGAATCGCGCCGAAGCGGCCGACGTAAGGGATCATTACATCAGCGTCCTCGACAAGATCCAGCGCCGCAAGCTGCCGGCGCACATCTCGGTCAAGCTGACGCATCTGGGCCTCGACGCGAGTCGCGAGGGGTGCGTGCAGGATATCCTCAAACTCGCAGCTCGTGCAGATCAGGCCCGCTCGTTCTTGTGGATCGACATGGAGGAGTCGCGCTACGTCGATGCGACGCTCGAGGTCTATACCCGAGCCAAGGGCGAATGGCCGAACGTCGGCGTGTGCCTGCAGGCGTATCTGCACCGCACCCCCAAGGACCTCGAGCGCCTCCTTCCGCTTGCCCCGGCGATTCGCCTCGTAAAGGGCGCCTACAATGAGCCAGCCGACGTCGCGTTCTCCAAAAAGAGTGATGTCGATGAGCGCTATCGGCAGCTCGCCCAGCGACTCCTCGCGGAGGCCGGCCGCCAGCGCGCAAAGCCGGTCTTCGGCACGCACGATCTCCGCCTCGTCGAAACGATTCGTGGGGATGCCGTCGCTCAGCGGGTCGATGCCACAGCGTATGAGTTCCACATGCTATACGGCATCCGCGCGGCAGAGCAGCGGTCGCTGGCATCGAAGGGAGCCCGCGTGCGGGTCTTGATCAGCTACGGCGGCGCCTGGTTCGCCTGGTACATGCGGCGGCTGGCCGAGCGACCGGCTAACGTATGGTTCGTGCTGCGAAACGTCGTGTAGATTGTCTAGGAGACAAGAGTCCGGAGTCAGGGGGGCCTCGAGAAGCATATGGTGATGTCGACAACTTCAGCCAATCGGCAGATTCGCGACGCCGTCGTCATTCGGTTCGCCGGCGATTCGGGCGACGGCATGCAGGTCACTGGAAGCCAGTTCACGCTTGAAACTGCGCTCGCGGGCAGCGACTTCTCGACATTCCCCGACTTTCCCGCGGAAATCCGCGCGCCGGCGGGGACGACCTTCGGCGTGTCCGCGTACCAGATCCAGTTCGGCGGTACCGATGTGATGACTCCGGGCGACGCGGTCGACGTCCTGGTCGCCATGAATCCCGCCGCGCTGACAGTCGAGTTGAAGGATCTCAAAGTCGGCGGGACCATCATCGTCGACACGGCTGCCTTTAACGAGCGCAATCTCGGGAAAGCCGGGTACGCCAGGAATCCTCTCGAAGACGATTCCCTGGCCCGCTATCAGGTGTTGAAGTTCGACATTACGAAACTCACCGCAGACGCCGTCAAGCCCCACGGTTTGTCATCGCGCGAAGCGCATCTCTGCCGCAACATGTGGGCACTCGGGTTGCTGCTGTGGATGTACGGCCATGAACGCTCTGCGACCGTCGAATGGCTGAAACGCAAATACGGCAAGAAGCCGACGATCGCGGCCGCCAATATCGCCGCCGTGAATGCCGGCCACGCGTTCGGCGAAACGGCCGAGATGCCGGAGCATCTCGTCGGCTACACCGTGCCCAAGGCCGAGGTCAAAGCGGGACGTTACCGCACCATCAGCGGCACCGAGGGCCTGGCCTGGGGCCTGGTGGCCGGGTTGCGTGCCAGCGGTATCGACAGGATGGTGTTCGCGGGATATCCCATCACGCCCGCATCGGCGCTGCTGCACACGCTCGCCAACCTGCGCGCGTACGGTGTGGTCACGTTCCAGGCGGAAGACGAGATCGCGGCGAGTGGCGCGGCGCTGGGCGCATCCTACGCCGGGGCGCTGGGCGTGACGTCCAGCTCGGGACCCGGTATTGCCTTGAAGACGGAGATGCTCGGTCTCGCGATCGCGACGGAGCTGCCGCTCGTCGTCATCGACTCACAGCGGGCTGGACCATCGACCGGCATGCCGACGAAAGCGGAGCAGTCCGATCTGTTCCAGGCAGTGCACGGGCGCAACGCCGACGCGCCGCTCGCGGTGATCGCCCCGGCCACGACCGCCGATTGCTTCGGCATCGCCATCGAGGCGGTGCGGCTCGCCACCAAGTACATGACGCCCGTGATTGTCCTCAGCGATGGCTACCTCGCGCATGCCGCTGAGCCGTGGCGCATCCCGCACGAAGCCGACCTGCCGCGCTTTCCGGTTTCCTATCGGACGGACCCAGACGGCTTCCATCCGTTCCTGCGCGATCCCGAGACGCTCGCGAGGCCCTGGGTAAAGCCCGGCACGCCGCAGCTCGAGCATCGCATCGGCGGGCTCGAGAAGGACTACGACTCCGGCCACATCTCCTATGATCCGGACAATCACGCGCGCATGACAAAGGCGCGGGCCGACAAGATTGCCGGCATCGCGCGGGACGTCCCGTTGCAGGACGTCGCGCTCGGTGAGGACCACGGCAAGCTGGCCGTGGTGGGATGGGGGTCGACGTTCGGCCCGATTTACCAAGCCGTGAAGATCGCGCGGGATGAAGGTCGCGACGTCGCACACATTCATCTGCGCTACTTGAACCCATTCCCGCGCAACCTCGACGAGCTACTCAGACGCTACGACCGCGTGCTCGTGCCGGAGATGAACAACGGGCAACTCGTGAAGCTGCTGCGCGCCGAGTACTTGGTTCCCGCTGTATCGCTCTCAAAGGTGACTGGAAAGCCGTTCCGGGTTACAGAGATTACCCAGGCGATTCGCGCTATGGAGCGTGCGCCGTGAGCCGTGAGCCGTGCGCCGGAATTCCCGCGTACAGCGCACGGCGCACGGCGCACGTGGTTGAATTATGACAGTCACCACCGTCACCGACGCGCAGCTGGCACCCAAAGACTATGCCTCCGACCAAGAAGTCCGGTGGTGTCCCGGGTGCGGCGATTACGCCATCCTCAAGGCGGTGCAAAAGGCCTGCGCCGAGCTGGGGATCAAGCGCGAGCAGACGGTGTTCGTGAGCGGGATCGGCTGCGCGGCGCGCTTTCCGTATTACATGGCAACCTACGGCTTCCATACCGTACACGGGCGCGCACCCGCGATCGCGACGGGCATCAAGCTCGCCAATCCCGAGCTCGACGTTTGGGTGATGACGGGCGACGGCGACGGCCTGTCGATCGGCGGCAACCACATGCTGCACGTGCTGCGCCGCAACGTCGACCTGCAGATCATTCTCTTCAATAACGAGATCTACGGACTGACCAAGGGCCAGTACTCGCCCACGTCGCGGCGCGGGACGCGCTCGCCTTCGACCCCACAGGGCTCGGTCGAGTATCCCGTCTCTGCCTGCGCGTTCGCGCTCGGCTCGGGCGCGCGCTTCGTGGCTCGCTCGATCGACACGCTGCAGGCGCATCTGGTGCCGACGCTGAAGCGGGCACACGCCCATCGCGGTGCGTCATTCGTCGAGATTCTGCAGAATTGCGTCGTGTTCAACGATGCCGTCTTTGATCACATCACCGGGAAGGAAGTCGCTCCCGAGGCCCAGGTCCTTGTCGAGCACGGCAAGCCGCTGGTGTTCGGCAAGAACAAGGAGAAGGGATTGCGGCTGAAACCCGGCAAGCTCGAGCTGGAGATCGTGACGCTCGGCGACCGAATCACCGCGGCTGATGTCCTCGTGCATGACGAAACCAATCGCCCGTTGGCGCAGCTCCTCGCCGCTTTGGAGCCCCCGTTCCCGGTGGCCATGGGCGTGCTGTATTGCAATCCGGCCGTGCCCTACGAGCAGGAAGTACACGCTCAAGTCGCGGCCGCACATGGGATCGGCGACCTAGACGCACTGCTGAACAGCGAACGCACCTGGGAGGTTACGTCATGACCGTTGCGAATCGCAGGCGGGGCGGAGATCGGCGGGTCAAGAATACTCCGGTGCAAACCGAACGGCGCAGTGGACTGGATCGACGCATGCTGGTCGAGTCCGCCACGGCTCAGATTCATGTCGTGCTCGAGCTGCTCACGCAATTGGCCGACTTGGGCGCGCTGCGGGACGACAGCCGCCGGCTGCTCGATACGGCGATGCTGCGACTGCGCTATGCGCTGGAAAAGATAGAGCCGGAATGAGAGCCGAATGAGCATTGATCAATGATCAATGCTCATACCATTCGGTCTACCGGCTGAACCAGTAGGACATCTTGATCAGGAACGTGTTCAGCGGACGAGCGTTGAACAGCTCCCCGAAATCCCCTGTGAACGTCCGATCACCCATGCTCTGCTCGATGTCCTGACGCCCCTGGTTCCAAACCAGATACAAGGTCGAGCCGGGACGGTACTCCCACCGTACGACCAGGTTCGAGTTGAAGAACTTCTGGTTGAAATCCTCTGGCGGGGTACCCGCATAAGGCTGATAGCGATCGTCGTACCCCTCGGCACGCGGCGTGGCGGACAGCTCCCGCAGGTTCGACCATCTCGCTTTGCTTACAAATGGCTGCGCATAGGCCTGTACGGTGAGCGTCTTGGTGACCGTGTAATCGAGCCGAAACGTCATCGAGACCTGCTGCTGGTCGATGTGCGCAAACGCGTAATGGGTCCCGGTCGAGTCCACTTGTGGATTCAGATCCTGCAAGTCGTCGATCCGGTGGGTCATATTGAGGACCGCCGAGCCGCGCAACTGCGAGCCGGCCCGGAAGTCGATTTCGGGGCTGATGTTGAATGACTCCGAACGACCCCCGTCCCGCTTCCAGTAGTTGATGAACATCACCGGGGTGATCGGCGGACGTGGATCGCCGACGAACCCAGCCCACGGGTAAATCCCGCGGTCGATTCTCACAGCCGGACCGCCGCGCGCGCAGTTGTTGCAGAACACGTCGCCGATGCCTGCCAGCGTCCCGCCGAAATGCACGCTCCACTGGTTCTTGAACGTCGCGTGGAAATTGGTGTTGAACGCGCGTTCGGTCGGCAGTCCCTCCGTCGTCCAGTATTGCCACCAGTTGAAGTTCCAGTTCACCCGCTGGAAGATCAGCACGGGCTTGCGCCAGTTCATCGACGCCCAGTTGTTCCACGTCTGTTGGTCGGACTGGAAGAGGAAGCCCAGGTCGTTGACCTCGAAGCCGGGGGAGCGGCGCTGATAACTGGTCTGGAAGTTGATGAAGCCGTTCAGCTTGTCGAAGAGCAATTCCTGCGCGCTTCCGCCGAGGGAAGTCCGGGTGCTGTCGAACTGCACGTTGTCGTCGGGCCGCTGATAGTAATGCGTCGAGTTCTTCTGCGTCGATGCGATCATGGCAGCGGTTCCGCCAACCGAGCTGAGATCGAACGAGCCCGCCAGCTGGTACATGCCGTTCTTGAACCGATGACGGAAATCGACCGCGCCGACGTACGCGCTGCGATGGAACACATTCTCCGTCGCCTGATCGACATCGCGATTCACGGCGGTCCCCATGAAACCGATGCTGCTCTGGCCTCTGCGGAAGTCCTGCGTCATGCGCAGCGTTGCATAGTTGGCGAGCGGCTCGAGCGTGACCCCGTTGTCACCCACGCCGCGCTTGGTCACGCTCTCCAACGCGCCGATCGTGAAGCCGCTGGGCAGCCGGCCGGTGATCTTCGCGGCGCCGATGATGCGGGCAGGATCGTTGCCGATCCGGCGCGAGTAGAAGAGTCCCTCCCCGCTGCAATTCACGACGTTGCAGTTCACATTGAAATTGAAAATGCCCGTCCCTTCCACGAAGAACGGCCGGCGCTCCTGGAAGAATGTTTCGTAGGCGGTGAGGTTCACAACCGAAGGATCCGCCTCGACCTGTCCGAAATCGGGGTTGACCGTCGCATCGATCGTGATATTCGAGGTCAAACCGTACTTGATATCCCCACCCGCCGTCGCAGACTGCGTGTGCGCGTAGCCGATCGGCTCGTTCTTCGTCAATACATATGGTATCAACTCGAGCCGGGTCGGCGCCGCGAGGCCCTCAAGACCGACCACCTCACCGAGCTGCGAAATGAACGCGCGCTTCGACGTGCTGTAGACCGGCCAGCTCACGCGCTCGCCCGCATGGCGATCGATATCCCGCCAGATCCCGAACCCGAATGTGTTGGTCGGCTTGTGCGGATACCTCAGCTGCGAGAGCGGGATACGGAACTCGGCCGTCCAGCCGAGCGAGTCGATTTGCGTCTCCACCTCCCAGACCGCGTCCCAGGCGTCGTCCTCGTTCCCGCCATCGTCGTACACGGCGTAGTCGCGCTTGACCCCACCGGGGCTCACGGCGAACTCGAAGCCGGTACGGCGGTCGTGATACGAGTCGATGATCAGCTTGATCTGATCACAGCAAATGCGATTGTCGCGGCGGGCCAGGAGCGACTTGATGCTGTCGGGATACGGGTCAAAGGCGCGGACGAAGACGTAAAAGTTGTGGTCATCGTACGCGATCCTGGCCTCGGTTTCGACCGTAGGATCGGCATCCTCCACCGGGGAGAACTGCCGAAATCCGGTGATGACCTGCGCCACACGCCAGACATCGTCATGATCCTTCCCATCGATCAGGATGGCTGCCGGGGTACGGTGAGCGACCGCGCGGGCGACAACGGCGCGTGCGGCCAACGCGGCCGAAGCAGAATCAGAAGAGGTCTGTACGACGAGGACGACGGCAGCGAACGCCACAAACGGCATAATGGTGTCCTAGCGAGTGGAGTCTGCTCCTTGGATGTTACGAATTGCCAAATGGTTGGTTTCTAACCGTCCTCGGGCGAATGGTCCCTAGCTGAAACACGCGTCGGGCAGTAGCTTCGGCGGGCCCCAAAACCCCCGGGGAGGCGACACTGATGTCTGTCAGGATTTGGTCTGACCGTCGCAGCGGCACTGACCGTCGCTCCGAACCACGGCGGCAGGTGGTGGGCACTGTTGCCGAGGAGCGCCGTCAAACTGTGGATCGGCGCCGCGGCTCCGAACGTCGCAGCACGCTCGATCGACGGGGCCGCTCGTTCCGCCGCTCGAGCGGGGAACGGCCGGTCGAGCACGTCCGCAACGCGCTGCAGTTATTGAAGGAAGTGGCGCTTGCCGGCGAGCTGTCCCCTCGACCCAGCGAGGACCTCGGCGCAGCGATCGATCGCCTACACCGTGCCGTCAGTATCCTCGACCGCCAACGGCAGTAGACCTTCTATTTCTTGAATAGAGACAGGTACTGACCGTACCCCTCCGATTCGAGCCGCTCGACCGGGACGAATCGCAACGACGCCGAATTGATACAGTAGCGCAGCCCCGTCGGCCTCGGGCCGTCGGCGAACACGTGCCCCAGGTGTGAGTCCGCATGTGTCGAGCGAACCTCGGTGCGCTCCAACAGCAGCGAGCGGTCGCTCTTCTCCATGATGTTGGTCGGCTCGAGCGGCCGGGTAAAGCTCGGCCATCCCGTCCGTGAGTCGTACTTGTCGCGCGAGCTGAAGAGCGGCTCGCCGGAGACGATGTCGACGTAGATCCCGTCTTTGTGGTTGTCCCAATATTCGTTCTGGAACGCCCGTTCGGTTCCTTCGTGCTGGGTCACTTCGTACTGCAATGGCGTAAGCATCCGCCGCAGCTCGGCGTCGCTCGGTTTCGGCTTCACCGTATGCATCGCGTATCTCCCTTCCCTCCCTGACTGGATCGATATCTCGCGACCGACCACCCCGGCATCGTCGCCCCAGATCGCCCGCAGCTGCCGGTCACGGCCGCAGCCCGTGCGGTACATCCCGTAGCGCTCCGGATTTTTCTTGGCGTAATGCTGATGATAATCCTCGGCCGGATAGAACGGCCCGGCGGTGAGAATCTGTGTTGCAACGTCCCGGCCAAAGCGCTCCTTGACCTGTTGGCGGGAGACACTCGCGGCGCGCCGCTGCTCCGGATGGCGCACGAAGATCGCGGTGTGATAGCTCGGCCCGGTGTCGCACGCCTGTCCATCAGTCTGAAACGGATCGATGTTGTGCCAGAACGCGCGCAGCAGCGTTTCGTAGCTCACCCTGGCGGGGTCGTAGATCACTTGCACGGCCTCGAGGTGCCCCGTCGACCCTTCCACCACCTGCATGTAGGTCGGGTTCTTGGTGGTGCCGCCCATGAAGCCGGAGGTCGCCGATATCACGCCGGGCAGATCGTCGTAGGCATGCTCCATCGTCCAGAAGCAGCCGCCGGCGAAGGTCGACGTATCGTGCGGGGCCAGCGGGGCCGGCGCTACGGCTACGCTCAGCGCTAAGAGGAGTGCGGTGTTCATGACAGGAATGTGACGGACTCGGTCGCTGTGGGGAAGTGGAGCACCTCTTTCTTAGAGGTTTCTCATCGACTTCACATTGCCGGCCGGCTGCGAGCGGCCGTAGGTTAGCGGCGTGCAGATACTTCTGGTTGAAGACGACCGAGATTTGCGGCGATTCCTCAGTAAGGCCTTTCGTGAGGAGGGCTACGGAATCACCGAAACCGATTCGGGCGACCGCGCGTTGGAACGCGCGCTCGCCGCCAGCTTCAGCTGTGTCGTGCTCGATGTCATGCTACCGGGTCGAGACGGTTTCAGCGTCGTCGCTGAAATGCGCAAACGCGGCTTGTCCACGCCGGTGCTCCTGCTAACGGCGAAGGACGAGCTCGAGTCGCGTGTGCGCGGCCTCGAGGGCGGCGCTGACGATTATGTCACCAAACCGTTCGATCTCCCCGAGCTGCTCGCACGGGTGCACGCGCTTATTCGGCGCGCGGAGCTCCGGCACAAGGACGCCACGCTTCAGGTGGGGAACGTCGTGCTCGATCCGCTGAGTCGCCGAGTAACTCAGGACAGCCGCGTCGTCGATCTGTCGCCGCGCGAGTTTGCGCTGCTCGAGTTTCTCATGCGCAATGCCGGACGCACCGTGTCGCGCTCGCGCATCGCCGAGGCGGTGTGGAATTACAAGTTCGACCCGGAAACGAATGTCGTGGACGTGTACGTCAACTACCTGCGCAGGAAGCTGAGCTTCGGCGGTCGCACCGCCCCGATCAAGACTGTGCGCGGCGTAGGCTACCGAATGGAGGCGGATGTCGGTGAGTGAGCGCCGCCTCAGTCAGGTCCTCACGCGCCGCTTCAGCCGCCTCGCCTGGACGGCCCTCGCGGCGTACACGTTGGTCGTAGTGCTGTTGTTCGCGGCGGCCTCGGAGATGGCACTGCGCGGCTCGCTGGAGCGCTCGGCCGACGTGATCCAGTCGGTGCTGGGGGCCTACCGCGATTCGGCCACTGAGCCGGGCGGCGTCATGCCTTCCGCTCTCGCCGAGAAACTCGTCGGCATGGGCGGTCAGGTCGTGATCACCCGAACCCGGACGGACGCCGGTGGGATGCCGCAGATCTATTACCTGTCACCCGACATGCCCGCCCGGCGCCTCGAGGGGTTGCCCGATACTTCGCCTGAAGAAGCGCGCGCGGCGCTGGTCGCCGCCATCACCGAGCGCACCCGCTGGCGCTATCGCGTGCTACATCGCGCCCTCGGGGAATTTGATCTCTACGTCGTCGCCAGCAGGGAGTCCTATCTGGTGCCCCTGGGCGTTCTCGTTGTCGCGGCGTTGCTGCTGTTGCCCCTGGCCGCCCTCGCGTCGGCCCGCGGCGCGCGCCAGGCCGTGAACGAGGCGCTGCAACCCCTGGGCCTGGTGACCAGTGAGACACGGGCGATAGGTCCGTCGGAGCTGGGGAGCCGGCTGACGAGTCCCACCGGGCAAGCCGAAGTGACGGAGCTCGCCGAGAGCATCAACCGCATGCTCGAGCGCGTCGATCGGGCGCATCGGGCGTTGCAGTCGTTTACCGCCGATGCGAGTCACGAGCTGCGGACGCCCCTGACGCATCTGCGCGCGCAAGTGCAGTGGGCGTCCGCCGAGGGCCGCACGGAAGCGGAGATTCGCGAGGCGCTCGGGGCCATGGAGCGCGAGCTCGATCGCACGACCAAACTCGTCGAAGAGCTGCTGCTGATCGCACGCGGGGAAAACCGCCAGCTCGTGTTGGCACACGCGCCGTTCGATCTGACGGCCGTGGTGGACGAGGTGCGCGAGATCACGGAAGCGATGGCAATGGAGAAAAAGCTCGATGTCCGCGTCGAGCCGGTTTCCGCCGGGGTCAAGGCGATCGGTGATGCCGACCGCACACGGCATGTTCTCCTCAATCTGGCGTCCAACGCCGTCCGCTATACGGCGGCGGGAAGCATCACCTTCACCATCGCCGGCAACGGCACCGAGGTGGGGGTCAGCGTGCGCGACACGGGGCCTGGTATCGCGGCCGAGCATCTGGAAAGAATCTTCGACCGGTTCTTTCGGATCGATCAGTCGCGCAGCCGGGAGTTGGGAGGCACCGGGCTGGGGTTGGCGATCGCCCGGCTGCTCGCGGAGCTGCAGGGCGGCAGAATCGAGGTCGATAGCATCCCGGGAAGGGGCAGCGCGTTCACGTTGTGGCTGCCCGCTGCGGAGGGATCGCGTCCGTAAACAGGTAGGGGCGCAGCATGCTGCGCCCCTACAAACCAATCGCGCCGTTACATCGCTTCGGTGAGCGGAGCCGCTCCGAAGTTCACGCTGAACCGCCGGCACCAGATCGAGACAGCCCGATACTTCGTCAGGTCGAGCCCCTCGGGAACGTCATAGTTCTGGTCGCCGATATTCCCCTTCAATGGGCCAAGATCGAAAACGCCGGCCCGCTTGGCGGCGTCTTCCTGTTGCACGTCGCTCGCCGCGACGAGATACACGCGAACATCTGGACCGTTCGACGTCGAGAACTCTGTGAGCCGTAGGGCGCGGCGGCCATCCTCGAGTCGATAGATCGTCGCCACCCCTTTTGTCTCGTGCGCATTGCTGTGGAACCGGCCTGTCGCCAGCTTCACCGGCTCCGATTCACTGGCCATCTGCGAGTCGTGCATCATGCCCGAGTCATTGGCCATCGTGGAGTGCGCCATCCCTGACGACTCGGCCATCGACGACGCGGATCGTTTCGATTCCGGGAACCGCTCGTTGACTGTTTTGCTGATGATGAGCGCGTCTGGCCGGAACAGGTACCAGAGCAGGCTCGCTGCCACGATGGCCACGCCCACCAGGATGGATCTACGCTGCGTCATGTTCTGTGTCTCCTCTAGGTGGTTAGAAAGCCGCGAGTCCACGGGTCCCCGCCGGTACACCGCCGACCGATCCCAGGGCCTCGAGGCTGCCATCGTTTTGAATTCGGAACGCGTGGATAGCCTGCGGACTGCCAGTGCCAAGCGCGTACAGATACCGGCTGTTTCCACTCAACGCGATGTCGTTCACGCCGCTCCCGATGATGGTGGTCGCGGCGTCACCGTCGAGCAGGCGAATCGAACCATCGGGTGCGATGCTGAAGCCCGAAACGGAACCTGCGCCGTTCCCGGTGAAGCCGAAGCGCCCATCCTGCGTGACGACGGCCCAGCACGGTGCGCCTTGGTGCGTCAGCACGACCGCGCTGACGAGCTGCAGCCCGCCGTCCTTGCCCAGGATGTACGACGACGCCGAGCCGGGGGCGGCCGCTTCAGAGACGAACAAGAGGTTGCGCGGTCCCACGGCAAAACCGAACGGGGTCCCGCCCGCGGACGTGTAGGACGTACGCTCGCCCGCGACACCATTGCCATCAACCGGATAGACATCGAGCAGATTCGTAGCGCGCTCGGCCACCACGAGCTGCCGCCCGCCGGCGCTGAAAGACACCTGCGCCGGTGCTGTGGCGGCGCCGGAGAGCAGCTTCGTGGAGCCCGCAATGGGCGAGAGCGCGCCCTGCGCGTCGATGGTGAATCCGGTGATGTTGCCCGCACCGCCCGCGTTCAACACGTACACCACATTGTGAGAGATCGCGACGCTCGTGGGCAGCGTGCCGCCGGACGGCGTGCGACTCAGAAGCGACAGGCCCTCGGCCCCGACCCGGAAAACCGACACGTCGTTAGAGCCGGCGTTGACCGCCAGCAAGACACGCCCGTCGTCACTGAGCGTTACAGCGCCCTGCGAGCCGAGCCCCGCGCCGGTGCCCGTGCCACCGGTCGTGAACGTGCCGGCCGGCGTGAGCGTACCGTCGGCCGCGCGTGAGAAGACCGCGACAGCATTCCGGGTGACCCGATTGGTGATCGTGTAGACCGCGCGCGGACCACGATCGCCGTCGTAGTCGAGCGGTTGCGCCAACGGTGCCTGCATTTCGCCCCGCGGTGCCGTGACACCGCGGTTGGACTCGCACGCCGCGAACACCACGGCAGCCAGCGCCAGAGTTCCGAGTTGCTTCGCCATAAGTTGTCCTCCCGATTGATTGGATGAGTCTGTGCGGCATCGGGAGAAGGAACACACTGGACGCGCGAAGCGGATGGTCGGTTGCGCCTTATGAGAGAGTTCTCATACTGCTATCATTCCTCGCATGCGCGTTGCGCCATTTGCCGCGATTGCCCTAATCGTTACACAGGGACCCGTCACGGGCGACGACGGGCAGTGGACGATGCCGGGCAAGGATTACGCTTCCACACGCTTCAGCACCCTGGCACAGATCAATCGCACCAACGTCACGCGGCTCAAAGCGCTGTGGAGTTTTTCGACCGGCGTGCTCGGCGGTCACGAAGGACAGCCGCTGGTTGTCGGAAGTACGATGTACGTGGTCACGCCGTATCCCAACGTGCTCTACGCGTTCGATTTGACGCGCGAAGGCTATCCGCTCAGATGGAAATACCGGCCCGACGTGAACCCGACCGCGGTTGGCGTCGCGTGTTGTGACGCGATCAATCGGGGCGCGGTCTACGCGGCCGGCAAGATCGTATACAACCTCCTCGACGGGCACACCGTCGCCGTCGACGCGAACACCGGTCGTGAGGTGTGGAAGACTCAGATCGCCGATATGGGCCAGGGCGAGACGACTCCGATGGCGCCGTTCATCGCGCGCAATCGCGTGCTCGTCGGCCCATCCGGCGGCGAGTTCGGCATCTACGGTTGGGTGAAGGCCCTTGACCTCGCGACCGGCAGGATCCTGTGGACCGCGCACAACATGGGTCCCGACTCGTTGATGATCGTGCGGCCCGGCGTCTTTACCGGCGGCGCCAACCTCGGCGTGTCCACCTGGAGCGGCGACTCGTGGCGGCGCGGCGGCGCGCCGGTGTGGGGCTGGATCTCTTACGACCCCCAGCTCGATCTCATCTACTTCGGCACGGGGAATCCCGGTCCCTACAACCGCGAACAGCGGCCCGGCGAAAACAAGTGGAGTAACAGCGTGCTCGCGCGCCGTCCCAGCGACGGCGCGCTGGTGTGGGCGTATCAGTTCACACCCAATGACAGCTGGGACTTCGACGCAAACGCCGAGATGATCCTTACGGACCTCGTCGTGGGCGGCCGCATGCGAAAGGTCCTGGTGACGTTCAACAAGAACGGATTCGCCTACACGATCGATCGCGCGACGGGCGAGTTGCTGGTGGCCGAGCCGTTCGCGCATGTGACGTGGGCGAAGAGCGTGGACCGCCGCACGGGCGTCCCCATCGTCGATACGGCCAAGACGACGGGCGCCTCGCGCGGCAATGTCCAAGGTATCTGTCCGAGTCTCGAGGGCGGCAAGAGTCCCGTCTCGGCCTCCGCCTACTCCCCCCGCACCGGCCTGTTCTACACGGCGACGAACAATCTCTGTATGAGCTTCGAGGCTGTGCAGACCACGCGCATCCCCGCGACACCGTTCATCGGCGCGACGACACCGTACGTCGCGGGGCCGGGCGGTCACCTTGGCAGCTTTATCGCATGGGACGCTGCGCGCGGCCGCAAAATGTGGGAAGTAAAGGAAAAGTTTCCAGTGTGGAGCGGGACCGTGGTCACGGCGGGTGACCTCGCCTTCTACGGGACGCTCGACGGCTGGTTCAAGGCCGTCGACATCCGCACCGGGCGAGAGGTGTGGAAGTTCAAGGTGGGTTCGGGCGTGGTCGGCGCCCCCATCACCTTCCGCGGACCCGACGGCAAGCAGTACGTCGCCGTGTACGCGGGGATCGGCGGCGACTGGTTCCTGCTTTCGGGCGACGTGCGATCCGACGATCCCGCCGATCTACGCCCACCGGCGGACTTCGCGCCCGATCTCGCACGGTACACGAGTCAGGGGGGCATCGTCTGGGTTTTCGGCTTATGAACCGGCGCGTGCGTCGTACGTCATGCGCTTGCTTGGTGATTGCGCTCGCCGCGTGTGGTCAAGGGGACGGAATCCAAGGCGGCGCGCCGCCGTCGATTCGCTATCCCGATCATGTCTCAGCCGGCGCCAGTCTCCCGCCCGCAACCGAACTGACCAATCCATTGGCCGCCGACTCGGCATCCGTCGCGGATGGCGCGAGGATTTTCAGCACGATGAATTGCGATGGGTGCCACGGCGGCGGCGCACTTGGATGGGTGGGACCGAGTCTCGTCGACGGCCGCTGGCGCTACGGCGGCACCGACGGCGCGGTCTATCATTCGATCTTCTACGGTCGGCCGCGCGGGATGCCAGCGTATGGCGGCGTTATGTCGCCGGGTGCGATTTGGAAAGTGGTCGCGTACCTCCGGGCCCAGCCCCTGCCTCCGATCGTGCCGACCCAGCGCTTCGAACGAGAGCCCGTCCGGCAGACACCCGCGAGACAGTAGGCCCCCTAGCGTATGAAATCACAATCGGTTGAGCATTGTGTGACGCAGACCGATCATCTTGTGACGAGACCCACCATGCTTGAGATGGGCGTTCATTATGTTGTGCTCCGAGTTCCCAAACTCGGAGGACCGTATGCCTGCCATACGCGTTTTCATCTGCTACGTCATCATTCTGATGATGTTCGGCTGTGGCGGCTCGCGCCGGCCTCCCCGCCAGCGTGTGCTGCTCCCGCCGACGCTGGATCTCGTTCCGCATAGGAACATCGGCTTATTCGTGTTTTCCGTAGACAACGCGAAGGGCAATCTTCACGAGTTCGCAACCCGGCGGTTCGAGGAGTACGTGCTGGCCGCGCAAAGCGGCATCGAGATGCGTGAATTCACCGCCGCCGATTCCGCACGGGTCTTCAAGAGTGCGGCCGACACCAACGGCTGCCCCGTCGCGTTCTTTGGTCATCTCAAGATCTCGAACATCAAACCACAAGGCGGACTGACCGTCGGCTTGTCGCCGTCCATGAAAGCAACCGTCACGGTCGAGCTGTCGGTGTGGCTCGTCAATACGCGGACTGGTGGGGTGATGTGGCGGCGCAGCTCCTCGGAAACGGAGAGCATCGGCGGCTTCTCGTTTGTGGGTGGAACGCCGTCATTTTCGGCCAAAGATCCCAACGACGCCTATGGACGCCTGATTAATCAGCTGGTCTATAACGTCACGTATGACGTACGCTCGACCTGGGTTGATCAATAGCGTCGAAAAAAGGCGTCAAATAGCAATCGTCAAATTGAAAAGCGTCGATTGAAACTACGTCGCAAAAAGCGTCGAGAGAGAAACGTATTAAAGACGTAGTTCCCTCGACGCCTTTTGCGACGCCTTTTCATTGGACGAATTTCAACTCAACGCCTTCCGTTCGACGCCTTTCCTTCAACGCCTCTCCCCTAGCACCCGTGCCCCCAATACTTCACCGCCTCCACAAAGTGCTGCGCTCGCTTGGTCAGCTCCGCATCCGTGATTTGCGCTTTACCCGACTGCTTCAGCGCCCTATCGAGTAGGGACCAGCTAGCTCGCCGGCCGGGATCGAGTTCCAGCGCCCGCGCGAGCGGATTGATGGCTGCTTCATACCAGCCATGCTCCACGTACATGCGCGCCAGATTCACCATGGCCGCAACATCCTCCTCGTGGCTCTGCAGATACACCATGAGCGAGTCCTCCAACCGACCCGCCCGGTCGAGCTGCGCGTCTTCGGGCGTCGTTGGCATAGTCGAAACCCCCGCGTCCAGGTTCGTCACCGCGTAGGGCGCGTGAGCGACCGAATCAGGTCCCGCGACGAATGACGGACTCACCATGATCCAGGCGAAGTCGAACGCGATGGCTGCCAGCACACCTTTCCAGTAGCTCATAGGCCCCCCCTTTCGCCGGAGGGAAAAGCACGAGGCGCGCCAAGCGAAATCCGTGCTTGGCGCGCCTCGATTGTGTCAGCCCAGACACCCCCCCGCGGGGGGGCTGTGTTTACTCGGACACCGGAGGGGTATCCTCTTTCCGATCCCGCTTCTTGAACCACCAGAACGCCAGGAGAACAACGCCGGCGATAAGCGCGATCTTGAGCACAAAGAAGAAGATGGGCAGGAGGAACCCAGCGGCGAGCTTCCAGAGCACGATACCCACCAACCCCACCGCCGCCAGCGTCATGACAGGCTTGAACATGCGTTCAGCTCGAGAGAAGGGACGACTGCCATACGGGTTTATGACCCGTCGAGTGTCATGAAAGACGATTGTTGTTCGATTCTACCTTCGACATTCATGGAAGTAAACGGCCGGCGGCTGTTTCGGGCCATGATGCTGCTCCTGTGAGGTTTGGGTGCTGCGGCGCTACATGCTGGTATTGCTTCGTCCAGCAACGAGTTGCCAAAGGAAGGCAACGAGGGCGACCACGAGCAGGAGATGAATCAAGCCTCCCGTGACCTGGAAAACGATATAGCCAAGGAGCCACGCGACCAGAAGAATCACCGCTAGGGCGGCAAACATGGACGGCCTCCAGGTTGAGTGGAGTAACTCCCGCAACACAACACGGTAGAAAGGATCTTGAACGCACGGAATCGTCCGATAATCGGTCTTTGGGATGAGACGAAGACTAACTACTTGGGTGGATTACTCCGCGAGTCTCTCCGATGATAATAGACGATTCCGCCGCCTTCATTCCCGACAAATAAGTCCTTCCCCGCGTTTCCCAACACCTGCGCAAACACGGGCGCCGCATATGACGGCAACGGTGGCAGCGCGCGCGCGAGACTCGAGTCGGGCACCAGACCGCGAAACACTGCGGGCACGCCTCCTTGCTCGGTCCCGACCACGAGCTCGGCGACGCCGTCGCTGTCGAGATCCACGAAGCGCGGCACGGCCCGGCGGCCCGCACGCGCGTCGAGGTAGTCGTCGCTCGCCAGTATGAACCGCGGTAAACGTGAGTTCCCCGCGTTCCTGAAGAAGGCAATGCGACCTGCCGCGTCGCCGAGGAAGAGATCGAGATCACCGTCGCGATCGATGTCATGGAGCTCAGGGACGCCGTTGCTGCCGCGCGGCAGCCGCACCACCGCCGAGTCCACGAGCGTGAAACGTCCTGCGCCACTCGTGCCGGTGTTGCGATACCATGCCACCGCGTCCTGGAACTGGCCGATCACGAGATCCGGCAGACCGTCTCCGTCCAGATCACCGAGCGCCGGAGCGTCATGGAAAGCAGGAAGGACGGTGAGGTGACCGCGCAGCCGAAAACCCGGCGCCGCGCGCGAGCCGACGTTCTCGAACCAGTACACCGCGCCGGTTCGGGTGTTGGTGGGCTCGATCTTGGTGCCCACGACGAGATCGAGATCACCATCCCGATCGATGTCCCCGAACGCGGGGATCGACTCGGTGCCGAGGTCGACTGCGTCCAGCACGTGGGTCGTCACGACGGTCCACGCACCGGGCGCCGTCTGCTCGATGCGATAGAGATTCGCTGCGCTGGTTTTGATGGGATTGAACGCTCCACCGAGCACTCCGACCAGGAGGTCGGCGCGCCCATCGGGGGGAATGGTCAGATCGCCAAACGCGGGAGCGTTGTAGCCGCTGGTCTCGACCGGTTGTTGCGGTGGGAACGGGATCCGCTCGTCATGGAAGTCGGGTTGCGCGCACGTGCCCTGATTGCGCAGCCACAGGAGCCCCGGCTCGAAGAAGTCGCCCCAGAGAATGTCCTGATCTCCATCCGCGTCGATATCGAACACGGCCATCGTATTGGCGCCGTGCAGACTTGGCGTGCGCGTCCCGATGATCTGAATGTCTTGAAACCGCTCCGTTATCAATCGAAATCGCGGGCCCGATCCCCGTGCCGAGGCCAGACCCTGGAGCTCGTACTGCGTGATGGTTCCGTCGATTCGGCCGAGCAGCATGTCGAGCTTGCCGTTGCAATCGACGTCCGCGAACTGCGCGATGTTCTGCCGATCGGCGTAGATCGCCGTGCCCTGTATGTCCCTCACCGTATCCACCGCCATCACGAGCGTCGGCGCGGTGCGCGTGCCGGCATTGCGGTAGTAGCGGATATAGCTGAGCGGAGACTCGGCAAAGAGATCGAAGAGACCGTCGCCGTCGAGATCGACAAAGCGGTACCACTCGCCGATGTCGATGTTTTGGAAGTTGTCAGTAGCCAGTTTCCAGTTGTCAGCCGTGCGCTGAAAGAGCATCAACTGCCCGGACTCCTCTTGAATGAACAGATCGACGGCTCGATCGCCGTCGATGTCCAGCAGCTGCGGGCGGGGGTGCTCGAAGCCTCCGAGGAACGGAAGAGCGTAGGCTCGCCCCGTGGAATCGGTGACCTGGAAAGGCGAAATCTGGCGGTCAAAAGCAACCGCGGCGGTCGGTGCGGTCGGTGCGGTCGGTGCGGTCGGTGCGGTCGGTGCGGTCGGTGCGGTCGTTCCGGGCGGGTGATGGGTGCACGCGGCTACGACGAGCAGCACCCACACCCTCGCCCTCAGGGCTTCCCTCCCGCGATCCCCAAGCCTGCACCATCCGGTGCCGTGTCGATGCGGCGCACGACCTCGCGGCGGCGCGCGTCGATCACGATCACGCGACCCGGCGCGGCCGTGGTCGCGGACGCCGGCATCGCCATCTGGATGCCGCCCATGTTCATCACATGGCTCGTGTTGTGATTCGCGACGAACACGAGGCGCCCGTCGCCCGAGATACCGATACCATCCGGCTGAGCGAATTCGCCCTTCACCGTCTTGACCACGCTCCAACGCTGGGCATCGATCACTGTGACGTCGTTGGACAGCTGATTCGGAACCCAGACCTCTCTGCCGTCGGGCGTGAACGAGACCAACCAGGGCCAATCGCCCGTACTGACCGACCGCACGAACTTCGGCTTTGCCGGATCGGCAAGGTCGAAGACGAGCAATTTGCCTGTGACCTGCGCGGTGGCGACGAGGGTGCGTCCGTCCGGGGAAACCGCGACTTGCACCAGCACCTGACTGGTGTCGCCGCCCGGCACGTCCACGATGCCGACGTGCTCGCGCTGCGCATCGTAGACGGCGATCTGGTTCGCGCCCAGGCTGGCGATGTACGCATGCCGTCCATCGGGCGCGACGGCGAGCCCGTGCGGGCGCGGTACCAGCACCTCCACTTCCTCCGGCTCCATCGTCTTGCGGTTGATCACCGCGATCCGCGCGGGGGCGTTGACCGCGGACATCGAGCGCGTCGAGTACAGCACATCCCGCTTGGGATCGAGCGCCAATAACCCCGGGGTCACGGTTTCAGCTTTCGCCACGACCCGGTTCGCGCGATCGAGCTTGACAACCGCATTGGCGCCCACGAGCGACACGTACCAGTACGAGCCGTCGGGCTCGACTACGATGTGATGCGGCTTGGGGTTAGCCGAAAAACCCAGCGCCGTGAAATCGACCGTGGCGACGACGGTGTCGATGGACGCATCGATCACGGTCACCTTGCCGGATGCCTGGTTGGCGACGTACACGAATACGGTTGGACTGTCGGACGGTTGGACAGTTGGATCGTTGGACGCCGTTTTCCGTCCAACCGTCCAACCGTCCAACTGCCCAACGAGCAACAGCGCCAGCAGTACCTTCATGGAACGGGCGCCGTCGGCCGAGCCTTCAGAATGAACAGCCCCTCCGTCATGCTCGTGACCGCGACCACGCCGCTCTTGAAGAAGGGGTAGTTGCCCCAAGTCCCCGCGAATTCGGGCTCGTCGGCGCCCACCGGATGCGTGTCGAAGTAGCCGATCTCCCTGGGCTTCAGCCGGTCGGTGATGTCGAGCACGCGCAAGCCGCTCGTGTAGTTCGACTGATACATCGTGTTGCCAACGAGGAAGAGGTTGTGGTCGATCGCCTTGTTCTTCGCGATGTACTGTCCCGCGAGCACCGGATTGTCGAGGTCGCTGACGTCCCAGATGAGGGTGCGCGTACCGTCCACGAGTCCCTCCATCTCATCGAGCTCGTCGTCTTCATAGAGGTACCGGTGATCGTCGGTAATCCACCCCTGGTGCGCGTACCCGACGTTGGGGTACGTCGCGCGCGAAATCGCGACGGGCCGCGCCTTATCGGTGACGTCCGCGATCGAGAGATGCGTCTCGTTCCACCCAAAGCAGATCTGGCGCCCCTGATACTTCGTCGTCGGACCGCGATAGACGACGCATTGCGCGTCGTGCGTGTACCCGGTGCCTTGGCGGCCGGTCTGCGGATCGGCAAAGCAGCCCGCGAATTTGGGCTTCAACGGCTCACGGACGTCGACCATATGCAGCCCGCCGCCGCACATCTCGCCGCCGGCGTTGGAGCCCGTGAGATAGATGAAGCCGCTGATGGTGTCGGCGACGATGTCGTGCACGCTGTGCGCGTTGGTGTAGTGAGCGTCGACCGTGAACTTCTGTGGCTTCGCTCCATTCAGGCCGCGGAGCCGATGAAGATCGAACACTTGCATGCCGTGGCTGCGCGCCCCATCGGACACAATGTACGCGTAGTGTTTGTACGTCTTCATCTCGCGCCAGAATGAGCCAGGGGACGACGTGGTCTTCGGCAGCTCGCCGAGGTAGATCGGGCGCGTCGGATCGGTGATGTCGACGAACGCCGTGCCGTCCACGCGTCCGACGATCACATACGCCTTGCCCGTCTCGGGGTCGTCCCAACCCCACAGGCTGCTCAGCTGCACGCCACGCTTGCCGCCCATCGCCGAGACGGGGAGGAAGGACATCAGGTCGACCTGATTGCAGTCGAAGATCTGGACCTTCCCGGTCGCGCACTCGCGTTGGGCGCCCGTGATCGCGGCGAGCGTGGTCACCTCACCGACGAGATGCCCGGCCGGCTGCCACGCGCCGTTCGTGCGACGCGAATACAGCGCGACACCGCCCTCGCCGAAGTCCTGATTGTCCACTCTGATGGCGACGAGCGCGCCACTCGACGCGATCTTGCCGCCGAAGCGATCGCCATCGACGAGGGTCGGGAGTCCCATCTTGGTGGCCGTCGGAACACCGGTCGAATCGCGCGTGAAGCGATAGACGCGGCCCTGAAAATCATTCGCGCCGACGGCGCCGACCCACAGCTCGTTCCCCACCTCGGCGATCGTCGACCCGAACCGCGTCCCAAACGACCCGTCGAACGGCAGCACGCGCCCGACGGGCTGCCATTGCCCGCTCGTACTGTCCCGGCGGAAGAACCAGACCGCGCCCGCGGCGCGATCGTTCGTCGCCCCGATGATCGCCGTGTCGCCCCGCAACACAATCGCCGATCCAAACTGGCTGTTCCGTCCTGTCATGGGTCCGGGCGGCGAGAGACGCACGTCCATTTTCCAGTTACCGGAGGCATCGCGACTGTACACATAGACCGCCCCCGTCGCGGAGTCGGCGCGGAACGCGCCGATCATCAGCCGATTGCCGGATGCCGCGACGGCCTGGCCGAACGTGGGGTTCGGCGTCGTGTCCACGGGAGTGATCGTCGTCTCGGGAGTCCACGCGTCACCGACTTTGCGGAACACGAACACGGCGCCGCGCCGGCGGTTCGCTCCCGTGGAGACGTAGGCCCGGTCGCCGGCGAGCAAAATGCCGGCGCCGAATCCGTCGCCCGCCTGACCGCCCTGCGGCGTCAGCCGGCCGGTCTCCCGCCAGCCGGTCGCGTTCCGCGTGAAGATGTAGACCGCACCGGCGCCTGAATCGGCCTTCTCAGAGCCCACGAGCAGCGTGTTACCATCGATCGCGATCGCCGAGCCGAAGCCATCGCCATTCGTCGCGCCGCTCCGAGTCAGCTTCGTGCCGACCGTCCACGCACCCTTGGCATCCTGGCGGTAGAAGTAGACGACGCCCGGACTGTACACGTTGCCGGGTTGACCGACCACGACTTCACGCCCGCTGATGACGAGCCCCGTTCCGAATGCGCCTTGCGCGCTGAGGGAAGGGGGTACAAGGATGCTCGCGGCCGCGAGCGCGATTAGACTCAGGTTGCGATCCGACACAAATGCTCCGAGGAATGAGGGGCGAGTGGCGCTAATCGACAACTTCGCTCCCGCGTGGCAGTTCCGGGAGATCCATCGCATTGCGGTGCTGGCGCCCGCCGAGGCGGCGCGGCGCGCGATCCGGGAAGTTACGGCGCATGAGATTCGCTTGTTTCGAGCGTTGACATGGCTGCGGCGCTTGGGCCGGGACATCCCCCCGGGAATCCTTAATCCACCCGGCGATCAACCGATTCTCGATGTCGCGTTGCGGAGCGATTTCTTGCTGCTTGCCGAATCGCCCGGCGAGATAGTTATCGGCAGAACTGTGGCCGCGCCACATGGGGCCCGGCAGCCGGCGAATCCTGACGAATTCCGCACGATCACCGCGCCGGGGTATGCCAAGGCGGTCATGAATTTCCGCGTCGACCCCACCGCGCTGGCGTTGTGCGTCGTCCATACCGAAACCCGTGTATGGGCAACCGATCCCCGCACTCGACGCAACTTCGGGTTCTACTGGTGGACGATTCGACTGGGGAGCGGACTGATCCGCCGGATGTGGCTGCGCGCGATCAGGCGAAGAGCTGAGAGGATTGGGAGCTAGAGGGTGGCGGG
>JBIOXD010000010.1:0-2966 GCA_044869265.1 Gemmatimonadales bacterium
CCTCCTCAAGCAGGCGAGCCCCGATGAGGTCGAGATCGTCATCGCGTATCTCTCGGGCAGGATTCGGCAGCCCAAGGTTGGGGTAGGGTGGGCGACCCTCCAAGAGGCTAAGGGCCGAGCGGCTAAAGAGCCAACGATCGAGGTACGCGAGGTCGATGCGACGCTCGAGAGCATCGGGAAGCAGGCGGGGAAGGGATCGGCCGGCGCAAAGACAAAGCTGCTCGGCGATCTCTTCTCCCGCGCGACGTCGCAGGAGCAGGACTTTCTGGTTCGTCTCATGACCGGCGAGTTGCGACAAGGCGCGCTCGAGGGGATCATGGTCGAGGCGTTGGCAAGGGCGCGCGATCTTCCGGCGAACGACGTGCGGCGCGCCATGATGCTCGCCGGCAACCTTGGCGCGGCGGCCAAGGGCGATCTCTCGAGCTTTCGAGTTGAGCTGTTTCGACCCATCAAGCCGATGCTGTCGAAGACGGCTACGGATGTCGAGGAGGCACTCGCGGAGCTCGGCCCGGCGTCATTCGAGTACAAGCTCGACGGTATTCGAATTCAGGTGCACAAGAAGGCGAGCGAGGTGCGCATTTACTCGCGCACGCTCAACGACATCACGGCCGAGCTCCCTTCTGTAGTCGACATTTCCAGAATTGTCGAAATGAACGAAGCCATACTGGATGGCGAGGCGATCGTGCTGGGCGCCGAAAACCGGCCCGTGCGTTTTCAGGAAACCATGAAAGGCCTTGGCGGCGGCATCCCGTTCTTCTTCGATATCCTCTATCTCAACGGGACCTCATTGCTGGACCAGCCGTACTCAACGCGCGCCAAAATCCTCGCGGAGCATGTGCCTGAACCTCGGCGCCCGCCCCGTCTCGTAACCGCCGACGCCAAGCAGGCGCAGGACTTTTTCGATGCCGCCATTGCCGCCGGGCAGGAAGGCCTCATGGCCAAGGGGCTCGCGTCCAAGTACGAGGCAGGCCGGCGCGGCGGGGCATGGTTCAAGATCAAGCGCGCCAATACGCTCGATCTCGTCGTGCTGGGCGCCGAGTGGGGCCACGGCCGCCGTCACGGCAAGTTGTCAAATCTGCACTTGGGCGCCCGGGATCCGGCCAACGGAGGTTTCGTGATGCTGGGCAAGACGTTCAAGGGAATGACTGACGAGCTGCTCGAGTGGCAGACGAGGCGGTTGCAGGAACTGGAGACCCACCGCGAGGGAATCGTCGTTTACGTGCGCCCCGAGCTGGTGGTCGAGATTGCGTTTAACGGTTTGCAAGACAGCCCGCATTATCCCGGCGGCCTCGCGCTGAGGTTTGCGCGGGTGATCCGCTATCGTGATGATAAGAGACCCGAAGATGCGGACACCATCGAGACCGTCAGAAAGCTCCACGCCACATGACCGTACTGCTCCTCGCCATGTTGCTCCAGTACCCGCGTAGTCAGCACGCTACCGTGAGTCAGCGCATCCAGGCTATCGAAATCACAATCACCTACAATCGACCCGTTGCGCGTGGCCGAAACCTGTTCGGAGGCGTGGTTGCCTGGAACCACATGTGGCATCCCGGCGCCGATTCATCCACGACGCTTTCCTTTAGCAAGGATGTGTCGATCGACGGGCATGCGCTCGCGGCGGGACGCTACACGCTCTGGACCATTCCGCAGGAACCGCCCAAACCGTGGACCGTGATCTTCAGCCGCGGCGTGAACAATTGGCACACGCAATATCCCGGCGAGGACCAAGACGCCCTGCGGCTGACGGTCACACCGGAGACGGGGCCACATCTCGAAACGCTCGCCTACTACTTCCCGATGGTCGACGCCGACTCGGCGGTGCTGCGTTTGCACTGGGGGACGGTGGTAGTACCGATGATGATCAGAGCCCCCTAGCGCGTGCTTAGTAGGGCTCCGTTCTCCACGTGCCCTGCACGACCAGCAGCGTATCCACGTAGCCGCCTTCCCAAATGTCGAACGGCGCGCAGGTCCAGGTACCTGATGCTTGGTCACCATCTCGCACGCCGCGCAGCTGCGCTATTTCATGCCAGAAGCGACCTCCTTCGACCGCCGCTGTATCTCCCAGCACGAAGTGCACCAGGTCTCGCGTGCTGAAGCGGGCTATGGCGTTAGGCCAGTAGGCGTCCGCGAAGAAGCCGAATCCGGAGCCATCGGCTTCGAGAACCGTTCGCGAGACCCCGCCGCCCATGATGCCGGAATACTCGACCGCACCAGCCGCGGGTCGTGAGCCATCTCCCAGCTCCATGACAAGGTGTAACTCGCAGGTGGCCGTCCGGCCGGCGGTATCGCCGCCGGCCGCCTCCCCCACGATCTGGAATCGTTGGCCAAGTGGATTCCCGAACACCGGGCCGGAACTCTCCCCGCAGCCCACAAGGCCGAAGGCCAGTGCCACGAGCGCGCCACGCTTCATACTGAACAATACTCACTGACCCGGCGCCGGCGTCACGTGGAATTGTCCGAATGGAGTATTGGCGCACGCTCGTCCTGCCTCGTAGCTTCGCGACCTATGGAGCAGAAGCTCGCCGCCGCCCTTGCCGATCGCTACACCATCGAGCGCGAAATCGGGTCCGGGGGGATGGGAACCGTTTATCTCGCGCGTGAATTGAAGCACGACCGCCAGGTGGCGCTCAAGGTCTTGCGTCCCGAGATCGCGTCACACCTCGGCGTCGTGCGGTTTCTCAATGAAGTCAAGGTGACCGCCCGGCTCGATCATCCTCACATCCTGACCCTGATCGACTCCGGCGAGTCCGACGAATTCCTCTGGTACGTCCAGCCCTTTGTGCGCGGCGAATCGCTGCGCGCCAAACTCGATCGGGAACGGCAGCTCAGCATCGAGGAGGCGGTGGCGATCGCGCGGCAGGTCGCGAGCGCGCTCCATCACGCGCATCAGAAGGGCGTGATCCATCGCGACATCAAGCCCGCCAACATTCTGATTCACGAAGGCGAAGCGATGGTCGCCGACTTCG
>JBIOXD010000011.1:0-27761 GCA_044869265.1 Gemmatimonadales bacterium
CGACTCTACCCATTCGGGCTGGCCTCGGAGTTGAAAGCCTTGATGGAGAACGCGTGGGCTTGCCGCAACGGAGAGTTTGTGTTCCAGCGTGGCGGGACCCGCCTCGCCTATACGACACTAGCGCATCAGTGGCAGGAGGCTAGGAAGCGTGCCGATTGCGCGGAGCGCCTTATTCACGATCTGCGGCGAACGGCGGCGCGCGAATTTCGTCAGGCGGGGGTGGATGAGGGCACGATCATGGCGCTGTGCGGGTGGAAAACGCGCGCGATGTTTGATCGCTATAACGTTGTGAATGACGCTGATCTCGCTGCGGCCGTGGCCAAACGCTTTAACGGCACAGTTGCGGCACAGTCCGAGGGTTCTCCCGTAGCGCCCGACTCGCTAAGTTCAAGCCCTGCATAACCCGGCGCCGTAGCCAAGTGGTAAGGCAGAGGTCTGCAAAACCTCGATTCGTCGGTTCGATTCCGACCGGCGCCTCTCCAGAGTGACCACCAGCGCAAGTTCGCCCCCCCGGCCCGTGCCACCCTGACGTTCGCGTCTACGATTTCGGATAGGTTTCCTTCACGTAGAAGGCGAGCGCGAGCGCAAGCACCAGCACGGCCAGCAAGGGGCGGCTGGCGTATTGCGCGATCGCGAGCGATTTGGGTTCGATCCCCGCTTCGATGCCCAGACCGATGCGCACGCCCGGCCGGCTGATCAAGATCCCGCCGACGAGAAACGTGACGCCATTTACGATGGCAGCCGACGTCCCGATCAGGGTGTGTTTCACGACGTCCGCAACGGTGCTGAACGCGATCATGTTGCAGGCGCTCGCGAACCCAAACGTGAAGCACAGGAACATCGCGAGCCCGCGTCCCACGCTCGGGACGAACAGCAATGCGGCCAGGCAGGTCAGTGTCACCGCGCTGCCGGCGATCAGCGGCAGTTTGCGCTTTTCAATACGGACCGACCACCAGGGAAACGCCGCGCTGCCCGCCGCCGCGCCGAGCCACAGCAGCGAGGCGGTGAAACTCGCCTGCGACTGGCTCAGGCCGTGCACCATCATCAGCTTCGGCATCCACACGACGCCCAGCGCAAGCAACGTACCGAACTGCGCCGCGCCGATGATCGCCGCGATCCACACGTGGCCGATTTTTCCCACCTGCACGATGTCGCCGATCACGGACGCAAAGAATCTGCCCAGACCGGCGTCCATGCCTCCGGCAACCGGCATTGGATTGCGGATGTACAGGACACCCAGGACCAGGATCACGATCCCGATGCCGCCATAGATGTTGAAGAGTGTCCGCCACGTGATGGAGCCGAGTACGGACTCGAAGAGATTGAAGGCGAACGCCGAGGCGAGGGCAGAACACACCGACACCAACCCGAGCATGGACCCGAACTTGGCCATGCCGAACCACTGCCCACCGATGTAGCCCGCGCCCACGAACGCGGTGCAGGACCCGATGGCCACGATGACCTGCGACAAGAGCAACAGGGCGTAGCTGTCGGCGTTGGCAAACGCAAACACGCCGACCGTCACCAGGACGATGGAAACCGAGAGCACTTTCTTCGAGCCGAGCCGGTCCAGCAGCGCGCCGCCGAAAAACTGGCACACCGCGAATGCCCACGTGTAGACGGCGGCGATGGTGGCAACCTGGAAAACCGACAGGCCGGCGTCCGCCTGCATGGCCGGGTTCACGATGGCGTAGCCGGTCTGGAAGCTGAACACGTAAATCACGAACGCGACGGCCAGACTCCAGATCCACCACGCGCGCGCGCCCCCCCCGGCCAGGCGCGTCGTGACCTCCGCAGCTGTCATGGTGTCCCGAGCTCCTGCACCGCGCGCAGGATCGATTCCGCGGTGGCTGGTGCGTCCAACGGAACGGGTTTCCCCGGAGCCAGGCTATGCAGCGCGTCGGCTACGCCTGCAAACACGGAAATCCCCAACATCAACGGTGGTTCCCCGACCGCTTTGGAGCGGAAGATCGTCTCTTCGCGGTTGGTGTTGTTGAACAGGGCGACGCGGAAGTCGGCCGGCACGTCGGACGAACACGGGATCTTGTAGGTCGACGGTGCGTGGGTGAGCAGCTGGCCTTCGTCGTCGAAGACCAGCTCCTCGGTCGTCAGCCACCCCATGCCCTGGACAAAGCCGCCCTCGATTTGGCCGAGATCGAGCGCCGGGTTGAGCGAGCGGCCCACGTCGTGGAGGATATCGGTCCGCACGACCTGCATCTCGCCGGTCGTGACGTCGACGATCACCTCGGAGCACGCGGCGCCGTACGCGAAGTAGTAGAATGGCCGCCCAGTCGCCTTCTCGCGGTCCCAGTGAATCTTGGGCGTGCGGTAAAAGCCGGTCGACGACAGCGAAATGCGGCCCTTCCACGCCCGATCGGCGAGCTCCTGGAACGAGATCGACGGTTTGCCCAGGTGGACTCGATTGTCGCGGAAGGAGATCTGGTCGGCGGGGACGTTGAATTCGGCGGCCGCGAACTCGATCAGTCGCGCCTTGATTGTGCGCGCCGCGGCCTGTGCGGCCATGCCGTTCAAGTCGGAGCCGGACGAGGCCGCAGTCGCGGACGCGTTCGGCACCTTGTCGGTCACGGTCGCCGTAATGCGGACGCGGTCGAGATCGATACCGAACTCCTCCGCCACCACCTGGGCGACCTTCGTGAACAGCCCCTGTCCCATCTCGGTGCCGCCATGGTTCAGGTGCACAGTGCCGTCGTGATAGATATGCGCCAGCGCGCCGGCCTGGTTGAGCATGACGTTCGTAAACGAAATCCCGAACTTCACCGGGGTGAGCGCGAGCCCGCGTTTCAGAAACCGGCTGTCCTTGTTGAACGTGGCGACGGCCTTCCGCCGTGTGCGATACTCGGACGTCCGCTCGAGGGTTTCGATCAGCTGTGGCAGCACGTTGTCGGTGACGTGCATGCCGTAGGGCGTCAGATCGCGCTCGCCGTCGCCGTAGAGATTGCGCTTGCGCACATCGAGCGGATCGAGCCCCAAGGCCCACGCGATCCTGTCGACGACGCGCTCGATCCCCATCATGCCCTGCGGTCCGCCGAAGCCCCGGAATGCCGTATTGGACACCGTGTGGGTCTTCATGCGCTTCGAGACGATCGTTGCCGCCGGCAGGTAGTACGCGTTGTCGGAGTGGTACATCGCGCGGTCGTTGATCGCGCTCGACACGTCGGCCGAATACCCGCAGCGCGACGCGAGCGTGACCTCGTAGCCCTTGATGTGCCCTTCGTCGTCGTAGGCGACCTCGTAGTCGGCGCGGAAATCGTGCCGCTTGCCGGTCATCGCCATGTCGTCGTCGCGATCGAGCCGCAGCTTGCAGGGCCGTTTCGTCACCCACGTGGCGAGCGCCGCGATGCACGCCCATTGCGCCGCCTGCGTCTCCTTGCCGCCGAATCCGCCACCCATGCGCCGCACTTCGACCGTGACGGCGGCGAACGGCAGCTTGAGCATCTTCGCGACGATGGCCTGGACTTCGCTCGGATGCTGCGAGGACGAATGCACGAACATCCCGTCTTCGGCCGGGAGCGCCAACGCGATCTGCCCCTCGAGATAGAAATGGTCCTGGCCGCCGATCCGCAGCGTGCCGGACAGACGGCGCGGCCCCGCCGCGAGCGCAGCCTGGCTGTCCCCTTTTCGGAATACGTAATCAGGCATCAAGCGGTGCTGGGCCTCGAGCGCCTGATCGACCGTGATGTACGCCGGCTCGGCGTCGATCTCGATCTCGGCGAGCTGCACGGCGCGCCGCGCCGCGTCACGCGTTTCGGCAATCACCGCGAACAGCACCTGGCCGTGGAAATCGACGACCTTGTCGGCGAAAATCGGATCGTCGCCCTTGACCGGGCTGCAATCGTTTTTCCCAGGGATGTCGGCAGCCGTGAGCACGCGCACCACCCCGGGCGCCTTCCGGACGGCGTCGAGCTCGAGGCGCTTGACGCGCCCGTGCGCCACCGGCGCGCCGCCGGGCGCGACGTGGAGCGTGCCTTCCGGCTCGCGAATGTCGTCGATGTAGACGGCCGCTCCGCTGACCTGGCGGGCCGCAGAATCGTGCACCGTCGACACGTGTACCGTGCGCGTCTGTATCTCGGTCTCGGTCAGATGCTCAAGCGCTGACATCGGCGGCCTCCCGAATTCCCACGATCCGCGTGTGCTGTGTGGACGTACCGGCAACCTCCACCAGCGCCTTCCGCAGAACTGCCCGCGCGGCAGTGGCACGGTACTCCGCGCTGGCGCGTTGATCGGTGATCGGTTTGAAGTCGCGATCCAGCGCCGCCAGAGCGGCCTGCCAGCTCGCCTCGTTCATCAGGTTCGCACCGGCCAACGCCACTTCGGCTTTGGCGGCCCGTTTGGGCGTGGCCGCCATGCCGCCAAAGGCGATGCGTGCGTCAGTGATGCGAGAGCCGTCGATGGTGAACTTGAACGCGCCCATCGCGGCGGAGATGTCCTGGTCGAAGCGTTTCGAGATCTTGTAGCAGCGGAAACGCTCGTTCTTCTCGAGCTTCGGCACGTGCACGCTGCGGACGAATTCCCCGCCGGCGCGGTCCTGTTTGCCGTAGGCTATGAAGAAGTCCTCCAGCGGCATCGTGCGCTGCTTCTTTCCTTTTTGTAGCCGCAGGGTCGCGCCGAGCGCGATCAGCGCGGGTGGCGTGTCGCCGATCGGCGAGCCGTTCGCGATGTTGCCGCCGATCGTGCCCACGGTGCGAATCTGCTTGCCCGCAAAGCGCCGCATCAGCTCACCAAGGTCCGGATCGACGCCCGAGAGAAACGGGATGGCCGCTTCGTGCGTCACCATAGCGCCCAAGGTCACGCCGTCGGCCGTCTCCTCGATTTCGGCCAGCTCATGCACTCGGCCGAGCCAGATGATTTTGGGAATGGCTTGCAGCTTCTTGGTGATCCACAAACCGACGTCCGTAGCGCCGCCCACCAGCACCGCGTCCGGATGTGCGCCGTAGATCTTCGCCAATCCCGCCGTGGCCCTTGGCGCGGCGAAGAATTGATCTTTGTTGCCGACGAAGAGGTCGTCGTCATCGTCGATCGCCTTCAGCGCCTTGAGCACCGTTTTCTCTTGTGTCGTGAACTGGTCGCGAGCGGGACCACGACACGACGCCAGCGCGCCCTCGACGATCGGTCGGTAGCCGGTGCAGCGGCACAGGTTGCCCGCGATCCAGTCGTTCACCGCGCCGCGATCGAGCGGATCATTCCGCTTCCCATCGGCGTGATAGAGCGCGAACAGCGCCATGACGAAACCCGGTGTACAAAAGCCGCACTGCGACCCGTGCTGCTCCGCCAGCTGTTGCTGCACGGGATGCAGGACCGCGCCGTCCGCGAGGTCTTCCACGGTGATGACCTCCGCGCCGTCGGCCTGGCCGGCGAGCAGGATGCAGGAGTTCACCGCCTGGTAGACCAGCTTGCCGTTGACCCGTTTGCGCAGGACCACCGTGCAGGCGCCGCAGTCGCCTTCGGCGCAGCCCTCCTTGGTGCCCACGGCGTGCTCGTTCAGACGCAGGTAGTCGAGTAGCGTCAGGGTCGGCGCGATGTCGCCGAGCTGCACCGCTCGTCCGCGTCGCAGAAATCGGATTTCTTTTCGCATACGCTTAGCCTCACATGACCCAGACGACAACCGGGAGAAGGACCTTGTCCGTTAGGCCCGAGATCCCGTACTTGTTGTGCCAGTACGCCCAGTCCACGGCGACGTACACGCGTCCAGGCTTCTGCCAGAAAGCCGAGAGATCGAGCGCCAGCCTCGGCTGCGTCAGGATCCACGCCTCACAGTTGGCGTGCTTACCGATGAAATCCACGAAGCCATCCAGTTTCAGCTTCGCGGCGCCAACGCTGAACGGCAAAGACCAGGACGGCGTGATCTGGTAGGTTGTCGCCTGGCAGTCGCTGGGCTGTCCCTGGAAGCGGCCGCGATCGATGTAGGCGAACGTGCCCACCGAGAAGAAAGCGAACGCCGGCACGTTCAAGGCGATAGTGACCCCAGGTAGTACGACGAACGGACTCGGCCCGGTGCTGCGGACGCCCGTGTTCAGTCCGACCGTGAGGCTGACGTCGCGCAGGAAGCCCTTTGAGTATCCCTTTCCCGACACCCTTCGGAGGCTCAGCGACGGATACCACTCGCCATACACTTCCTTCGCGTTCGCGTCGGCATCGCTCCAGGATCGGATGGCGTCAACGAACAGATAGCTGCTCCACCAGCGGCCCGACGATGTGTTCTCGAACGTGAAAATGCTCTTGGGGACGTCCTCGGCGATGCCAGGCTGCTGGTAGTTCCAGCCATACTTGGCCTGAATGTTCGAGGAACTGAAGCCCTCGCTGTCCTGAGCGAGCGCGGTCGCCGCGCACGGCAGTAACGCGGCGAAGATCGGGCCGGCGGAACGAAAACAGGCGAGGTCAAGGAAGCTGAGGAAGCGCACGAATGGAATGTATTCCTTAAACCTCGATTCGTCGGGTCGATTCCGACCGGCGCCTCTCGGTAACCCGTTTCTTCTCCAACGACATCGCGGCACGCCTTCCCTGAGTACACGCGCGTGTTCCTAGCGCCAAGGTTGAGTGGTGGATCCAACGGCTCGGCATGGAAGTCACCGCGGACAGGGTTTGTTCGGGCACGACTGGGGCACATACACGTCTGTACGGCGTAGAACGGTGAGGCGATTGAGCACTCGACAGCAATTGGCGAAGCTGAACCGAGTCAAGTCAGGTAGAGCGGTGCGCAGTCTTGGGCGTGTAGCCCGGCCGACGTTCGGATGCTTTCCGGGTCCATGCAATCCCGTCAACCTGACGATTGGCGGGTATTTCCCCGGATTCCGCAATTCTTGTGAACGATTTGGTTAGTCACATCGGAATTGGGTCGGGTTGGGCTCAGCACTTCGTCACGGCGACGTGCATGCATCACTTGGTCAACGGGGTGGTGAAGTACTGTCAGGACCGTGCAACCTACGGCACCAAAGGCGGAGACAGTGGTGGTCCCGTCCTTCTCAACATCAACCCACCGCCGGATTCGACTGCGACTCTCGGTGGCATACATTGGGGCGCGACGAAGAAATACGGCATATTCAGCCCTTGGTCTGGGATTGCCACGCAATATCCGAGTGTGACAGCGCATTAGCACCTTTGATCACCTGGCACCGTGGCCGACCCAAGGAATGGGGCCACAGCGTCGGCCATGCCACGCGGTCGATCATCCGAGTAACGACGGGGACGGTCGGTGAACAGGAATCTTCTACGGTCAGCGTGCGTCTGTTTGGGGGTCGCTCTTGCAACGGCGTCGTGTGTTCGCACAACGCCGAAGCCGGCGGATCTTGATGAGAACTGCAGACCTGATGCGCCGGCTGTCAGCGTTCCAGCCGCTGCCCGCGAATCGCTCCCGAATGGACTGTATTTCTCGAGCACAGAGGAGAATTGGGCGCGCGTCGCTCGTGAGATCCCCGGCGGGTTCGGTGGAGTCATCCGTCAAGATGGCGCGCTCCTCGTTTACCTGGTGGACACTACCCAGCGAACCGAAGCTGCCACCGCTCTCATTGCAAGACGAGTAGTGTCAAGCAGTGACGCACCACGCATCCGAGCGGCGCGCTGGAGCTTTGATCAGCTATACGACTGGAATCGGTACATAATCCTCCGTTACTCACTGCCGAATCGGGACGTTATCGGCTGGGGTATAGATGAGCACAGAAACCGCTTGGCGTTTGATGTCGTGGACGAGTCGTCGAGAAGAAGGGTTGTCGGCGCTTTGGCAGATCTGCACCTCCCCTGCTTTCTTATAGAGGTTGAAGTAACAGGTCCTGTCGTTCAACAGCGGGCGGAACACGACTCTACCTGAAACTGGGTTCTACGCGGGGCACATTTCACAGGAACGGAACGCAGGAAAACGCAGCGCGCCGGGAAATTCTGATGACGTGACGTAGAACAGGGCGGGTCAGAACGTGGCGCAACAGTTGCTGGACTGCTGCAAAACCTCGATTCGTCGGTTCGATTCCGACCGGCACCTCTCCAGCAACAAATCCGTTACGCGCCCTTGTACCACTCCAGTTCGAGCTGCGTCTTTGGCGCGAGCCGCGCGCGCAGCGCGTCGAGCTCTGCCGTGGTGAGCGGCTGAAACGCGCGCGCCGTCCGCGCGTTCTCGCGCACCAGGTCGGATCGCTCCATACCCACGACGGCGACGGCCGCCGGCAGCGACCACACATAACGCAGGCATTCGGCCTCGGTGCACAACCCGCCGCGCACCAGCGCGCCGTCGGCCGACGTCTTCATCGCGATTACTCCGATGTTCCGGGTCACGAGCTCGGGCAGCACTCGTTGCGTGAAGCTGCGCTGGTGCCAGTCCACCGGGTTGATCGGCATTTGCATCGCGTCGAACCGCATCCCCCGATCCCAGTGCGCGATGGCGCGGAGGTTCGCCTCGGGATCGGCGTGCCCCGTGACGCCCACGTAGCGGGCGAGCCCGCGGGCCTTGGCGTCGAGGATGTACTCCATCGCCCCACCGGCGCCGAAGGCGCGATCCACGTCCGCCACGCTGCGCACGCTGTGCAGCTGCCAAAGGTCGAGGTGGTCGGTTCCGAGCCGGGACAGCGTCCCCTCCAGGTGGCGTCGAGCGCTGTCCGCGGTCCGCTCGGGGAATGCGAATGTCTTGGACATAAGCAACACATCACTGCGCCGGCCTTTGAGCGCGGCCCCGAGCCAGCGCTCTGAGGTCCCCGACTGATAGCTTTCGGCTGTGTCGAAGAACCGAATTCCCTCATCGAGCGCCGCGGCGACGAGCTCGCGCGCTTGTGCCGCAGAGCCGGCCTGGCCCAGATGAAAGCCGCCGAGACTGAGAATCGGCACCAGCAGGTCGGTCGTGCCCAGGCGGCGCGCGGGAAGCGTCACTGGGTCGAGGTCCTTGTTCCGGGGCATCGCCGTGAGCCCCGCGGTCACGGCCGCGAGGGTGCCTGTGAAGGTGCGACGGTCCATCGTTGCATAATCGCACTGTTCTGGATCTGTTGAAAGGCGACGATGCGCGTGCAGATCTTTGCCGTCCCCTATGACTCCGGTCGCCGCGACGTCCGGATGGGCAAAGGACCCGGTCGCCTACTCGGGCGCGGGCTCGAGGCCGCGTGGCGAGCGCACGGCCATGAGGTAGCGACGGACTGGATCGATGTGCCCGCGGCCGAAGCGAGCGACGTCCGCTCGAGCTTTGACCTTTATAACGCGCTTGCGACTCGTGTGCGCAGTGCGCACGCCGATAAACGCCTCCCGTTCGTGGTGGCGGGCAACTGCGGCGTGACGATCGGGGCGCTCGCAGGGCTGGGTGACGTACGACCCGCCGTTGTCTGGTTCGATGCACACGGCGATTTCAACACCCCCGAGACCTCGCCGAGCGGTTTCCTGGACGGGATGGCACTCGCCATTCTGACCGGGCGCTGCTGGCGGACCCTCGCTACAAAGGTCTCTGGCTTCGAAGCGGTACCGGAGACACGCGTGGCGTTGGTCGGTGCGCGTGCTCTCGACCCGCCAGAGGCGGATGCCCTGGCCAAGTCTCGAATTCTGCGGATCGGCGCTGACCTGACGGGACTGGACGAAGTTTTTTCAGAAGGCAGTCCTGTCTGGCTTCACGTTGATCTTGATGTCCTCGACATCGCCGAGGGGAGGGCGAACCAGTTTGCGACAACTGGCGGCCTCACGGTGTCTCAGCTCGTCGACGCTGTCAGGGGGTTGGCCAAGCGACTATCCGTCGTGGGAGCGGCGATGACGGCCTATGATCCGGCGGCGGACGCTGATGGTCGCATCGCGGTCGCAGCGCTCCTGGTGGCAAATGCACTAGCGGAGACGCTGCTTTAATTCCCTGCCGCGTCACAACTTCGTCCATAGGATGCGCGGGGTGATCGCGGTAGTGGCGTCCATCGCGTGATGCGGTGTCACGTGCCGGATGACGTCCACCACGAGGTCCGGAGCCTCCTCGAAGGCATAGTGCCCGACCCCCGGGAGGGTTGCGAGGGTGAAGTCCGGGATCGTCTCCATCGTCTGACGTGCCGCCTCGTCCGGACCGCCCTCGTGTGGTGCGAGCCCGTGAATCAGTACAACCGGGCACGCAATTCCCTCGAGCGCGGGCGCGAGTGGCCAAGGCTCGACCGCGTCCACCATGCGCCGCAGGGCACCAAGCGTGGCACTGAGGTCACGTGCCGGGCCGCGAGTGTAGACCTGCACGACCGAATCGCTCAACCAGCTCGTATCCCGCGATGCCTTGCGCAGGTTGCCGGCAATACGACCGCGCAGGGGACCCGAGCCCAGTACCTTCAAGAGAGGAGCCCACCGAAGCGCGCGGCGGAGTCCTGGTGTCGCGATCGTCTCAGTGGGCCCCCCTTCGAGCGAAATGACGGTCGTCACGAAATCCGGATGTACAATCGCGAGTCGAAGCGCAATTGCCGCGCTGACGGAGTGGGCGACGACGATAGTCGGCTTCATGTTAAACCTTTCGATGAGTCCGGCCATGCGTTCCGCCTGCGCCGTGAGCGAGTAATCCGCCCCCTTTGGGCGACTCGACATTCCGACTCCGAGCGGCTCGACCACGAGCACGCGATACCCTGAAGCGATGAGGCTGTTGCTCACCCGGCTAAAACCTTCGATCGCGCCGAACAGGCCGGGAATGATGAGCACCGGTTGACCGGCGCCGTGCAACGACACGTGCAAGCTTTCACCGGGAGCGACCTCCACCCGCATGAAGTCGGGCGCCTGCGGCGAGCTCAGCAGCAGGATGGCCAGGGCTGGACTCCACATGGGTTCCTCCGACGGTTTGAGAGAGTCTGCCACACCGGATTGACCGGCATCACCGCTCCCGTAGCTTCTTGCGACGCTATGGCCAGGCCGTTGCCCGTCTGTGCCCTCGGGCGTGACCGGGCGGAATGCCGGTTGTGAACCGACTGCGGGTATTGGGTGAAGTCGAGGTGATCGCACCCGACGGCACCGAGCTCGAAGCCGTCGTGCGCCAACCCAAACGGCTTGTCCTCTTCCTCTATCTCCTGCTTTCCGACCGGCGATTTCACCGGCGTGACTCACTGCTGGCATTGTTCTGGCCGGATCACGATGACCAGCACGCCCGCGCTGCGCTCCGCCGGTCGCTGCATTTCCTTCGGATACACCTCGGCACGGCGGCCATCGATACGCGTGGGGACGACGTCGGCGTCGCGCCAAACGCTGCGTGGTGCGATGCGAGGGCTTTCGACGAGGCGGTGCGGGCGGGCAGGTACGAAGACGCGCTCACGCTCTACCGTGGCGATCTGCTCGAAGGCGTGCATATCTCGTCCGCGCCGGACGTGGGACACTGGCTCGACGAAACACGCGCGCGTCAGCGTCGGGACGCGGTGCGGGCGGCTCTCAAACTCGCCGACGCGGGCGAGAAGGCCGGCGACGCGGACGTCGCAGTGCGGTGGAGCAATCGCGCCGCCGAGCTGGGAGACGACGAAGAGAGCATGACGGCGCACCTCCAGCGCCTCGGCAGGCTGCATCGCGGCACCGAGGCCCAGGCGACCTACCGGCGCTACGCCGAGCGGCTCGCGACGACACTCGAGCTGGAGCCGTCAGCGGCACTGCGGGCGTTGGCGGATCGCGTGGCCACCACCCGTGACGACAAGCGGGCCGCAAGCACTCTGCGCGCCGACGTCATCGCGGTCTTTCCGTTTTCGGTGCGAGGACTGCCGGAGCTCGAGTATCTGCGCGAAGGCATGGTGGACCTGCTCAGCGCCAAGCTCGACGCTGCCGGATCGGTACGTACCGTGGACCCGTACGCGCTTCTGCGACAGGTGCGGCAGACGGGTGCGCCCGATGACGCCGCCGGCGCGCGAGCGGTGGCCGCCGCGTTCGAGGCGGGCTCGTTCGTGCTGGGGAGTCTGGTGGCTGAAGGGAACCGCGTGCACGCGACCGCGATCCTGTATGAGACCGCAGGTCCGGCCGAAGTGCGCGCGCATGTGGAGTCGCCGCGGGACGCCGGCCCCTACGGGTTCGTTGATGCGCTCACTGTGCAGATGCTCACGCACGGGGCAGGACGGCGGCCCGTCGCGGTCCCGACGCTCACCGCTGCCATGACGCAAAGCCTTCCCGCGCTCAAGCAGTACCTCGTCGGGGAAGAGCGATTTCGCCTCAGTCGTTACGATGAATCCCGCGAGGCTTTTGCCCAGGCAATTGCTCTCGATCCGTCATTCGCGCTCGCGCACTACCGCCTGGCCTCTGCCGCGGCGGCCTGCGGCGCGGCTGAGGACGCCATCGCCGCCTCTCGCGAGGCGGTGCTGAATCGCGAGCGACTGGGCACCCACGATCGGCTGCTACTCGATGCACAAGCCGCGTGGATCGCGGGCGACGCCGAGACGGCTGAAGTGCTCTGGGAGCGCGTGATTGGAGAATGGCCGGATGATCTCGAGGCCTGGTTTCTGTTGGGCAACGTGCAGTTCGACTTCAATCCGATGCGTGGGCGATCCTCCACCGAAGCGCGAGCCGCATTCGTGCGCACGCTCGAGCTCGATCGCAACCACGTTGCCTCCCTCAGGCATCTCGCCCGTATCGAGGCCATGGAAGGGCGGATTGACGAGGTCGCTCGACTCGCCGAGCGGATCGAGGCACTTAGTCCTGGAAGCGATCAGGCTCTCGCGGTCCGCGGGATGGTCGTGTTCTCACGACCGGACCGGCCGGCGCAGCTCGCATGGCTGGGAACGTTGGCCGGTCGGCGGCTACCGACGCTGGCGCGCGTGGTGGCGGACATCGCCCTCTATGCGGGGGACGTCGCCTCCCGCGACTGGGTGGCTCGTGAGATTCCGCGGCTCGCGCCGGCTGGGACACTTGGCGTTCTCGAGCAGGTGGTTTTGGCGTACGTGGCAGCCGCACACGGCGATCCCGCCACGATTGATGCGGCATTCGGACGGGCCACAGCTCAATCTCCAGGTCAGTCACTGCTGCATCGTGCGTTCCTCGCGATGTTGCCCGTGCGCGCGCGCGATCGGGAGATGGTCGCCCGCGCGCGCCAGGCGTTGGAAGCTTGGACGCCCGGTGCACGAGCTGCTCAGCCCAACATCATTCTCGGCCTGCTCGATGCAGCCCAGCCGCTGCTTCGCTCGTACGTGCTCGGGCTGGCCGCCGCTTGGCTCGGCGACGAGAAGCAGGCAAACATCCAGGCCGAGGCGTGCCGGACGATGCCCGAGCCGCATCTCGCGCCGCGCCTCGCGGCCCAGCTCGGAGCCGGGATTCGCGGGCGCCTGGCGTTCGTGCAAGGCCGTCCGGAAGAAACCCTCCGGCATCTCGACGGATTGGGCTGGCCCGGTTGGCCGGAGCTATCGATCTGGTCGCCGTTCCACGGCCATGCCGCGGAGCGTCTACTACGCGCGCAAGCGCTGGCCGCGCTGGGCCGCCGCGAGGAGGCTGCGGCCTGGGCGCTGGGCCTCGGTCAGCGTTCCCCCTACGACCTTGCCTTTCACGGCGAGGCCGAGCGACTGGGGCTGATCCCCCTCACCTGACCGGCCGGCCCCGCGCCGGGACCCGGTGACATCCGGGTCACACCGAGTGCCACAGTAAGGAAACGGGCTCTTGCGACCGTGAATGCGACCTCACGGCCAGGAGCCCCGCATGTCCGCTCATCAGTTCGCCGTGGCGATGGTGCGTCGCCGCGGCTCTCCCACCGACGATCTCGTTCTACGCGTCACCGCCGCGGTGGCCCTTCTTGGGATCGTCGGGCTGCTACTCAGCCCGACCGTTGCCGCGCTCACCGGATTCACGTTGTACACCGTGTTAACCAACGGCCCCTACTCGGCGGTGCTACCCGCGGCCTACGAGCCAGTGTTGTTGCTGTACGGTGGTTTATTCCCGCCTTTGCTGATTGCCGCACTTGGTACGATCGCAACCGTCTTCGTCGAATGGGTCAACTACCATCTGTACGCGCACGTGCGAGACACTCGCGTGGTGCGCAACCTCAACGACAAGCCGTTGGCGCAGCGCGTCACTCGAATGTTCGAACGGCGCCCCTTCCTGGCCGTCGCCTTGTGCGCGCTCGGCGTCGTCCCCTACACGATGGCCCGCTGCCTGTCGGTATTGGCGCGCTATCCCGTTTGGCGACACCTCGCGGCGACGGCGGTCGGCCGGTACCCACGCTTGTGGGCCATCGCCGCGCTCGGCGTGACACTTCGCCTCCCGAGTTGGGTGCTGGTGGCCGGTGTGCTGTTCTCCCTGCTCGTCGCCGGCGCTCTGTGGGTTCGCCGCTCCTCCCTCGTCCCGCAGTCGGCGTGAGGAGGAACCATGACCACTACACGCCAAGAAGCGCCCGCCCGCGAGATCACCATCAGCTCCGAAGACGCGCTCGTGGCGGCGATGGCGGCCGCCGCCAATGGTGGAGGTCCAGTGCACCCGATCGGAGCCGGTGGCTCCAAGAGCCCGTGCAACGGTACGCGGGGCACTGCACTTCGCTTTGCGCGCTATGACCGGATCGTGAAGGTGGATGGCGCCGAGGTGACGATTCAGGGCGGCGCCACGATCGCGCAGCTCAACGCCGCGCTGGCCGCGCACGGCCTTGCGCTGCCAACAAACGGGGAATGGAGCGGCGCCACCGTCGCGGGCTCGATGGCGAGCGGCACACACGGTGGCTCATCGCACCACGGGATCCTGGCGAGCTCGGCAGTTGGCCTTCGGTTCGTGACTGTGGGGGGCGGGGTGCTGGATTTGCGACGCGGTCACGCCGGATTCGATCACGCCGCCGTCTCCCTCGGCCTCCTTGGCGTGATCTCGACGATCACATTCCGTTGCGAGGAGGCATTTCACCTCCAGATGGCGATGCGGGCAGTGCCATTCTCCTGGTATGCGTCGCACTACGGGGCAGAGGATCGCGACCACGAGTTCCACGCGGCCGTCTGGGTTCCGGCTGCGAACGCGGTGATCACATTCACGGCCGACCGGGTACCGAAGCCTGCGCATACGCGGCGCCGGCGTGAGCGATTCAGCCCCGCCACGCTGCTGCTCAACCGCGCCGCGCGCGACTTCGGGGTTAGGGCCTTCCCGACCAGTTGGTTTACGGACACGACGGCAGATCAGTGCGACCGCGTGCTCACGCCGATTCGCGACAGCTCCAGGAAGGTCCGCCTGGTCAGAGCTCTCAGTCCCGACTGGTGCGAGGCGGAAATCGGCGTGCCGATCGCTCATGCCGGCGAGGCCATGGACGCTCTCGCGGCGCTCATCCAGCGCTATCCACGCACGCTCACGAACGTCGTTGGTCTTCGCGCCACCGGCGCGGACTCCGCGAGCCTGAGCCCGTGCTACGAACGAACCAACTGGTGGTTTGCGCTGCATTACCGCTGCGACGAGGCGTTCGAGGGCGAACTCAGCGCGCTGTTCGAACGGCTTGATGCGCGGTGCCACTGGGGCAAGCGGGTCGTGCTCCGACGTGAGCACCTGCGCGCCCAGTACCCGCGCTGGGATGCGTTCCGGCGGCTCCGCGCGGTGCTCGATCCCGATGACAAACTCGCCAACGACTTCTCTCGGAGGTACGGCTTATGAGCCTTCCCCTGATCGCCATAACGGGCGGTACCGGTTTTATCGGCGGGGCGTTGGTGGATGCGCTCGCGCCGATGGCGCGAGTGCGCGCCTTACTGCGACGGCATGACGCGCGGGCGGAGTCACTGGCGCGCCGTGGAATTGAGCTCGTGTTCGGCGACCTCGCGGAGCCAGACACCGCGTCACGGCTGGTGGATGGGACGGATGTCGTGATCCACTGTGCCGCGCAGATGGGCCTCGCTGATCCCGCGCGAAGCTTCGAGATCAACGTGATCGGCACCGAACGACTGGCCCGCGCCGCACGAGCGGCCGGCACAGGCCGCTTCATCTACGTGAGCTCGATCTCAGTTCTTGGCGCAACCCACCGGCCGCAGGATGTCCTCACCGAAGACGACGAGCCCGAGGATACGGAGCACCTCAATCCATATGCGCAGACCAAGTATCTCGGTGAGCGCCGCCTGCGAGATGCCGCGGGTGAGGAGCTCCCGTGGACCATCATTCGGCCGACGAACGTCTACGGCCTGGGGTCTGGACCGTGGTTCCGCAGCTGGGCTCGCCTGATACGCCGTGTGCCGATCGCTGTGGGCGATGTGGCGATCGACCTCGTGCACGTGGATGACGTTGTGCAGGCGCTGTGTCTCGCGGCCGCCATGCCACCGGGCGCAAACCACGTCCTGAATGTCGGGAATGAGATGGTCAAGCTCAACCAATTCGTGCAGGCAATCGGCCGAATGCTGGGGCGGCGGGTTCGCACGCTCCCGTCGCGCCTGGACGCGGTTGTCCGCTGGGGAATCGAGCGCGTGTATCGGCTGGTAGCGGGCCGCTACATGTCGCTGGCGCTCACCCGTTCAGTCCGCTATCCGCACACGCGAGCGCAGGCGGTGCTGCGGTACGCACCACGGGTCCGCCTGGCCGATGGGCTCCGGATGATGGCGGAGCAGCTAGAGCCTACGGCGCGCGCGTGAGTATGAAATCGACTCTGCCACGCGCGCCAAACAGCTCGAGATTCACGTCCCAGACCCCGGGCTGGCCTGTCGCAGTCTCGTTTTCCAGCTCGTATTCGAGTGGGACCATCCGGTACACCGTGTCACCCGCGGCATCGAGAATCGTGAGCCGTCCCTGGCCGTGATGCACGAAGCTCTTGTGATGCACGGCAGCCACCGATCCGGTCATGGTCCAGCTCCAGCTGCGCGTGTCGGTGACGTTGTCGAGGTCCGACGCTTGATAGCGCAGGCTGTCGGGCAGCACAGTTTCGATCTCTTGGTTTGCGGGGCCGAGGTACTTAATGATCGAGTCTTGGCATGCGACGATGGCGACGGCGCCGACGAGCACCGACGCACGACGCATCCCTCGCTTCACTCGGGACAGGCTCACGCACCACGCACGTGTTTTCATGGCACCCACCTTGGCGTTGCCCAGCTGGCGTATGCTCGGAGCTGCGTGCCGTCCACGGAGACGTCGGCGAAGTCGTCGTACTGGCTGTTGCGGTGGAAGGCCGTAACCGACGCGCCGAGACCGAGACGACCCTTGTAATAGAGTCGGCCCTCGAGCGACGCCGCGTACTGGTAGTGGTCCCCATTGAACCCGCTGAGCACGGGCTCCCACAGCATCCGGGCTCGTGCGTCGATCGCGCCGAGTCCTTCCCAGATCGCTGTGAGCCGGAGATTGCCACCGAAGCCGAGCCCGTAGTCGTAGTCGCGGCCCTCGGCTGAGACAAAGTAGTCGGACTGCGTCGCGGCGATTGGATAAGCGGCGCCCAGTACCTCGCTCTGAATCCGGAAGCCGCGTGGATCCCCCCAGCGCGAGACCAGCCCTCCGAGGAACCCCTGGCCGCCGAACTCGATCGACTCGGAGCTGAGGAATTCATAACTCATGAAGGCTGCGAGCTGATGCTGGGAGCGCGTGCTCTTGCTGAGCTCATGGGCCGCCAGATTGCCGCGCGCGGTCAGCCGGGCGAACCGACCACGCTCGCCTTGCTTCTCGGTCGCGACTTCGAGGCCAACGGAAAACGCCGAGAACGGCGCTGCGCCCAGATCGGCCACCTGGTCGCCGTAGAACAGCGCGAGTTGGAGAAAGCCGACTTGTGAAGATCCCGTGTTGCCGCGGTTGTCGCCTCCGTTGGCCGAGCGAACGCCCGCGTCGAGCGACGCAAAGATCCGGCTCGGGCGCCAGTCGGGAGGATTGGCCACGATGTCGTTCGTCTGGCCGCGGACCAGCCGGTTGAACCCCCGCGTCGGGTTCAGGGCCGCGGCACCGATCTCGCGCCACATGCGCTCTGCTCCGGTCGCCCGGTTGTCGAGCGTGAGCGACGACGTCCGGTAAAGCATCTCGCCCAGCGTGATACCGCCAATACTGGTATTGAACCAGTCGTTGGGGGCCGGCGCCCATCCCTCGAAGAACCATTCCCACATCAAGCTGCCACCGAACGCCCACGGCACCGACTGCCAGAAATTGTAGCCGTTGGTGCGGCCCGCGTTGAAGTAGAGGCTTCCGTGATAGGGATGGGAAAACTGGTTGTTCAGGAACTTGTTGTTGTCCCACACCCACGGGTTCTCGATGTTCCTCGCCCAGACGTCGGGCCCAATCTTCGCCCACTCGGCGTCTCTGACCACCGAGTTGACAGTCCATGGGATGAACTGAACGATCATCAGCTCGCCGGCGCCCGCCCAGAAGCGCTTCGGCGGGTTGCAGTCGGGGCACGGAAGCTGACGGCGCTGCGCCGGTGCGTCGCGTGCCACCGCCCACAGCAGCGCCATGATCATAAAGGCACATCGACCCATCGCTCTCGTCCTCATTTTGAGTTCCTCGACGGCACGCTAGCCCGCGATCACGGTGATCTTTCGCCCACCGGTTCCCGATGCGATCCCTGCGATCGCCCGCCCGATCTTTCCCGCGCCCGCGGCGGAAGGCGCGATCTGCTGCGTGAAATCCTCAGGGCTCGTGCAGATGGCCCGCAGATCCAGCACGTCCAGGCCCCAGCGGTACGCGGTCCGCAGAATGTGATCGTTCAACAACGTGAGCAGGACGCGCGCACGGCCGGCCGTGTTTTCTCCCACGAGCGGCGGCTCGTAGATCGTGCAGACCACAAGACGCGGCGAACGATCGCGCACGCTCTTCGCGACACGATCGTAGCCGGCCGCAAACTCATCGACCATCTCGACGAGGGCGTCGAGTGTTTCTCCGCTCGACTTCGTGGGCTGCTCCAGCAGGTCGACGTGCGTCATGGCGTCATTTCCACCGACGCTCAGGACGACGAGATCGACATCTGCCGGCAGCTGCTTGAGCTGGGAGGCGACGCTGGCCATTGCGGAGCCCTCCGCGGCCAGTAGCGTGACGGTCCACGCGGGCAGCAGCTGACGTATGAGTGAGGCGGTGTCCGGCTCCCGCCCTGTGTGGGCGCCGTTCGCCAGAATGCCGTCACCGAGAAGAGCGAGATGCGGCATTCTTCAGCGGCGCCGCCCACCACCACCGCGCCCGCCGCCGCCGCGGCTTCCACCGTACGACCGCGACGAGCCCCGCTGCCGCGCTTGCCACTCTTTGTTTCCGCTACTCCGACCATAGCTCGAGCCGGCGCGGTCGCGTGACCAGCTGCTGCCCTGACGCGATTCCCAGCCGTTGTTGGTACGGCGATGGACGTTGCCGTTGCGATCGGCGAACACGTTGTTCGAGCCACCTGCCCGGCGATTGGCTCCCAGCTGATTAGCCGCCTGGCTGCGGGTCGCGCTGTTGGCCGTGCGACCGCGGTTCTGGGGACGGTTGTACAGATTGGAATTGCGCGGTTGTTGTCCTGCCCGATTCCCCGCCGCGGCGCGCTGCCGATTTGCACCGCCCGCGGTGTTGCCGATGTTGACCTGGTTGCGGCCGCCGCGGCCGCCGGCACCCCCACGACCCCCGCCCACATTGACCGTGCAGTTGTAACACGCGCGGTAGCCGCCCGCCGGATAGTAGCCACGGCTGCTCGAGCCGATCGCAACACCGATGCCGAAAGCAAGAAATCCGGCGCCGAACGTCGTACCCATGCCGTAGCCGGTGTACGGGTTGTAGGAAACGGCTACGCCGTATGTCACGGGATGCGGATAGTAGACGGCGCCAACGTATGGCGGATAGTGCCAGCCAGTGCCGTACACAGGGACGCCGTAATAGGGATACGCTCCCGTGTAACCAGGCGTATAACCGACGTACACGACCTGCGCTGTCGAGGCGTACACATCCACGTATGTCACGGGGTACACAGGCACGCTCGGCGGGATCTTGGCGATCTCCGCTTTCGGAATGCTATCCGCCACCGCCCACGGTCCCTGCGGACTCGTTGCCTTGAACCACACCGCATTGTCACACGCGTAGTAGGCGCCGCCAACGCGCAGCACCTTCGAGGCCGTGTTCGTCGCGTATGCGACCGACGTGCCGGGAATGTCGGTGAACTTCGGCTCTCCGTCGTAGGTGACCGCGAGCGTCGCGGTCCGCTGAATGGCGGTCGTTTGCGGGATGGCGAGATCGAGGATGGCATCCTGCGCTTCCACGGTCAGCGCGATGGAGCTCCGGACGCCACCGATCGGGGACTCAGGTGGAATCTCCTGAAATGCGGCCGGCAACGAATCAGGACGGGCGAAGGTCCAGGGACCTTGCACCGACTCGCTCTGGAACCAACGGCCCGAGATCAAGAGATAGTTGAGCTTTCCTTCTGTTTCCCGAATCCACGGAGTCTCGGTGTTCTCGACGTAAAGCAGCTTGCCGCCCGCGGTGGTCTTCCATGTGGGCGGACCCTGCGTGACCACCAGCTCGGTCGGCTCCGTTGCCGTCACGATCGCGGGCGGCACAGGAATCGTGTCGGGCCGCGCTGTTGCGGCCGCCGCTGGCGCTGCGGCGGTGTCACGGCGTGCTGCGGCTGTGTCGGCTCGCGCCGGCAGGGTATCCGTTCTCGCGCGAGATGTGTCTGTTGCCACGCGCGATGTGTCTATCGCCGCTCGCGACGTGTCGGCTCGCACCGCTGACGTATCCGCCGACGGAGCAGCAGTTGGAGCGGGAACAGGCGCGGAGGGCGCGGGCGGGGGCGGCGCGCCTGGCGCGAACAGCGTGTCCGGCCGCGTTGTGGGCGTGTCGGCGGTCGCGACAACTGTGTCCGGCTGCATTCGTCTGAGAACCTCAGGGGGCGGCGTCCCCCCCGCGGTCCACGGGCCTCTGGCGTAAGGCGCGGAATACCAGAGGTTCTCGCCACCACCCAACCAGAACGTCCCGCTCGCAGTGTCCTTCACCACACCGAACGGCGTGTTCACCACGACTTGAAGGCCGCTATTCGGGACGGGCTGGAGCCGCGGCTCGCCGTCGTAGAGCAACAGCACCGAGAGCTGCTCGGCAAAAACGATCTTGGGTGCGTCGCTCTTCAGCCCGTCGGTGTGACGGTTCTCCGCCTCAGCCGACGCGAGGCTCGCCTGCAGCCGCTCGATCGTCATGCGGAATCCGGCGGCCGGAAAATCCTGCTCGACGTACTGCGTGAATCGCATCTGCTGTTCTGCGGTGGCGTCCGGCCAGCGCACCCGCGAGATCTTGAGATTGTGGATCCAGACCATGCCGGAGTCTCGGTCCACATCGACAGTCGCGGTCATCCACATGGCACCGAAGATCGGATCGGGTCTGCCGCTCACTTTGAGCGCGATGGCCCCGCGTGCGGTCAGCTCGTTGCCCGCGAGCTTCTCGGCCTGGGGCTGATACAGGACGATGGTGCCGACTGCACCGCCGCCGACCGGGATTTGGCGGGGCCAACTGTAGTCCTGCGCGTGCAGTGCGGCGGCGCAAAGCGCGAGGGGTGTGAACGCGAAGACTCGCACTACCATCATGATTCGCATCACCATAATCTTGGCCTGCCGGCCCCGGGCCGGGATAGGCCTAAGGGCGTATTCCTCCCCTTCCACCCCTGTAGCCATCGTACGGTCCATGTCCCGACAACTCATGTACCTCGCGATTCTGACAGTGGCGATCCCCGCTGCGGCGTCCGCACAGCACCGTGGAACCATCGAGCTGGGCGCATTTGGCCGATGGAGCCATTACGACAGCACCCTCGGTCTGGACGATGCCTTTGGCCCTGGCGCGCGCCTCGGGTTTTTCCTCTCCGGGAAGGTTCTTCTCGAAGCAGATGGCGCGCTCGTTCCGACCAAGGCCAGCGCAGCCGACGTGGATCACAAGCCATTTCACGTGCGACTGCTGGGCAACCTCCCGATCGGGAAGCGTCTGGCCTTCCTGATTGGTGGTGGTTGGGCGTACAACAGTTTCAGCAATGGACTGAGCGAGACGGAAAATGGCGTTGGCGCACTGCTTGGGTTGCGAATCAGTTTGGGCCAACGTCTGTCGCTACGCGGTGAGGCGATTGGGGATTACATGCTGGACCAGGCGTCGGTCGCCGCGGATCCGACGCTGCACTATGGCCTGCAGGCCGGCGTCAGCTTCATGCTGCGCGGCGGACCGGGCGACAAAGACAAGGATGGCGTCAGGGACGACGTCGACCGCTGCGCGGATACGGCGGTGGGGACGCCAGTGGAATCCACGGGTTGTCCTGACGCGGATCGCGACGGCGTGAACGATCAAGGGGATCGCTGCGCGAACACTCCCGCCGGCAGCACCGTAGACGCGATCGGGTGCTCGGACACCGACCGTGACGGAGTGGTGGATCCGCAGGACCGCTGCGCCAACACGCCGGCCGGTACGCAGGTGGACGCGACCGGCTGCCCACCGGATGCCGACCGCGATGGTGTGGCAGATAGCGCCGATCAATGCGCGAACACACCAGCCGGCGTGCGCGTCGATGTGACGAATGGCTGTCCGGTGGACGCGGACGGCGACGGGGTGTTGAACGCGCAGGACACATGTCCCAATACTCCGGCGGGCACCGCCGTGAATGCGAGCGGATGCCCCACCGACAGCGACGCTGATGGAGTCGCGGATGCCACTGACGCCTGCGCGGGGACACCTGCCGGCACAAAGGTGGACGCCACCGGATGCCCTGAAGCGGCGCCCATCGTGCTCACGGGTGTGACCTTCCTGTCGGGTAGTGCCAAGCTGACGTTGAACTCGCAAGGGCCGCTCAACCGCGCAGTTCAGGAGCTGCAGCAGCGTCCCGACACGCGCTGGATAATCGAAGGGCATACGGACAACGTCGGCAATCGCGAAGCAAACATCCGTCTGTCCAAGGCGCGGGCCGATGCCGTGCGCGCCTATTTCGTCTCGAAGGGCGTCGCGGCGAACCGCCTGACAACGGTGGGGATCGGACCCGATCAGCCGGTCACAACGAACGACTCTGCGGAGGGACGGGCCCAGAACCGGCGCGTGCAGCTGCGGCCGCAATCGTAGACCAGGAGACCGGAAGCCGTCGAGATCACGCGGGCCGAGGATTTTAGTATCTTCGGCCCGCGTGCTCGTCCCCAAGCTCGTCACGACCTTGAAGGACTACACCCGGGAGCAGTTCACCCGGGACGTCGGCGCCGGCGTCATTGTCGGCATCGTTGCGCTACCGCTCGCCATCGCGTTCGCCATCGCCAGTGGATTGAGTCCGGAGCGTGGTCTCTATACAGCGATCGTCGCCGGTTTTCTCATCTCGTTACTCGGCGGCTCACGCGTTCAGATCGGCGGCCCGACGGGGGCGTTCGTCGTCATCGTGTCGGGTATCGTGCAGCTGCACGGCGTCGATGGCTTGATCGTGGCGACGCTGCTCGCCGGCGTCATGCTCGTCGCGTTTGGCCTGCTGCGCTTTGGCGGCGCCATCAAGTTCATTCCGTATCCCGTGACGATTGGATTCACGAGCGGGATCGCGCTCATCATCTTCTCGAGCCAGATCCGCGACCTCCTGGGACTGGAGATGGAGTCAGTGCCGTCGGCGTTCCTGTCGAAGTGGGATGCCTACGTCCATGCGTTCCATTCCCTCAACCCGTGGGCAATGCTCGTCGCGGGTGCCACCCTCACGATCATTCTCGTGTGGCCCAGGATCTCTACCAAAATCCCGGGACCATTCGTCGCCCTCATCGTGACGACGCTGCTCGCCCAGTTGCTCCACCTGCCGGTTGAAACCATTAGCGCGCGGTTCGGCGAGATCCACGCGGGGCTTCCGCGTCCGACGTTTCCACCCCTTTCGCTGGATAGTGTCACGCCCGTGGCCGGGGCGGCGTTCACGATCGCGTTGCTGGCGGCGGTCGAATCGCTGCTGTCGGCCGTCGTCGCCGATGGAATGATCGGCGGGCGTCACCGGTCCAACATGGAGCTGGTTGCCCAGGGAGTGGCAAACATCGCTTCACCGCTGTTCGGTGGGATGCCGGCCACGGGTGCCATCGCGCGGACCGCCACGAACGTAAAGAACGGCGGGCGGACGCCCGTGGCCGGCATTACGCACGCGATCACGCTCCTTCTCATCACCCTCTTCTTTGGACGCTGGGCCGGGCTGATCCCACTGGCGACGCTCGCGGCGATCCTCGTTGTGGTTGCGTTTCACATGAGTGAATGGCGGACGTTCGTGTCCGAGTTCCGGGCGCCCAAGAGCGACGTGGCGGTCCTGCTGACGACCTTCCTGCTCACCGTGCTGGTCGACCTCACGGTCGCGATCGAAGTCGGGATGGTGCTCGCCGCTTTCTTGTTTATGCGGCGCATGGCCGAGGTCACGAACATCAGCGTGCTGACGCACGAGTTCACCGATCCCGTCGATGATTTCGAGCATGATCCCAACGCCGTGCGGAGTCGGGTCATTCCCGAGGGCGTCCAAGTGTACGAAATCACCGGGCCGTTCTTCTTTGGCGCGGCGGAGACGTTCAAGGATCGCGTGGGGCGGATCGCCGGCAAACCGAAGGTGTTGATCATTCGGATGCGGCATGTCCTCGCGATCGACTCGACCGGGTTACATGCGCTGCGCGAGCTCGTGCACCGCAGCCGGCACGAGGGGATGCTCGTGATTCTGTCGGATGTGCATGCCCAGCCGGTGGTCGCGCTGGAGCGCTCGGGTTTGTACGACGAGCTCACTGAGGACAATGTTCACGGCAACATCGACGACGCTCTGAATCGCGCCCGCGAATACCTTGGCTTGCCGACACTTCCGCGCCCGGAGTTCGCCACCCCGACGGTCGCCCGCGAGTCTAAAGAGACCCTCACAAGGCCTTCATGAAGGTGCGAGCGGCCCGCCGGTAGACTCCAGGCACCTTGAACACGGAGTATACGGTGCGTCGTCAGTCAGTCCCGTTCATGTTCGCTGCCACTATTGCGCTTGCCTGTCGCGAGCAAGCACCACAGCCGACCCAGCGGGCTGAAACGCCGCCCGCGAACGCGCCTGCCGACGTTTCCCACGGTGAGGCAGCCGTTGGCTCGAGCGCGGACCACGCGCCGATCGACGCGGCGGCACCGCCCCGTTCCGTTCGCCACCTGCACCGGCTCCGCATCGAGATCAATCACACGAAAGTGACGATCGCCCGCGGCGTTATGTACGATGCCTGGACGTTCGATGGCCGCGTGCCTGGTTCGGTCCTGCGGGTCACCGAGGGCGATACGGTGGACTTCACGTTGGTGAATCGCTCTCCGATGCCGCACAGTCTGGACTTCCACGCGGCGGAAATCGCGCCGAATCGAGCGTACAAGAACCTCATGCCGCGCGATTCCCTGAATTACCGTTTCGTCGCGCGCGTTCCCGGGGCCTTCATGTATCACTGCGGCACGGCGCCGGTGGCCTTGCACATCGCGAATGGCATGTACGGTGCCATCATCGTGGACCCGCGCCAGGGACGGACACCCGCCAAGGAATTCGTGTTCGTGCAAAGCGAGTTCTACACGAAAGTCCTCGCGGACTCGACTCGTACGGGTGACTGGCAGAAACTCCTGGGCCTGGCACCGGATTACGTCGTGTTCAATGGACGGGAGGCCGTTTATGCGGCTCATCCCCTCGACGTCCGCGTGGGCGAGCGTCTCCGGATGTACGTCGTGAACGCAGGGCCCAATCGCTTCTCGGCATTTCACGTCGTCGGCGCGATCTTCGACCGTGTGTACATGGACGGATCGCTCGCGAATCCGCTTCAGGGAGTTCAGACCGTCACCGTGCCCGTGGGCGGTGGAGCGATCTTCGAAGTGCGTCTCGTCGAACCCGGGACATACCCCTTCGTGAGTCACGCATTCGCCGATGCCACCAAAGGGGCGGTGGGCATGTTCCAAGCTCGCTGAGGAGGAGCCATGAAAGTCGCCGAGCTGATGCAGACCAGTCTCAAAACGATCAGCACCGATGCCACGATCGCCGACGCGGTCGCCGTGTTCGCCGAGGCCCAGGTGTCCGCGCTGCCGGTCCTGGACCGCTTTGGACGCGCGGTCGGCATCCTCTCGACACGCGAGATCCTCAAAGCCGAAAGCGCGTGCGATTCGCCCCTGACGCGCGAACGACTGTTCGAGCGTACCCGTGTTCTCGAGGTCATGACGCCCTGGCCGGCGACGATCGAGCCCGATCTCGATGTCCGCGTGGCAGCACAAGAGATGCTCTACCTCAACGTGCAGCGCCTGTTCGTGGAATACGAAGGCGCGCTCGTCGGCGTCGTGTCGCAGACGGATATCGTCGGGGCGGTTGCCACGGCGAAGGTTTAGGGCCCGGACTGGCTAGGCCTTGCGGCGCTCCACCGACCACCGTCCCGTCTGTGTTTCGCCCGACGGCAGCATCGTGGAATAGCTGCCTACGATGCTGTTGCCCTGGAGCTCACCGCTAAACGTTGTGTGGAGCCGCGCACCGGTTTGCGGATCGGCGTATGGATCCAGCGAGCCGCTGACCTTGCCGTGCTCGACCCGCACGAATCGGATCTTCAACACCGTTGACTGCGGCGCCTGATTGGCTCCTGTAGGCTGCTGACCGGGTTGCTGGCCGGTGTCCTGCGCACGCCACGGCTGCAAAGGAATACCGGACGCGCTGGGGACCATGACCACATCCCCGAACGCCGAGTCCGAGGTCGCGCGCAATGTGAAGCTGATGCTGCCGGCGCGGCCGGATTCGCCGCTGCTGTAATCGCCGGACCATTCCCCGATGAGCGCCGACACTTCGGCCGCCGGCCCGACCATTGGAACCGACGACTGGGAAGCGCCGCAGGCGGCGAGTGCGATGGGCAAGAGGTAAGGGAACGAAGTTTTGGAGCGGAACATGGATCGCCTCGCGTTAAAGGTTGTGCGGGATGTTGCGCGACGGCGACGCGCTCCTTTCGTCCCATAACAATGAAGGCGCGAGGGCGATATATCTAGCGCCATGACGTCCCCGCCGGCACGGCGTGAAGGGGAGCGGATTCGCGAGCGGTTCGAGCGACTCCTGGCCGCCGGCCTCACGATCTTTTCGCAGCATGATCTGACGCATGTGCTGCAGCAGGTCGTCGATGCCGCGCGCGAGGTGGTCGGCGCTCGGTACGCAGCGCTGGGCGTCTTGAGCCTGGACGGTCAGTCGCTGGTCGCGTTCGTCACCTCCGGCATCGACGAATCCACGCGGCAACGAATCGGAGACCTGCCGCGCGGCCGCGGGCTGCTCGGCGCCGTCATCCGCGAGGGGAAACCGATTCGTTCGAGCGACATCAACCGCCATCCACAGCGCTATGGCTTTCCGCCGCACCATCCGCCCATGACGTCGTTTCTCGGCGTTCCGGTGAAGGGGTCTCGGAGCGGAGGCGTGTTCGGCAACCTCTACCTCACGGAGAAAATCGACGCAGCCGAATTCAGCGATGAAGACGAGGCGATCACGGTCCTGCTGGCGTCTCAGGCGGCCGTGGCCGTCGAAAACGCCCGGCTGCACGGGGAGAGCGAGCAGCTTGTCGGCCAGATTCGCGCGATGCAGCGGCAGCGAGATCTGTTTTTCGCCATGATGAACCACGAGCTGCGCAACGCACTGACAGGAGTGTATGGCTGGGCCGAGCGGCTGGTGCGCCGCAAGTCACCCGAGATCTCGGAGCAGGCGGCGCAGGAGGTGTACGAGGCGGCGGACCATACGATCGTGCTTCTCAACAACTTCCTCGACCTTATGCGCCTCGACGCCGGCAAAGTTCGCCCGGTGCTGCGCGACGTCGATACCCGCAGCGCCGTGCAACGGGCCATCACCACCAGCGAACCCGCGGCAGCCGCGAAAAGCATCAGGCTCAATGCCTCTGCTGACGGGGCCCCGGCCACCGTGCACACCGATCCCGTGCGACTCGAGCAGATCCTCGTGAACCTTTTGTCCAATGCCATTCGACACAGTCCCGAACGAGCCTCTGTGGAGGTGCGCGTCGACGCGACGGAGGGCGTTG
>JBIOXD010000012.1:0-45861 GCA_044869265.1 Gemmatimonadales bacterium
CGATGGCGAGGGCGGAGCCGGGGGCGGGGGCGGGGGCGGGGGCGGGGGCGGAGCCGGGGGCAGTGGCGTAGGCCGCGGCGTAGCCTCCGACACGGGAGGCGATGGACGGACGGCAGCTCCGAAGCGCACAGCCGGGACCGCATGGGCCGGGGGCGCTGCGGGGGCCGCGGCCGCGGGGGCCACGGGGGCCACGGGGGCCACGGGGGCCGCAGGGGCCGGCGACGCAGGACGCGCCGGCGGGACCGCCGGCCTGGATGCGAACGGATTGACGACTGGTCCTGCAAGTCTCGCAGGGATGGTGGGGCGCGAGACGGGCGGGGCCGTCGGAGTTGCCGGTCGCGCAATGGGGGACCGCGACGTGAGCCGTGCCACCGGACCCGGCGCGGGTGCGGGTGCGGGTGCGGGTGCGGGTGACGATACGAGCGGCCTGGGCGGCGCGGGCGGTGGTGGTGCCGGGGGTGCCGGAGACTGCGCAGGCGACGGCACTGGAGCCGCGGCTCGAGGTGCGGACACCGAGGCCGCCGAGGGTGGCGCACCGTTCCCACTGACCGTGAAGACGTTGCTGCAGATGCTGCAGCGCGCACGGATTCCGACCCCGGGGACCTTTGTGGGGTCCACCCGATACACCGTTTCACACGACGGACAGATCACGTTCACGCGCTACGCCTCGTTGTCTCCACTCTCCTCTTCATCCGCTTCTCGATCGTGCCGGCGATCGACGACAAAGATCGAGCCTGCCTGGGTCTTGGCATAGCTCTTCATCTCCGTCGCCGCCTCGCTCACCTGGGCCGGGTGCGTAAAGCGCCGGTGCTTGTTTGTGACCACGCCAATCGACAGCGTCATCAGGGGCACGCGGTGCAGCTGCCCGCGCCGATCCTTGCCGAAGTAGTAACCGGCGCGCCGATCCTGCTCATTGTACTGGTACGGCACGAGCGTATCGAACACGTCTAGCACTTCCTTGCACACCTGTCCGATGCTCTCGATCGGGAGGACTACTATAAAATCATCGCCGCCGATGTGCCCGACAAAGCCGGCTTCGCCCACCATGCCCCGCACCACATCGTGCAAAATGCGGGAGAGCAAATAGATCACCCGATCGCCGTCATAGTAGCTGTAGCGATCGTTGTATTCCTTGAAGTGATCGAGGTCGGCATAGCAGACGGCGAACAACTCGCCGCGCTCCATCCGCTGGCGGAGCTCACGCTCGATTTCGGTCGTGCCGGGGAGTCGCGTGGACGGATTCACGGCGACATCGCGCTGCGCGCGCGTCACCAGCGCGTCGAGCCGGCCCGCCTGCTCGCCCGGTTCGAACAGTGGTGTGATTACCTCATCGGCGCCGGCGGCAAACCAGCGGCGGACCGCGTCCGTGGCGTGGCGATTGATCACGACCGCGAGGGGGACGATGGCCATATACGGGTCGCGCTTGAGCCGGGAGCAGAGCTCCAGCCCCTCCTCGCCGGCGCTCTCCGCATCCACCACAACGAGGGTCGGCAGCGACCGGAGCACCCGCTCTTCCACGCCGCTCGCCTGCGGAATGGTGATCACGGGCATACCCTTCCCGTTGACCCAGGCGGTCACGAAGTCAGGTACGGGACGTCCAGCCGGGGAAAAGAAAAGGATGGCTTGGCGCGACCGCACCTCACTCCTCTCGTAAGGGTAGAAAGCGCCTAAACTTAGGCCCCCTCCCCTCCCGTGTCAAATCAACTGCGCGCAGTCGGTGTTTCGGCCGTCACGGCGTCACGCAACTCCACCGGCTTGCGACGAGCGCGAACCCGCAGGTTCAGCGCTTCGACGAACACGGAGAAGCCCATCGCGAAATAGATGTACCCTTTGTGGATGTGCTGCCCCAAGCCGTCGGCCACCAGCGACACCCCGATGATCAGCAGGAAGCTGAGCGCGAGCATCTTCACCGTCGGGTGCCGGTGGACGAAATCGCTGATCGGTGCCGCCGCGAACATCATGACGCCGACAGCGAGCACCACAGCCGTGATCATCACCGCCAGATGGCGCGCCATGCCTACCGCCGTGATCACCGAATCGAGTGAGAAGACGATATCCAGCACCATGATCTGTCCGACGACGGCGGCAAACGACGCGCGTCCTCTGGGGTTACCGCGGCCGGATTCGCCCTCGAGGGCCTCGTGGATCTCATGTGTGCTCTTCGCGAGCAGAAACAGACCCCCCGCGAGCAGGATCAGGTCGCGCCCTGAGAATTCGCGGCCGACCACCGAGAACAGCGGAGCCGTGAGCCGGATGATCCACGCGAGCGCCGCCAGCAGCGCGATGCGGGTCGCCATTGCCCCAAGCAGACCGACCCGCCGCGCACGCTCTTGCTGCTCCGGCGGGAGCTTTCCCGCGAGAATCGAGATGAAGATGATGTTGTCGATGCCGAGCACGATCTCGAGCACCGTCAACGTGAGCAGGCCGACCCAGGCCTCGGGGCTGGTGATCCAACTCATGCGGAGTTCCTCTTCGAATGATCAATGATCAATGATTCTTGGCTATTGATGATTGGAGATTCGGCTCAGAATGGGACGGAAAACCAAACACCCGCTCGTCCCCCCAACCCAACCAAACTGTGCACCTCTACCGCACGGCCGGCGGCAGCAGCCAGGCGCGCGGAAATCAAGGCGTCGACCGCGCTCAGCACGTGATTGGCGAGCAGCAGGCCGACTTGATCCTGTGCCTTCCGATACGTGTTGTCGCTGCGCCGAATCGACTGTCGATACTCCTCGTGTTCGAGCGAATGATTCCGCCAGTTCCACTGGAATCCGGGCGTGACGGCATTATTCCAGTAGAAATTCAGCGAATTGATGTATGCCTGGGACATCGGGTCGGGTTGGACGTTGGGATCCGGCCAGAACGTGCGTCGCGCGAGCAGCCACACCGACCCGTTGTAGGTGAGTGGATCGCTCTCGGGCGCGAACGCCGGTCCGGGATCGGCGTCATAGACACCGCTCTCCGGGAAGCGTTCCATCTGCTCGTAGTACTCGAACACGGTGTCCGTGCGTTCCGGCATGTAGGGCCGACGAGCCACGTTGAAGGCGAGAGTCTGAAAGCGCGTGGCCTCGCGGGTCGCTTCGCGGTCGAGCTGCAGGAATCGCGACAGCAGATAAACTTCCGCCGCGAGGTACACGGCCGCGCGATCCTGGTGCGCCATCAGCTGCCCGCTTCCGGGAACGAGCAGCGACGCAAGTGGACGAAGGTACAGACTCGCGCCGACCGCCGTGTCACGCGCCGCAGGGGCGGCGGCGGGGGGCGCCGCCGCGCGGACTGGATCCTGGCGTTGGGCCTCGAGTGGAGCCATAGTGAGCAGCGCGGCAGCGGCAACTCCTGCCGCGCGGCGATTCATCAGAATATCACGCGGAACGAAAAAAACGTCGGGTTGTCGGCCTGGAGGTCTGATCCGGTGAGGAAGGCGCGCGCCAGATCGATGCCGAGCGACCCGCTTTCGATACCCAGGCCCATGCTCGGCCCGCTCAACCCCTCCTGGACGAATGCGTATCCGGCGCGAACCCGCACGAGCTTCTGATAGCCGATGTCGAAACCAAGCCTGGTCGCCGATTGGCCGACCTGTCCGAACGGGCTGTCGAGGTCGGCGGCGAGTTTGACATCGAATGCTTGATCGAGCGTGGCACCTTCGGCGGGGCGGAAATGCACCTCATACTGCGCGCCGATCGCGAGGCGGGTAGGCAACGCGTCGGCTTGCGCCTGGTTTTGCACCTGCAGTCGGAACCCGATGTTGCGCAACGCCACGCCCACGCGGAGCCCGCCCACCGCCCCGACGCGAAACTGGCTGCCCAGGTCGATCGCGTGCGTCGCGCCGGTGCCCGCGGGAAAATCGCGACAATCGCCGCTGCAGTCGACGCGGAACTGTACCAGCTTGTAGTTCAAGCCGAACATGACCGAGCCCGCGAGCGTCGTCGCATACGATGCCATGAACTCGAAGTTGCGCGGCGCGATGCGGGCGATGGTGTTGCCGTTAGCGTCCGTGCGCTCGAGGTCACCGTAGTCGACCAGGTACAGCGCGCCGCCGAACACACCAATGCCGCGCGAAGGAAAGTAGGCGCCGAGCACGTGACTCTTCCCCGCGACAAGTGTGGCGCTGTGCAGAGCAAACTCATCATCGGACATGGCCGCGAGTCCGGCGGGATTCCAGAACGCCGCTTCACCACGCCCCGACGCAGCGGTCGCCGTCTGTCCCATGCCGACCGCCTGTGCGCCGACAGGGAAAACGAGAAAGAGGGCGCCGGCGTTGAGTGGCGGTTCCTGCGCCGATAGTCGGACGGTTGGACTGACGGACAGAAAGGCGAATGCGATTTGGAGCACCCGTCCGACTGTCCGACCGTCGGTCAGTCCGTCAGAAAGACTTCGCCTCATCGATCAGCATGATGGGGATGTCGTCTTCGACCGCGTAAATCAACCGGCATGAGTGGCAGACGAGTGACTCAGCAGGTGTGGTGCGGTGCTCGAGTGAGCCCTTGCATTTGGGGCAAACGAGGATTTCGAGCAGGTCCGGCGCCAGGCTCATGAAGTGGCGTACCCCAACCGTTTGAGGGAAGGTTCATCGCGCCGCCATTTGGGAAGCACTTTCACATGCAGATCCAGAAACGCCCGGCGGCCCAGCAGCGCTTCGATCTTGGCACGAGCGGTGGCACCGAGCGTCTTGATGGTGCGGCCGCCCTCCCCGATGACGATTCCTTTCTGGCTGTCGCGCTCGACGTAGAGTACGGCCCGAATATATACCGGATCGGCGCTCTCTCGGAACTCGTCGATTTCGGACGCCACGCTGTACGGCAGCTCTTCGTGCAGCAGCTCGAACGCCGCCTCGCGGATGAACTCCGACGCGAAGAAACGCATTGGCTGCGTCGCGAGATCATCGGGATCATAGTGGAAAGGCCCTTCGGGCAGCTGGCGGGCGATGGTTGCCAGCAACGGCTCCATGCCCTCGCCCGTGACGGCGGAAACGAAAATGTCGGACGGTTGGACGGTCGGACGGTTGGATGGTGGCACCATATCCGACTTGGTATAGACATTGATGATCGGGCGCCGGGGTGCGCGCTCGAGCCCCGCTACAATCGCCAGTGGCGGCGCAGGGTATTCATTCAGCGGGTGGAGATACGCGATCACCTCTGCGACGTCGATTGCGCGCCAGGCCGCGGCACGCATCGCCCGATGCAGCTGGTACTCGGGCTCCAACAGGCCCGGTGAGTCCGTGAAGATGAACTGCGTATCGTCCTTGGTCAGCAGGCCAACCACGGGAAGCCGCGTGGATTGTGGCTTGGGGGACACAATGGCCAGGTGCTCGCCCACGAGCGCGTTGAGGAGCGTCGATTTGCCGACGTTGGGCCGGCCGGCGAGAACGATCGTACCGCAGCGCGGGGACATGAGCGAAGTGTAGGCGCACGCCGCGCCTTGCGCGAGTCGGCCAGGAGGTCGTAGGCTGATAATATGACGAAACGTTGGCTCTGGATCGCTGCGGTGGCCGCAATCGGCACTCCAGCGGCGGCCCAGGTGGAGCAGAGCGTGCGGGGCGAGCCCGATCACTTCGGTCCGGGCTTCACGAATCTGTACGACACGCGCGTCGAGTTCCGCCTCCTCCGGCCAGGGCACGTCGTGCTCCTGTGGGTGAGACCGCGCGGCGACCTCGACGTCTACTGGCCAATTCGCAGCGGCGATCGGAGTGAACGACGGGCCGGACGCCACGGGATCAGCACCACCGAAGTACCCTCACCCATCCAAGCGCCGGTGATCTCCGGCGCCCCAGAGGGCCGCTCCGGCCAACTTGCCTCGCCGAGAGGACGTGTGCTGTCGGCACCGGCGCCCGATCTACCGGCCGATACGGTGACGGGCTACTGGGTGCTCGTCGTCCTCGATGCCCCCATCACCGCCAAAGATATCCAGAAGCGGCTCGCCCTGATGACGCACGAGGGCGGCGCCAGCGCGGTACTCGAGCGCATCGCGCCGATGCTCATTCCTGGAGGCGTGACCTGGGCGATGTATTCCGCAGCCGTCGTCGTGCAGTAGCGCCGGACCGACCCCCCCCCCGCTCCCCGAGCCCCCCCAGTCCCGCGTCGATCAGCGTTTTGCGGCGTCGATGAAGGCGTCGAACAAACGCTTCATGCGGGGATCGACGTCGACCAAGTCTTCCGGATGCCACTGCACGCCGATCAGAAAGTGTCCGTTGCCGGTCTCGACACCCTCGATCAAGCCATCGGGGGACGTGGCCACCGGCACCAGTCCCGGCGCGAGTCGGGCGATCCCCTGATGGTGCATGCTGTTCACCGCAAGCGAGTCCGTCCCCAGCAATTGCTGCAGGCGCGATCCCGCGGCGAGGTGCACCTCGTGCGCCAATGCATCGCGCCGCCGGCCGCCGATGGGAAAGTGATCGTGCTTGATCGCCTCCGGGTGCTGCGTTCCGACGTCCTGATACAGCGAGCCGCCGACCGCCACGTTGACGAGCTGCGCGCCGCGGCACACCGCGAGGACCGGCTTCTTGTCCGCCAGGGCCCAGCGCACCAGTAGGAGCTCAACCCAGTCGCGCGCGGGATCGGTGCGGCCACAGAGGCTGCTGCGCAGCTCACCGTAGACGGCCGGATCGACGTCCACGCCTCCGGGCAGGAAAAGTCCGTCGAGGCGCTCGTAGATGCTGCGCAGCGCCGCTTCGTTGCCTTCGAGCAGCGGGATGACCCAGGGGATCGCCCCGGATGCCGTTAGAACGTCGACGTAGCGTTGACTCATGACCCAGCATCGCGGCAACTGATCGGGGATCGCTTCCAGCGTCTGGGTCGTGATGCCGATTACGGCCATTACAGTCCTTCCGCCGTCTCGGCGATCACCTGATCGACCACGGCTTTGAGGTCTCCAGTGCGACTGAATGTGGCGAGCTGACGATCCGCGCTCGAGCCCTCGTCCAGAATACGGAACGCATACTCGACTTCTTTGCGGCTGCCCAACTCGTCCAGCACATCATCGATGAACCACACCAGCAGCTCCCGCACCAGCTCGCGCGCCGGAAGCTCGACACCTTTGCCGAAATCCACAAGCCGCCCGTCGAATCCGTAGCGGACGGCACGCCACTTGTTCTCTTCGATCAGATCGGAGGGGTACACGCGAAACGTCATGTTGTCCCGCCGCAAGCGCCAGATTTTTGCGACGATCGCCTGGATAATCGCCGCGATGCAGACCGCTTCGTCCACGCGCGTACACACGTCACACACGCGGAACTCGAGCGTCGGGTAGTTCCAGTTCGGCCGGATGTCCCACCAGATCTTGGAGCCGTTGGGGATGCAGCCGGTGCTCGTGAGCAGGTCCACGAGCTCGGTGTACTCGCTCCACCCGCGCAACGATCGTGGCACACCAGTGCGCGGAAACCCGCGCCAGACCACGCTCCGATAGGACTTGAGTCCCGTCTTCCGTCCCAGCCAGAAGGGCGAGCTGGTCGACAGGCACATGAGGTGCGGCAGGAAATAGCGGGACACGTTGAGCGCATCGATGAGAAACTCACGATCCTCGATGCCGACGTGAACATGCGTTCCGAAGATCAGCAGCCGCTGCGCCAGCTCTCCCATGTCTTCCCGGACGCCCAGGTACCGCTCGAGCGGCGTGATCTGTTGATCGATCCATGAGGAAAACGGATGCGTGCCGGCCGCGGCGATCCGGAGTCCGTTTCTTCCGACCAGCTCCAGAATGTCGCGCCGCAGCCGCACCAGCTCCTCGCGCGCCTCCTTCGGCGTCTTGCACACCTTGGTACCCACCTCGACGATGGACTGATGCAGCTCGGGCTTGACCTGAGTGAGCACGAGGTGATCGCCGCTCAGGATCTCGGTGATGTACGACTTCAGCTCCCGGGTCGCGGGATCGATGATTTGATACTCCTCTTCGATCCCCAGAGTCAGCGATGGAGCGTTCATCGCGGCTCCACCAGGAACGTGGGGGTCTGCGAGCCGCCGCCGGCGGTGACGTTGACGAGCGCAGCGGTCGAGAGACGCGACATGCATCCGTCCACGTGGGTCCCCCGGTAGGCAAAGGGCGCCGTGTCCAGAATGCGGTCGGCCAGGACCACGCGGCCACCGTCGCTCGCGACGCTGGGGAACGGCTCGCTCGGGATCGGCACGCGCTCCTGCACGACGAACGGCTCGGTGAGGGCGGCGCGAACGGCCTGCCCCCACCCTGTGTCGTCCACTTCCCACCCAAGCACGATCCCCGCGCCGCCGTAGGCATCGTTCGGCTTGAGCACGAGGCGCTCGCGCTGCTCGATGATGAAGGGGACCAGATCCACGATGCGGCCGTCATACATCGTCGTTCGCTCCGCCACGACGCGCGTCCAGGGAATGTGTGCTGCGATGGCCTCACGCTCCGCATTCGAGAACAGCTGCGTGTTGCGCTCGTCACTCAGCACCGCGAGGCTCGCTTTCTTGTGGAGCAGCTTGGAGCGAAACGGATTCACCATGCACACCGCACCGGTTTGCACGGCGCGGATCACGGGGTGGTCGAGCCCGCCTCGTTCTACCAGCTCACTGATGAGCACACGCTTGTAGATCAAATCGATCGGCTCGCCCTTCGCGGTGAGTCGTCCCTCTTTGAGCTCGGTTTCCCGCGGATCGACGATCCGCACCTCGAGGCCGCGGGCGCGAAAGTAATCGACCCACAGCACGAACTCGTTATAGGTCGGCACCTCGCGCCAGTCCAGAATCGCGATGCGCGGCCGCGCCGGCCCTCCTCCTCCGGATTTCCGCCATTCGGTGTAGGCCGCGAGCAGCGCGTGCAGCACGTTGTGCCGTGAGAGAAGCGGGCGCACGTCGAAACGGCGCGAGAACGACCGCATCACAGGAAGCGCGAGAAAGACCTCGCCGAGCGCGTCCCCATAAGCCGCCCCGGCGGGCGTCTCGGCGTTGTACTCGGTCAGATGAAAGACGCTCTCGTCGGGCAGATAGAAAGCGTCGATTCGCGAGACCGGGCTGGGATCGGCGAAGCCCGGGTCGCGTTCCATCAACGCCTCCTCCCAATCGCTCAGCCCGAACTGCCGGCGCAACGCCGCGTCGTCGCGGGCGGCCCGGTAAATGCGATCGAACGCTTGCAGGAGCACCGCGCAGCGATCCCGTAAGAAGCGATACTGCTCTGGGGTGAAGAAGCGCGGGCGCAGTACGGTGCACAACGCGCGGTCGCCAAAAAAGAGGCCGCGGCGCCGCAGCTCGGCGTCGAGCGTCGCCTGGCACTCTGCCGCGAGCTCGTCCGTCAAGAGCTCGTGGTAGTGCTCGATCGCCTGCTCCGGCACCGACGTCACGCCGATGATGTCCGGCTCCGCGTGCGAGCGCTGCCGCCCGCGCGACCCTTGAAGAGGGCCTGCCAGTGAAACGCGCGTGCTGTGGACGGACGCGTCGCCAATCGGATGACGAGGTCGGCCATGTGCTGCACCACCCAGTCGAAATACTCGGGCGTGAGGGAGTTGATGTCGAAGTCCGGGGCGGGGTTCATGAAGTCGATGGCGTAGGGCACGCCGTCCTTCACCGCAAACTCGATCGAATTCATGTCGTAGCCGAGCGCGCCCACGAGCGTGCGCGAGTCGGTCACGATGCGCTCGCGGAGCGATGGCGTCAGATAGTCGGGATCGACGATATACCTCCGTGCCTTCGGGTCATAATGGATCGGGAGGATGTCGTTCTGCCCGATGCAGATGCAGCGGACAAACTGCTCCCATTCGATGAACTCCTGGACGATCATCGTCCGGAGACCCGATTCATTGTAGTGGGTGAGCAACTCGTCGCGCGTGCGGCAGATGTAGACGTCCTTCCATCCGCCGCCATGCGCGTCCTTCAGGATGCACGGCAAGCCGATGTCGCGCACCACCTCGTCCCATGCGAGCGGAAACTTGAGGTTGCGCAGGCTCTCCTGATGGCTGATCGCGGGGATGTAGTCCTTGTTCGGCAGCACCATCGTTTTCGGACTCGCGACGCCGAGCTTGGTAGCTAGCGTGGCGCCGAAGAACTTGTCGTCGGCGCTCCACATGAAGGGATTGTTCACGACCGCGATGCCCTGCAGCACCGCGTGTTTCAGGTACGAGCGATAGAACGGGACCTCGTGTGAGATGCGATCGACGAGCACCGCATACTCGGGCGACGCATCCATCGCCGTCGCCCCGAGCTTGATGAAGTCCGCCACGACCCCCTTGTCGCGGTGGTTCACCTCCTCGATGAACTTGGGCGGAAAGGACCATTCCCGGCCTACGATGAGCCCTACCTTGGCAGTCATGCGCGCTCCTGGCTGATGCTTACCTGGCGTACAGGTGCAGATCGGTCCCGACGGCGTCCGCCATATCGAGCGTGGTCTGCAGATCGGGATGCCGGACCACCAAAAAACCGTCGGAGACGAGCGTCAGGATCCAGTTGCGCCGCGGCGCGCCGATCGGCAGCAGCTCCACCGCGACGATGTGCGGACCGAAGCGGGCCTGCAGACGCTCGAGCCCCTCGATGTGGCGAATGTGACCCGTGCCTTGGGCCCGCTTGAAAATGATCGCGGCGTTGTAGCGGCGCTCCAGCTTCGGACTGAAGCGCCCGTGCAGCACCGCCTCCGCCCAACCGGCAAACAGATCGATGTCGGACGCATAGTTCATGCAGTCCACGGTCCGCGCGCCGGGCGGCCGCGCTGCGATCTCACCGAAGATGGTTTCGCCGTTCTCCTTGCGGTACCACTCCATGTGGGTGAAGCCGGTTTGAAAGCCGAGTGCCTTGAGCACAGCTCGGCCCATCTCGCGCCCGCCTGCCAGGTAATCAGCCTCCACGTCACGCAAGGCGATCGTTTGCGGGCTGATCCATTCCTCCTGTCGCGCGGTGAGCGGCCGAGGCCGGTACAGACAGATGTTCCAGAAGACGATCCTGCCGTTGATGCAGATCGTATCGAAGGTGTATTCGGCGGCATCGATGAACTCTTCGACATTGACGTCGCGCGCCTGGCCCAGCCGCGCGAGCACCGCATCGAGCTCGAGCCGGGAATTGACGCGGAAGGTGTCGGCGGAGCCGGCGCCCGCGATCGGTTTCACGATGACCGGAAATCCAATCTCCTCGGCGGCGCGCTGGGTCTCGGCCGCGTTCGTCGCGCGGCGGTGCTTCGGTGTGCGAATCCCCGCCTTCACGACGGCCTGCTTCATCGCGTCCTTGTCGCGAAACAGCGTGGCCTGCGCCACGTCCTGCCCCCCGGTGCCAAGTTTCTCCCGCAGCTTCGCGGCGAGAATCACGCCGGGTTCCCACAGGCATTCCACCTGAGTGATCGGCTGAGCGGCCTTCCATGCCGCCACCTGCTTCACTACACCAGCGTCATCGAGCAACGAAGCAACCTGCAGATAGCCCGCGAGCGACTGGCGCACAATCGGAGGAAGGTCGTGCTCCGGCTGATCCCCGATGCCGAATACGCGAGCACCGTGCACCGCGAGACCACGCGTGAAGTAGTTGATCTCAGTCGGATACCCCGGTGAGATGACGAGCACGTTCATGGCCTTCGCGGCTCCCCCTCCCCCTCCCCCGCCCCCTGCCTTCTTTCCTTTCATTTATCCGAGCTCCACGCGAACGAGTGAAATCAACCGCTTCAGCGCCTGCTGCACTACCGCGGTCTCCGGATGCCGCAAGATCACGAATCCCTCACCTTCGTAACTGCCCGTTGGTGCCTGGCCCGCCGAGGGAAGTTTGGCATCGACAACCAGTGAGCCAACCTCCCGCTGCACTTGGTCCAGACCGTGAATCGCCTTGACGCGGCCATTCCCCTGGCCGCGCAGGTATGCCGCTCCAACGGCGTACTTGCGCGGCGGCGCCGCAAAATCGCCGAAGACCATGAGGCGGGCCCATGCGGCGACGAAATCAAAATCGTGCGCGCGCGAGACGACCGTCATGATCTGCGCACCCGGCGGGCGCGCCGCGACTTCAGAAATCGCGATCGTGCCGTCGGGACGGCGAAACCACTCCATGTGCGTGAGGCCGGTCTCCATCCCGAGGAGCTGGAGAGCGCGCGCGGCCACGGTACGGATGTCGTCGTACTGTGGCTCCTCCACCTCCCGCGGCAGAATGAGACACCACTGAATCCACGGATTGCGCAAGACCTCCAGCGGCGACGGGTAGTAATGCGTCAGCGAGTGCCACACCGCGCGACCGCCGATCGAGACCGTCTCGAATGAGTGCTCGTCGCCGGTCATGTACTCTTCGATCAGCACCGGACGGCCCGGTTCGGGGAACGCGGTATCCACCGCTGCCTGCAGCGCCGCCATGTCGTCCACCCGGGTCGTCGCTTGCGCGCCGGCCCCGCTCGGCGGCTTTACGATCAAGGGAAAACCGATCTCGCGCGCGAACGCCATCGCTCCCTCGCGCGAAGGGGTCAGGCAGTGACGCGCGCACGGGATTCCCGCATCGCGCAGCAGCGACTTCATGCGCGCCTTGTCCCGGAAATTGCGCGCCGCGTCGAAACCCATTCCCGCAATCCCGCGCCGTTCGCGCACCTGAGCGAGCGGCACCTGCAGCTGCTCGTACGCTCCGAACAACCGGTCGACTCGGCCCAGTCGCGCTTCCAACTGACCCACCGCGTCCGTCAGCTGCGCCGGATCGAGCACGTCGGCGACGCGCCAGTGCGAGACCCGCGATTGCAGCGACGGTGGGAGGTCCTCGAGCGGCGCCTGGCTGATCACACCGGTGCGCACACCGGGCAGCCCCACGATCGCCGCGATCATCCGGGCAGCGTTCTCCGAGAGAATCGGTGCGGCGAAAAGCACGACGGGCATGGGGAGGGATACGGTAACCCCCCCTGACGCTCTATGGAACCCGTGCGGCCCTACTTACATTATGCGGCTGCGAATGAGACGGTATCCGCTGTTCTTCCTGCGTTGGAAGGCTCGCGCCCGCTCCCGCGCGCACAAGGGCTCGGTCCAGGTGGTCCCGAGTGGCGCCGGAGAGCGCAACCTGCTCGTCTACACGCCGGCGGCGTATGACCGGGCGGACGCGCGGTATCCGGTCATCTATATGCAGGACGGGCAGAACCTTTTCGATCCGCACACCAGCTTCGCGGGTGACTGGGGCCTCACAGGCGCGCTCGCCTGGGCGAGCCGGCGCGGGGCCAACGCCATCGTGGTTGGCATCCCGAACAGAGGGACCGCGCGAATCGACGACTACACACCGTTTGTCGACCCGAAAATCGGAGGGGGCCAGGGCGAGCGGTACCTCGACTACCTGATCAACAGAGTCAAGCCACTCATCGATGAGCGATTCCGCACGCAGCCCGACGCTCGGCATACGGGCATTGCGGGCTCCTCCCTGGGCGGTCTGATCAGCCTGTATGCCTACTTCCAGTATCCTGACGTGTTCGGGTTCACCGCCGCGCTCAGCCCTTCATTGTGGTTCGCGAACCTGGCCATCCTGGACCTGGTGGAGCAGTCCTCCCGCGGGCCGGGGCGCGTGTATCTCGACGTGGGATTGAAGGAAGGACCGGCTCACGTGGCGCTTGGCCGCCGGCTGCGCGATCTCCTGGTCTCGAAGGGCTACGACCTGCGCAGCGATTTGCGCTGGGTGGAAGACCGCGAGGGGCGACACCACGAGTCCGCTTGGGGCCGGCGGTTCCGCAAGGCACTTCCCTTCCTGTTGCGTAACGGCAAGCCGGAATGAACCAGGAGCGCCATCGTTGGCGCAGCCCCGCCCTGGGACGGGGAATGGAATTGCAGGTGCTGGGCCATGCGGGCGCGCGCGTGTTTGTCTTTCCCACCACGCTCGGCACTCTCAACGAATGGACCGACCGGTGGATGCACCGGTCGAGTGTGCTGGGGGAACATATCGAGCGCGGCTGGATCCAGCTCTACTGCGTCCACCACGTGCACGAGGAAAGCTGGTACGCGCCGGATCACGTTCATCCCGGGCACCGCGCGTGGCGCCACCTCCAATACGATCGCTACTTGCGCGACGAAGTCGTCCCGTTCAGCCTGTCGAAGAACCAGACGCCGTTTCTCATCGCGGTCGGCGCGAGCTTCGGGGCCTACCACGCGATGTGCTTCGGACTTCGCAATCCCCACATCGTCAATCGGATCATCGGTCTCTCCGGGACGTACGATATCAAGCGCCTCACCGGTGGTTACTCTGATGCCAATGTGTACGCGTGTAATCCATTCGACTTCATCCGCCATGAGCATGATCGCGCGCGTCTCGCGGCATTGCAGCGGCAAGACATCATTCTCGCGATCGGGGAGCACGATCCCGCCTGTGGCAACAACCGGGAAATGTCGGGGATTCTCTGGGGTAAGGGGATCGGCAATGCACTGCGGATTTGGGACGGCTGGTCGCACGACTGGCCCTATTGGGAGAAGATGATTCGGCAGTACATCGGGGGGCACGACTGAAACGACTACGAACGTCGAATGTCGAACACCGAACGCCGAATTTCGAAATTCTGCGGTTCGACATTCGATATTCTACACTCGGTTCTTGATGACCTGCTCCAGCGTCGGCAGGATGTCGGGAAACACGTCGTCGCGCAGCCGCAGCTCTTCAGCGAGCGCACGCCCGGACGCGAGATCCTTGCCCTTCTTCATTAGTGCCGCGAGCAAGCGCTCCAAGTCGTCGCAATGGAGGTTGAAGCGCCGGATCGCGTAATCTTCGACCTCGCCCGTCGAGATGATGAACTGCCAGTCCGACGCTTGTGCCAAGAGCAGCTCGCGTGCGGCCTGCTCGAGAATCGGCCGCGCGCCGGGTGAAGCGAGCGCCGATGGCACGGCGTCCCAAAAGGTGGCCTCCAACGGCCAGAGACGCTGCCACGTCCAAACCGTCTGATCATTGAGCCACATGCTGTAGTCGCCATTCGCTCCCCACGATCCCGCGGCGAGCTGTAACGCGTTGTCGGGGGGGTGCTCGCGCAGATGGTGACTCGCCGTCGTGGGACGCACTTCCAGACCGGCAAAAGACCGATAGACCTCGCCCAGGAAATCGGGCCCCTCAAACCACCAGTGTCCGAAGAGCTCGGTGTCGAACGGCGATACGACGACGCTGCTTCCCCCGTCTCCCCCTTCGCTCTCCGCCTCCGCTCGGGCGATGCGATCGAGCAGATCAACGAAGTGCCTGGCATGATCAGCTGCGCGCCACCGCGCGGCGGTCGGATCATAGGGCTGCTTGGCGCCGAGGTCGACGCCGTTGCCCGTGACGCGCCAGAGCTTCAGCCCGCCCGGCCAGCGGATCTTGTGGAACTCGAGATAGGTCCCGTCACCAGGGTATCCGCTGTGGCGGCTCCACACTTGCGCGGACGCGACAGGATCGCGTACGAGCGCAGCGACCCGGCCGCCGCCCCGGGATGCCAGTCGATACGTCCGATACGGCGAGTTCTCGATGATGCCCGCGAACGGCTTGGTTCGAGCGCGCCCGCCGTGGAGATCGAATCGCTCGGCTCCCATCGGCAGATCATCCTCGTACGCGCTGAGCGGCGTCCCCGCCGCGGCCTGGTGCGCGTCGGTGAAGAAATAGCGGAACCCCGCCTCGGCGACGAACTCGTCCGTGCCCGGACGTTCTCCGGACCCCGGCGCGTCGAGCACGGGCTTCCAGGTTCCTCGGCCGCGGTAGGCGCATTCGGGCAGCCAGCAGCCCGCGGGTTTGCGCCCGAACAATCGCTCGTGCTCTGCCCGTCCCAGCAGGAACTGGAGCCGGACGCTCTCGTCACGCGCCAACAAGGGCGAGAAGCCGTGCGTGGCGGCCCCGCCCATGATCTCGATGTGACCGGCTTCCTCGAGCGCGCGAAATGGCTCGACCAGGTTACCGTTGACCGAGCGAAACAGCGCACGCAGGCGCTGCAGCCGATCGCGCCAGTAGTCGGTCAGGGGAATGAGATGCGCGTCGTTGGTCCCCGCCATGGCCGCGACGCCTTCGTCGCACGCGGTCAGCCGCTGCTGGAAGTACGCTTCGAGCTCGTGGGCAAACGTTGGAGAGACGAGCTGGTTGGCGAGGACGGGCGTGAAGCCGATCGTGACCGGCGCGGCGACGCCGTCCGCGGCGAGCCCACGCAGCGTCTCGAGTAGCGGCAGATACGTATCGATCGCCGCTTCGCACAACCAATCACTGCCGTGCGGCCAGCGGCCGTGGTTCAGCACGTACGGGAGATGGCTGTGCAGCGCGAGCACGAAGTCCATCAGTCCGTGCCGCGCCCGGTCCGCTCGGCGACCTCGAGTGCCTTGAGATAGACGGCGAGATACTTGAGCGCGGAGTGCTGCCAGCTGAAGTTCTTGGCCATCGCACGCCGCATCCGCATCCGCCAGCCGTTCTCGTCGTGGTAATGGTGCACGGCGCGCTGCAGCGCGGTCGCGAAGGCCGGCACGGTGAACTGGTCGAAGACGAAGCCCGTGCTGCCGTCGTCGACCGTGTCGTTGAGACCGCCCGTGCGCCGCACGACCGGCAGCGTGCCGAACCGCTGGGCGCGCATCTGCGTCAGACCGCAGGGCTCGTATTGACACGGCATCAACAGCATGTCGGCCCCGGCGACCACGACGTGCTCGAGCGGATCGGTGAAGCCTGTCTCGACCGCGATGCGGTCGGGAAACCGCTTCGCGAGTTGTCGCAGCGGCTCGACGTAGCGTCGCTCCCCCTGCCCCAAAAAGACGTACTGCGCGTCATTCGCGAGCAGCGCGCGGCCGTCGACGAGCAAATCGAGTCCTTTCTGAGCCACAAGCCGCGCCGCCATCCCGAATAGCGGCGTGCGCGGCGATTGCGCCAGCCCAAAGCGCGCTTGCAGCGCGGTTTTGCATTCGCGCTTGCCCTCGAGGTGCTGCGCACTGAAGCGCTGGGCGATGTGCGGGTCGCGCGTGGGGTCCCAGATGTCGTAATCGATGCCGTTGGTAATCCCGAACAGCCGATCGCGCAACGCGCGGAATGTGTCGCCGAGACCGAAGCCGCCGTCTGGTGATTGCAGCTCGCGCGCGTGCGTCGCGCTCACGGTCACGACGGCGTCGGCCGAGATGAGGCCGCCCTTCAGCCAATTCACCTTGTTGTACCACTCGAGGAATTGCCAATTGAACAGCTCCCACGGCAATCCGATCTCGGGCAGCGTCGCCGGCGGGAAATGTCCCTGATACCCGGCGTTGTGGACCGAGAGCACCGCGGGCACTCGGCGGTAGAAGGGATGCCGAGTCAGAAGCGAGCGCAGATAGACGAGCGCCATCGATGCGTGCCAGTCATGCGCGTGCAGGATGGCGTTCGCCGGCGCAATGCGCGGCAGCGCCGTCAGTGCCGCAAGAGAGAAGAACGCGAAGCGCCGGTGATTATCGGGGTAGTCCCGTCCTTCGCCGTACAGTGCAGGCCGATCGAAGAATCCCGGATGCTCGACGAACACCACATCCGTGCCGCGCGGGGTTCCTTTCGCGCGCCAGAGCCGGCCGGTTTCTCTGGTTGGACCGAGCTGCACGGTGAACGATGCTCCAATCGGCTCCATCGAAGTGACCACGGAGCGGACCTGCTGGTAGAGCGGCATGACGACAGTGGTGGGCAAGCCCGCCGCGGCCTGGTAGGTCGCGAGGCTCGCGACTGCCTCGCCGAGGCCGCCCGAGCGCGCGTACGGCCAGCACTCGGAGACGACGTGCACGATGGGGATCGGCTTGCCGTCGTTCGTCCGCAGGACGGACTTGCGCGTTCTGGCGCGCGCACGAGACGCCGATTTGCGTCGTGGCGGAGTGGCGCGCGGAGGTTGAGGCACCTGAGTCATCGTCGGTCAAATTGACTGTTGGGAAGCAGAATTGTCCAACAGGGGGTATCTAATAGATCTCCAGTGGGGAGGCATATGGTCCGCGCATTGCAGGTCTCAGAACTTGGCCTTGCGCTCCTGCTTGTTGCGTGCGCGTCAACACGTGGCCCCGCGCCACTGGTTCGTCAGGAGACCGCCGGCACACCGCAAGCGCTGGGCCCGGGAATCATCGATGCCTGGCCAAATTCGATGTCCTTCCACCTGACGAGAGAGGCGGATGTCGCAGTCGTGCGCGTCTGGCACGATCACAAAGCGCAGCTCGTCTATCCCGTGCGCGGCACTACGTGGGAGGTGGAGGGGGTAGGGCGAAAGCACATGCCCCTCCGTTTCCCGGCAGGGCGGCATCGAATCGACCTGGCGTTGCCGATCGAGTTTGTGGCACAGCATCGCCGTGTTGACGTGCCCGACCACTACCTCCTGCTGCTGGCAACCGAGGGTACGCTCGACACGATCGTGTTGAATAGCCGATTGGAGGCTATTGGCGTCCCGAGCGACACGGGAGTTGCGTACGTGCAGAAACTCGCGTCGTGGCTCGCGCCCCAGTCTCGCGATGCGTGGAGCGCGTACGTGGTGAACCCCTGTCGCAGGATCGGTGGGGTTCAGTCCTGCACTATTTATCCGTGAGCGGCAGCAAGGAGAAAGCGGCGACCTACCGCGCGGGATGCGGAATCGCCAGCGTATCGGTCACCGGATCCCAGCCGCCGCCCAACGCCCGATACAGCTGCACAACCGCCACGCGCTGCTGCCGCTGGAGGCTCGACTCCCCCAGCTCGGCATCGGCGAGCACGCGCTGCGCGTCGAGCAGCGTCGTATAGCTGTCCACTCCGCCCTGGTAACGGTCGGCAGCCAGCACGACCGCGCGTCGCGCGGCGGCCGCCTGACGCACTGCCGCACCCACCTGGATCTGCAGTTGCTCCAGCGCGACCAGCCCGTTCTCGACCTCGCGGAACGAATTCAGGACGACTTGGTCATAGCGCGCCACGGCGGCTTCCGTTCGCGCGCGCTCCAGCTGCACCTGTTTCCCGCTCCGACCGGCGTTGATGATCGGGAGCAGGACATTCGTGGCCAGGTGCCAGAAGCCGGTCCCCGCCTTGAAGAGGTTTTCAACGGCGTCGGTGCGGGTTCCCGCAGCCGCGGTGAGCGAGATCGTCGGGAACCGCGCCGCGATCGCCGCCCCAATCAGAGCGTTAGCGGACCGCAGCTCCTGCTCAGCCTGCCGGATGTCCGGACGGCGCTGCAACAGGCTCGACGGCAAGCCCGGCGGAATGTCGGTCCGGAACCTCTGGTTGATCAGCGACGCGCCGCGGGGGACTGTGCCCGGCATCCGTCCCAGCAGGACATTCAGCTCTTGCTCCTTCTGACTGGCCTGGAGGCGAAGGTTCGCCAGGCGCACCTCGGATCTCGCCAGCTCCGCCTCACCCTGACGCACGTCCAGCTCTGACGTGAGCCCGCCCTCGAACCGCGACCGCGCCAGGTCCAGCGACTGACGCCGCGTTTGGACCATCGTCTGCGCGAGGACGGTTTGCTGATCGAGATCGCGCAGCTCGAGGTAGGCGCGCGCGACGTCGCCCACCACGGTGATAATGACGCCCCGGCGTGCGTACTCGGTGGCGAGCAGGCCGGCCCTCGCGGATTCATTGAGGCGCCGCAGGCGGCCCCACAGATCGAGCTCCCAACTGACGCTCGCCCCCAACGCGAAGAGGTTGTACTCGCCAGTGCGCGCGCCGAGTAATGAGTCGCTGATCTTCACCCTGCCCGCTGTTCCACTGACATCGATCTGCGGCAGGAACTCGAGGCGCTGAATGCCGAGCCGCGCCCGGGCCTCGTTCACGCGCGCCAACGCGATGCGCAGATCGCGGTTCTCGCGCAGCGAGATGCGGACAAGCTGCTGGAGTGTGGTGTCACCCAGAACTTCCCACCACGCGAGATTCGCGTACGACGAGTCCTGCGTAGAGATCGTCGTATCGCGCCAGTGCTCGGGAACGGCCGTCGGTGGAACCTTGAAGTTCGGACCGACGGCGCACGCGGCCATGACCAGAGCGAGGAGGGACAGCCCCAGCCGACGTCGGAACGTGCGGGACATCAGCGCGGGCTCGTGGCTTTCGCGGCGAGCGCCGGCTCGGCTGGTGCCGCGCTCTTCGCGGACTTCTCATCCGCCGATTTCTTCCTGCCGAAGCTCCAGCGCTGGGTCCAGGCGAACAGCCCGGGAATGATGAACAACCCAACCACCGTTGCGACCAGCATCCCGAAGACGACTGCCGTGCCCATCACGTTCTGTGAGGCCGCGCCGGAGCCGCTCGCGCGCATCAGCGGCACGCAACCCAGAATGAACGCGAACGCCGTCATGAGGATGGGGCGGAACCGCAGCTTCGCGCCCTCGAGTGCGGCGTCTTCGATGCTCGATCCCTGGTCCTGCTTCATTTTCGCGAACTCCACGATCAGGATCGCGTTTTTCGCGGCGAGCCCGATGAGCATGATCAGCCCGACCTGGACGTACACGTTGTTGTCGAAACTGAACACCCACGCGCCAAAGAACGCCCCCAAAGCGACGAGCGGCGTGTCGAGCAGCACGGCCCAGGGCAGACGCCAGCTTTCATACTGCGCCGCGAGCAGCAGGAAGACGAAGACAATGGCGAGAATGAACGTCGGAGCGGCGGGCGGCGCCACCTTTTCCTGATACGACATGCCCGAGTAGGCGAAACCCATCTCGGGGGGCAACACGGCGCGTGCCGCGGACTCGAGCGCGGTCATGGCCTGCTGCGAGCTGTAGCCCGGTGCCGGCACGCCGGAGATTTCGACCGAACGGAACAGGTTGAAGCGCGTCGTGATCTCGGTCCCCGAGGACGGCGTCACGCGGAGCATTGTGGACAGCGGAGCCATGGTGTTCGTGGTTCTGCTGCGAACGTAGAGCTGCCCGATGTTCTCGGGGCGCGAGCGGAACTGGGGTTCGGCCTGCACATATACCCGGTACAGGCGGCCGAACCGGTTGAAGTCGTTGACGTAGGCTCCGCCCATGAAGGCCGAAAGACCTTGAAACACGTCGTTGATCGGGATGCCGAGCTCTCGCGCCTTTTCGCGATCGAGCGTCACGGAAACCTGCGGCGTGGTCGGATTGAACGAGGTGAACAGGTTTGCGAGCTCGGGACGCTGGCGCGCCTCCGTCAAGAACGCCTGGGTCTGCCGCCCCAGGTCCTCCACGCTCATCGTGCCGCTGCGGTCCTGCAGCAGGAAGTTGAATCCACCTGCAGCGCCGAATCCGGAGATCGTCGGCGGCATGAACGGGAACGCCACCGCGCCGGGAAGCTGCGCCAGGGCGGCACCCACGGTACGCTGGATGCCGGCGACGTGCAGCGCTTTCCCTTTCCGCTCATCCCACGGTTTGAGCCGGCAGAAGAATGAGCCGAACTCCGGGCTGAAGCTGTTGGTGAGCATACCGAGCCCGCCGATCGCGTTGCAGGCATCGACGCCCTCGGTCTGCGCGAGGATTCCCTCGATCTGGCGCAGGACTGCGTCGGTGCGCTGCAACGAGGAGCCGAGCGGGAGCTGGACGTTGATCATGAAAATGCCCTGATCCTCGTCCGGCACGAATCCGCCAGGGAGTATCTTCGCGAGCCCTCCCGTCAGTACAGTCGAGATCGCGATCACACCGAGCGCGAGCACCGCGCGCCGCACGAAGAGGCGCGAGACGGTCACGTAGCCGGTCGTGGTCCGCTCGAACACACGGTTGAACCAGCCGAAGAACTTCCCGAGTGGCCCTTTCGAGGGCCCGTGACCCGGCTTCAGAATCATGGCCGACAGGGCCGGCGACAGCGACAACGCGCTGAACGCCGAGAGCAGCACCGAAATCGCGATCGTGAGCGCGAACTGCTGGTACAGCCGTCCCGTGAGCCCGCCCAGCAACGCCACCGGCACGAACACCGCGCAGAGGATGAGCGCGATCGCCACGACAGGCCCGGAGACTTCCTTCATGGCCTGCACGGTGGCCTCGTGCGGGGTCTTGCCGTGCTCGATGTGGTGCATGACGGCTTCCACCACCACGATTGCGTCGTCCACGACGATCCCGATTGCGAGCACCAAGCCGAACATGGTGAGCGTATTGAGTGAGAAGCCCAGCATCGGGAAGAAGATGAACGTGCCGATGAGCGAAACCGGTACCGTCAGCAACGGGATCAACGTAGCCCGGAAACTCTGCAAGAAGATGAAGACGACGAGCGTGACAAGAATGAATGCCTCGACCAGGGTGTGGAGAATCGACTCGATCGAGGCCTCGACGGCGGGCGTGGTATCGTATGTGATCTTGTAGTCCATGTCCGCCGGGAAGAACGCCTTCAGCTCATCGAGCGTGCGATAGATCCCCTCGGCGGACTTGAGCTGATTGGCTCCCGGCAGGAGGTACACCGCGAGAACGCCCGCGGGCTTCCCGTCCAGTCGCCCGAACGATCGATAATTCTCGCTGCCTAGCGACGTCCGACCGACGTCCTTGATCCGGACGATCCCCGACCCCGTCTGCCGCACGATGATGTTGTCGAACTCCTCGGGCGTAACGAGCCGGCCGGGCGCGCGCACGGTGTAGGTGAACTCCTGCCCCGGTGGCGCCGGTTCATCGCCCACCTTCCCTGCGGGTGCCTGCAGGTTCTGCTCTTTGACGGCGGAAATGACGTCCGATGCCGTAAGCCCGAGCGTGGCGAGCCGGTCGGGCCGGAGCCAGATGCGCATGCTGTATTCCGCGCCGCCGTACAGGTCGACTTGGGCGACGCCCGGGACGCGCAGAATCGCGTCGCGGACGTTGATCATCGCGTAGTTGTTCAGGAACTGGGCGTCGTAGGTCCCGTTCGGAGAATAGAGCGAGATGACGTTCAAGATGCTCGGATTGATCTTCTTGACCGTGACGCCCTGCTGCGTCACCTCCTGCGGCAGCCGCGACTGGGACTGTGAGACCCGGTTCTGGGTCAGCACGTTGGCCATGTCGCGGTTCATCTCGACTTCGAACGACACGTCGAGCAGCATGCGTCCGTCGCTCGTATTGAGCGACTTCATGTAGATCATGTTGTCGACGCCGTTGACCTGCTGCTCGATCGGCGTGGCGACCGACTGCTCCACCACCTCGGCCGACGCGCCGGGATATGTCGTTTCGACGCGAATGGTAGGTGGCGCGAGACTGGGGTACTGCTCGATGGGGAGCTTCATCAACGTCGCGAGGCCAAGCAACACGGTCACGATGGCGATCACGATTGCGACCGTGGGCCGTCGGATGAAAAAGTCAGCCATGGCTCAGTGCCGGGTTGAGGTGTCGGACGCTGGGGTGACGCGAGCGCTGTCCGGCGGCGCCTGCGTAGCCCGCACCTTCACGCCGGGCCGCACCTTCTGCATGCCCTCGACGACGATGACCGTGCCGGCGACGAGCCCCGTATCCACCACCCAGTCGCTCCCGACCCGCGCGCCGGCCTTCACCGGGCGGATCTCAACGGTGCTGTCGGGCTTAAGGACACCGACGCTAAAAGTGCCCTGCATTTCCCGTACGGCCCGTTGCGGGACCAGGATGGCGTTGGTCCGCGTGGTGACGGGGGCGCGCACTCGCCCAAACTGCCCGGGCCTCAGGAGACCTTTAGGATTGGGGAACAGCGCTTCGATGCCGAGCGTCCCCGTCGCGGGATCGATGTTGCGATCAACGGTGACGACTTGCCCTTTCTGGTCGTAGACCGAGCCATCGGCCAGCACCAGCTCGAGCCGCGCTGGACGCCGCACGGCGGTGCTGACCGAATCACCGAGCGCACGTCTGAGCATCAGATATTCCTGTTCCGAAATGCGGAACTTGACTTTCACCGTGTCGACCTGGGACACGACAGTCAGCAGTGTCGGGCCGGGGCTGCCGACGAGTGATCCCACATCCGCTTGGGCCACGCCGACGAGACCGGTGATCGGACTGGTGATTCTTGTGTAGCCGAGGTTGAGCTGCGCCGCGTTCATCGATGCGCGCGCGGCGGCCACCTGTCCTTCCGCTCCTTGCTGCGCGGCGACCGCGTGATCGAGATCCTGGCGACTGACGGCGTTGCGCTCGACGAGCGGCCTCAGACGAGCGACGTCGGCGTTGGCCTTCGAAAGACCGGCCTGGGCCTCGTTGAGCGTCGCACGAGCCTGAGCAACCGCGGTCTGGTACTCCTGCGGATCGATCTGAAACAGAACATCGCCGCGTTTCACCAGCGAGCCTTCCCTGTACGCCTTTTGCGTCAGGAACCCTTTCACGCGCGCGCGAATCTCGATGTCGTTGGCACCGAAGGTTTGCGCGGCCCACTCCACGATGATCGGGACGTCGCGCACTTGCACGGGTGCGACGACAACATCGACGGCATTGGGACCCGCCTTGGCACCGTCGCCCCCACACGCCAGGACGCAAAACGTCACGGCACAGCCGACCGCGGTAACGCGGAGCATCACGGCCATGTGGCCCCCGTTCGGGATAAGAGTCGAATACGACGTCAATGTGACTCGCGGCCTGAAACCATGGAATAGAACAAAGGTCCAATACTGGCTCCCGTAGGTGACGGCGCAGACTACGCTTGGGCGTCGTCCCTTCCGCGAAACAGGGAGTCTGCAATGCGTCTCCAAGGTATGATCGTGGGCTGCATTCTCGTGACGATAGCCGGTCAGGCGTCGGCGCAGCGTAAGGACGAGCGACCGACGGGCCTTCCGACAAGATTTGAATGGACCTTCAACCTTGATGCCGGGCTGGGTGCGTTCGGGTTCGCGAACTCGCTGTACTCCGATGTCCGGCCTGATCCCTCCGGCGATCTCAGCGACAACTGGTTGGAGAGCTTCATCCGGCCGGGCATTACCGGCACGATCCCTGCCGGCAAGGGCACGCTTGTCGCGAGGTTCAGCGTGGTCGGGGAGCGGACCTATGCCGCCCCGCCGCCGCTCGTCGGCTCCGAAGCGTCCTCGTTCAAAGTGGAAAACCTGTCCCTGACTTGGCGTTCGGGCAAAGAGATGTCCATCGGCGAGAACGCGCTCGAAGTCACGTTGGGCCGCGCTCAGTACACGATCGGCCACGGCCTGCTGCTGTGGGATGGCGGGGGCGAAGGTGGCACGCGCGGTGGGTTCTGGAGCAACGCGCGCAAGGCGTGGGCGTTCGCCGGCGTCGCGCGCTTTCAGGCCAAGAAGAACACGGTCGAAGGTTTCTACCTGGACCGCGACGAGGTCCCGGAGTCCGAGAGCGGCACGCGCGTGTGGGGCGCCAACTACGAGAGGACGATCGGCAGCGCGACGACGCTCGGAGCGAGCTACCTCCACTTCATGGCCGACTCGTCGTTCCCAGAGCGTGACGGTCTGAACGTCTTCAACCTGCGCGCCTACACCGCACCGCTGCGCAAGGTGCCGGATCTCTCCTTCGAGGTCGAGTACGCGCTCGAGGACAACGGGGATTTGAGAAAATCGACCGCGTGGAACGTCCTCGCTTCCTACCAGCTCTCCAAAGTGAAGTGGGCACCCAAGGTCTCGTACCGGTACGCGTTCTTCCAGGGCGACGACCCGGGCACCGCGGCGGACGAATCGTTCGACATGCTGATCCCGGGCTTTTACGACTGGGGCACTTGGTGGCAGGGCGAGATCGGAGGGGAGTACTTTCTCTCGAACTCGAACCTCATCTCACATCAAGTGCGCCTGCATGTGGCGCCCAGCGATGCCGTCGGCGCCGGTTTGTTCGGTTACGACTTCCGTGTCGATCAGCCGGCCACGTTCGGCCCCGGCGTGACGTCAAATCGGCTCGCGACTGAGATCGACGCGTACTGCGATTGGAAGGTGAATTCGAATTTCACGCTGAGCTTCATCGCCGCGCTCGCCGATCCGAAGCAGGCCGCCGAAGAGGGATATTTGCGGACCTCCACCTTCACTTATGGCATGGTCTATCTCTCGTATGCGTACTAGCCACCTCCGCCCCCGCCCCCGCCCCCGCGCGGTGAAAGGTCGCCCATGATTGTCGGCACTGCGCGCCCCCTGACCCGGCGGGTGCTGATCATCGACGACAAGCTCAACGGGTCGGCGGGCGGCCGCTCGGTGCAGGCGCTGGCGGACGAGCTGCAGGAACGCGGGATCGAAGTCGTGGTCGCGTTGTCGATCGCTGATGGGCTGGCGCGCGTCGTCTCCGATACGGCGCTGCACGGGATCTTCCTGAACTGGACCATGGGGAGCGGCAAGGGAAACGGCAGGCGCGACCACCAGGACGCGACCCAGCTGCTCCGCACCCTGCGCGCGCGCAATCCCAGGGTGCCGGTGTTCCTGATGGCGGATCGCAGCATCACGGGGACCGTCACCATCGAAGTCGCCACGATGGTCGACGAGTTCATTTGGATCCTGGACGATACCGCGGCGTTCATCGGCGGCCGCGCGGTGGCAGCGATCGAGCGCTACATCCAGGGGCTGCTCCCGCCGTTTGCGGCGGCTCTGTCGCGGTACGATCGCGACCGCGAGTACTCGTGGGCCGCGCCCGGTCACCAGGGCGGCGTCGCCTTTCTCAAGTCGCCGATCGGGCGCGCGTTCTTCGACTACTACGGCGAAAACCTGTTTCGGACGGACATGGGGATCGAGCGCGGGGCGCTGGGGTCCCTGCTCGGGCACCTGGGCCCGATCGGGGCCAGCGAGCGCTACGCCGCCCAGGTGTTCGGCGCGCACCGGTCCTACTCGGTCCTGAACGGAACCTCGGGATCGAACCGCGCGATCATGAGCGCCTGCGTCGGCGACGGCGAGATCGCCCTGTGCGACCGCAATTGTCACAAGTCCATCGAGCAGGGGCTCGCGATCAGCGGCGGCATTCCCGTGTTCCTGCTGCCCACCCGCAACCGCTATGGCATTATCGGGCTGATCCCGCCGTCGCGCCTCGAGCCCAAGGCGATCGCCGAGAGCATCGCGCGGAATCCGCTCACCAAGCAAGCTTCCGCCAAGCGGCCGGTGTACGCGGTGGTGACGAACTGCACCTATGACGGGATGTGCTACGATGCCACTGACGCGCAGGATCGCCTCGCGAAGAGCGTCGATCGCGTCCATTTCGACGAGGCGTGGTACGCCTACGCGCGCTTCAATCCAATGTATTCAGGCCGCCATGCGATGCGCGGCAACCCCGCCGAGCACCCCAAGGACGGGCCGACGGTGTTTGCGACCCACTCGACCCACAAGCTGCTCGCCGCGCTGTCTCAGACCTCGTACATCCACATCCGGGATGGCCGGGGCGCCATCGACCACGGCCGCTTCAACGAAGCGTACGCCGCCCAGGCCAGCACGTCGCCCCTGTACGCGCTGATCGCCTCCAATGAAGTCGCCGCGGCGATGATGGATGGTCCCGCCGGGCAGACGCTCACGCAGGAGGTCATCAACGAAGCCGTGGCGTGCCGCCTGGCTGTGGCCCGCGTGCACATGGAGTTTGCGGCGAAGCGGGACTGGTTCTTTGCCCCGTGGAACGCGCCCGAGATCAAGGACGCGAAAACGGGCAGGCGCGTCCCGTTCCACGAAGTATCTCTCGAACGGCTCACGACGGACCCCTCGTGCTGGGTGCTGCATCCGGGCGAGCACTGGCACGGCTTCGACGACATCCCGGACAACTGGTGCATGCTCGATCCGATCAAGTTCGGGATCCTGTGTCCGGGCATGAAAGACGACGGCACGTTCGCCGAAAACGGCATCCCGGCGGACATCGTCACCGCCTACCTGGCCAGGCACGGGATCGTGCCGTCCCGCACCACCGACCACATGGTGCTGTTCCTCTTTTCTGTCGGCATCACGAAGGGAAAATGGGGCACCCTGCTCAACACGTTGCTCGACTTCAAGGCGGACTACGGCCGCAACGCGCCGCTCACCGAGGTGGTCCCGGGAATCGCAGCCGCCGCGCCCGAGCGCTATGCAGGGATGGGCCTGAAGGATCTAGGCGACGAGATGTGGGCCTATATGAAGGAAGGGCGGCAGGGATACTGGCAAGCTCAGGCGTACGCGACGCTCCCCACACCCGAGATGACCCCCCGCCGCGCGTTTCAGCAGCTGATGGCCGGCAAGGCCGAGAAGGTGGCGCTCGACAAGATCGCCAACCGCGTCGTGGGTGTCGGCGTCATCCCCTACCCTCCGGGAATTCCGATCGTGATGCCGGGCGAAAACATCGGCGCGGAAGATGGTCCCTGGCTGACGTATCTGCGTTCCGTGCAGCAGTGGGGTCACAAGTTCCCCGGGTTCGCCAAGGAAGTCGAAGGGACCGAAGAACGGGATGGTGGCTACCACATCTACTGCGTGAACAAGTAAAGCGGGAGGAGACTGTGGCAACTGCGACCAAGAAGATGTCGCTCGTCCAGCTCACGTTCATCGTCGCGGTGAACATGATGGGCTCCGGCATCATCATGCTGCCGACGAACATGGCGCAGGTCGGCGCGATTTCCCTGCTCTCCTGGGGCGTGACGGCGGTCGGCTCGATGGCAATCGCCTACGGGTTCGCCCAGGCGGGGATCTTCAACCAACGGCCCGGAGGAATGTCGGCGTACGCCGAGGACGCTTACGGCAAAGATGGATACTTCATGGTTTTCTTTCTCTATTTCCTGTCCCTCGCCATCGGTAACGTCGCGATCGGGATCTCCGCCGTGGGCTACCTCTCGGCGTTCTTTCCGTGGCTTGCCTCGGCGCCGATCGCCACCTGCCTCGGTGTGATCGCGCTGCTTTGGCTCACGACCTTCGCCAACTTCGGCGGTCCCTCGGTCACCGGGCGCATCGGCTCCATCACGGTCTGGGGCGTCATTCTGCCCGTCGGCATGCTCTCCATCATCGGCTGGTTTTGGTTCAGCGGCGCCACCTTCTCGTCGGCGTGGAATCCGCAGGGGATGAGCCTGGGCGCGGGGATCGGATCGAGCATTTCGCTCACGCTGTGGGCGTTCCTCGGGATGGAGTCTGCGGCCCAGAACTCCGATGCCGTGGAGAACCCGAAACGCAACGTGCCGCTGGCGTGCCTGTTCGGCACCCTGGGCGCCGGCGTCATCTACATCCTCTCGACGGCCGTGATCCAGGGGATCGTCCCCAACGACGAGCTGGCCAAGTCCACCGGCCCGTTCGGCACCGCGTATGCCCACATGTTCAACCCGACCGTCGGGCGCATCGTCATGGCGCTGGCGGTTCTGGCCTGCCTGGGCTCCCTGCTCGGCTGGCAGTTCACGATCGCGTCGACCGGCAAGGCGGCCGCCGACGAGCGCATGTTCCCGAAGCTGTTTTCGAAAGTGAACGCCAGTGGGGCGCCGATTGCCGGCATGCTCGTGCTCGGCGTCGTTCAGACGGGACTCGCCCTCTCCACCATCTCGCCCAACCTCAGCAAGCAGTTCGGCAAGCTCGTGAGTCTGGCGGTCGTCACCAACGTGATTCCGTACATCATCGCGCTGTCGGCACTCGGCGTGATGATGAAGACGGCCAACGCTCCGCAGAACGTGTATCGACGCAACTCGATCGTGGCGGTGATCGCGATGCTGTACAGCACGTACGCGCTCTACGCCTCCGGCTTCGAGGCGGTCATGGGCGGCATGCTGGTGGCGTCGCTCACCTACTTGCTCTGGGGCTTCATTGCCTACCGCTTCACCGAACGGCGCCCGAGTCCGCGCGGTGTCCCGGAACCTGCGGCCGGCGCGCCGGTCCGAGCCTGAAAGGAGACAGGACAATGCAGCGCCTCATCACAAGCACGGCCTGCGCCATGATCAGCCTCGCGATCGTCTCGCCTGCTCTCGCCCAAAAAACCGGGGCCGCCGCCTCCCCCACGCTCACGCGGATCAAGCAGAACGGCCGGATCAAGTTCGGCTATCAAGCCGACGCGCGACCTTTTTCCTTCCGCGATCAGTCCGGCAACCCGGCGGGATTCACTGTCGCGCTCTGCAAAAAAGTGGCTGACGAAGTGAAGGCGGAGCTCGGACTGCAGACGGTGACCGTCGAATGGGTCGCGGTCGGCACCGCTGATCGGTTCACGGCCGTCAGCACGGGAAGAGTCGATGCGTTCTGTGGTGCCGACAGCGATACGTGGAGCCGCCGAGAGGAAGTCGCCTTCTCGCTCCCCGTGTTCCCGGGCGGCATCGGCGCGCTCCTGCGCAAAGACGCGCCCGAGCGGCTGACCGAAATCCTGAACCAGCGACCTCCGTCCAGTCCCACGTGGCGGGCATCAGCGGGCCAGCTGCTGCAGACCCAGACGTTCGCGGTCATCCGGGAGACGACGGCCGAGACGTGGTTGGGCGCGAAAGTGAATGAGTTCAAGCTCACGTCCAAGGTCGCGCCGGTGACGACCTACGACGCAGGCATTGCCGCGGTGCTGGATCGAAGCGCGAGCGTCTTCTTCGCCGACCGCGCGATCCTGCTCGATGCCATCACCCACAACCCCTCGGGATCAAAGCTTGAAGTGTTGGACCGGCTGTTCACGTACGAGGCGTTCGCCCTGCCCCTCCCGCGTGGCGATGGGACCTTTCGCACGCTCGTGGATCAGACGCTCAGCCGATTCTATCCCACCACCGAGTTTCGGGCCCTGTTCGTCCAGTCGTTCGGCGAGCCGACTGCGGACATCGTGACCTTCTATCGGTGGAACACACGGCCGGAGTGACGCAACGCGTGAGGAATTGTTGACATGATCGAAAGACGGATCAAGCGCATCCAGCTCCGGGCGCTCATGGTGGACGATGAGCTCCCGACCCCTACGGCCGAAGGGCACGCGGCCAGGACGCTCGTCGAGGAGCTCAAAGGCCGGGCGATCGACGTGGTGGAAACGGCTTCCGCCGAAGACGGCATGTCCGTCGTCGTATCGGACACGGCCATCCACGCCCTGTTGCTCGACTGGGCGCTGGGGTCGAATGGCGAGCGCGACCACGACAGGGCGCGCGCGCTGCTCAAGTTCGTGCGCTCGCGCAACGACAAGATTCCCATCTTCCTCATGGCGGAACGAGGCGAGGCGTCGTCGATCCCCGTCGACGTGATGGAAATGGTGGATGAGTACATCTGGACGCTCGAGGATACGGCGGCGTTCGTCGGCGGTCGGGTGGTCGCGGCGATCCACCGCTACCTCGAGGTGATGATGCCACCCCTGGCGGCGGGCATCATGAAGTTCAGTCAGGTCTACGAATACTCCTGGCACACGCCCGGCCATACGGGGGGCACCGCGTTTCTCAAGTCGCCCGTCGGCCGGGTGTTCTTCGACTATTTCGGCGAAAACCTGCTGCGGTCCGATCTCTCGATCAGCGTCGGCGCTCTGGGCTCGCTGCTCGACCATACCGGAGCGATGGGCGCGCACGAGCGCTACGCGGCCCGCGTGTTCGGCGCGCACCGGACGTACTCGGTCACGAACGGCACGTCGATGTCGAACCGGGTCATCTTCATGGCCGCCGTGGCCCGCGATCAGATCGCGTTGTGCGACCGCAACTGCCACAAATCGATCGAGCACAGCCTGGTGATGACGGGGGCGATTCCCACCTACCTCGTTCCGGTGCGGAATCGCTACGGCATCATCGGACCGATTCTGCCCGACCGGCTCACGCCGGCCGCGATCAAGGCCGCGATCAAGGCGAACCCGCTCGTCAAGGTGGGGATCCAGACGCGGCCCGTGCATTCGATCATTACGAATTCGACGTACGATGGGCTGTGCTATAACGCCAAGCGCGTGCAGGAACTGCTCGACCCGAGCGTCGACCGCATCCACTTCGACGAGGCGTGGTACGCCTACGCCCGGTTCAATCCGCTGTACCGGGACCGTCATGCCATGCACGGCGACCCGAAGAAGCACACGGGGCCCACGATTTTCGCGACCCACTCCACGCACAAGCTGCTCGCGGCGCTGTCGCAAGCGTCATTCCTGCACATCCGCGACGGCCGCAGCCCCATCCCGCACTCGCGCTTCAACGAGTCATACATGTTGCACGCTTCCACCTCGCCGCTCTATCCCATCATCGTATCCAACGACGTCACCGCGGCGATGATGGATGGTCCCGGGGGCATCGCGATCACTGCCGAGTCGATCGAGGAAGCGGTGGCCTTCCGGCAAACGATGGGGCGCGTGCACCGCGAGTTTGCCCAGAAAAAGGAGTGGTTCTTCAACACCTGGAACCCCGACACGGTGAAGCAGGGAAAAAATGGCAAGGCCGTTCCCTTCGCGGACGCGTCGCCGGAGCTCCTCGCGCGCGAGCCCGACGTCTGGGTACTCCATCCCGGAGATGCCTGGCACGGATTCGGCGATATCGAAGACGGCTACTGCATGTTGGACCCGATCAAGGTGTCGATCGTGACCCCCGGCATGACGGAGACCGGACTGGACAAGCGCGGCATTCCGGCGACACTGGTGACCGCCTACCTCCACAGTCGCGGTGTCGAAGTCGAGAAAACGACCGACTTCACGATTCTGCTGCTGTTTTCGATCGGCATCACGAAGGGAAAGTGGGGCACCCTGCTCAACGCGCTGCTCGACTTCAAGCGCCATTACGACCGCAATGCGCCGCTGTCCGAGGTTCTACCCGAGCTCGCTACTGGATACCCCGCCGCGTACGGCGCGATGGGTCTGCGCGATCTGGCGGACCAGATGTTCTCGCAGCTCAAGGAGAGTAAGCAAACGCATTGGCTCTCCGAGGCCTTCTCGACGCTGCCGACGATTGTGATGACGCCGAATGCCGCCTACCAATACCTCGTGAAGGACGACATCGAGCACGTGCCCCTGGACCAGCTGGCCAACCGCGTGCTCGCCACGAGTGTCGTGCCCTATCCTCCGGGAATTCCAATGCTGATGCCGGGGGAGGCCACCGGCCCCGCCGACGGTCCCTACATCGGATACTTGAAAGCGCTCGCCGCGTGGGACAAGCGCTTCCCCGGCTTCGGACACGATACGCATGGCGTCGAGAACCGCGACGGGGTCTACCACGTGCAGTGCCTGAAGAAGGGCGCCAAGTAGCCTTTGTGGCGGACAACCATCTGGGTTTCCGTCTCATCAAGGCGCCATGAAGCGGCTCGGCCTTTGGAGCCGGATTTACCCCTCCGGCACCAGTGATGCCCATGCGCGCTGAACCGCTCTTAACCTCCCCGCAGGACTTCTCGGTCGTCCTGGGAGGTCCGCTCTTCCAGCTCTTTCGGAAAGCGCATCTCGCCGGTTACGGACTGGAGCTGCTGCCGTATCGCATCGTCGCAGTCGTGGCGTTCACGTGGCTTCCCCTGCTCGCCCTCACCGCACTTGAAGGACTGGCGCTGGGCACGAAGGTGGGCGTTCCCTTCCTGTACGACATCGAGGCGCAGGGGCGCTTCCTGCTGTCTGTGCCTCTCCTCGTGTACGCCGAGATCCTCGTGCATCAGCGGCTCCGTTTCGTGCCCAGCCAGTTTCTGGACCGCCGGCTCATCCCGGAGCAGGAGCGCCCGCGCTTCGATGCTGCCGTTGCCTCGGCCAATCGTCTTCGCAATTCCGTCATCGCCGAAGTGGCGATGATCGTGCTCGTGTACGTCCTGGGACTCCAGTTCATGTGGCGCCAGCATGCGGTATTGGACGTCGCCACCTGGTACGCCACGCCGGACGCGCAGGGTCGAACGCTTTCGCTCGCCGGCGTCTGGTACGTGTACGTCGCACTCCCCCTGACGCAGTTCCTGCTGCTGCGCTGGTATTTCCGGCTGTTCATCTGGGGGCGTTTCTTGTGGCAAGTGTCTCGGATCAAGTTGCGTCTGGTTCCGACGCACCCCGATCACGTGGGAGGGCTGGGATTCCTGGCGGCGACGACAGCCGCGTTCGCACCGCTGGCTGTTGCGCATGGAGCCTTCGTGTCGGCGTGGATCGCAAGCCGTATCTTTCTGCACCACGCCGCGCTGCCCGACTTCAAGATCCTCATCATCAGCATCGCGGTGTGGGTGCTGCTCATTTTTCTCGGCCCGTTCCTGGTGTTCTCACTCCAGCTCGCGGACGCCAGACGACAAGGGGAACGTGAGTACGGGCCTCTGGCGGGACACTATTCGCTCGCCTTCGACGCGAAATGGGTGCATCCCGACACACCTGCCACGGAACCGTTGCTCGGATCCGCGGATATCCAGTCGCTCGCTGACATGTCGAATACGTACACCGTCGTGAAAAACATGCGGTCCGTGCCCATCACGCGGCAGGCTGTTCTACAACTGGCGGTATCCACGCTCGCACCGATCGCTCCCCTGATGCTCACCATGATGCCCCTGGGGGAGGCGGCAAAGCTGCTCTTCGGGATCCTGACCTAGCTAGCGCTCGTGGCGCCCGGCATCAACGCGGCAACGCGTTTCAACGACAGTGCGATGGGCACGGCGAGAATGGCGCCCGCCGGGCCCAGAACCCAGCTCCAGAATACCACCGAGAACACGATGTTCGTGAATGAGATGTCGAGTCCCTTCACGAAGAAGCGCGGCTTGATGACGTTGTCGCCGATCAGATTGACGAACCACCATCCCAGAACCACGATCAGCGCACGTTGCCAGCCGGTTTCGAGCAGCGCGAGCAGCGCAGGTGGGACCAGTGCAATCGCGAAGCCCACACCCGGAATGAAATTCAGGAAGAAGAAGAGCACTGTCCACGTGAGCGGCGCGTCGACGCCCGCCACGAGCAAAATCACGAAGTTGAACACCGCCTGAATCAGTCCGGCCAGGCCGGTCAGCGCGATGTACTGGCGGGACTGGCCGGTCACCTCGTCGAAGCGGGCCACAAGCGATCCGGCCTCCTCGCCGCGCTGACGGGCCACACGGACCGCGGTGACTTCGTACAGCACAACGGCCGCGATGAGAATGATCAGGATCGAGGTGCCAAACGCGGAGGCAATCCCTCCCAGGAAGGCGCGCGCGGTGGCGAGGATCCGATTTGGATCGAGAGGCTGAAACGCCGCGATCTGCGATATGTCGATCCCGCGGCCGCCGAGAAACGCCATCACACTGTCCCGAAGACCGGTTAGCCGGACCTGGTATGTCGGCAAATTGTCCGCCAGCCGTGCCGTCGAGATGCTGAAGAAGGCAACGAGCAGCAGCCCGCCAAGGAGCACGAACAGAATCGACACCAGCACACTGATTCCGGGCTTCAGACCCTTCTTCATGAGCCACATCGGCAGATTGCTCAAGCTCTGCGCTACGAGCAGACCCAGGAGTACCAGGGTGACGATGGGCGCAGCCAGTTTGAGCCCGCCCACGATGATGACGAAACAGGCGCCGGTCACGAGCAGCCGCAGCACCGCGGACTGGCGGCTGGTGACCGCCGCTGCCATCCGATCGACCTCGGAGATGACGCTCATCCGCCGAGTGCGATGGTGCCGGCGACCAGCGCGAGGCCGAGTACGACCATCGCCAGGCTGGTCAGCCACGGGTGATAGTTCGTGATACGCCCATACGCGTAGCCCATGATAACCAGCAGCGCCACCGCGATGCCGTTCGATACGCGCATGGCGCGCGCGACGTCGTGCATGAAGATGAACGGGATCGACACCGGGAACGTGATTACGAACACCCACAGGAAGACCGCGAGTCCACCCAGCCAGTCGGTCTTGGACAACCAGGGGCGCGACGGTGGTTCATCGACCATCAGCAGCTTCTGGCGGACCATCTCATACTCTGCGGGACCGAGCGTGGCCGCCACCATGGGCGGCAGCGCCTCGGCAATGACGCGATGTGCCTCCTCAGGGGCTGCGGCATTGCGCGCCGCGCGCAACGCGCGAATATCGCGTCCGCGTTCGCTCAGGCAATCCATGAGATAGAGGATTCCGTCGATGATGCCCCAGGCAATGTTGCACCCGAGGGCGCCGATCAACATCGTGCGGACATCATCGCGCCCTGCGTCCGCCACGCTGAGCGAGCCGGTAAAGCTGAGCACCATGATCAGGCCAAAGAGCGCTTCCGCAATGCGCTCGCCCGGCTGCAACACGTGGCGACTCTCCCCACGGGGCGGGGCGTCGACGTGCATCGCGGGGCGTTCCATCAGCCGGAGACCTGCGGCACGAAGTACGACAGCAGCGCGATGGCAAGGTAGACAACGATCAGCTGGACCCCCTTATACCAGTTCGCGCGTCCGTCGCCCGCCACCACCGTCCCGATCAGCACCGTGAGAAAGAGCGCGCCGATCTCGGCGCGATGAAATGCCAGCGTCAGGGGTTGTGGCGCGATGACCCAGCTCAACAGGACGAGGACGGGCGCGACGAACAACGCGATCTGGATCGAGCTCCCCAGGGCAATGCCGATGCTCAGATCCATCTTGTTCTTCCGGCCGGCCGCGATGGCCGACAAACTCTCCGCGGCGCCGCCCACCACCGCCACGAGCACCAGCCCGATGAACGCCTGCGACATGCCCATCGCCTTCCCCGTGCCCTCGGCCGCTCCCACGAGGACCTCACTCATCCAGGCCGCTAGCACGGACGCGCCCACCAGACTGCCGATCGCGCGCGGCAGTCCCCAGGCTGGTCCGTCGTGGTGCTCGGCCTTCTTTCCCCCTACGCTCTTGAACAGCTCCGGATGGGTTTTCAGCATGAACACCAGGTACAGCCCGTAGGCCACGAGCAGCACGATCGACAAGGCGGTGTTCAGGCTGAGGACCTGCGGGTTGAATTGCGCATCGGAGAACGATCCCTCGAACGCGCCGGGGATGATGAGCGTGGTGACGGCGAGCAGCATCATCGAGCTGTAGACCCGTGATGCGTCGGCGTTGTACACCTGCTCGCGGTTCTTCAGTCCGCCGAGCAGCATGGCGACGCCCAGCGCGAGCAGCAGGTTCGCGAGAATCGCGCCGATGATCGAGGCCCGCACCAGGTCCATCAGTCCCGCGCGGAGCGCGACGGTCGCGATGATCAACTCCGGCGCATTCCCGAACGTGGCGTTGAGAAGGCCGCCTACGGCGTCACCGGTTCGGGTCGAGATCTGTTCGGTGGAGTGGACGATCAGCTTGGCGATGGGAACGATCGCGAGGGCGGCGGAAAAGAAGATGAGCGGCGGCGCCGCGTGGCTCTTTTCGAGCAGCACCGCGACCGGCATGAATATCAGGAGCCAGTTGACCGAAGGCTTCAGCGCTCCGGCCAGGGTCCGCTCACTACCGGAGGCTGGGGATTTCACCGCCGTAGCCAGGGTGTGCTCGCTGTACGCATCGGCGAAGTGTGCAGCCGCTCAGGAGGCGGCGCAGTTAGCCTTTTGGGAAGGCCTGAAGCGCGCTAGAACCGCAGACCCCGTCGATCGCGATCATGTTGACATAGGGCTCACTCCACGTGCTGAGCCATTGTAGGTCGAAATGCGCGCAGGAGCTTCGATCGGTTCGTGCTTTTTGGGATGCTCCCTGGAGCGTGATATACCGAAGGTGTAATGGCGCCCTCGGGTGTGCACGGGCACCTATGACGCCTCGCGCCACTTCACCCTGTGGGAGGCCTTGTGCAGCGACTCGTGCTAACGTCCTCGTCATTTTTGCGATGACATTGGGTATTGGAACATCAGCGCCTACAACCGCGGGATGATGGGATATCGCACCCCCAACATCGACCGGATCGGTCGCGAAGGCGCGATCTTCACCGACGCCTACGGACAGCAGAGCTGCACCGCCGGCCGCGCGGCGTTCGTTACGGGCCAGAGCCCCATTCGCACCGGTCTGTTGAACGTGGGTTTGCCAGGAGCGCCGGAGGGGATGCCGGCCAGCGATCCCACCATCGCCACCGTGCTGAAAGCCCTCGGCTACGCGACGGCACAATATGGCAAGAACCACCTGGGCGACCGGAACGAGCATCTGCCGACGGTGCACGGGTTCGAGGAGTTCTTCGGGAACCTCTACCATCTCAACGCCGAAGAAGAGCCCGAGAACGTCGACTATCCCAAGAACCCTGATTTCCGAGCCCGCTTTGGCCCCCGCGGAGTGCTCCGCTGTACCGCGCTGGCTGCCGACAACACCGCTCCCGCCGATCCGCGGTTTGGCGCCTGGGGCAAGCAGCGCTGTCAGGATACCGGGCCGCTCACCCGGAAGCGCATGGAGACCATCGACAATGAGATGACGCTGGGAGCGCTGGACTTCATCGACCGGTCCGTTCGGGCCAAAAAGCCCTTCTTCACTCTGGTACAACTCGACGCGCATGCATATCTGGACACACCTGCAGCAGGCGTCACAGGGCAAGACCGGTCTAGGAGTGTATCCGGACGGCATGGTCGAGCACGACGCGTATGTCGGCCAACTGCTCAAGAAGCTCGACGATCTCCGCATCGCCAACAACACCATCGTGATCTACACGACCGACAACGGCGCCGAGGTCATGAGCTGGCCCGATGGCGGAACGACGCTGTTCAGAGGCGAGAAGAACACGAACTGGGAGGGCGGCTATCGCGTGCCGCTGGTGGTCCGCTGGCCCGGGCTGGTGAAGCCGGGAACCGAAGTCAACGACATCGTCTCACACGAGGACTGGTTCACGACGCTCGCGGCAGCAGCCGGCGATACGAACGTCAAGACCAGGTTGGCCGCCGGAGCGAGCATCGGCGGGACGACGTACAAGAGCCACATCGACGGCTACGATATCCGAGACGTGTTGGCAGGAAAGAGCGCGTCTCCCCGCCACGAGTTCCTGTACTGGACCGATGGCGGCGACCTCGCGGGGCTACGCTACGATCAATGGAAGCTGGCCTTCATGGAGCAGCGAAGCCACGGCTTGAACGTCTGGCAGGACCCCCTCGTGCCGCTGCGGCTGCCGAAGATCTTTAACCTACGGACCGACCCGTTCGAGCGAGCCGATGAGGAAGGAATCGACTATGAGCGTTGGCGGATCGATCGGACTTTTCTCATGGTGCCCGCCCAAGCTTACGTCGCCAATTGGATTCAGAGCTTCAAGGACTTTCCGCCCCGGCAGAAGCCCGGCAGTTTCTCGCTGGATCAGGTTATCGAGCAGATGAGCAAGCCCCAGAACTGAACGACGATCAGGCTCGCGAAGGGACAGGCTTAACGAAGCCCGCTCCGACCCGCTGGAGCGGGCTTCTCCGCGAGAAGCATTTGCCGGGATTGTGATCCGCCTCACCCGCTCGCCGGTTCCGCCGGGTCATGTTGTCAGAGCGCCCTACGCAGCGGGAGGGTTCGTGGACGCTCCTCAGTGGGCTCGAGTCAAGGGCGACTTCAACTACCGCCTCCGTCGCGGGGCATGGTATCAGGTCGTGCGCCTGACGCCCGACGCGGCGATCCTCGAAGTCGGCCAGCGGTCGATGAGCGTGCCACGCGAGCTCCTGCAGATCGAAGTCCTCCGTCCGCGAATATGGTCCGTCGTCCCGCGACCCTACGATGCAATCGATCTTCCACTCTCGTGGGGATCGAGCTACGGCGTCTGCCCCGCTTGTCAAGCGCGGATGCCCGTGCAACGCGAGCAGCAGTGGCTGCAGTGCTCGCGCTGCGGGGAGACCCGGCAAATCGATTGGGATTAGACGTCGCGCGCTGCCTCGGCCGGCTGAGGCGACCTCACCGCACTTTCGGCTGCATATCCACGGCCGGGTGAGTCGTGAGGCGCCGCACGTCGGTTCCGTCGGCGTTCATGATGTAAATGTCGGTCGCACCGTCCTCCCTGCTGTGAAACAGGATCTCCCGACCACTCGGAGTCCAAGTCGGTTGGAAGTCGGGGGCCGCCCGGCGGGTAAGCCGAGTCGTCCCCGAGCCGTCCGCATTCATGACGTAGATGTCGGTGTTGCCGTCGCGGCCGCTCCAGAACGCGATGCGGCGTCCGTCTGGTGACCAAGCCGGCTCATAGTCCATCCCGGGGCTAGACGTCAGTCGGCGCGGCTCCGTTCCGTCCACGTTCATGACGTAGATCTCCTGGTCGCGGTCCCGATTGCTCACGAACGCGATGCGCCGGCCGTCTGGCGACCAAGCCGGCTGTTCATCCCAGGCCGGATGACGGCTCAGATTCCTGGCGCCGCTCCCGTCGCTGTTCATCACGTAGATCTCGGCGTTGAAGTCGCGGGCGGTCATGAAGACGATGCGGCGGCCATCGGGAGACCACGCGGCCTGTTCGCTGCCAATGGGGTCGTCCGTCAGTCGGGTCTGCCCGGTTCCATCGGCCCGCATGATCCAGACGGCGAATCCGTTGCCGTTCGAAGCCCTCGTGCTACTGAAGGCGATCCACTGCCCGTCGGGCGACCATGCTGGATCGACATCGGTACCGGGGTGACGCGTGAGGTTAACCGGGTGCGAGCCCTCGAGCGTCATGACGTAGACTTCATCGTTGCCGTCGCGATTGCTCGTGAACGCAATCCTCGGCCGGAGCAGCACCACCGCTGCCTCGCGCGCGACCTGCTGGGCCAGCTGGTCTGCGTCGGCCGGCTCGGGTTCGTACGTTCTCGACCACAATGGCGCGGCAGCCCGAACATCCATCAATTCAGCCGTGATCCGCAGCCGCCCCCCTGTCGTGTCCACCGTTCCCGAGAGGAGATGCCGCGCGTCCAACGCCTCGGCCGATCGCCCGTCGCTCCCCGGCGATGAACGCTGGCCCTCGCGCGCGCGAATGTCGCTCTGGCGATTCAGTTGCCGCACGACCTCCCCGGTCAGACGCCGCGGCAACGCGTACCGGCTCTCGCTTGGTGGACCCGCGAAGGGAATCACCACGACTGACGCCGGGGGCGAAGAAGGGGATGCAGGCAGCGCCGTTTGCCGTCCGCGCATCGTTAGCCACCACCCGCCGAGGCCAATGAGACTGGCCGCGCCGACCAGGGCTGCCGCGGCGACGGCACTGCTTCTATGGCGACGGACGAACTTTTTCGCGCGGTACAACCAGTCGTCGCCCCGCGCGGCAATGGGAAGATGCTTGAGGTGACGAGTGATATCCGACGCCAGCGCTTCGGGCGTGGCGTACCGGCGCCCCGGCTCCTTGCGCAGGGCGGTCGCGACGATCGTGTCGAGGTCCCCTTGGAGTTCCCGGCTGAGCCGCTCACGTGTCGTCCCACGGCCCGCGGGGGAATCATCCTCACTGCGCGCGACGATCCGGGAAGGAGGATCGGGCTCCTCGTCCAGTATCATTCGCTCGGCTTCCAGCCGCGATCGCCCGTCAGTGCGGAACGGACGCCGTCCGACCAGCAGCTCACAGAGAATGACTCCGAGCGAATACACATCGCTGGCCGTCGTGATGGGTCCGCCGCGGAGCTGTTCGGGGCTCGCATACTCCGGGGTCAGCACCGGTGGGCCGGTAAGGGTCACCGGCTCGCCGCCCGCGACGCCACTCAAGAGCTTTGCGATCCCGAAATCGAGCAGCTTGACCGCCCCCGCTTCCGTCACAAGGATGTTCGAGGGTTTCAAGTCGCGGTGGATGACGAGGCTCCGGTGCGCGTAGTGCACCGCGTCGCACACGGTGAGGAACAGCTCGAGCCGGGGCTCGATGCCGAGACGTCGGGCGTCGCAATAACGGACCAACGTCATGCCCGGGACATACTCCATGGCAAACCATGGAAGTCCGTCCGCGGTGATGCCGCCGTCAAGCAGCCGGGCGATGTGGGCATGCTCGAGCGAGGCCAGGATCTGCCGCTCGGCGAGGAAGCGTCGCACGACCTGGTCGTCGAATGCCATCGCGCCGCGGACCAGCTTGAGGGCGACGCGCTGCGCAAACTGTCCATCGGCCCGCTCAGCGAGGTAGACCGCGCCCATGCCGCCGTGGCCCAGCGCGTCGATGAGGCGATAGGAGCCTACTTGAGTCCCGATAGAGAGTGCTGCGGCGCCCACGTCGGCCAGCAGGGCGGCACACGAGTGCAAGGCGGGCTGCGCCAGGGACGATTCGGCTCGCTCACACGCGTTGAGGAGGCGCTCCAGGTACGTGCGGAGCGCCCGGTCGCCGGCGCACGCCGTGTCCACGTAGGCGGTCCAGGATGCGCGGTCCAACTCGAGCGCCGCGTCCCACACCGGCTCGAGGCGCCTCCACCGCTCCCCCGCCAGCTGTTCAAGCACGGCCATTGCCCAGTCCAGACGCCATGAGGCGTTGTCCGCTTCCTCGGGCCAACTCCGTTACTGGAAGTGATGGGAGGAAGCGCAGTTCCCGCTCCTCAAGATGCGCGCCGACGGACACCGCGGCAAACCGGGTGTCACGAGTGCGGCCAACTCCTGCGCGCGCCGCCACCTCCACCGGGCGGCGCGTCCAGATGTCGGGAGCGGGCGTTACCGGAACTGAGCGAGAACACGCGCTGAGCGCGTCTTTCTCGCAAAGCCGCCGGGCTCTCAACGCGGAGAACTCGCATGTTCAAGACCATTGCCGTGATCGTCCTGCTCACCCTGGCTGCCGGCTGCGACCAGGCTCCGGTGTCGCCCAGCGTCGCGCCCATCATGGCCAGCACCGCCCAGAACAGTACCGGGGGGCGGCTCGCGTTCACGTCGTTTCGTGATGGCCTGGGCGAGATCTATGTGATGAACGCCGACGGCACGGGCCTCACGAATCTCACCCAGGACCCTGCGTTCGACATCGATCCGGCCTGGTCACGAAACGGGGCGCGCATCGCCTTTCGAGGCGACCGCATCGATGGCGGCGATGTGTTCGTGATAAACGCCGACGGGACGGGACTGACCAATCTGACACAGCATCCCGCCCGGGACGCCATCCCCGCCTGGTCCCCCGACGGCAAACGCATCGCGTTTCTAAGCCAGCGCGACGGCAACGACGACATCTACGTGATGAATGCGGATGGAAGCGGAGTCACCAATCTCACCAACCACCCCGCGGCCGACGGGCAGCAAGCTTGGTCGCCGAACGGGAAGCAGCTCGTGTTCGCCTCGGACCGGGACGGTCTGTTCCAGATCTACATCATGAATGAGGATGGCACCGGCGTCACGCGCCTGACGAACGATCCGGTGCGGGCCGTCGACCCAACGTGGTATGGGAAGCGCATCGCGTTCGTCAGCCACCGCGACGGCAACCCCGAGATCTATACAATGGACACGGATGGTACGCACCTGACGCGATTGACGAATCATCCTGCCGAGGACGTCGACCCGGCATGGTCACCGAACGGGAAGTACCTCGCTTTCCGGACCGACCGGGACGGAAACCCTGAGGTGTACACGATGAAGGCCGATGGAACCGGCCTGACACGATTGACCAACCATCCCGCCTTCGACGGCCAGCCCGACTGGCAGTAATCGGGTGATCAAGATCAGGGGGCGGTGGATGGGCCGCCCCCTTGATCACTCGTGCAATTCCTCGTACAGCAGTGCCTTTGCCTTCACCCAATCGCGCCGCACGGTACGGGCGGTGACACCGAGCACTTCGGCCGTTTCCTCCTCGCTCAAGCCGCCGAAGAAGCGGCATTCGACTACGCGGCTCAGGCGTTCGTCGAGATTAGACAGTTTCTGGAGCGCCTCGTCCAAGTCGAGCACCGCTTCAGCCTGTTCCTCGACCGACAGCGTCGCATCGTCGAGCGACACGCCGCGACGTCCCCCGCCGCGCTTCACCGCTGCGCGTGCCCGCGCGTGGTCCACCAGGATCTGCCGCATGGCCATGGCCGAGACCGCGTAGAAGTGGGCACGGTTGCGCCAGTCCGTGCGAGCCTGGTCTACCAGTTTGAGGTAGGCCTCGTGTACTAGCGCCGTGGTGCCGAGCGTGTCACCCGTGCGGCCCGGCCCTAGGGTGCGATGCGCGATGCGGCGCAGCTCGTGGTAGACCAGGGTGAAGAGTCGGTCCATCACCTCCGGGCGGCCATTGCGCAGCTCGGTGAGGAGATCGGTGATGTCGGGTTCGGTCGCCAACGGTTGAATCCCCTCCCCTAGTGGAGAGGCAGGTTCCTGGTGCTATGGCGTGTCCGGTCCTGGCCCGGGATTCCGTTATGTCCATCAGGGGCCAGCACGGCCTGCACCATTCAACGTACGCACCCCTTGGCGCGGCGCAAACGGAAACTCCTCGGGAGGCTGTCATGAAGCGGATTCCCCTTCTTGTGCTCGCGACGCTCGTCGCGGTCGGCTGTCAGGATCAGGGCCAGGTCGCGGGACCCATTGGCGCCCCGGGCCCGTTCGCCCCCGAATTCAGCGTCGTCGTGTTCGGGGTCACGGACGTCGGCGTGCCGCTCGGCGGCGACAACGCCCGAGCCATGGCCGTCAACGACCTCGCGGAGGTGGTTGGTATCAGCAGCGGGACGTCCACCCTGCCGTCCATCGCGTTCCACTGGGTGAACGGCTCAGTGCAAAACCTGGGGACTTTGGTCGGTCACGGGTTCAGCCAGGCGCGCGACGTGAACAGCCGCGGCCAGGTCGTGGGCGTGTCGGGCGCGTGCTGCGGCGAGACTCAGGCGGTCCTCTGGGAGAGCGGGACCATCGCCGCGCTTCCCACCGCAGACGTCGGCGTCCTGGGGGAGGTGCAGGGCCAGGAGGCCAACGCGATCAATGACTTGGGCCAGATCGTGGGCTTCGCGCGCGTGCGAAGGGATGGCGTCGTCGTCGCGCTCGTTGCCCTCTATTGGGCGGACAAGGCGACCGCGCCGGTGATGCTCGACGGTCCGGCCGGAGCCTCCTCCGTCGCAAACGACATCAGTAATCGCGGTGAGATCGTCGGGATGATCGATGGCATCCTCGGGTTCCAGCCGGCGTACTGGGCGAGCAAGGACGCGGCGCCCGAACAGCTCCAGCCTCCGGCGGGTGGGGACCCCCGCGGACAAGCCTTTGCGATCAATGATGTTGGGCAAATCGTGGGAGTGGTCCGCCACGGTAGTCCTCAGTGCGAATGCGCCGTGATCTGGCCGACCAAGAGCGCGTTGGCGACCGCGCTCGGCGGATCCGGTGAGGTCGATGTGGCCATCGACATCAACGAGCTCGGCCAAGTCGTGGGGCGGGCGTTCTTCCCGCGCGGGGCTACGGCGGCGCTGTGGATCCCGGAGCCCACTGTGTCGGCGTCCTACACTCGGCACGTGCTGGGTGCGTCAACGGGATTCGCCGAATCCGAGGCGCTCGAAATCAACAACGTGGGGGACGTGGTCGGCGCCAGCTTCTCGCCGTCTTCTCATGCTACCATGTGGAGCGTTCCGATTCAGGTCGCCCTCGCGGCGACTCCGACGCCGATCCGGCTGAACGGCCGGGGCCGCGTCACGGTCGCCATCCTCACATCGCCGTACTTCAACGCCGCCGGCATCGACCCGGCCACGCTCACACTGGGCAACGACGACGGCCTCGATACCCCGATCGCGCGCAAGAAGAAGCTGATTCCAGCGGCCAAGCTCTACGACGTCGACCGGGACGGCGACGCCGACCTCGTGACGGAGTTCGAGGTGAGTCAGCTGCTGGCGAACGGCGACCTCACGCCGGCCACCACCAGGTTGGTGCTGCTGGGCATGCTGCGGAACGGCAAGCATATCCGGGGATCGGCCGCGGTCTCTGTCCAGTAGTCCCCGACCTCGTCGACATGGATGGGGGTCGAAACTAAGAATGTCCAGCGTTCATTGATCATTGATCATTGAACATTGGACATTCTCGGAAGGGGAAGCCGGCGGCGGCCTACTCTCCCACCCCCTCGCGAGGGCAGTACCATCGGCGCTGACAGGCTTAACGACCGTGTTCGGGATGGGAACGGGTGTGGCCCTGTCGCGCTAGTCGCCGGCAGTTTTCTAGGGCTCGGGGCCTAGGGCCTGGGGCCTGGGGTTTCATCCCCTAGGCCCCAGGCCCAAAGCCCCAGGCCCGAATTACGGACGAGTGCGTGATTTCATGATGGTGGGGGATCTCACCGAGCGGAAAGACAGCGGAGAGATCAAGCCTCACGGGCAATTAGTACGGCTCGGCTGAAGCGCTCGCGCGCCTTACACCTGCCGCCTATCAACCTGGTAGTCTCCCAGGGCCCTTCAGGAGCCTTACGGCTCGGGAGTGTTCATCTTGGGGAGGGTTTCCCACTTAGATGCATTCAGCGGTTATCCCCGCGCGACATCGCTAACCGGCGTTGCCTCTGGCGAGACAGCCGGGACACGAGAGGTCGCTTCGTCCGGGTCCTCTCGTACTACGGACGACATCCCTCAACACTCCACCGCCCGCACCGGATACAGACCGAACTGTCTCACGACGTTCTGAACCCAGCTCATGTGCCACTTTAACCGGCGAACAGCCGGACCCTTGGGACCTTCTCCAGCCCCAGGATGTGACAAGCCGACATCGAGGTGCCAAACCGCGCCGTCGATGTGAACTCTCGGGCGCGATAAGCCTGTTATCCCCAGCGTACCTTTTATCCG
>JBIOXD010000013.1:0-79787 GCA_044869265.1 Gemmatimonadales bacterium
CCGTCAGTGTGTTCGTGCGCGAGAAGCTGGACGGCGCGGCGCTGCTCCGCTGCCTCGGCGCCCGCGCGCGCACTGTGCTCGCGATCTACGTCATCCAGGCGGTTGCGCTGGGCACCCTGGGCGCGGCGGTGGGCGTGGCCTTGGGAATCGTCGTGCAGATGCTCCTGCCTGCGGTTGTCGGCGATTTCATTCCCGTGCGTGTCTCCGTCGCGATCGACTGGTCGACGGCCCTAGCGGGACTCGTGATCGGGGCCGCCACGGCCGCGGCCTTCGCCCTGCTCCCGTTGCTTCGTCTCCGCGATGTGCCGCCTCTGCGCGCGCTGCGCCGGGAGTTCGAGCAACTACGGGGCAGGTCGGCACGCCCGCAGGTCTCACGCGTGCTGGTCATCGGGGCGCTACTGGGCGGGATCGTCCTGATCTCCATCTGGCAGGCGCCAAGTGTCGGAGTGGGTCTCGCATTCGCGGGCGCCGTGTTTGTCACGACGGCAGTGCTGTGGGCAGCCGCCCGGATCCTGATGGCGGCGGTGCGACGGTACTTCCCCTCCCGCGCGAGCTACGTGATCCGTCAGGGCGTCGCCAATCTGTTCCGGCCAGAAAACCAAACGGTACCGGTCACACTCGCGATCGGGTTCGGCGTATTTCTCATCGCTACGCTCTACGTGGTGCAGCGAAACCTCGTGAGCCAGTTTGCGCTCGACGCCTCCCCCGATCGCCCCAACCTCGTGCTGTTCGACATTCAAGTGGATCAGAGAAACGGCGTCGGCGAGATACTGCGGCGGCATGGGGCGGCGGAGGGCGGCGTCACCCCCATCGTCCCCGCGCGGATCGCGCGCGTGAACGACCGGCCCGCCGATTCGCTGCGAGGGGGCGCGCGTTGGGCGGGGCGGCGCGAGTACCGGAACACCTACCGCGACACGCTGGTGGAAGGCGAAGAACTGGTCCAAGGTGCCTGGTGGACGGGGCCTCGGGCCTCGGGCCTTGGGCCTGCACCCCAGGCCCCAGGCCCCAGGCCCCAGGCCCGCATCTCTATAGAAGAAGACATCGCCGGCGAGCTGGGCGTCGGCGTGGGTGACCGGATCACCTGGAACGTACAGGGTGTGGAGATCGAGACGCAGATCGCGAGCGTTCGGCGCGTCGTGTGGGCGCGGTTTCAGCCCAACTTTTTCGTGGTATTCGAGCCCGGCGTGTTGGAGCGGGCGCCGCAGACGTTCGTGACGCTCACGCGGATCGACGACCCCATCCGGCGCGCCGAGCTGCAGCGTGACATAGTGCTGGCCTATCCGAATGTCGCGGCGCTCGACCTGACGCTGGTCCAGCGCGCACTGGACGGCGTGCTGGCGAGCGTCTCGCTCGCCGTCCGCTTCATGGCGCTGTTCAGCATCGGCGCGGGGCTCGTGATCCTGATCGGTGCGCTCGCGGCGTCACGGTTTCAGCGGCTCCGCGAGGCGGTCCTCCTCAAGACCATGGGCGCCACCGGAGGGCAGATCCGCCGCATCATGCTGACGGAGTACGTCGCCTGGGGATCGCTCGCGGCGCTCGTCGGCGTGCTGCTCGCCGGGGTAGCGGGTTGGGCCCTGGTCACGTTCCTGTTCGAGTCCACCTACCGCGTGCCGGTGCTGGAGCTGGCCGGCGTCTGGATCCTCGTCTGCACCCTCACGGCCGCAGTCGGATTCGCCAACAGCGGTACGGTGTTGCGAGGCACACCTCTCGCGGTGCTCAGGGCCGCGAGCGAATAGAAAGCAGATCCTTCGCGCCTTGGCGCTTCGCGCCTGCGGCGCTCAGGATGACAAGCGCGGTCGTCCTTTTGAAAAAAGGGAGAACGAACGACCTGGATGGATTGGTTTTGTCTTCTACTATAAGGGACCTGCGGAGCATGTCATCCTGAGCGGAGCGCGCGGAACGCGCGCGTAGCGAAGGATCTGCTTTCGTAGTGCTACAAGTACCGCACCCACCACTCGCGCCGGCGCTGCTTGAGCTCCGCAAACCACCGGCACAGTGGATACAGGGCGAGCAGGACGACTATCCAGACGGCATACGCCACCCACAGATCCCACCCGTAGTCCGGCGGAAACAGATTGCGTGGTGTGCCTAGCGTCGGCGGCGGTGTCCACAGGAACGGCGCGGCGCCGTACTCGAGCCGCGTCAATCCGACCGCAATCAGATGAATCAACGGAATGTGCACGATGAAATAGAACAGCGGCACGCGCCCGAACACGATCAACGGATCACGATCCTTCCGCATCGGCCAGCGGTCAGCCCATGCCAGGAACAGGATGGCCGGTCCCAAGGTCATCAGCAGAAACGCCAGGGACGCCGGGTATTTCGTCGCGTTCAGGAACGACAAGACCGTCATGACCGGCTCACTCTGCGGGGTCCAGGGTCGCGGATCACCGTAGATATTGATCGCGCGCAGGAGCACGAATCCCGCCGTCAGGGCGAGCCCGAGGCGCAGCAGCAACGTGCGACGCCGTTCGGGCGCCCATGAGTAGACGCGCCCGAAGCAGAAGCCGAGCGCCATGACGCCGATCCAGGGTATGAGCGGGTAGGCAACGATCACTGCGGGACCGCCCCCCCCGGTGATCCACAGTCCCTGCTGGTGCAGGACCTGCCACAGCCAGGCGAACGCACCGAACTGAGCAGCGCGAACCCCGTCGAACAGATTGTGCAGGACGATCATCGCGACGCTGAAGATGAGCAGCGCCCGATAGCGCAGGTGCACGAGCAACGCCAACGCGATCATGCTCCAGCCCAGCGCCCAGAACACGAGCAGGAACAGCGGGTTGAGACCGAGCTGGAAGAAGAAGCCGGCACGCACGACCGTGAACTCCAGCACGATCAGCCAAAGGCCGCGCGTCCAGAGAAACCGCGAGAGTTGAGCCTTTGAGCCGTCCCGCTCCAGCTTGAAATACGCGCCGATACCGGCGCAAAACATGAAGGTCGGCGCGCACACATGAGTGATCCAGCGCGTCAAGAAGATGGCCGCCGTCGTCTGGGTCAGGTCCTCGGGTTGGAACGCCATCGCGCCGGAATGGACGTAGTCGCGCGTATGATCGATCGCCATGAGTACCATGACGAGACCACGTAGGATGTCCACGGCCTGGATGCGAGTCGCCACCCGTATGGCGGTCGCGTTAGCGGTCACGATCCTCTCCCCGTCGTCCTGTTCCCTCATTCTAGCTCCGAACCTCGTCAGGATTCGTCACCTATTTGTGAAATGCCAGTTGCGACCCCGGACTCGCGAGCGCATCATCGTCTTCGTGAAAGGATTACGACCGGCTGCCCTCGCCTGCCTGCTCCTCTCGAGCCACCTCGCCGCCCAAGGGGGGCAAGGGGGGCGGGGGGGGGACGAGGCGGCGCGCGAGCGCTGGCAGCGCGTCCCGGAAGTCTTCGCCGCGCTGACCGTGAAGAACGGAGCGCGCATTGCGGACGTGGGTGCCGGCGACGGGTTCTTCACGGCCAGGCTGGCCACCGCAGTCGGCACCGACGGTCGAGTCTTTGCGGTGGACATCGACAGCGACGTGATCGCCCGGCTGCGCGAGCGCGGCACGCGGGACCGGTGGACCAACGTCGAGATCATTCACTCGACGTCGACTGACACGCGACTCCCGGCGGCCACCCTCGACGGGGCGCTCGTCATGAATGCCTTTCATGAGTTCACAGATCCGGAAGCGATGCTGCGCGGGCTCACCGCCGCTCTGAAACCGGGCGGCCGTCTTGTCATCATCGACCAGGTGCCGGCCGAGCGCCGCCTGCGCGACGACCGTGCCACGCTCGAACGCGCGCACGAGCTCGGCTCATGGTTTGCCGTACGGGACTTGTTACTGGCGGGCTTTCGGATCGTGCGGCTCGAAGACCCGTTCATCAAGGCCGATGAATCAGGTGGCGGCGGTGATTCCGGATGGTGGCTGCTCGTCGCCGAGCGGCGTTAGCGCCGGCAGGGATCCAGTCCCCGTGGTCCCGTTGTGATGTACACACCCTGAAGGGTGTGCTCGCCGACATTGTCCTAAAGGACAAACTACGTAGGACGTCCGCAGCGACAATCCAGACACCCGTGGTCGGCACAGGTGCTACAGCTCAGCGCCACCTGGCGACGCAGCGCCTCGTGTGCCCGGTGCAGACGCACGCCGGCGTTATTAGCAGTGATTCCGGTCTCCCGCGCGAAATCGACGAGCGATGCCCCTTCGAGATCCACGCGCTTGATCGCCGCCGCGTACTCCGGCTTGAGCGTCTCCACCAGCGACTTGACGCACTCGCACACCTGCCCGTGCAGCTCCTCATCGGCCGCCGGTTCAACGGTGTCCGCCGTCGCGGCGACGTATGCGAGCGCGCGATCCTCCGCGCCGGCGCGGCGATAGTGGTCCACCACGGCGTTGCGGAGGAGGCGATAGAACCAGGGGACCACGGCGCCCGCGTCGCGCACAGTCTCGATCCGGTCGAGACTGCGCACGAACGCGTCCTGGAGGATGTCCTCCGCGGCTTCTCGTGATCCCACGCGCCGCTCGAGGAACGCCAGGAACCGCCGGTGATTCTCGACCAGCACGCCCAGCACGTCAGGCGTTACCGAGCTCGCCACAGCCGCTCGATTAGCAGCAGCCGCTCCCGCACTGGCCGGCGCAGCCACAGCCACAGTTCTCTTGCGTGTTCATAGTCTCTCCTAACGGTATGGGTGAACGTCCCTTGCATGCCTGCTGACGGACGACCCCCCAAACCATTACACTCCCCGCGGCAACCGTATGGAGCACCCGCTTTACATGACTCACGACACGACGTCAAAGTGACCCATCATTCCCGACGCGTGATGTTCCAGGATATGGCAGTGGTACATCCAGCTGCCGGGCCGGTCGTCGGGGAGCCACGCGATGCGCACCGTCGCGCGCGGCGGCACATTGACGACGTCCTCCCACGAGCGCCACTCCGGCGGTTTGCCGTTCACCGACAGCACCTGAAAGAAGAAGCCATGCAGATGGAATGGGTGATCCATCAACGTGGTGTTCACGACATCCCAGACCTGCAGCTCGCCGGCCTTCACGGGCTTATCGCGGTGGTGCCGCTCGCGGTTTATCACAAAATCGACCATGCGGCGCAGGCTCAGCGTGACGCCGAGTTTCACGGTCCGGTTGGGACTGGCATTCGGCGGTGCGAGGGGCGGGATGCTGCGAAGCCGATCGGGAATCCGCGCCGACGACGAGCGAGGCACGGCGGGCGGTCCCACCCGAAGCGTCGCGAAGCGCTCGTCCTTGCGCTTGCGAATCGTCTTGCGCAGGTATTGCAGCGCTTCAACGTCTAGCTGTTCCCCTTCAGCGAACGGACCCACCGCGAGGTCCACACGGTCGGCCGTGGCCAGCAAGATCTCGGTCAGAGTTACAGGAGCTTCGAGCAAGCCGCCGTCCGTGCCGAGCAGCTTGAAGGGCTTACCGCCGATGGACAGCCGGATATAGCGCGCGCTCGACGCATTGATGATGCGCCAACGTTCCACGTGTCCCGCGGCGAGCTGCAGCACCGGTTCCGCCTTGCCGTTGACGAGCCGCGTATCACCCTCGCGACCGTCGTGATGTTCGACGATTCCACCGAACGGTGCGATCTGGCCCTCTTTGTCGAGACGGACATCGTCGAGCACGAGCACGCGCTCGATGTCGAGCTGCGGCTCATCGGGGCCACGCACGATGAGCGCGCCGCAGAGTCCCATTTCCAGCTGCACCGTCTCGTTGCTGTGCGGATGGTACCAGAATGTCCCGGCATCGGGCAGACGAAAGCGGTACACGAACGTGTCGCCGGGCGCCACGGACCGTTGAACCATCTCGGTGCCGTCCATTGCCGCGGGTACGCGGAGCCCATGCCAGTGGATGTTGGTCGGTTGCGGCAGACGGTTCGTAAAGCGAATCTCGAGAACGTCGCCGACTTGTCCCTCGAGCACGGGACCAGGGATCTGGCCGTTGTAGCCCCACGCGCGCGTCTTGGTCCCGGACACGAACTCCCAATCGATTTCGCGCGCCGCGAGCTCGACGGGAATGACTCGGCGCCCCGGATCGGGCTGAGCGGCCGCATAGGTGCGGAGATATGCCTCTTCGGCACCGGGCGATGGCCCATGAGAAACGGGACCGTGCTGATGGGTCCCGTGGTGATGGTCATGATGCGTTTTCATTGGAATGCCCTTCCTCATCTGTTAGCAGGTCGTCATCCGGGAACGGCTCGGTATGCTCGACGGCGCCCGCGATCTGCGCAAGGGCAACCGGCAATTCGATTCGTAGTCATTTGCATCTCCGTCTTGTGGATGAGTGATCATTCAAGAGCTAACCTTTTGAAACGCTACCAAACCGGAAAGTGAGGTCGATATGTCTGTGAATACGCGTACAGCGTTGATGACGGTGTTGACTCTTGCACTTACCGCAGGAACCTCGGCTGCCCAGGACACCACCGGGGCCCACCCCCACCGCGGATTCTGGATCGGGTTCGGTCTTGGCGGCGGCGTCAATCTCAGCAAAGGACTCGACGGCGAACAGTTAGGTGGAGGGGGCGGCTACTTGCGCCTCGGTGGTACGCCGAGCCAGAAAGTGCTGCTGGGATTTGAATCCATCGGTTGGTTCCGGGAGCTGAATGGCGCGACGCTGGGCCGCGGCAATGGATCGTTCGTTGTGCAGTTCTACCCGAGCGAGCGGGGTGGCGCGTTCCTGAAGGGCGGAGTCGGCTTCTCGACCATCTCTCGCGCCACGATTTCGGGCAATACCACGACGGCGACGTCGGAAAGCGGATTTGGGCTCACCCTAGGTGCCGGATGGGACGTGCGGCTGGGACGCAATATCTATCTCGTGCCGGACCTCGATCTTCTGTTCCAGTGGTTCGAGTCGAAGAATGACCCGGTGTTGGGACAGATTCCGGGGACAAACACGATCCTGCTGTTCACCCTTGGATTGACCTGGCACTAGGCACCAAGACGCGCTATCTCTGTCGGCCTCTCTGACAGGCAGAGGCACATGCGTCTTCATCCGTACCTGACCTTCCTGGCCTTGACAGTCGTCGCCTGCCGCCCGGCAGACACCTCGGCGAGCGCGAAACAAGCGATCGATGCTGCCAACGCACAATGGGGTCGTCTCACGAGCACGGGCCACGCCGATTCGATCGCCGAGTTCTACGCGGCTGACGCGGTACTCATGCCGCCGAACATGGCGACCGTGAAGGGCAAGGACGCGATTCGCGCGTTCTTCGCGGTGATCAACACGATGCAACCGCGACCGACGCTCACGCTGCGTGCGGAAACGGTGATCGGCGCCGGAGCCAGCGCCGTCGAGCGCGGCCGCTGGCACTGGGCGTATCCCGCCGGCGCGACGCTGCCGCCCGGAATGCCGGCGGTGGACTCGGGCAAATACATCGTGCGCTGGGAGCAGCAGGGCGGGAAATGGGTCATGGTGGACGACATCTGGAACTCGGACCTACCGATCCCACAACCCGCAGCGCCTCCGGCCGCACCGCGGAGATCCTAGGAACCCGAGAGACACACGAAGCCCCGCAGCGGTTGTCGCTGCGGGGCTTGCAGTACAGCTAGGCCTTTACCTTCTTTGCATTCCCCTCTCCCATCACGGCGAACGGCTGCCCTCCCGCCGCCATCTCGTACTTGTAGGTGTACTCGTCGGGCGAGACGATGGTGATCGTGTAGCGCGATTTGTACGGCTGGCCGCCAAACTTCCCTTCCCCTTCAAAAACCCAGGTGTTGCCCATCACCGTCCCGTACGCGGGCTCGGCGGGCATCCCGGAGTTGTCGATACCGTAGTAGGTGTACTTCTGCCGCTCGGCACTGTAACCCAGGATGCCGAGTGACTGTCCCGGACCCGCCGGCGATGTGCCGGTCGTGCGGCACACGAGATAGAAGCCACCGGAGAACCACTCACAGTCCGACGTGGACGTCAGCTTCCCTGCCGGACCCATGGCGCTGGCTTTCGCTTCGCCGTTCTCGGTCCACTTGCCCGCAAACATCGCGAGCTTCTGGACATCGGGTCCCGGCTTGGGTTGCTGCGGCGCAGCCTGTGCGCTCAACAGACTGGGTGCAACGAGCAGTGCTAGGGCGATCAATCGCATTACGGCCTCCGAGAGTGTCGTGGGGCCCTAAACCTACCCGCGCTTACCGCGATGAGGTAGTGAGGACAGGTACCGGGCCTAATACTTCGTCGATCGTCAATGTCCGAATTGGCCCGAGCTTCAGCGCGCGCACGCCGGCCTCGATCTTGGACCGATCGCCCACCAGCACCACCACCACGCGGTTCGGATCGATGTACTGGTTGGCGACGCGACGTACGTCGGCCGCGCTCACGGCCAGAATCCGCTGCACAAAGCTGTTGTAGTAATCGAGCGGCAGATCGTAGGTCACCAGATCGCCAAGTTGGCGCGCGATCGTGGCGATTGACTGAAACCGCTCCGGAAACCTGAGCGCGACGAAATTCTTGGCGCGGGTGAGCTCGTCGGGCGTGATCCCCTCGCGAATGCGCGTCAGCTCCTTCATGAACTCGACCAGCGCTTTGTCCGTGACCGCCGTCTGCACGGCCGCGCGCGCGGAGAACGGACCCGCAAGGCGATCGTACTGGAAGTTCGAGCCCGCACCGTAGGTGTACTGCTTCTCCTCGCGCAAGTTTTGATTGAGGCGGGACGTGAACGAGCCGCCCAGGGCGGTGTTCATCACCGTCAGCGCGTAGTAATCCGCCGTGGACCGCGGCACACCCACGCGACCGATGATCACTTCGGTTTGCGCCGCGCCGGGTTTGTCGGCCAGCAGCACCTCGCGCTTGGAAACCTGCGCTGCCTCACGCCAGCTCGGCGCCGCCGGCGCGGCGCCACTCGCCGACCACTTGCCGAACGCCGCCTCGAGCTTCGGCATGAGCTGACCGGGCGTCACGTCGCCGACGACGATCAATGCGGCGTTCGACGGACGGAAGTATGACGCATGGAAACGGCGCAGATCGTCCGGCGTCAGCGCTCGCAGCGAGGCTTCCGTCCCGGAGGTCCGGCGACCATACGGGTGCGCGTCGCCGAACACGGTATGCATGAAGAGCACCTGCGCGATGGCTCGCGGCTCATCGTGCTGTTGCACGAGTGCGGTCAGGCGCTCCGTCCGCAGCCGCTCCAGCTCTTCGCTTGGGAAACGCGGCCGCAGCGCGACATCCGCGAGCAACGCAAGCGCCGAGTCCAGCCGCGCCACCGGCGCGTGCAACGCCGCCGTGATCCGATGCGGTTCCGCCCCGACCGAAATGTCGGCGCCGAGAAATGCGATCGCGTCAGCGAGCTCGAGCGCATTGCGCGTTCCGGCGCCTTCGTCCAGCATCGCGGCCGTCAAACTGGCCAGCCCGGGCCGATCGCCGGGATCGAGTGCCGTGCCCGCCTTGACCACGACATTCACCTGCACCAGCGGTACCTGATGCTTCTCGAGGATCAACACCTGCAGCCCATTCGAGAGCGTCTGCTGCGTGACCGGTGGGAGCGAGAGGGACGGTGTGGGCCCAAGAGCGGGCGGTTTGGACCGATCTGGTTGCTGGGCGAGCGCACCGATCGTTAAGCACAGGGTGAACCCTGTTCCCAATACTGCGCTGCGCTTAAGCGCAGTGACTCGCCGAGCCCAGGCTTCAGCCTGTGGACGGCTCATGTGGCCCTCCTTTTTGCTTGAACCGCTAACTCCGCTTTCCCTTGCGGCACCACGCTCAGCACGACACGCGCGTCGGGCTTCAGGAAACTGATCACTGCGGCCTGCACGTCCGTCGAATCGACCGCGCGATAGCGCGTGAGGTCTTCGGCGAAATAATCGGGATCTCCGGTGCGCAACGAATACTGATTCAACTGATCCGCCTTGCCGCCGAACCCGCCGATCTGCTCCAGGCGATCGAGAAAGCCTGATTCGTACTGATTCACGGCGCGGGCGACTTCGCGGGCGGTTGGGGGCTCCGTCGTGAGCTTCTTGATTTCCTCATCGATGACCGTGGCGAGCTCGGTGAGATTGTGCCCGCTGCGTGCGGTCGCGATGATCATGAACTGCGAGCCCAACCAGTTGGAGCTCTGGAACGCCGAAACGTCCTGCGCAATCTGGAGATCGTAGACCAGGCGCTTGTACAGTCGGGAGTTCTTGCCGCCGGCAAGCACGTTGGCGGCGACGTCGAGTGTGGCATCGCCGGGCGCGAGCCAGGCGGGGGTGTGATACGCCATATAGACGCGCGGCAACTGCACGCGGTCCTGCAACACCACGTGCTTTTCCTCGGCGAGCATCGCGGCCGGAGCGGCGAGCGGTGGAACCGGCTGTCCGGCTGGGACATCGCTGAACCATTTCTCCGCCGCCTGGCGCGCCTGCGCCGTGGAGACATCCCCCGCGATCGCCAGCGTCGCGTTCGCCGGCGCGTAGTACTTCTTGAAGAAGTCCACGACATCCTGATAACTCGCGGCGGACAAGTCCTCCATCGAGCCGATGACCGGCCAGTGATACGGATGATCGCCGGGATAGAGGTTCTCGTTGATCGAGAGCCAGGCCATGCCATACGGCCGGTTCTCGTAGGACTGGCGACGCTCGTTCTTCACGACGTCGCGCTGGCCGTCCACCTTGGCGGGCGACATCGCGTCGAGCAGGTAGCCCATCCGATCAGACTCGAGGAACAGCGCGAGGTCGAGCGCGTTCGACGGCACATTTTCCCAGTACTGCGTGCCGTCCTCGCTGGTCGAGCCGTTGTTGTTGCCGCCGGCCGCCTCGAGCCACTGATCGAACTTGCCCTCGGCAACGTGCCCGGATCCTTCGAACATGATGTGCTCGAAGAGATGCGCGAATCCGGTGCGGCCGGGCTTCTCCCGCGCCGAACCGACGTTGTAGCGCATGTTCACGCTGACCATGGGCGTCGAGTGATCCTCGTGGACGATGACGTTGAGACCGTTGGGCAGCACGAAGCGGGTGTACGGCACGGCGAGTTTCGCGGTCTGTGCGCTGAGCGGGCCGGCGAGGCCCAACGCCAGGAGCGGGATGACTAACCGCGGATGTCGCATTTGACCTCCATCCAGAAGGAAAGCGCGGAAGACCAATCATTTATCAGGAAAACCAATCATTCATTCGATAGAAGGGTGCGCGAATATTAGATAGAAGGGTGCGCGAAAAGGTTTCAACGCGCACCGCTGCGTCGACAGGGAAATGTCAGGACGGTGACACCGGCTGCGCCAGGGCGCTACTGGAGCGCCCACATCACGCCGAGCTGCGCTTCCCAGTCGGTCGCCTTGGAGAATATAGCCCCAGGCTGTTCACGAGCTTGAGATCGAGGCCACGGGCGACGTGCCAGCTGCCGGCGGTGACGAAGGCGTAGTCGTCCGGGGCACCGCCCTCGCCCCCTTCAAGCCCGAGCAGCAGACGCCACGGCAGGGGAGAAGCGCCGCAGGTATTCGAGCGACGTCTCCCCCAAGTCCCAGTGCGTGTCGCCGCGATTGTACTCGATGGTGGTGCGGAACGTCATGGTGCCCCAGCGATAGGCGCGCGTGGCGCCGATCTCGCCTTTCACGGCCCATTCGGCGTCCCCGATGAGGGCGCTCCCCGCGTGCATCGGTGGGAGCAATTCGATAGACCCAAAGAACTCGGGCCGGCTGCCGCGCTCGCGCCCCAGACGCAGCCGAATCTGGCCGCCGATGTCCGAGATCCCGGATTCCTCGACCCGCGCCGGCGTGCCAGAGGTGTCCTCCGGCGCTTTCTCGAAGGTCGCGGTGATCTGCGAGCCCTCGAGCTCGAGGGCAAGCCAATCAGTGACACCATAGGCGACAAACAGCGCCACTTCTCCCGTTCGGTACGTGCCGCGGAAATCATCGATCGAGCTGAGGCCGAACATCGCAGGCTGGTACTCGAAGTTGTAATCCCACGAGTACGCGGCAAATGGATAGATGCGGTGGTCTAAGGAAAGCCGAGCTTAATTATCGGAATTCAACGACGCAAGGCTTCCCTTCATGCTCAATTCGCTGCAAGGTTCCGTCACTCACTTCATTATCTGAGGCCGTCATGTTCACGCGCGCTTGGGCGGTTGCAGCCGTCCTCACCCTCTCGGCAGCACCACTGTTGTCTCAGAACCCCGCTCCCCCTCCCGCTCCCCCTGCTCCACCGTCACGACCCTCCGGTATCATCCTCGACTCGACGCTGCTCGCCGCGTTCCGCTGGCGGCCGGTCGGGCCCGCGAACATGGCCGGCCGCATCACCGACGTCGAAGGCATTCCGGGCTCGTCGACGTTTTTCTTTGCCGCGGCCTCGGGCGGGATCTGGAAGACGACCAACAACGGCACGTCGTATCGACCTGTGTTCGACAACTACGAATGCATTTCGATGGGCGACCTCGCGATCGCACCGAGTGATACCATGCAGGTGTGGGCGGGGACGGGCGAGGAAGACTCGCGCAACTCCATCTCGCCGGGATGCGGAATCTACAAATCCACCGACGGCGGGCTCACGTGGAAGCGCATGGGCCTCGAACGCAGCGGCGCGATCGGCCGCATCGTCGTGCATCCCAAAGACCCGAACACCGTGTACGTCGCGGCGGTCGGCCAAATCTGGGGCCCCAACCGCGAGCGTGGTCTCTACAAGACGACCGACGGCGGTCAGAACTGGCAGCAGATCAAGTTTATCTCCGACAAGGCGGGCTTTGTCGACGTCGCGATGGACCCGTCGAATCCGGAGGTGCTGTTCGCGTCGAGCTGGGAGCGCGTCCGCGGCCCCTACTTCCTGCGCTCGGGGGGCCCCGGGAGCGCGCTCTGGAAAACGACCGATGGCGGCAAGACGTGGACTGAAGTGCAGGGTGGCGGCCTGCCGGCGACGACAAAAGGGCGTATCAACATCGCGTTCGCCGCGTCCGACCCGAAAGTGATCTATCTGATGGTCGAAGCCGACACCAACGCGAACAAACAGGGCGGCGCCGGGAAAGTGGCACAGACTCGGCCCTCCGGCCTGTATCGCTCCGCCGACGGCGGCGCGACCTGGGAAAAGACGAACGGCAACAACGTGCGCCCGTTCTATTACTCGCAGGTGCGCGTCGATCCCAAGGATCCCAATCGCGTGTACTGGTCGTCGACGCCCGTGAATTACTCCAGCGACGGCGGCAAGACGGTCGGGAACGCCACCGTGGGGATTCACGTGGACCACCACGCCATGTGGATTGACCCGACGAATCCCAATCACTTCATCGTCGGGAACGACGGCGGCATCGCCATCACGTGGGACAGGGGCGGCACGTACGATTTCCCGAACATCCTGCCGCTCGGCCAGTTCTACAACATCAGCTACGGGATGGAATTCCCCTACACCGTCTGCGGCGGCCTCCAGGACAACGGATCCTGGTGCGCGCCGTCGCGGCGGCGCCAGGGCGACATCACCAACGCCGACTGGACCACCGTCGGCGGCGGCGACGGCTTCGTCACGCAGCAGGATCCGCGCGAGCCGTGGATCGTCTACGTCGAATCGCAAGGCGGCAACATGTCGCGGCTCGACACGCGCACCAACGAGCGTACGTTCCTACAACGGCCCGACTTCCGGCCGCGCTATCAGGTGTTCGAAGATTCGATCGTCATCGAGCGGCCCGATACGACGCGCCCGGAGACATCCGCGCAGCGCCGTCGGATCGCCGAGCTGCGCGCCCGCCAGCGCACCGATTCGGCGGAGCTGGCGCTGCGCTGGAACTGGAACACGCCGTTCTTACTGTCCGCGCACGATCCCAAAGTCTTCTACGCCGGCGCGAACAAAGTGATGAAGTCCACAATGCGCGGCGATAGCCTCAAAGCGATTTCGCCCGACCTGACGACGCGCGACACCATGAAGATCCGCATCAGCCTGCGCGGAACGGGCGGCGTCACCCCTGACCTCACCGGCGCCGAGACGCATTGCACGATCGTGTCGCTCGCGGAGTCCCCGATCCGGCCGGGTATCCTGTTCGCCGGGACGGACGACGGGAAGGTCTGGCTCACGCGCAACGACGGGGAGACCTGGGAGAATCTCACGGGTCGCTTCCCCGGTGTGCCGCCGCAGACCTACGTGAGCCGGATCGAGCCCTCACGATTCGACTCCGCGACGTTCTACGTCACGTTCGACGGACATCGCACCAACGACTTCACGCCATACGTCTACGTCACCACCGACTTCGGCCGCACATTCCGCGCGATCGCGAACAATCTCCCGAAAGGCGGTCCCGATTTCGTGCACGTGATTCGCGAGGACCCGACGAACCGCGATCTCCTGTTCGTCGGCACGGATGTCGGCATCTACGTCTCGCTCAATCGCGGCGCGTCGTGGCAAAAGTTCATGACGAATCTGCCGGTGGTGCCGGTGCACGATCTCAAGATCCATCCACGCGATCGCGAGCTGATCGCCGGGACCCACGGCCGCTCGATCTGGATCGTGGATATCGCGCCGCTCCAGATGCTCTCGGACAGCGTCCTGACGGCGGACGCGTATCTGTTCCAGCCGAAGGTCGCCTACCAGTACGGGCAGCCGCCGCTGGGCGGCGGCTCGCCTGGGCACAAGCTGTTCCGCGCCCAGAGCCCGCAGTACGGCGCTGAAATCGTCTACCGTCTGTCCAAGGGCTCGAACGATCGTCGCGCGCGCACGCGCATCGCCATTCTGGACGAGCGCGGCGACACCATCCGCACGTTGACGGGGCCGGCGCGCGCAGGGGTGCACCGAGTCACCTGGAACTTCGCGGGTCGCCCGCCGGCGCCGCTCGCCCTGTCCCCATCCCAACGCCGCGACAGCGCCTGGACCGCCCGCCGCATCGAAGTCGTCATCGACTCGATGATCAAGGCCGGCGGTAATGAACAGATGCTCACCGGCATCAAGCAGGGACTGCTCGCCGGAGACCTCCAGGGCCTCGCCGAGCGGTTCGGGTTCGGCGGAGGCGGCGGTGGCGGCGGTGGTGGTAATCAGCCCACGGTGCGCGCCGGCGCGGCTTTCGTCGAGCGACCCGGCGAAACGCAAGCGCGCGCCGCGAGCGCCGCCGGTGCAGCCGGTGGCGGAGCCGCCGGCGCGACGTCCGAAAGTAGTGAAGGCGCGGATGCGCCTCCCGATGCTGCCTTCGTCGGCCAGCTCGCCGCTCTGCTCCGTCGCCCTGGTCAGGGCGGCGGCGGTGGTGGCGGCTTCGGCGGGCTCAACCAGGTCGTGCAGGCGATTCGCGGCCCCACGCCGCCCGGAGCGGGGGGCGGAGGGGGAGGGGGAGGCTTCGGCGGCGGTGGTGCGCCGCCCGTCGCCACGGGTGATTACAAGGTAAGCATCACCGTGGATGGCAAGACGCTGACGCGCGACGTCCGGGTCGAGCGAGGGCAATAGACTGCCGCTTCTCGACACCAAACATCAACGCGCCGCGCTGATCGTCTTACTCCTCGGCGCGGCGCTGCTGTGGGCCATTTTTCCCTACGTCACGGGCATCATCGGCATTCCGGTGCTCGCCGTACTGTTCGCGCCGATCCACAACTGGATGGTGCGTCGCGGACTTCCGGAAGCGCCCACCGCGCTGCTCGTCACGCTGCTTGGCGCAATCGTCGTCATCGTACCACTCATCGCGCTCGCGGGCCTGATCATCAATGAAGCACAACAAGTCGCGACCAACGTGCTGCAGAGCCCGGCCCTCGAGCGGCTGTCCACGTTGGAAATCGGCGGCTTCCGGGTGGGGCCACGAATCGCTGAGGTCGGCGGCAGCGTGGTGAGATGGCTCGGGGCCAGCGCGGTCGGGCTGGTCGGCACGGCCACGCGACTGAGCCTCAATCTCACGATCGCCTTCTTCGGTCTCTATTACGTCCTCAAGTATCCCGGCGAAGACCCGTGGAACAACGCCCTGCCCTACGTCCCGTTCTCGCGCAAGAACGCGGAAAAGCTCGGCCAGCGGTTCAAGGACGTGACGGTGTCTACGGTCGTCGGCACCGGCGCGATCGCCGCGATCCAGGGCGTGCTGCTGGGCGTCGCTTTTGGGATCGCCGGGCTCCCCAATGCGCTGTTCTGGAGCGTCGTCACGGTAGCGGTGGCGATTCTCCCGGTCGTCGGCAGCGGCCTGGTCTGGGGGCCCGCGGCTCTCGTGCTCATCCTCCAGGGCCGGCCGGTCGCGGGTGTGCTGCTCATCATTTGGGGTGCGGTGGTGGTCGGCAGCGTGGACACGCTCCTTCGGCCACTGATCTACCGGCGCTTCTCCACGATCCACCCGCTCATCACGCTGATCGGCGCGATCGGCGGTGTCAGCCAATTCGGCCTGCTGGGACTACTGATCGGGCCGCTCGCGCTCAGCTACCTGTTCGAGCTGGTGCGGATGTACCGCGAGGAATACCTCGAACCTGAAACTGCGAGCTAGGATAAAGCGACGCTAGGGTAAGGCGACGCTAGGAGGAGGCAACGCTAGGATGAGGCGACGCTAGGATAAGGCGACGCTAGGACAATGCGATGTTGCCCGATAGCAGTTTTGCAGCCTACTCCCGCGCGAATATGATCCAGGAAAATTTGCGGAAGCCCATATCGTATCAGATGGGCGATTTTCGCAATCTCAAAGCTTGGCAGGAGGCCAAGTCTCTCGCCGTTCTCAGTAGGTCCTTTATCAAGCGCCTCCCGCCTGAAGAACGCTACGCTCTTGGCGATCAGTGGCGCAGGGCAAGCTACAGCGTCGTGCTCAACTTGGCGGAGGGCAACAGTCGCCGCGGACCCCGGGAGTTCCGTCGCTATCTAGACTTTGCGCGGTCGTCGTTACACGAGATCGAGGGAATTCTAGAGCTGATCATCGCATTGGAGTACTTCACGGAGGAGGAACTCCGGCCCGTGAGAATAAAGCGAGCCAATTGTGCGCGGCTCGTCTATGCTTTGCTCCGACGACTCGACGATGCTGCCTAAACGCGGGCCTCGCGTTCACCTAGCGTCGCCGGGCCAAATCCGTCTCGCGCCTTGCCCAGCGTCGCTTTACCCTAGCGTCGCCTTACCCTAGCGTCGCTCTGTCCTAGCGTCGCCGTACCAGATCCTAGCGCAGCGCCTCGCGGGCGTGGGCAATCTCAGCGCGGTTGCCGTCCCCAGCCTTCATCTGCGCGAGGTATTCGTCGTATCGCCGGCGTGCGCCGGTCTTGTCACCCGCCAGCTCGGCGGCGCGGGCTGAGCCGTAGAGACTGCGCGCCCGGTTTGGCTCACGCTTGAGCGTCGCATCATACGCGACATGCGCCTCGGCGTACCGGCGCACCGCCAGCAGCATGTCGGCTTCGAGCTCGCGCGCGGGGAGCAGCTCCCCCGGCGTAACCGGATGCTTTTCCGTGACGTCCTCCATGTCCGCGGCTTCCCTCGCGAGGCTCAGGGCGCGCGTGGTATCGCCCGTGACGAGCGCGATCCACGCCTCGACCGCGCGCCGCTTGATGCCGACGACGCGACTCCAGTACGCGCCCTGCGTGCCGCCGGCCGCGGCGGTTTCGAGCTCGACCAGCGCGGCGGCTTCGGCGCGCGCCTGCGCCGCGTCGCCGCTGCGTGCCGCGCCGATCCCGCGGGCAAACCGCGTGACGGCGCCGAGTGACGCGGGTGCGGCACTGGTGCTCAGCGGGAGCCGGGCGGCGGCCGCCCAGTCGCCACGCTCCAGCGCGACGCGGGCGGAGAGGGCCAGGCGGTTGTAGCTCGTGATGAAGGCCCCCCCTCCCTGCGCGTCGGCCTGCGTCAGACTGTCGGCGTGCGCAGCGAGCTGGCGCGCGGCCGCGTCCCGGCCCAACTGGAGGTAGCCGTAGACCATGTAGTCGAGCGCGTGAAATTCATGATAGAGCACGCCGGTCAACCCCTGCGCCTTCGCGTACGCGGCGCCGGCGTCGTACGATCGCTGATTCGACGCGATGTCGTCTTCCCACAGGCCCAGGCGGACGAAGATGTGCGACGGCATGTGCTGCGCGTGGGGCGCGGAAGGCGCGATCTGCGCGTAGCGTCGCGCCGCGTCGAGACCGAGCGCGGCGAGGCGGGGCGAGTCGTTCGCGTGAATGATGTAGTGGGCAAGCCCGGGGTGTTCAGGCAGCCGCTGGAAGAGCGGATTGAGAATCGCGGCCGCCTGCTTCTGGCGCGTGAATGTCGTATCCGTCGCTGGAGCGGTCGCCACCAGCGAAAGCGCGTAATAAATCGCGACCTCCACGTCGTTGGGATTGTCGCGATAGACGCGTGCCATGGTATCGGAGTAGGCCCGGAGCCGCTGCACGTTCGGCACCGTCGCGTTATCGCGATAGAGCGTCGCGACCGCGGAGATGAATCCTCGCTCGCGCGGCGTCTTGCCGCCGATGCTCGCCGCCCGTTCTGCTGCCTGTCCGGCTGACGCCAGGGCCTGCCCAGCAGGCCCGCCGGCGAACGGATTGCCCCAGGTGTTCATCGCGCTCCCCCAGTAGGCCATCGCGCAGCTACTGTCGGCGGCTGCGACGTCTCGGAATGCAGCACTCCCCTGCTCCCACCAGAACGAGTGCAGCAGAGCCATCGCACGCTCGAAGCGCTTCTGCGCCTCCACGTTGCAGCTCACGGGAAACACGACGCGGCCGAGTTGCTCGGCGGTGCGGCCGTGGTCATGTGCTTGGGCCGGCAACGAGGGAACGGCCGCAACCGCCAGCAAGGCGGCGAAACAGTAGTGTCGAGTCATGGCTCTAACGTAATTCGGGACGGCCGCTCCGCCAGCAAGGCCCCTCTCCCGAACCGTCGCCCGCGATGCGACGTTTCAACGACTTCCCCAACCGAGGTATTCGATGCCGCCCTACTCCCTCTTGGTGAATGGCCGGCGCCGCACAGTCGACGTAGCCGCCACAACTCCGCTCCTCTGGGTTCTGCGTGACAATCTCGGGCTAACCGGGACCAAATTCGGGTGCGGCATCGCGCAATGCGGTGCCTGCACGGTGCACCTCGACGGCGAGCCGGTTCGCTCCTGTGTGCTGCCGATCGCCGGAGTCGGCACCAAGCCCATCACGACCATCGAAGGCCTCAGTCCGACATCGACGCATCGCGTGCAGAAGGCCTGGATCGCCGAGGACGTACCGCAATGCGGGTACTGCCAGTCGGGTCAGATCATGGCCGCTGCGGCTTTGCTCCGTCGCACCCCGCAGCCGACTGACGCCGAGATCGACACCGCGATGACGAACATCTGCCGGTGTGGGACCTACCAGCGCATCCGGGCCGCGATTCATCGGGCGGCAAAGGAGGCCTGATGAAACGCCGCGCGTTTCTGGAAGTCGCCGGCACCGTCGGCGCCGGTTTGGTCATCGGGTTCAGGATTCCCGACCGCCACGGTGTGGTGCCGTTCGCGCCGAACGCCTGGCTGCGCGTCGATACCAACGGCACGGTCACGGTCACGGTCGACAAGTCCGAGATGGGCGAGGGGAACCACACCGCCCTCGCAATGATCGTAGCCGAAGAGCTCGATGCGGATTGGTCGAAGGTGAAGGTCGGCCCGATCCCGGAGAATCCCGCCGGCTGGTCGCGCCGCATGTCCACGGGCGGCAGCACGAGCGTGCGCACGTCGTGGGACATTCTGCGCAAGGCAGGCGCCACCGCCCGGACAATGCTCGTCACTGCCGCGGCGCAAACATGGGGCGTTGAGCCGGGTGCATGTCGCACCGCGAACGGCGTGGTGACGCACGCCAACCATCGGCTCGGCTACGGCGAGCTGGCAGCGAAGGCCGCGACGATCCCGGTTCCCGAGAACCCACCGTTGAAAGAACCGAAGGATTTCGGGCTACTGGGCAGGCACACCAAGCGGCTGGACACCCCGTCCAAAGTGAACGGCACCGCGCAGTACGGGATCGACGTGCGCGTACCGGGAATGCTCATCGCCACAGTCGAGCGTTCGCCCGTGTTCGGGGGCAAGGTCAAGAGCTTCGACGCGGCCCGGACGAAAGCATTGCCCGGTGTGCGGCACGTCGTGCAGCTCGACGGCAAGCCGTGGACCGGTGTGGACCGCGCGTGGGGCGTCGGGACGGAAAGCGGTGTCGCCGTCGTCGCCGATACCTATTGGGAAGCGATGGAAGGACGCCAGGCGCTGCAAATCACGTGGGACGAAGGCGCAAATGCGTCGCTCGGTGACATTCCTGCACGACTGGCGGTGCTCGCCGGTCAGACCGGTGTTCAGGCGCGCAAAGACGGCGACGTAACAACCGCCCTGGCCGGCGCCGCGAAGCGGATCGAGCAGTTCTACGCAGTGCCATTCCTCCATCACGCGACAATGGAGCCGATGAACTGCACGGCTCACGTCCGTGCCGATGGCTGCGAGGTGTGGGCACCGACACAGAATCAGACGCGTGCGCAGGAAGTGGCCGCGGAGGCGGCCGGCCTGCCAAAGGAAAAGGTCCGCATCCACACGACGCTCCTGGGCGGGGGCTTCGGACGTCGGCTCGAGTCGGACTTCGTGGCGGAGGCGGTCAGCATCTCGAAAGCCGTGCGTGCGCCGGTGAAGGTCATTTGGTCGCGCGAGGACGACACAAAGCACGGCTTTTATCGTCCCGCCACCTACAACCGGCTTACGGCCGGACTGGACGCACAATACAAGCCCGTCGCGTGGACGCATCGTATCGTGGCCCCGCCAATTCTGGTCAAGTTCGGGCCGCTGGAGAATGGCCTCGACAGGACACTGATCGATGGCGCCGCGGACGTGCCCTACGCTTTCCCCAATGTGTTCGTGGATCAGGTCGCAGCCGACCTGCCGGTGCCGCTCGGCTTTTGGCGCTCGGTGAGCGCGTCGCAGAACGCGTTCGTCGTCGAGTCGTTCATGGATGAGTTGGCCGTGGCCGCCGGCCGCGATCCATATGAGTTCCGTCGCGAGTTGTTGCAGGCAAAGCCGCGCCATCTTCGCACGCTGGAGCTTGCTGCGACGAAAGCCGGCTGGGGCACGCCGCTGCCGGCGGGGCGAGGCCGGGGCATAGCCCTCGCCGAATGGGAGCCGACGACGTGTGCCGAGGTCGCTGAGGTCTCGGTGGCGCCCGACGGCACAGTGCGGGTCCATCGCGTCGTGTGTGCCGTCGATTGTGGCCCCGTCGTGAATCCTGATACGATCGAGGCGCAGATCCAGGGCGGCGTGGTCTTCGGGCTAACGGCGGCGCTGTACGGCGAGATCACGATCGACAAGGGCCGGGTGCAGCAGAGCAACTTCACCGACGACCGCATGCTCCGCATGCCCGAAATGCCGGTCGTCGAGGTACACATCGTGCCGAGCACCGACGCGCTTGGCGGAATCGGTGAGCCGTCCGTCCCCCCGATCGCGCCCGCGGTGTGCAATGCGGTTTTCGCAGCGACGGGAAAGCGGATCCGGAGTTTACCGATTGGGAAACTGGTCTAGAACGCGCGTCGCACGGACATTCAGCGGGTCCGGATCCCGTCAGAAACGCAGCCGCTGATCTTACGCTCGTGTTCCAGGAAGGATACGCTCGCAGCCTGCCGTCATAACTGCCTACTGCTCTCCGGAGGTCGTTTCAATGAAGCACACACTGTTGATGCTCGGTGCCGTCTTGCTGGCACCCCCGCTCTGCCACACCGCTGCAGCCCAGGCAGGCCAATCGAATCGCCCCGCCAACGCTCCGGCACAGGCCGGGAAGGACAGCACTCCCGCCGGCGGCGGATTCAAGAAGTTTGCCGATGTCGTGCGCGGCGCTACCCATCGGCCGGGACTGTTCGATACCTACGAGAAGGGAGAGAATCTCTATCTCGTCATTCCTAAGGACCGGCTCGGCCAGGATTTCCTGATGGTCTACGAGATTGCTCAGGGCATCGGCGCGGCGGGACTGTTCGGCGGTACGATGCTCGACATTTTCGAGGGCCACCAGGTCGCGCTCGAGCGCCACGGCGATCGCGTGTTCCTCCTCGAGCGCCCGGGTCGCTTCACCGCGAACAAGAGCCCGGCCGTGCAGCAGGCCGTTGCGCTGACGTTCGGCTCATCGGTCCTCGAGCAGGCCAAGATCGAATCGATTCGCGATGACTCAGCGCTGGTTATCAACACCTACGATTGGTGGGTGTCCGACCTGTCGGGTGTCGGCATGCGCGTGCGCTTCGCCGTATCGACCACTCCGGGCCGGCCGGGTCAGGCGAGCTTCGAGAAGCCGCGTAGCTATCTCGAATCGGTGAAGGGCTTCCCCCAGAACGTAAACATCCGCGCCAAGCTGACCTTCAAGCCGCAAGAGCCGGCGCAGTTCATTTCGGTGCCGGACGGCCGCTACATACCGGTCGGCATTCACTATAGTCTCGTCGCGCTCCCCACCGATCCGATGACCCCGCGTCTCGGCGATGATCGGGTGGGCAACTTCCTGACCGTACACAAGGATTTCTCTCAGGATGACACGACCACGTTCGTCCGCTTGGTGAATCGCTGGCGGCTGGACAAGGGCGAGCAGGTCGGGAATCTCTGGCGGCCCAAGAAACCGATCACCTACTACATCGATCCCAACGTGCCGGAGCCCTACCGCACGTATATGAAGGAAGGGGTCGAGATGTGGAACTCGGCATTCGAGGCTGCGGGGTGGAAGGACGCGATTCGCGCGGAGCCGCTGCCGCAGGGCACGGATCCCGAGGACATCCGCTATCCCACACTGCGCTGGAACGTGTCCGATCAGCCGGGTTACGGCGCCATCGGCCCGTCGGTTGTCGACCCGCGCACCGGTGAAGTGCTCGATGCCGACATTCTCTTTGAAGCGAGCATGTTCAGCGGCTTCCGCAACGCGTGGCGGAACCTGGTCGCCCCTTCGACCGCGGCCGAAGCGTTCAATCAGACTTTGAATTTCGAGACGGGCGGCGCCGGTGAAATCGCCGGCTTCGCAAGCGCCATCGTCTCGCAGGGGGCATTGCTGGGGGTGCTGCTCGCCGAGCGCGGGGAAATCGGGCCCGGCGGCCCCGTCCCGGAGCAATACGTCGCGCAGGTCGCCCGCTGGGTCACCGCGCACGAGGTCGGACACACGCTGGGGCTGCAGCACAACTTCCGCTCGTCGGCATCGACGCCGTTCGCCAAGCTCTACGACAAGACGTGGGCTGAGACCAACGGTGTCTTCAGCTCGGTGATGGAATACCCGACGCCGAACGTGGCGCCGCGCGGCACACCGAACGGCTACTACTACACGCCGATTGTCGGTTCGTACGATCGCTGGGCGATTTCGTACGCCTACACGCCCGATGACGCGCGTGCGAAAAAGCTGGCACGCGAAGTTGCCGATCCGCGCCACCTCTACGGCACGAACGCCGAAGCGGGCGGCCCGGGCGCGATCGATCCGTCGATCAACGTTTTTGATCTCAGCGACGATCCGCTCGCCTGGGGGCGGCAGCGGACCGACATGATCCGTTCACTGTGGCAGACGTTGCCGGAGAACGTGCTGACCGACGACAAGCGGTATTTCGAGCTGACGGCCGCGTACATGAATCTCTTCGGCCAGTACGCGCAGGCCGTGTCGCCGGCGGTGAAGTATATCGGCGGCCAGTACATCAACCGCGATCATGCGGGCGATCCCAATGCGCGGGCTCCTTTCGTGGCGGTGCCACGCGCCAAGCAGCGTGAGGCACTCACGTTCCTCGTCGACCGCGTGTTCGTCGAGCGGGCATTCGCCGTCCCGCAGAGCGTGCTGTCGCAGTTCGGCTCGAATCGCTGGCTGCACTGGGGCACCACGCTCACGTGGAATGGGCGGATCGACTTCCCGTTCCATGAACAAGTCGTCGGGTTCCAGACGGCCGTCATGAGCCAGATGCTGAGTCCATCCCGGCTTTCGGCCATTCGCGACGGCGAGACGAAGTTCGGTCAGGCGAATGTCGTCACGATCCCGGAAGTCATGGACGAGTTGACTCGGGCGACGTGGAATGAGGTCTGGGCGGCACCCGGCCGCAACGTCACCGCCGTGCGGCGCGATCTCCAGCGCGCCTACATCGACCAGCTCACGACGCTGATCGTGACACCGGGCGATCGCACGCCCGCCGATGCACGCGCCGTCGCGCGCGCGCGGCTTGTCGACCTGAACCGGAGGCTCGGTGCGCGCCTGACGACCCCCGCGACCTTCGATGCGTACACCATGGCCCACCTGCAAGAGGTTCGCGCCCGGATAGCGAAGGCGTTGGACGCGAGCCTCGAGGCGGAGCGGCCCCGGACTGCGGGAGGTGGGGGACCGAATTAGCGAATCGTAGCGACGGTTTTTCGGTAGGGGCGCAGCATGCTGCGCCCCTACACGATTATTGCCGGCTCGCCAGAGCACTCGCCCGCGCGCGCAGCCCCTGATCGATCTCACTCATTGAGACGTCGACGGGAATCGTCCAACCATCCTGCTGCCGACTCGGCACACGCACCGACGCCACTTGCCCGTCCGGCGCGAGGTCGACGACTGCCGTCGCGCTGCCGCGAATCACGAGCGTCCATACACCCTCGCTCGGCCACTGCCGGGCGAGCGCGTAGACGCCGGTCCGGCGAGTCTCGGTGAACGACAGCTTGATGCTGCGACGCTCACCATTCACGATCCCTTCTGCGGTCCCGGTCAACGGGCACTCGACCGGCTCCCAGTGATGGAAGCAGTGCACCGCCAGGAAGGCATTGCGCATTGTTTGATCGTGCGGGTTCGCCGGGTATTCGATCGAGATCCATGGCGGCCCAACCAGCGTGGTCTCCGTAGTCCTCGCGTCAGCGGGTTGCATCGGCGTCGCGAGCGCGGCGGATGAAAGCCCGATGAGCGCGAAGGTGCGAATTTGAGCAAGCATGAGTGACTCCAAGTTGGGGTTCACTCATTGAGATGCCGATCGCAGGGGGTTGGTTTGGAACCTGCTCTATCGGGCCCTAATGCCCGTCCGTGGATCGACGTCCAGCACGCCGCGCAGGATAATCCGGCGGAAATGAATGCGGTGGATCTTGGTCCAGTAGGCTTCGAGCGCGCGAGAATCGAGCGCGATCGCGCGAGCCCGCGTGACGCCGGGCGGCGGCGGGAGCAGCGCGGCCAGCCGGTCGTAGACCGTGGCTCGCAAGGTCGGGTCGACGCGCTGCAACAGGTGCCAGAGCGAGAGGGCGTCCTGGGCCCGCGCGAGCGCAAGAACATTGCGCGCCGCGCGCGCGCCGCCTTTCTCAAAGTCGAATGCGGCGAGCGCCCGCACCAGCGGCGCCGGCGCGTCCTCCACGTAGGGGATACCCGGACCGGTGACCGGCCGCGTCTGAATGATGGCGCCCAGCGGCACGCGCGAGGAGCGCGAACCGGTCGCGAACTCCACCTCTCCGCGCGTCACGTGGAGCCGGCCCGTGCCCAGCGAATCGGTTTCGAGCGTGTACGCACAACCGAGGTCGATCGCGGTGCCCGCGGGCGTCTCGACGAAGAAGAGACGCGGCACGGCATCGACCGTGGCATCGATGGCGCCGCGGGCGAGCGCGAGGCGGTGATCGTCGGGACGCGCCGCGACGAGCTGCAGCCGCGTTCCCGGCTTCACTTCGAGCTCCCCGATCTCTCCGACCGCGACCAGCGCGCGTGAGGAGTCGTCCGTCAGCAGCCAGTCACCGACGCGTAAACGGCCCGACGCCGTTAGTCGTGCGGTGCCGAGCAGCGGCTGTCCCGCGAGCTTCGTCACGTCCCACGCCGGCTCTGTTTCCACGGTCCGGGCGATCAGCACCAACGCGAACACCGCGGCGGCAGCGAGCGGTAGCCAGTACCAATTCCACCGCCCTTTCCGCAACCGGGCTTCGATGCCCGGCCACAGGTCGCGCGGCGGTTCGATACTCTTGGGCAGTCGACTGACCGCCCGCTCCAGCTCGTGCTCGTTCATGCGTCCAGCTTCTCCCGTAGCAACTGTCGCGCGCGAAACAATTGCGCTTTTGAAGTCCCCTCGGCAATTCCGACCAGCTGAGCGATCTCGGCGTGGCCATAGCCTTCAATATCGAACAGCACGAACACTTCGCGCGCGCCGTCCGGCAGCTCGGCAATCGCCCGCTCGAGATCGATGCTCAAACCTGCCGACTGTACGGGCGCAGGCTGCGCCCCTACCACATCCGGATTGTCCGTCGGCATGACGCGCAACTCGCGCCGTTTCGTTGTACGAGCCTCGTTCAGCACCACATTCACGGCGAGCCGATGCAACCAGGACGAGAAGGCGCTCTCGCCTCGGAAACTGCTGATCTTGTCCCACAGGCGCACGAACACATCCTGGGTGCGTTCCTCGGCGTCCCCGGCGCTGCCCGTGAGGCGCAGGCAGAGCGCGTAAACACGGCCCGCGTGTTGGCGGTACAGGTCCCGGAAAGCAGTCTGGTCGCCAGCCTGGGCTCGGGCGACAAGCTCGTCCGGGGGGGGCACGGATCTAAGATGCCGTCAGGCGCAGCGGCGTTTGAACAGGCGAGCACCGCTCACGGCAGGCGGATTCCGCGCGTGAGGTTGCGAAGCTGCTGCTCGAGGCGTTTCTGAAGCTCGGCAATGCGCGCGTGCTGCTGCGCGATCTGCGTCTGCGCCTGGGTCTGGAGCTCGGTCATCCGCGCTCGCACCGGCGTGACCGTGCCGTCGACCAGCGAGTCGACCCGGGCCCGCACCTGCTTTTCCGCCGCAGCCACCTGTTCGCCGAGTACCGCCTGCAGACGCGAGGCGACCGCCTGGTCGAGATTCGACCGCACGGCGAGACCGGGATTGTGGAGCGCGCCGGACAGCCGAGCCTCCACATCGAGATTCGAGATGCCCGAGACGGCCTGCCAGATAAGGTTGCCGATCGTGGAATTGCTGAGACCGGAGTCCCGGGCCCACCGCACATTCGTAGACCGCAGGGCGAAGCGCGCATGGATGGTGTCGCCGCTCAGGTTGAAGCCGAGCTGCGTGGTTCCGGCGCCGGGGTCGAGCCGCAGCGGCAGTCCCGGGACTGCGACGACCGGTAACGGGATTCCGCCGACCGTCGCGCCCGCGGTGTCGACGGGGATGGCACGCACGTGATTCAGCATGGCGCCCGCCCTGAATTGCGGTCCGGTTGCTCCCGCCACCATCGGCCGGCCGTACAACGCGGGGTCGCTGGTGAGGCCGGTCAGTTGGCCCGCATACCGTTGTGGCTGCGCGGCGGTCGAGTTCAACAGGAACGACAGCTCCGCGCTCCGCAGGAGGAAGCGCGGCAACGTCTGCTCCTTCGGAAAGCGCACATCCTCCCCCGCGCGGCGGACCCGCTGGGGTCCCGTCGTGGCGCGCGGCAGCAGGCCCGGTGGCATGTAGCGACGCGCGAGCTGCGCCCAGTACAACACCCGCTCGAACGGTCTGATGGCTGCCACTCCGAAGAGCGCCGCCCCAACGTTGGGTGCGTCGAGACTCGGCAACTTGAGCAGGCCGCGCGCGAACGCGTAGTCGCGCCGCTTCGCGCTGTCGACCGCGCCAAGGCCGGCTTGCAGACCGGCCATACCCGACTTCACGCCCCGTTCGAGCGCCGTGACCCGCTGCTGCGCGCGGTTGAGACGCTCGATGGCCTGCCGCGCTTCGTTCAGCGTCGCGAGATCGGTGGCGCGCGCGCGTTGCAGCTTCGCCAGCGTGGCGCTCGCGGAATCGAGCGTCGGCCCGAGCCGCAGTGAATCGAACGCAGCTTTCCAGGCGCGCTGACTCGAGTCGGCGCGCGCGCCCAGCGCGGTGGCGGCGGGGATGGTCGAGAGCCGGCGTGGGTCGAGTGAATCGATGCTGATCTTCCCAGTCGCGAGCTGCAGTACCGGCACCTGGAATTGGCTCGCCCATGCGCGCGTCTCCGCCATGACGCGGGCCGGGATGCTGCCCCCGGCACCGCCGTCCGCCGTGGCCGCCACGCGCCCATCGGTCTCGCGCGGCGTCCCGAAGCGCAGTCCGTTCGCGGCGACGCGATTGATGATGAGCTTCTTTTCAGTCAGCGGGACCACATCGAGGTCCGCGACCAGTTCGTCGGCTTGCAGGAGATTGCGGAACGCCTCGTGCGGGCTGGCGATCGTCAGGCCACGCAGCATGACTTTCCCGTTGGGCAAGTCGAGGTGGAGATCGTTGATCTCAACCTTTGCGCCGAGTAGCTGCGTGCCGACCTTTTGTGTTTGGCGCCGCGCGATCGTGTCTGCAAAGATGAGCCACAGGACCACCATGATCACGAAGACCACGAGCAGCGGCCCCACCGCTTTCCAACGGAAGATCTTCAGGCGTGGCTGCGCAGCGGGGGAAGTCATGGCCGGAACATCTTATAGACGTTGTATGCCTTCGACGCGGTCAGCGCGCGATAGAACTTCGATTGCCGCACGCGCGCACCCACCGTCTCGCGGTAGCGCGCCACTGCCCAGCGTGTCCCGAAGAACAGGGGAATGGCGAGGGCCAAGGCGAAGGCGAAGCTGCCCAGCACGATCGTGTTGTTGAAGTTCGTGAGCGGCACGACCGGCATGTTGTAGAGCGCGGTCCACAGGGGTCGCAGCGCCGGCGCGAGCAGTAGGCTGTGGCCGATCCAGTCGAACAGGGGGTCGAGCAAGAACCCGAACGGGACAAACAGCGCCCATCCGAGCATCCCCCCGGCAAATGAGACGTTGAGCAGCATCAACGCGGCGAAGATCACCGCGTTATGGACGTTGATGAGCGGCGTCAGCCCGAGGAATGAGCCCAGCACGATGCCAGCCGCAAGCTGGCCGGGTGCGCCTTCGGAGTGGAGTGCTCCGAACAACGATTGGATGAGCTTGAGCAGCGTAAACATCAGCTCTCCGCGCCTTTCGAACGATCTTCAGCGATAGCGAGAATCTCCGCGAGAGCCGTCCGCACCTCGCTCGCGCGCGAGCCATGCAATCGAGCCTCGAGCACGGGTATCAACGCTTCTTTCGATCTCCGGTTGACGAAGACGACGAAGCGAAAGCCGAATTTCTGCTCGTATTCTTCGTTGAGATGAGCGAGGCGCAAGAGCACGTCCGGCGACGTGGTGTCGCGGTCATACCGCTGTTCCCGAAACGAAAGCGCCGACTGCGCTTTCACGCGCGCGGGCTTTTCTCCGATACGAGGATGGGCGTTGATAACGGCGATCTGTTCGGATTCTGAGAGCTTCGAAAGAATCTCACGAGCCCGCGTCACGACGTCGCGACCCGACGCGTATGGGCCTCCGGCACGAAGGCGCTCGATCAGGGGGCCCGCCCCCTCAAACAGGAGCTCGGGGAGGTCGCGCACCGCGCGAGCCTCAGCTGCCCCGATAACTCGAGCAGGAATACGGCGACATCAGCAGCGGAATGTGATAGCGGCGGTTGGTGTCGGTGATTTCGAAGTCAAACGTGGCGCGCAGCATGAACGGCGCCGTGCCCTTCTTCTTATAGTACGTCCCCACGTCCCACGACAGGCCGTAAGGGCCGGCCGGCAACGCCCGCCCCCCGTCGCCCAGGCTTCCGATCCGGCCGTCGGCATCCGTTTCCCCGGTAGCCAGGATCGTGCGGTCGTTGTCGTGAAGTCGGAAGAGGATGACCCCGACGCCGGCCGCCGGCTCGCCGCGTGTGGTGTCGAGGACGTGCGTCGAAATCGTTGGACGGTTAGTGTTGGGCATGCTCAAGATCCGAGTGGGAACCCTGACGTTTATCGCGCGGCTCGAAGAGAAAGCCGCGCCCAAAACGGTGGCGGTGATTCGGAAAATGCTTCCGTTCAAATCCAAGATAGTCCACTGCCGCTGGAGCGGCGAGTCGACCTGGGTTCCGATGGGCGACCGACGCCTTGGTCTCGAGTTCGAGAACCACACGAGCCACCCGTCGCCCGGAATGCTGCTGCTCTATCCGGGCGGCATCAGCGAAACCGAGCTCCTCTTTCCTTATGGATCCACGCTGTTTGCAAGCAAGGTCGGCCAGCTGGCAGGGAATCATTTTGCGACACTGACGCAGGGGCAGGAGCAATTACCGGAAATCGGTAGACTGACCCTGTGGGAAGGGGCGCAGGACATCACGATCGAAGAAGTGTGAGTTCCCACCCCGATCTCGTGATTCGCGGCGGCACGGTAGTTCTCCCCACCGGCCAACGACCCGCGGACATCGCCGTGATCAACGGGGCAATCAGCGCCATCGGCAGTGAGGTGAAGGACGGCGCCGAGACTATCCATGCGCGGGGTCTCGTGGTGCTGCCGGGCGTCGTCGATCCCCATGTTCATTTCAACGAGCCGGGGCGAGAGAGCTGGGAAGGCTGGGAAGCCGGCACGCGCGGCGCGGCGCGCGGCGGCGTCACGACCGTTTTGGAGATGCCGCTCAATGCCCATCCCCCCACCACCACCGCGGCCGCGTTCGACGTCAAGCTCGCCGCCGCCTCCCAGAAGGCCTTAGTCGACTTCGGCCTTTGGGGCGGACTCGTCCCGGAAAACCTCGGCGAGCTCGAGACGCTCCATCAGCGCGGCGTTATCGGATTCAAGGCGTTCATGAGTCACAGCGGGATCGACGATTTTCATCGAGTTCCCGACGGCGTACTTGCGATCGGCCTCAAGACCACCGCGCGCCTCGGCGCGCTCGTGGGCGTGCACGCCGAGAGCCACGACATGGTCGAGCGGCTGGGCGCCGAGCTGAGGGTCGCAGGCCGCCGCGACCGTCTCGCCTGGTGTCGCTCGCGGCCTCCCGCCGCCGAGGTCGAAGCGATCGGGCGGCTGCTCGCGTGCATGCGGGGCGCGGGAACAGGCGTGCGGGCGCACGTGGTCCACGTGAGCTGCCCTGAAGGCCTCAACGCGGTCGATGCGGCGCGGAGCCAGGGCGTGGCGATCACTGCCGAGACGTGCCCGCACTATCTCGCGTTCACCGACGAAGATTTCGAGCGGATCGGCCCGCCGCTCAAGTGCGCGCCTCCGATCCGTGACGCGACGACACGCGACGCGCTCTGGCAGGAATTGCTCGCTGGACGGGTGGACTTCATCGGCTCCGATCACTCTCCCTGCCCTGCGGCCGACAAGCAGAAGGGCGAGCACGACATCTGGCAGGCGTGGGGCGGCGTGGCCGGCATCCAGGCGACGCTGCCCGTACTCATGACCGACGGCGTGCACGCACGCGGGATGTCGTTCGAGCGCGTCGCCTATCTCACAGCCGCAGCCCCCGCTCAGGCGTTTGGGCTCTATCCCCGCAAAGGAGCGATTGCGGTCGGGGCGGACGCCGATTTCGCGCTGGTGGATCCTCAGCAGGAATGGGTGCTTCAGGAGCACGAGCTCGAGACCCGTAGCCGGATGAGCGCCTACCTGAGTCGAACATTCAGGGGGAAGGTGCTAAGAACCGTTGTCCGTGGCCGAACCGTGTTCGCTGACGGCGAGATCGTCGGCGAACCGGGTTCGGGCCGGTTCGTGCGACCCCCTGAGCGCGACATTTCCATAATTATGGAACTGTCGCCGAAGGGGGGGATGCGTGCGCGTGACGGTTGACCCCGCGTTGCTCGAGCGCCGGCTCGACGAGCTCTACACCATCGGGGCACAACCCGATGGCGGCGCCTATCGCGGCCTCTACGACGACGCGTGGGCCGCGGCCGTCGAGCGCGTTGAACGCTGGTTGAAGAATGCCGGTCTGAAAACCCGGCGCGATGCCGTCGGAAACCTCTGGGGACGCGTCGACGGCACTGATAAAGGAAAGAGCATCGTCACCGGCTCCCACATCGACACGGTCCGGCGCGGCGGACGGCTCGACGGAGCCCTCGGGATCGTTGCCGGCCTCACGGCGGTGGAATCGCTGCTGGCAGCCAAGGGCAGGCCCCGGCGGACGCTCGAAGTCGTGGCGATCTGCGAAGAGGAAGGGTCCCGGTTCGCCACGAATTTCTGGGGGTCGAGAGCCATCGTCGGAGACATCGAGACGGCCGAGACGGCCGTTGACGATATGAGCCAGGCGATGCGCGAGCGGGGCCTCGATCCGGGCCGGATCGCGACGGCTGCACGCACCGACATCGACACCTTTGTCGAGCTGCACATCGAACAGGGAGCGGTGCTGGAAATGTCCGGGATGCCCATCGCGATCGTCAGCGCGATCGTCGGAACGGCTCACCTCGAGATCGTGGTGACCGGACGGCCCGACCACGCCGGCACGACTCCGATGGAATTGCGGCGGGATGCGCTGGCAGCCTCGGCCGCGATGATCCATGCGATCGAGTCGCTCGCGCGCTCACTCGGCCGGCCGGCTGTCGCGACCGTCGGGCGACTGCGGGTCGAGCCCGATCAGATCAACGTGGTCCCGGGCCGCGTGGTCTTTACCGTCGACCTCCGCCATTCCGATCTGAGCGCGCGTCAGGCCCTCGAAGCGCGGATCCGCTCGGTCTGTAGCACCATCGCGAGCGAACGCTCACTCGGCGTCGATACACGAATCCTTCAGCAACGCTCCCCCGTGCCGATGAATCGCGATGTGCGCGCGGTGCTGGCACAGGCCGCGAAGGACTGCGGTGTGGAGGCGCCCGAGATGGTGAGCGGCGCGGGGCACGATGCACAGATTCTCGCGGCGAGATGCAAGGTGGGAATGCTGTTCGTCCCGAGCATCGGGGGGCGATCGCATTGTCCAGAGGAAGCGACCAGTCCGCGACACTTGGAGCTGGGGATGAAAGTGCTGGCGAGAGCGTTGGAACTGCTGGCCTACTAGTGCAATAGGGGGTGCGCGGTGAGTGGTGCGTGCTGCGCGGCCGGGGGCACGCCCCCCTAGATAAACCGGGCCAAATCCTGCCCCGCATTCGCGATCCGCTCCGCCACCTCGGGCCAGTCGATCGCCAACGAGAAATCCGCGAAGTCGAAGCCGGGTCCGACCGTACAGGCGCCGAGCGTGTAGCCACCGGTGGTGCGTGCAGCCTGCCAGGTTCCGGCAGGGACGATGACCGTCGGTCGTGTCTCGCGTGCGACCGGGCCCAGTCGGGTGCGGCGCAGTCCACTGCCATTGAAGAGCAATAACTCGATGGCGTCGCCCTCTTGATAGTGCCAGATCTCATCGGACTGCACCCGATGCCACCGGCTGAACTCACCGGCAGCGAGGAGGAAATAGATCGTGGTGATCGCGGAGCGTTCGACTTTGCGCCCAAGCACCTCCACGCGGTGCGCCGAGCGGAACAGCTCGACGTAGTGCCCCCCTTCGGGGTGCGGCTGCATACCGAGAATGTCGAGAAGCTCGGCGGCGCGCGCGTGCATGCTCATTGATTCAACAACTCGGCGAGCACGTTCTGCGTCACCACCCGCCGGTACGCTGCGGTCGAGCGAACGTCATCGATCGGCCGGATGTCAGCCGCGATGGCGCCGGTCCATGGGAAACCGCACAGCGTATTGGTTGCAACCGCGCGAGCCCGAATCCGGACATTGGGACACGCATGGGCCCAGTGGCGTGAATCGCCGCGCGCGAGAGCACCACGGGAGTGAGGGTACAGTACGGGTACTCCTCTTTGCCTCCGAATCCACCCCCCGTCTCTGCCTGGATCACCACCGCCTGCTCGTCGCTCAACCGGAGGGCGCGCTTCAAGGCACGGTGGACGTGTAGAACGGTCGGCGGCGGCCGCGAGAAGGATCGGTTCTTCTTTGTGACGGATCTCACCCCTGGGGCGAGCGAGCACCGGCTGGTCGTCCCGAATCAGGTGTACGACGTTGTCTCCGGGGATGTCGTCCGCGGTGACGACAACGACCCGGGACCAGTCGAACCCTGCTTTGAGCTCGATCGATCTGATGGTCCCGCGCGCCACGGTGGAACGGACGGTCTTGCCGTACCAGGCGCCGGGTACCACAAGGTCGTCGGTGTAACGGGCTTCCCCGGTCACTTTGGAGGCGCCGTCCCGGCGCGGAACGGAGTGGCCGACAGCGGTTACCATGTTGCGTAATAGGAACTTCCGCAGCCTGCCTGACAACCCCAGCCGCGGAGGCACGACACTTGCCCAACCGTTCCAAGAAGGACATGCCCGCGCTCTCGATCGACACGAGATCCGGGGTTGAGCCATTGGCTCCTCCGACACCAGGCGTTCGCATTGGCGCGCCTGTGCCGCCGCCATTCGCCGAAATTCTCTCTGCCGCTGCCCTGCAGTTCATTGCCGACCTGGCGCGACGCTTCGAGCGGCGCCGCCGCGAGCTGCTCGGGCGCCGCGCCGATCGCCAGCGCGATTTCGATGGGGGCGCGTTCCCCGACTTCCTGGAAAGTACGGCCAACATCCGCGAGGCCGAGTGGCGCGTCGCGCCCATCCCCCGTGACTTGATGGACCGCCGGGTCGAGATCACGGGGCCGGTGGACCGCAAGATGATGATCAACGCGCTGAACTCGGGCGCGCAGGTCTATATGGCGGACTTCGAAGATTCCCATGCGCCCACCTGGCACGGCACGATCGAGGGGCAAATCAACCTGCGTGACGCTGTCGCGCGTCGCATCGAGTACCGGAGCCCCGAAGGCAAGCCCTACGCCCTGAACGCGACGATCGCGACGCTCATGGTGCGGCCGCGCGGCTGGCATCTGGCCGAGCGGCACGTGACGATAGACGGCGAGCCGATCTCAGCATCCCTGTTCGATTTCGGCCTGTTCTTCTTCCACAATGCCCGCGCGCTCGTGGCGCAGGGATCGGGGCCGTACTTCTACCTGCCAAAGCTCGAGAGCCATCTCGAGGCGCGGCTGTGGAACGATGTGTTCATCGCCGCCCAGGAGGCTCTGGGCTTGCCGCCTGGGACCATCCGCGCGACGGTGTTGATCGAAACGATCCCCGCGGCGTTCGAGATGGACGAGATCCTCTACGAGCTGCGGGATCACTCGGCGGGACTCAATTGCGGCCGGTGGGACTACATTTTCAGCTTCATCAAGAAATTCCGCAGCCGCCCCGAGTTCATCCTGCCCGACCGCGCGCGCGTCACGATGGATCGTCACTTCCTGAAGTCGTACGTCGACCTGCTGATTCGGACCTGTCACCGCCGCGGCATTCACGCCATGGGGGGAATGGCGGCACAGATTCCGATCAAGGGCGACGCCGCGGCGAATTCCCAGGCGCTCGACAAGGTGTGGCAGGACAAGATACGGGAGGTGCATGCCGGCCATGATGGGACCTGGGTTGCACATCCAGGGCTCGTGCCGGTTGCTAGTGGGGCCTTTGCCTCACTCGCCGCCTCCCACCAACTCGCCGTGATCCGGGACGACGTGCACGTCTCGGCCCGGGATTTGCTGACCGTCCCCGACGGGGAAATCACCGAGGCCGGTCTGCGCACGAATATCGACGTGGGCATTCAGTACCTCGAGTCGTGGCTGCGCGGAGTGGGCTGCGTGCCGATCTACAACCTGATGGAAGACGCGGCGACGGCCGAGATCTCGCGCTCGCAGGTGTGGCAGTGGCTGCGCCACGGCGCCTATCTCTCCAACGGCAGCCCCGTCACGCCGGCGCTGGTGCAGTCGCTCATTGCCGAAGAGATGGAGACAAAGCGGCTCGTCGGCGGAAAATTCGAGCTGGCCGCCAAGCTTTTCGGTGAACTCATGACCGGCACGGAGTTCCCGGAGTTTCTGACCCTCGTGGCCTATGAACATCTGGAGTAACGCATGAACAAGCATGAATTCGTATCTGAGCTCGATCGGCGTTGGCGCAGCGATCGCCGCTGGCAGGGAATCACGCGGCCGTACACACCGGACGACGTCTGGCGGCTGCGCGGGACACTCCCCATCGAGTACACGCTCGCCAGCCACGGGGCAGCGCAGCTTTGGAGACTGATGCAGGAAGAGCCCTACGTCGCCGTGCTCTCGGCCATCACCGGGAATCAGGCGGTCCAGGAAGTACGGGCCGGCTTGAAAGCGATCTACATCAGCGGCTGGCAAGTTGCGGCGGACGGGAACAACGCGCTCTCGATGTATCCCGATCAGAGCCTGTATCCCTCCGACAGCGTGCCCAACCTGCTGCGCCGCATCCAGAACGCGCTGGGCCGCGCCGACGAGATCCACCACATGAACGACGATCACTCGATCGAGTGGCACGTGCCGCTCATCGCCGACGCCGAGGCGGGGTTCGGGGGTGTGCTCAACGCCTACGAGTTGATGAAGCTGATGATCATCGAAGGCGCCGCCGGCGTGCACTTCGAGGACCAGCTGTCATCGGTGAAGAAATGCGGCCATCTGGGCGGCAAGGTCCTGGTGCCGACGTGCGAGTTCATCACGAAGCTGGTCGCGGCCCGGCTCGCCGCGGACGTGCGCGGGGTGGAAACGATCCTCATCGCGCGCACGGACGCGAACAGCGCCGGTCTGCTGACGAGCGATGTGGACGAATACGACCGCCGCTGGTGTACGGGCGAGCGCTCGCCGGAAGGCTTCTTCGTGATCCAGGACGGCGTGGGGGCAGCGATCGCCCGGGCGCGCGCCTATGCGCCTTTTGCCGACATGCTGTGGTTCGAGACGGCGAAGCCCGATCTCGCCGAGGCGAAGCAGTTCGCCGAAGCGATTCACAAGGAGTATCCGGGAAAGCTGCTCGCATACAACTGCTCGCCGTCCTTCAACTGGAAGCGCCATCTCAGCGAGGCGCAGCTCGCCGGCTTCCAGAAGGAGCTGGGGGCGATGGGCTACAAATTCCAGTTCGTGACCCTCTCGGGCTTCCACGCGCTGAATCACGCGATGTTCACGCTGGCCCAGGATTACAAGGAGCGCGGCATGGCGGCGTACGCCGATCTCCAGTCCCGCGAGTTCGCCCTGGAGCGCGACGGCTACGAGGCGGTCAAGCATCAGGAGTTCGTGGGTGTCGGCTACTTCGACGAGATCACGCAGGTCGTCACCGGCGGGCGCAGCTCCACGATCGCACTCGAAGGGTCGACCGAGCGCGCGCAGTTTTCCGACAACGGACATAAAGGGGTGGCAGGGAGGAGTCCGGTTGTGAGTTGACAAGCCCCTGCCTACCCCTAGGTTACCTCGAAACCGGCTCCGACCAATGTCGTGGCCGGTTTCTCCTTTTACTGGGCCTGGGGGTTGGGGCCTGGGGCTTGGGGCTGGTGATGCAAAACCTGCGGAATTTCATCGGCGGCGAATGGGTTGCTCCCCATGCGACCGAGTATCTCGATCTTACGAATCCCGCGACTGGCGAGCCGCTCGGCCGGGTGCCTCTGTGCGGTCCCCGCGACGTCGATCAGGCGGTCGCGGCCGCGCAGACGGCCTTCCTCAAGTGGCGGGAAGTGCCTCCGGTGGTGCGCGCGCGCTACCTCTTCAAGCTGAAGTCACTGATGGAAGAGCATTTCGAGGAGCTCGCCGCCACCGTCACGCGCGAGCACGGCAAGACGCTCGATGAAGCGCGGGGCTCTGTGCGGCGCGGGATCGAGAACGTCGAGCACGCCTGCGGCATCCCGGCCCTGATGATGGGCAAAACCCTGGAGGACGTCGCGAGCGGCATCGACTGCGAGTACGTACGGCAGCCGATGGGTGTGTTCGCCGCCGTCACCCCATTCAACTTCCCGGCGATGGTGCCCTGCTGGTTCTGGCCCTATGCCATCGCGACCGGCAACACGTTCGTGCTGAAGCCGAGCGAGCAGGTGCCGCAGTCATCGATCCGCATTCTCGAGCTGGCACACGAGGCGGGAATCCCCCCCGGAGTATTGAACCTGGTGAACGGCGGCAAGGAGGCGGTAAACGCCCTGCTCGCGCATCCCGGCATCGTGGGGATCTCCTTCGTCGGATCGTCACCCGTCGCCCGCTACATCTACCAAGAAGCCGCGAAGCATGGAAAGCGCGTTCAGGCGCTGGGCGGCGCGAAGAACCACGTCATCGTGATGCCCGACGCGGATATGGACCGCGCCGTCGCCAACGTCAGCGAATCGCTGTTCGGCTGCGCCGGTCAGCGGTGCCTCGCGGGCAGCGTCGTCGTCGCCGCCGGGAAGGCCTATGAGCCATTTCGCGACAAGCTCCTCGACTCGGCCAAGGGATTGCGGCTCGGCTACGGCCTCGAGCCCGGCGTCACGATGGGACCGGTGATTTCTGCACGACATAGAGAGAAAGTGCTGGCGTACGTCGAGGCGGGTCGCAACGAAGGCGCGTCGCTGCTCCTCGATGGCCGGGCAACAAAAGTGGACAAGCACCCGCGCGGCCATTTCGTTGGCCCCACTGTTTTCGACGGCGTGCGTCCGGACATGACGATCGGCAAGGAGGAGATCTTTGGGCCGGTCGCGGCAGTCACGCACGTGAGCAACCTCGACGAAGGCATCGAGATGGTGCAGCGCTCGGGATTCGCGAATGCGACATCGATCTTCACGCAAAGCGGCAAGGCGGCGCGTGAATTTCGCTATCGCGTCGGCGTCAGCATGATCGGCGTGAACATTGGCGTGGCCGCGCCCATGGCGTTCTTCCCGTTCGGCGGGACGAAGGGGTCGTTCTTTGGGGACCTCAAGGCGCACGGCCAGGACTCAATCGAGTTCTACACCGACAAGAAGGTCGTGATCTCCAGGTGGTAGGGTTTAAGGGTTTCTAACCCCGGGCGCAAGCCCGGGGCTAACAAACGCGGGTCCGGAGTTGTGCATGAGAAAAGTCGTCGGCGGCCTCATCCAGATGTCGAACCCAATCAACGACGCCAACGCGCCGGTCGCCAAGATCAGCAAGGCGATGCTCGACAAACACCTTCCTTATATAGAGGAAGCGGGCAAGAAGGGCGTGCACATCCTTTGCCTGCAGGAAGTCTTCAACGGCCCGTACTTCTGTCCCAGCCAGGACGCGAAGTGGTGTGATATTGCCGAGCCGATTCCGGGACCCACCGTCGAGCTCATGCAGAAACTCGCCAAGAAGCACGAGATGGCGATCATCGTCCCGATTTACGAGCGGGAGATGGCGGGTGTCTACTACAACACCGCCGCCGTGATCGACGCCGACGGATCCTACCTCGGCAAGTATCGCAAGAATCACATTCCCCACACCGCCGGCTTTTGGGAAAAGTTCTTTTTCAAGCCGGGCAACCTCGGCTACCCCGTGTTCAAGACGCGCTTCGCAACGATCGGCGTCTATATCTGCTACGACCGCCACTTCCCCGAGGGCGCGCGTTTGCTCGGGCTGCACGGCGCCGAGATCGTGTTCAATCCCTCGGCGACGGTGAAGGGGCTGTCGCAGTATCTGTGGAAGCTCGAGCAGCCGGCCCACGCCGTCGCGAACGGGTATTTCATGGGCTGCATCAACCGCGTCGGCACCGAAGCGCCCTGGAACGTTGGGCAGTTCTATGGCTCGAGCTACTTCGTGGATCCGCGCGGCAATTTTCTGGCGGAGGGGAGCGAAGACAAGGACGAACTGGTCGTTGCGGAGATGAACCTCGACATGATTGAGGAGGTGCGTCGCACGTGGCAGTTCTTCCGCGACCGCCGGCCCGAGACGTACGACGACATGGTGCGGCAGCTGCCATGAACGGCCGTGCGTGGTGCGTGGTGCGTGGTGCGTGGGGATCGGAATGATCGTTCTGTTTCGCGCGCTCACCTATTCAACCCTGTTCATCGGGCTGCTCATCGTCTTCGTGCCGGACCGGATCCTGGAGCGCGCCGGGATCACCCCGCCTCCGACGATCGGCATCACGCAGGTTGCCGGGATGTTGGTCGTCGTCGCCGGCGCCGCGTTGGCGATCGCGGCGATCCTCACATTCGTCTTCGTAGGAAAAGGCACGCCGGCGCCGTTCGACCCACCGCGCCGGCTCGTGATCGCGGGCCCCTACCGATGGGTGCGCAATCCGATGTACATCGGCGCGGGGTTGGTGCTCCTGGGTGCCGCGATGTTCTACGGATCGATTGGCCTGGTCCTGTACGCGATCGCGTTCTGGTCGGCGGCGCACCTGTTCGTCCTGTTTTACGAGGAGCCCGTGCTGCGCAACAAGTTCGGCGCCGACTATGACGCCTACGTCGCCGCCCGCCGCCGCTGGATGCCGCGATGGCGCTCTTGATTCGCGACGGGCGGATCATCACGCCCACCGACGACTTCACGGGCGACGTCTACGCCGAAAACGAGACGATTACCCGGATCGAGCCGCGGATCGACGACAAGCTGGTCGCACCCGATGCCGAGATCATCGACGCCCGCGGCAAGTACGTATTCCCGGGCTTCATCGATCCGCACGTCCACATCTACCTGCCGTTCATGGGCACCTACGCGGCGGACGACTACGAGTCCGCCAGTAAGGCCGCTCTTGCCGGTGGCACGACGACGCTGATCGAAATGATCTGTCCCGGAGCGAGCGACCCGCCCCTCGCAGCCTTCGAGCTCTGGAAATCGAAGGCCGATGGCCTCGCCGCCGTGGACTACACATTCCACATGTCGGTCGTCCGATTCGAGCCGCACATCCGCGACCAGTTTCGCGAGATCGTGAAGGCCGGCGTCGCGTCGTTCAAAGTGTTTCTGGCCTACAAGGGCGCGCTGAATCTTTCGGACGAGGACCTGTTCGCCGCGATGAAGCTGGCGAAGGAGTTGGGCGTCATCGTCACGGCGCATTGTGAGAATGCCGACGCGATCGATGCGCTCCAGCAATCGCTGCTCGCCGCGGGAAAGACCGGACCGGAGTGGCACGGCCCGTCCCGGCCGCCGATCGTCGAAGCGGACGGCGTCCATCACCTGTGCGCGTTTGCCGAGCTGCTGGGAACCCACGTGTACATCGTCCATACGTCCTGCGAGGCCGCGGTGCGGGCGGCGCTCGACGCGCGTGCGCGAGGCGTCAACGTGTGGATCGAATCCGTCATTCCGCACTTCGTGCTCGACGAGAGCTATGCCGCGCGGCCGAGTTTCGAGGGCGCCAAGTTCGTGATGTCACCGCCGCTGCGCGCCAAATCGAACCAGAACGTCTTGTGGGCGGGCGTGAAGTCGCGCGACATCAGCACGATTGCCACCGACCATGCTCCCTTCCGCTACCGCGATCAGAAGAGCATGGGGCGAGACGCGTTCACCAGGATCCCGAACGGCATCCCATCGGTGCAGGAGCGCGTTGATCTCGTGCACACGTGTGGCGTCGCCGCCGGGCGCCTCGGCCTCCAGGCAATGGTTGACGCCTGCTCGACGCAGGCGGCCAAGCTGTTCGGACTCTATCCCAGGAAGGGCGCGATCCAGCTCGGCAGTGATGCCGATCTCGTGGTCTACGATCCAGGGTATCGCGGTGCGTTCTCCAAGGAGCGCAGCTACTCGAACGTCGACTACAACGCGTACGAGGGCTGGGAGCAGAAGGGTCGCACGTCCGTTGTTACCGTTCGCGGGAAAGTGCAGGCCCGGGACGGAGAGTTCGTCGGGACGATCGGACGCGGGGTGTTCTTGAAGAGAGAGCCTACACATTGATGTTTTCAGTCGTCTGTTGTCTGTAATCTGATCAGACGACAGATAACAGATCACTGACAACGAGGCATCATGGATTCCCAAACCGTCCGCCAAAAGCACAAAGACTTCCTCTTCCCCTGCGTGGCCAACTACTACGCGGAGCCGGTCGTCGTCACCGAAGCCCACGGCTCGAGCGTCACGGATCTGGACGGCCGCGAATACCTCGACTTCTTCGGTGGCATTCTGACAGCCGGGATCGGACACTCGCATCCCGACTTCGTGAAGCGCCTGCAGGATCAGGTGGCGCGCCTGGTGCACACCTCGAGCGTGTACCCGACGGTGGAGCAGGTGCGGGTCGCCGAGCGACTCCCGCACATCACACCCGGGAAACTGAAGAAGAGCTTCTTCACCACGAGTGGAACGGAAGCCGACGAGACGGCCGTGATGTTGGCGAAGATCTACACGGGACAGCAGGAGATCATCGCCCTGCGCCACGCGTACGCGGGGCGGAGCCAGGGCGCTATCGCGATCACGGGGCAACAGCCCTGGCGCGTCTTGCCGACACAGATCCCCGGCATCAAGCACGCGCTGTCCCCGTACTGCTACCGCTGTCCGCTGGGACTCGAGTACCCCGACTGCGGCATCCGCTGCGCGCAGGACATCGAGGATCTGATCAGAACGACGACGACCGGCCGCCCCGCCGCGTTCATGGCTGAGCCGATTCAGGGCGCCGGCGGGTTCATCACGCCGCCGAAGGAGTACTTCGAGATCGCGGTGGGCATCGTGCGCAAGTACGGCGGCGTCTTCATCTGTGACGAAGTGCAAACCGGCTGGGGCCGCACCGGCGACACCTGGTGCGGCATCGAACACTGGGGTGTCGAGCCGGAGATCATGACGTTCGCCAAATCGGTCGCCAACGGATTCCCGGTCGGCGTAACGATCGCCACCGACGAGGTCGCCAACGCGTTCACCGGTCTTTCCCTGTCGACGTTTGGCGGCAACCCGATCTCCATGGCCGCGGTCGACGTAACAATGGAAGTGATGGAGCGCGAGAACACGCCGAAACGGTCCGCCGAACGTGGCCGCCAGCTCCGCGACGCACTCGATGAGTTCAAGAAGCGGTTCGCTTTCATCGGCGACGTTCGGGGGATGGGCCTCATGCAGGGCATCGAGCTCGTCGAAGACCGCAGGACCAAGGAGCCGTCGCCCAAGAAGACGCTGGCGCTCCTGGAAGCTGCCAAGAAGCACGGCTTGCTGATCGGCAAAGGCGGCCTCTACGGGAACGTGATCCGTATCGCGCCGTCGATGCTGATCAGCGAGGCAGAGGTGACGGACGGTTGTCGCAGGCTCGAGCGGGCCCTCGCCGAAGTCCGGTGAGCAGTCCGACCGCAACACACGGGCGACTGCCGGAGTGGGGCCGCGCGACCCTGCCTGCGCCGCCGCCGTTCACGCTGCGCAACGTGCTGCGCACCATCGGGCCGGGCGTCATCGCGCTCGGCGTTGCGATTGGCGGGGGCGAGTGGCTCCTCGGACCTTCGGTCATCATCAAGTACGGCGTGGCGCTGCTGTGGATCACTACCGCCGCGGTGCTGTTGCAGACCGTTCTCAACCTCGAAATGGCGCGCTACACGCTCTACACCGGCGAGCCGATCGTCACGGGGTTCATGCGCACGTGGCCGGGACCGGGCGTGTGGGGCTGGACGTACAGCATCCTGGCGCTGTTACAGTACGGCTGGCCCGGATGGGCCCTGACCAGTGCGACGGCCACCGCTGCCCTGCTTCTCGGCCGCATGCCGACCGGCAGCGATGCTCCTTTTGTTATCCTCCTCGGCTACGCCACGTTCGGCGCCTGCCTCCTCATCGTCAGTCTCGGTCGCAAGATCGAGCGCACGCTCGAATACGCGATGTGGGCAATGGTCGCGTGGATCGTCGTCTATCTCGTCGCCGTGGACATCACGACCGTGTCGGCAAGGAACTGGGCCCGGCTCGCGGGCGGATTCGTGAGCTTCGGCGCTATGCCTCAGACCGCGGACTGGACGCTAGTCGCGGCCTTCGCCGCGTATTCGGGACTGGGCGGTGCCGGGAACGTCTTCGTCACGAATTGGATGCGCGACAAAGGCTTTGGGATGGGTGCCACCGTCGGGTACATCCCGACCGTGTTGGGCGGTCGCGTACACCTGTCGCCACACGGAAACGTGTTTGACGCGACGCCCGAAAACCTCAAGACGTGGCACGACTGGTGGAAGTTCGTGCACGTGGACCAGTGGGGCGTATTCGCCGTCGGATCCCTCGCCGGCATGGGCCTCACGTGCCTGTTGACGCTGCAGTTCGTTCCCGCCGGCACAGTCGCCGGGGAATGGGCGGTCGCGAACCTTCAGGCGGCCGGGATGGCGAGCGTGCTCGGCCCCGCCTTTTGGTACCTCACCCTCATCTGTGGCGTGTGGGTCTTGTTCTCCACCCAGCTGGGGGTTGTCGACGGCGTGCCGCGCGCCATCACCGACACCCTATGGAGCGGGAGCCCGGCCGTGCGTCGCTGGCGGGGCGGGGACGTGCGGGCGGTCTATTACATCGTGGTGGCCGCCTTCGCGGTATGGGGCTGTGTCGCCCTCAACCTGGCGCGCCCGCTGACACTGATCATCATCGGTGCGAATGTCGCAGGATTCATCATGGTAATCGCAAGCGCGCACACGCTCGTGGTCAACCGCACGCTCTTGCCGCGCGACGTACAACCGTCGCGCTGGCGCGAAGCGGCGCTCATCGCGTGCACGCTCTTCTACGGCAGCGCCGTGTTCGTTTCCATTCGGGCCCTCCTGTGACGCCCCCCGCGCGCACACCGCTCGCCAACGAGGATCTGCTGCCAGCGCCACCGGACCGGCGCACCTGGAATTGGTGGCACATCGCATCGCTGTGGATCGGCATGGCCATCTGCATTCCGACCTACACGCTGGCCTCCGGGCTCGTCGATCAAGGATGGACGTGGCAGGCTGCCGTCGCGGCGGTGGTGCTGGGCAATGTGGTGGTGCTGTTCCCGATCGCGCTCAATTCGCACGCGGGCACGCGCTACGGCATTCCCTTCCCCGTCCTCGCACGGGCGTCCTTTGGCGTGCTCGGCGCGAATGTCCCTGCGATCCTCCGCGCGTTGGTCGCATGCGGGTGGTTCGGTATTCAGACATGGATCGGGGGATGGGCGATCTACAAGCTGATCGAGGTGCTGTGGCCGGGGATCGCGACCCTGCCGCAGACCTTTCCCGCCTTCGTCGGCTTGAACACGGGTGAATTCCTATGCTTCATGGTGTTCTGGGCGATGAACGTCTGGATTGTCCTGCGTGGGATGGACTCGATCAAGTTCCTCGAGACTTGGGGCTCGCCGTTCCTCCTCGCCGTTGGTGTTGCGCTGTTTGTCTGGGCTTGGGTGCGCTCGGGGGGGCTCGGGCCGATGCTTCAGAATCCCGTTGGACCGTTGGACCGTGGGACCGTCGGACTGTCAGGCGTTTTCGGTGCGGGTTTGACATCCGCGGTGGCCTTCTGGGGAACCATGGCGCTGTCGATTCCTGATTTCTCCCGCTACGCGCGCAGCCAGCGCGATCAGGTGATCGGCCAGGCAGTAGGACTGCCGGCCACGATGGCCCTGTTTGCCTTCATCGGTGCGGCAGTCACAAACGCGACGCTGGTGATCTTCGGGACCCGCATCGCCGACCCCGTGGCGCTGCTCGCGCGCATCGGCGGACCGCTCATGATCATGTTGTCGATGGCTGGCCTCGCCGTCGCGACGCTGACCACGAACATCGCCGCGAACATCGTCGCACCGGCAAACGCGTTCGCGAACATCGCGCCGCACCGGATCTCGTTCAAACAAGGGGCGATGATCACGGCGATCATCGGCATCGTGATGATGCCGTGGCGGCTTTATAACGATGCCGCCGCTTACATTTTTACCTGGCTCATCGGCTACGGCGCCCTGCTCGGCCCCGTCGCCGGCATCATGATCGCCGACTACTTCGTGCTGCGTCGCGGGAACGTGATCGTGAACGATCTGTACCGGCGCAAGGGCATCTACGAGTATGCGGGCGGCGTGAACTGGGTCGCGGTCGGCGCGCTGGTGCTGGGCATCGCGCCGAGTCTCCCGGGATTCGTTGCGGCGCTGCGCGGGACACCGGCGACGGGCTTCTTTGGCGGGATCTACAACTGGGCGTGGTTCGCGGGATTCCTCATCGCGGGCGTCGCGTACCTCGTGGGGATGCGACTGGGAGCAGGCAGCATGGAGCAGGGAGCGGTACGTGCCGGTACCTGAGCACGTGACGGTACTGACTGACGAGCAGCTGGCCGCGAATTTCGCCGACATCGCGCCGCCGCTCACCGGCGACGCGGCGCTGCTCGAGGCGAACAAGTGCCTGTTCTGCCACGATGCCCCCTGCACGATCGCCTGCCCCACGCACATCGATGTCCCTGCGTTCATCAAGAAGATCGCGACCGGCAACCTGCGCGGCTCGGCACGCGTGATTCTCGAGGCCAATCCATTCGGCCACTCCTGCGCGCGCGCCTGCCCCGTCGAAGTGTTGTGCGAAGGCGCCTGCGTCTTGAACGACCGCGATGAGCAGCCGATCAAGATCGCGCTGTTGCAGCGCCATGCGACCGATTACGTGCTCGCGCGCAAGCTCAAACTCTTCGAGCCCGGACCGACGACTGGAAAGCGAGTCGCGGTCGTCGGCGCGGGCCCCGCGGGCCTGGCGTGTGCGCGCGATCTGCGGCGCAACGGGCACGCCGTAACGGTCTTCGAGGCGAAACCTCAACCCGGCGGGCTGAATACCTACGGCATCGCCGAATACAAGCTGAAAGCCGACGTCGCGCTGGCCGAGGTGCGAGACATCCTCGATCTGGGCGTCGAGCTGAAAACAGGAATCACCGTCGGAAAGGACATTCCCTTTGATCGCTTGCTCGCCGAGTATGACGCCGTTTTCATCGGGGTGGGATTGGGCCACACCAAGGTCCTCGGCATCCCCGGCGAGGACCTGCCCGGTGTGATCGACGCGCTCACGTTCATCGAGCACCTGAAAACCCATCGGTACCGTGAAACGGCAGTCGGCCGGCAGGTCGTGGTGATCGGCGCGGGCAACACCGCCATTGACGCGGCCACGCAAGCCAAGCGCCTCGGGGCCACCGAGGCTACGATCGTCTACCGGCGCGGCGAAGCCGATATGCCGTGCTATCACTACGAGTATGAGCTCGCCAAGCAAGACGGCTGCGGATTCCGGTTCAACGCCATGCCGGTGCGAATCATCAGCAACGGCGCCGGCAGTGTGGCCGCGATCGAGGTTCGGAGCGCGAATGGTACCGAGTCTATTCCCTGCGACATGGTGATTGTGGCAATCGGACAGGGGGAGCGTACCGAGCTGAAGATTCCGAAGGGTCATCCCAAGGTCTTTGTGGGCGGTGACTGTGCCAACGGCGGCGCGGAAATTGTGAATGCCGCAGCGGAAGGTGTGTCGGCGGCGAAGAGGATAGACGCGATGCTGATGGGTCGTTAATGCGACACGCTAAAGCGTGCGCTCGGCAGACGATGTCCTTAAGGACAATGTTGGCCGAGCACACCCTTCAGGGTGTGAAAAACAAAACGGAGACGATGTATGGCTGATCTACGCACAAACTTCGCGGGCATCGAAAGCCCGAATCCCTTCTGGCTGGCCTCTGGTCCTCCGACCAACACGTACGGCCAGGTCGCCAAGGCCTTCGATCAGGGCTGGGGCGGCGCGGTCTGGAAAACGATCGGCGAGCCGATCATCAACGTCTTCTCGCGCTACGGCTCGGTGGATCTTGGGCAAAATCGCATGATGGGCTTCAACAATATCGAGCTGATCAGCGACCGGCCTATCGCCGACAACCTCAAGGAGATCGCGGAGGTCAAGCGCAACTACCCGAAACATGCTGTGATTGCGTCGCTCATGGTGGAGTCGAAGCGCACGGCGTGGCATGAGATGGTCAAGCAAACCGAAGATACCGGCGCCGACGGCATCGAGCTGAACTTCGGCTGTCCGCACGGGATGAGCGAGCGCGGCATGGGCAGCGCGGTGGGTCAGGTGCCCGACTACACCTGCCAGATCGTCGAGTGGGTCAAGGAAATCGCCACGATTCCGGTCATCGTAAAGCTCACCCCCAATGTCACCGATATCACCTACATCGCGCGCGCGGCGGTCAAGGGCGGCGCCGACGCGCTATCGCTGATCAACACCATCAACTCGATCACGGGGGTCGATCTGGCGACGTTCGAGCCGCAACCCTCGGTCGCCGGGAAATCCAGCCACGGCGGCTACTGCGGCCCCGCCGTGAAGCCGATCGCGCTCCATCTCGTCTCGGCGGTCGCCGGCGATCCCGCGGTGAAGATCCCGATCTCGGGCATCGGCGGCATCGCTTCCTGGCGCGACGCCGCGGAGTTCATCGCCCTCGGCGCCGGCACTCTCCAGGTCTGCACCGCGGTGATGCACTACGGCTTCCGGATCGTCGAAGACCTGATCGATGGCCTGTCGAACTGGATGGACGAGCAGGGCCACCGCTCACTCACCGAGATCCGTGGCCGCGCTCTCCCCCGCGTTGCGAAATGGGAAGAGCTCGATCTCAACTACCACCTGCTCGCGCACATCGATCAGGACAAGTGCATCAAATGCGAGCTGTGTTGGACGGCATGCGAGGATGGCGCGCACCAGGCGATCCGCCGGCTGCCGCGCGACAACGGCGGACCCGTGGTCGAGATTATCGAGGAGGCCTGCGTCGGCTGTAATCTTTGCGCAGCCGTGTGTCCCGTGCAGGACTGTATCACGATGCGGAAGGTGCCGAACGACTACGCGCCCGTGACCTGGAAGGAATACGCGGCGGGAAAAGGCACGCTGGCGCCCCGCTCCGAGCACTTCCACACGGCGACCTGGAGCCCGAAGGCCTAGCCCCCCCGGGCTCCCTGCTGGCCGTTCAGCGAAGCGAGATCGCGACCTGCTCGAGCAGGTCCATCGCCTCCTGCATGCCGCCTTCCATGCCCGAATTGATGATGATGTCGCGCACTTCCTGACTCGGACAGTCACTGAGGATCGTGAGCGTCGTGACCCCGTTGTGCTCTTCAAACGTGATCGTGTTTACTACGGGGTTCGCATCGGGATCTTTCGCTCCAGCCTGCTCGTACACCTCGGTCGAGACGATCCGCTGATTCGGGACGATCTCGCGGTACTCGCCGTGGAAGCCGACCTCGAACTTGCCATGCACGGTCATGACGTACCGCCACTGGCCACCCACGCGCAGATCGATCTCGGTGAGGGTCATCCGTCCCCGTTGCCCGCACCACCACCGGCTGACCAGCTCGGGTGTGGTCCACGCCTTGTAGACCAGATGCTTGGGCGCGGCGAAGTCGCGCGCGATGAGGATCTGCGTGGGCGTGGGCAGTGTCACCTTGGCCGAGCGGCTACTCATGACTTGCATCATTGGAGTCGTCCTCACGTTTGAGTTCGTCCAACACCTCGTCCAGCGCGTCGAACCGCTCGTTCCAGGCCCGTTCGTAATGCTTCACCCAGGTGTGGATCGGCTTGAGGGGTCGGCCGTCCACGCGATAGAGCCGCTGGCGGCCGTCTTCCCGGACTTTGACCAGCCCGACTTCACGCAGAACGCGCAGGTGTTTGGACACCTGTGGTTGCGCCAGGCGTAGCACCCGCACGAGGTGGTTCACGGAGCGCTCGCGGCGGACCAGAATGTCGAGGATCTGGCGCCGGCGAGGCTCGGCGATGGCGTTGAACGCATCGGTCGTTGTGGGAGCACGTGGCACACCGTTAATATATTCCCATATGGGAATATGTCAAGCGGCACCGCCTGCCCCTTCCCCTTCCCTCCTTCTTGCGTTCAACCGAAAGCAGGTCCTTCGCCGCGCGCGCTGCGCGCGCTTCGCTCAGAGCTGCCCTGAGCGCAGCGAAGGGATGACATGCTCGCGTCTTTTTCGATGCGAAGGAAATACGAAGGTTCAGAGGCGTGTCGGTGGAGCGAGGGGCGGAACAGCAACTCCCTGCTCCGGCTCGGGCGTGAAATCCTCACCCGGATTGATGAATCGATCGCGCTCAAAGTGGTACTGCTTGTCGTACAACTGCCGGTAGCGCCCGTTCGCTTCCAACAACTGCTCGTGCGTTCCCCGCTCCACGATCTGCCCGCCCTCGAGCACCAGAATCTGGTCGGCGCTGCGGATCGTTGAGAGCCGGTGCGCGATGACGAACGTGGTCCGACCGCGCCGGAGCGCGCGCAAGCCGTCCTGGATCTTGGCCTCGCTCTCGGAGTCGAGACTCGATGTCGCCTCGTCGAGCACCAGAATCCGGGGATCGGCGAGAATGGCGCGCGCGATCGAAATGCGCTGGCGCTGTCCACCCGACAGCTTCACACCGCGCTCCCCGACCACGGTATCGTATTGGTCATCGAACTGCTCGACGAATTCATCGCAGTGCGCTATCCGCGCCACCGCCTCGATTTCCGCGCGCGTCGCGTGCGGCCGCGCGAACGCAATGTTGTCGGCGACGGTCCCATCGAAAAGGAAGTTGTCCTGCAGCACCACGCCGAGCTGGGTGCGATAGTCGGCGAGCGGCACGCCGGCCAGATCCCGATCATCGACCAGCACGCGGCCGCGCTCAGGACGATTGAACGCCAGCACGAGTCCCACGAGCGTGCTCTTGCCTGACCCGGACGATCCCACCAGCGCGGTCGTCGAACCGGCGCGCGCCTGGAATGACACATCCTTGAGCACGGGGACGCCCGGCTTGTAGGCGAACGTGACGTGCTCGAACGCCACATCTCCCCGGATCGGGCCAAGTGGCTTGCGAGTCGCGTCTTCGGCGTCCTCCGTCGTCATCCGGCGCAGCTCGTAGATCCGGTCGAGCCCCGCGAACGCTTCGGTAATCTGCGTCCCGATCGAGGCGATGTTGATCAGCGGCAGCGCCACGAGTCCCACAAAGAAGACGTACTGCACGAACTGCCCCAGCGTCATCGACTGACCGAGCACGGACCGGCCCCCGATGAGAATCATGATGACCGCAATCGCACCGACCACGAGCTGGGCGAACGCGCCCACCCCGGAGACTCCCGTCATCGTTGTCGCCACGTTGCGGAACAGCTTGTGGGCCCCGCGGGCGAACACCAGCCGCTCGCCGCGCTCGGACCGATACGCCTTCACGATCCGAATGCCGCCCAATGTCTCCGCGAGGCGACCGGTGACATCGGCGTTGAGCTTGCCGCGGTCGCGAAACAAGGGCCGCAGCTTGGAGAAGGCGTATGCCATGCCTCCGCCGAACAGCGCCAGCACGGTGATCGAGACCGCGGTGAGCCTCCAGTTCAGCCAGAACAGCACGGCGAGCGCGATCGCGGCGGTGACGAGTCCCCCGACCAGCTGGACAAGGCCGGTTCCTACGAGATTCCGAATGCCCTCGGCGTCGGTCATGATGCGCGAGATGAGGATGCCGGTCTTGGTGGAGTCGAAGTAGGCGATGGGCAGGCGCAACACGAACCCTTGTATGGACTTGCGCATATCGGTGATGGCGCGCTGCGCCGCCACGCCGAGGATCTGCGACAGGCCAAACGAGCTGACCGCCTGGATGATCGTCGCACCAGCCACCGCGGCCGCGATGACGCCGAGCAAGCCGGCGCGCCGTTGCAGCATGACCTCGTCGACCAGATACCGGGAGGACCACGGGAGGACCAGACCTGCGACGCGGTTGAGCAGCATCAACCCCAGCCCGATGGCGAGCCGGTTGCGATGCTGCCAGACCAGCCGCCGCGCCTCAGTCCAGGCGTTCGAATAGTTGGGTTTCGGTTTCTGTTCCGCCACGCCGAAGAAGGTTACCTGGTCGCGACCGGCCTCACCAGGAGTCCCGTGGTGGAAACGCGCACTTCATAAGTCGCGCCGCCTGGTGCCGTTGCGCCGATGAATGTGGCTGACCCGTATTGCGCGTCGACCAGGGGGCGCAGCAACCAGTAGCGCCGGGCGAGGTCGAAGGCGTCGAAAGGCTTTTCCGTAGCGAGCGAGTACACCGTCCGTTCGCGCTGCTGCTCGTCGCTCAACCGCTGATAGCGGCCGGAGATTCGATCGAGCTCATAGGCGGTCGTCAAGCCAAGCAGGTTGCCGATTGGGCGCCACTTCAAGACGTGCGCGTCCACGTAGACTGCGTCTCCGGCGAGGTCGAACATGGCGAGACGGTTGTCGGGCAGCGTGACCGTCGCCCGGAAGCGCTGCGGGCCCAGGGGTTCCGTCTTGATGGTGGCCGCGACGACTTCGTGCGTGAAAGTGCGGTATCCGCGTACCCCCACGGTAATCGCGCCGCACAAGATCCCGATCGACAGACAGAGCGCGGCCGCCAGCAGCCCGACACCCGCTCTGACGCGATGGCGATCCCGCCACGCGCCCCCGGCAGCGATGACGAAGATCACTGCCAGAACGGCGAAGGCGAGCATAACGATGCGTACGGTGCCGCTCATTCGGTTACACGATACGTGACGCCCGACTCTGGCGCGAATCAGCCGGGTTTATCACCTTGTTCGCTCACCGAGGGAGGCTATGAAACGCTCCACACTGATCACCCTGGCCGCCATTGCTGTGGTCGTCGGGCTCTTCTTCTACATGTCTACGGCGCGCGCGACCGAGGAATGCACCGTCTGTATGGAATTCAACGGGCGCACCAATTGCGCGACGGCCGCCGGCCGCACGCCCGCGGAGGCGACCGAGACCGCCCACACCACCGCCTGCGGGCCGATCGCCAGCGGAATGAACGAGACCATTGCGTGCGGCAATCGGGCGCCGCTCTCGGTGCAATGTCGAACCCGGTGACTTTAGACGTGCGCCGTGCGCCGTGCGCCGTGCGCTGGCCTGCCACAATCGTACGCCGCGCGCCGTGCGCCGTGCGCCCGACTTATCTCAACCCTGATTTGGTCGGCGGAGCAATCCGAGCAGCAGTCCGATGGTGGAGTCTGAAAGCGTCAGCAGTTGTTTCACGACCTCATCGGGTAAGGACTCTAGCTCTGCGCAACTTCGAAGGAGAGTCTCGCATTCGGCAGCTGAGCCGAGAGCAATTCGTAGGTGACGGCGAAATTGAAAGCGGGGCCCGGAGGGCGTATCCCTCAACGATATTCGCCTCGACGGAGACCGCCGCCCGGCGCAACCGGTCAAACACGGCCCAGGTCTTGGGCTGCCGCGCAGCATCCGTTGCGTGCAACGCGGTGACGAGAAGACTATGAGCCCGTTGCCACACGTGAAGGGATCGATAGCTGTCCATGCACAGCATCATGTGTTCGACGGCGCTAAGGTCGGCAATCCTTTGAGCGCGCGACGGATCGTTCTCCTGCGCACGGCGCACGGCTCGCGGCGTACGCCTTCGCCTTTCCGGCGCACGGCGCACTGCGCACGGCACACGCCCTTGTCTTTCCGGCGCACGGCGCACGGCTCACGGCGCACGCAGTTATGACCGGTTTCGCAATTCCTCGCGTGGCGATTCCGGCCGTCCTGCTCCAGACCGGCGGCGGCAAGCGCAGCGGTGAGATCTATGTGATGGACCGAGTGTCGCAGCATGCCGGTCCGGAGACCGCGCTCGACATGCTCAATCGGCCGGAAGGGTTCTTCCCCTTTCGCCCCGCGGACGACGTCAATGCCGTCCTCCTCGTCACCAAGGCGCGCACCGTGACCCTCACAGTGCCGCGGGCCACGACGCCCGAGGATCCAGACCGCCTGTCCGCCGCACGGACCGGCCGTCTGGAGCTCACGCTCGCCGACGGATCGCAGCTCAGCGGCTCGGCCACGATCGAAATGCCGCACCACCACGCGCGACTGCTCGACTATCTCAACGCGTCGCCGGAGCCGTTCTTTGCGGTCACCACGGCCGACGAAGTTCACCTAGTCAACCGCGCCCACGTGTTGTACGTGCGGCCCCAGGACTGAGCCATGCCGTCACGCCTGGACCCCTTTGTCGAGATCATGCTACGCGAGCGCGCGGACCAGCTCTATCTGCTCCCCGACGAGCCCGTGACGCTTATCAAAGACGGCAAACCGCGCAAAGTCTCCCGGCAGCCGCTCACCGACCAGACGATCCACGCGCTGATGGTCGAAGTCGCACCGCCCGACGCGGCCGACAAGATCGACCTCAATTCCGAAACCGAATTCGAGTACGCGGCCCACACGGGCCTCGTGCGGGTGCGGATCGTACCAGAATTGGGGCGACTGACCGCCGTGATCACTGCGGTTCGGGCCGGGGGAGGCGGAGGTGGGGGGGGGGGTGGGGGGAGGCGCCCGTCACTAGACGGCGCGGCCGCCGCAACCCCCGAACCATCCAGGCGTCCCACTCCTCCGCCGCCCAGCCCGGCACCGCGAATCAGCGGAAAACGGACGGCCCCGGCCATTCCGGTCGCCGAGACGCCCGTCGCCCTGCCAGTCGGTTTGGGCACGTCCGAGTTCTACGTGGCCGAGCAGCGACTTGGCAAACTGCTCAAGGCCCTGGTGCAGTCGGGCAGCTCAGACCTGCACTTGCGTGTCGGCGAGCCACCCCTGTTCCGCACCCAGGGCGAAATCAAACGCCAGTCGGGCGATGGCTTGAGCGTCGAGGATCTGGAACTGCTCCTGCTCTCGATCATGCCGGAGCGCAATCGCACCGAATGGAAGCAGGCGGGCGATACCGATTTCGCTTACGAAATCCCGGGCCTGGCGCGCTTTCGCGTGAATGGCGCCCGCGACCGCAAAGGGCCCGTGGCCGTTTTCCGCGTGATCCCTGCGCAGGTGGTCACGGTCGACGAGATGGGCATCAGTGAAGAGGTGCAGCGGCTCTGCTACCTCACGAAAGGACTCGTGCTTGTGACCGGTCCGACCGGATCGGGAAAATCCACGACCCTCTGCGCGCTGATCGATCTGATCAACCGGACGCGCACCGATCACATCATCACGATCGAAGACCCGATCGAGTTCGTGCACGAGAACAAGAAGTGCCTGATCACGCAGCGCCAGGTGCACGTGCATACGGACAGCTTCAAGACGGCGCTGCGCGCGGCGTTGCGGGAGGACCCCGACATTCTGCTGGTCGGCGAGCTGCGCGATCTGGAGACGATCGCGATCGCCATTGAAACCGCGGAGACCGGTCACCTGGTGCTCGGGACGCTGCATACGACCAACGCCGCGTCGACCGTGGACCGCATCATCGACCAGTTCCCCGCCGACCGCCAGGCGCAGATCCGCGTGATGCTTGCAGAATCGCTGAAGGGCGTGATCTCCCAGACACTCTGCAAGAAACCGAACGGGGGGCGCGTCGCCGCCCGTGAGATCCTGCTCACCACTCCCGCGATCTCGAACCTGATTCGCGAGGGGAAGACATTTCAGATCCCCTCCTTGATCCAGACCAGCCGGAAGCTCGGGATGGTCACACTGAATGACGCGCTGCTCGAGCTCGTCGAAAAGCGGCAGATCGATCCTGACGAGGCGTACAGGCGCGCCGTCGAGAAAGCGGGGCTACTGGCCAGTCTCAGGGCAAAGGGGTTAAAGGTCACGCTCGCGCCGGAGGCGTAGCGCAGGAAGGGCTGGTGTGATCGGAATCACAAGTCTCCGTCCCACTTGATGTTACCATTCATCGGCGGATCCGCCACCTCGGCGGGTCCGCCGCTTTTTTGTCACTAGTGACGACGGCGCCCTACGCCGCGGGACGCGCGCCCCCCGCGACGTGGATGCTGCCTGCGTCCCGCATGGGGCTGGCATGCACCCAGGCCAAACCGTCGACGCCACGCGGCGCGCATCGTCGTGGCGATTGGTGGTCGTCGCGCTGCTCCTCTCGGGAGCCGCGTTTGCCTGTGTTGTATCCGACGCATTCACCGGTCCCGAAGCCAGCCGCGTCGAGCTCCGCTTCACGGGCGACACGCTCCTGATCGTCGGTGATACCGCAGCCTTCGGTTTCACAGTGGAGATCGGCGGCTCCCCCCTCGCGAACCCACGCCTCAGCTATACGATCGACGATTCCACCGTCGTCTCCTGGACCGCGGCCCGCGATTCCCTGATCGCCCGCCGCCGCGGCCGCGCGAACCTCACGGCGGTCTTCTCCAATAGCCTCCTGCCCACGCCTCCCTCGCTGACCATCCCGCTGGATGTCGTGGTTGCGTCCGTTGCCGTTACTCCGGCGATCGATACGCTGACCAGCCTCGACGACACCCTGATCCTCGCGGCCCCGGCGTACGATCTCCACGGCGGCGTTGTCCCGGGGGTCACCGCTCTCTGGACGTCGTCCGACACCGGGGTCGCCGCGTTCGTCGCCCCGGGACGCCTGGTGGCGCGTGCCAATGGTCAGGTCTCGGTGCAGGCCGCCGTGGACAACGAGACCGCGACGGCGAGCATTGTCGTCGCGCAACGTCTCGATCGTCTGCAGGTTTTACCCGCTGCACTTCAGTTGACGGCTCTTACCGCCGAAACAACCGTGGTGGCGAACGCCCTCGATGCACGCGGGCACGTGCTGGCCGGCATGCCGGTGAGCTGGACCAGCGATGCGCCCACCATCGCGACGGTCACGAGCGAGGGCCGCGTGCGCGCGCTGGACAATGGCACGGCTCGCTTGCGGGCGCAGAGCGGGGCCTTCCAGGACACCCTGTCCGTGCTCGTGGAACAACTGGCGGAACAAGTCGTGATCGTTCCGGACCCCGTTCCGGCGATCGTCGCGCTCGGGGACCAGGTCTCACTCGCCGCCAGCGCCACCGACGAGCGCGGTTTCCTCGTCACGGTGCCGAACAAGACGCCGGGATGGGCGACGCTCGATCCGACCATGGCCACCGTGGACCGGAACGGCCTCGTCACCGGCGTAGGCGTGGGGCCAGCGCGCATTGTGGCGGTGATGGATGCGGCGCGAGACACCGTCACCGTGGCGGTCGGTGATGTCCCGGCGTCGATCGTTATTCAGCCAAGCGGCGCCGCACTCACGAGTCTGAACGACACCGTGCTGCTCTCCGCAACGGTGCGGAATAGCCGGGGCAACATCATTCAGAACCCCGCGATCGGTTGGCGCTCGTCCGATGCCGCCATTGCCCGCGTCGATACGGTGCCCAGTCCGCTGGCGGTGGCCGTGGGCGTCGGCGCCGCGCGGGTCATCGCGACGGCGGGCAGCGTCGCGGACACGGCACTCGTCAACGTCACCAACGCCCCGGCGTTCATCAATATCACCAGCCAGGCGGACACGCTCACGAGCCTCTGGGATTCGCTCTCGCTCCCGGTGGTGATACTGAATGCGCGCGGTGACACGCTGGCGCGCAACTCGGTCACCTGGGCGAGTGATGCGCCCCTGATCGGAAGCGTGACGACGACAGGTCTCGTCGTGGCGCGAGATACCGGACAAACCCTGGTGCGCGCCAAGTACGGGACGGCGCCGGGCGACACTATCCGCGACTCGATCGGCATCCGAGTCTTCAATCTGCCCGCGTCGATCGTGCTCTCGGATAGCCGTGATACCATGACGGCGATCGGTCAGGCGCTGGCCTATAGCGGTCAGGTGCGCAATGCGCGTGGCAATGACATCCCCAACTATCCGGTCAGCTGGTCATCTACCAACCCGGCCGCGGTAACCGTGTCGACGGGGGGCGTTGCGACGGCGGCGGGATACGGTTCGGCGTTGGTGATCGGTCAAGCCGCAGGCGTCGCCGATTCGGTGGTCGACGTCGTCGTCAATCCGACCAAGCTGATCGTCGACAACGCCGTCGTAACATCCCCGCGGTTCGGGACACGAAAGCGCCCGTACGCGCAGATCCAGGAAGGTCTCACCGCCGCCGAAATCGACGACACGGTCTTCGTGCGAAAAGGCGCCGCGTCCTATTCGGAGACCGTCGCGCTCACGCGTCGCGTCACGCTGCTCGGCGACGACTCGGCGTTCGTCGCAAGTGTGCCGCGGAATCCGCTACTGCTGCCGCTCATCTCGCACGATACCGGAGCCGCGGGCATCACGGCCTACACCGCGGCGACGGTCGTGATCAAGAACCTGGCACTCCGCCACACCACGGCCGGTCCCGCCATCGATGCCCGCCGGGCGGACCTCCGCATCGCTGGGTTTTTCGTGAACCCTCCCGGCACGGTGACGGGTCGTATTGGGCGGGGCATCGCGCTCGACAGCGCCAGCTCGGCGTCCGCGACGATCACCAGCGTCGACATTCGCTCGGTGCGCGGCTACGGCGTTCGGGTGCGCGACGGCCAGAGCGTAGCCATCGACAGCGTCTACATCGAATTGGTCGATTCCCTGGCCGGTGTCGATGTGGGAGCCGGCATCCGCATTCTGCGAGGCAGCGGCAACACCGTGCGCCACGCCAAGATTCGCGGAACCCAGGGCCCGGCGATTCTGATCGACTCGACGTCCAGTGTGATCGTAGCGTCGAACGATGTCGCCGGCCGTCAACGCCTCGTCCTGGTGCGCGCCAGTACGACGGCCACGATCCAGTCCAATCAGTTCGATTCCCGCCCGCTGGGGCTCAATGGCGAGGTGTTCTCCGCCGGCACTCTGCTCGAATGGGCGGCTCTCGAGCTGAGCTCGTCGTGGCAGGCGATCGTCGCGAGCAACACGTTCCGTGATGTCGCCCGCACGGATCAGGAGCCCTTCAACGCCATGCGCTTCGTGGCCGTCCGAAATCCGTCGTTTCCCTCGCAGCCGGGCGCCCAGGTTCTGAACAATACGGTTTTCGGCAGTCGTGCCGGCGTTCGCTCCCAATCGTCCAACCTGACGATCCAGGGATCGCGCTTCGACAGCACGATGGTGGGGGTCATCGGCACGGCCAACGATACGTGGATCCTGCTCAATGATACGATCACCACGACGTTACAGGACGCTTGTGTCCGCGCGACGAGCGCCACCTCGGTGACGCTGACGGCTAGCCTGTTCCAGCGCTGCACGGCGCGGTCACCACACGCGGTCGCAACCACCGGCGGCATCGTGCGCGTCCAGCAGTCCGCTTTTGTCGAAAACCGCGCGGCGATACGCGCCTCCGGCACCAGCGTTACGGCCATCGGCAACAGCATCGCCGGGGCCGGCTTCAATCCGCTGCCGGGCGATACGTTGGTGGCGGAAGCAGCCATCGAAGCCGTCGCGCCAACCGTCGCGATCGTGCAAAACACCGTGACCGGTCATGCGTTCAATGCCGGCGTTCGCGTGCAAGGAGGCCAGGCGAGCGCGCAGGTGGATTCGAATTTCATCTCCACCAACGCGACCGGGGTGCGATTGGGCTCCGCGGGGAGTTTCAGCGCGCTCGATAACGACATCTTTGACAACGTCGCAGCGGGCGTTGTGAACGAGGCCGGTTCCAGTGAGAGTCTGCCGCAAACCTGGTGGGGGGACGGACGCGGGCCACGGGGGAGCACCGACCCAGCCGCAACGGGCGACAGTCTCATCGGCAACCTGAACGCGACCGGCTGGAGCACGGCACCGCATGTGAGCGGATCACCGGCAGCCGCGTCGCGGAGGGTCCGCGGGAACGCACAAACAGCCCCCCGCGGCACGGTATTGCCCAAAGCGTTCACCGTACGGGTGGTCGATACGGCAGGCCGGCCGGTCGCAGGCGTCCAGGTCACCTTCAGAGTGGGGATCGGTGGCGGGAGCGTCGGCGCGGCCACGGTGATGGTGGATACCGATCCGAGCGGGCTGGCCGAGGTCACGCTGACGCTCGGGCCCAGTCCCGGCCCGAACACAGTGACGGCATCGGTGACGGGTCTGCCGACGCTCACGTTTACGGCCTCGGGCACATGAGCGTCTGCAAGCGCTGCAATGCCAGCGTCGCGACCGGCCTGCGGTTTTGCGGCCTCTGTGGGAACGAAGTGGCTGATCCCACGTCACAGACGGTCGCGTTCGTCGCGTCCAACGATGATCCCCTGTTGGCCCAAATGCGTCTCGTCCTCGGCGGCGAATACGAGATCGAGCGCGAATGTGGACGCGGTGGCATGGCCGCGGTCTTCAAGGCGATGGATGTCTCGCTGCGGCGTCCCGTCGCACTCAAAGTCATGCTCCCGGGTGCATCGGTGGGTGGCGCTGTGGCGGAGCGCCTGCGCCGCGAAGCGCGGCGAGCCGCCGCCCTCGATCACCCCAACATCGTGCCGATTTACAAAGTGGGCGAAGCAGGCGGAATCCATTACATCGTGATGAAGTTCATCGAGGGACGTCCCCTCGATGCGATCATCGAAGGACAGGGGGCCCTGCCGATAACCGTGGTGGTCGCGGTCCTTCGGGCCACGGCGAGCGCGCTCGCGTACGCACACGAGAGCGGGACCATCCACCGGGACATCAAGAGCTCCAACATCCTCATCGACCAGGAAGGGCGCGTCTACGTCTCGGACTTCGGTCTCGCACGCGCGGCAGAGGACTCGAAGGTCACGCCCAGCGGCGCCGTGGTCGGCACGCCGTCGTTCATGAGCCCGGAGCAATGCTCCGGCGCGCCCGTCGGCCCGCAAGGTGACCAGTATTCCCTCGGCATCGTCGGCTTTCACATGTTGGCCGGTACCGCCCCCTTCGAGGCGAGCTCCGTTCTCGCGGTCGTTCAGCATCATTACTTCACGCCGCCACCCGACCTCACCAAGATCCGGAACGACGTTCCCGAACCGCTGGCCGGCATCGTTCGTCGGTGCGTGGAAAAGAATCCAGCCCGTCGCTTCATCAACACCTCGGACCTCGTGACGGCCCTCGAAACCCTGCCCTTCCACTCCGAGGACCAGCGGACCGCCAAGGACATCCTGCGGCGCCTGGCGCGCGGCTATCGCGTGCCGATTGTCCAGACCGGGGTCTTGCCGCCCCTACCCGATACGCGGCACACTGCCACGGCCATCCGGTGGGCGAGCCGACTTCAGCCACGGGTGCTGCTGGCGATTGGCGTGGCGTTGGTCTTGATGATATCGGGCGCATGGCTCGCTCTGCGGGCCGCGCGACCCCGTCCACCGGCGCTCCCGAGTCCCACGGCGGTCATCCCCAGCTCACCAATCGTCACCGACTCCGCGCGGCTGGCGCGTCCGCTTCCGGCGTCGCAGGCGCCGAACCGGCCGGCGCAGTCACGATCAATGGGGCGCGTACGACTGCGCACGGAACCTCCCGACGCGGTGATTTTCATCGACGGTCGGCAAGTGGGGATTGGTACCGCCTTCGACATCGAAGTGCCCACCGGCGTGCGGCGGCTGCGAATCCGCGCGCCCGGTGTCACCTTCGATACGACGTTCCAGGTAACCGCGGGAAACACGACGCGGCTGGGGCTGATCACGCTGCGTAATTCGCCATGATCCGTGCCTCCTTATTCGCCATTCTCGCTCTCGTGCCTGGGGCGCTCAGCAGTCAGGACAACACTGCGGAGCTCCTGGATCGCGCGGCAAAGTACCACGCCGATCTGGACGTCGAACGCGAGCTCGTGCTGCTCCGCCAGGTCATTTCACCGAGCTCGCCGTTCGTGGTCACTCACGACCAGCGCGTCCAGGCGTACAAGTACCTGGGCGCGGCGCTCGTCGTGCTCGGCCAGACCGACTCCGGGATTGTTTATATGCGGGCCGCCCTCGAGCGTGACCCGTTCGTCGATCTCGAGCCGCAGAAATTCACGCCGGCAGAGCTGGCCGCATTCGGGGAGGCGAAACGTCTCACGTTCGGGCTGGGCGTGCGGCCCATTCCGTTTGACACCATCGATCCCCGCACCGAGCGAGTCCATTTCACCGTGATGTCGACTCACTCAACGGCGCTGCTCGTGGAAGTGCGCACTGCCGGCGATCCCACCGGCGTGATGCTGTTCCGCGGGGACAACGACGGGCCGCGGGAGCTGCAATGGGATGGCGTGATGCCCAATGGACGACTTGCCGGAGCGGGACGCTATGAACTGTTCCTGATTGGCATCAGCCGGCTCACGCAGCGAGCCGACTCGACCCGGCTCTACTTCAGCATTCAGCAGAACCATCCGCGGCTCGAGGATACCCTGCCCGCGTTCGGCCCGCGCGATTTGCTCCCCGAGCACCACCCACCGTCGGCCGCCCGAGCCCAGTTGTTCAAGGGTTTGGGTGTGGGTGCCGCCGCGTTGCTCATCTCGCATGTGTTGGCCAACAGTGAGCTGGAGGGCGGAGGAGGGAAACTCGCCGCCGGTGTCGCGGTGACCGCCTCGGTCGCCGGTATCGTCGCGTTCGTCCGCGGGCGGCGTCACCGCGAGATCCCCGCCAACGTCACCGCCAACGCGCAGCGGCAGACGGCTCGCGCCGGCGCCAATGCAGCCATCTTGCAACGCAATCGGGAGCGCTTGGAAGGGACTCTCCTCGTTATTGCCCCCGCGGCTGGAGTTGGGCCATGAGAGCCCTGGTCATCCTGTGGATCGCGATTCCGCAGCTCCTGAGCGGCCAGGTGGCCTGGCAGGTCAGCATGCACGTCGGGCGCGCGGAACACCGGGTCCGCGACGCCGGCGGCCTCTTTCCGGCCTCAGGAACGGTGTTCGGCGCCGCCGCCGGGGTGGACATCGGTCACCAGTTCACAGTCTCGGCGGAGGCGCTCGGCGGCCGGTTCAACGCGGACAGCTCGGCCAGCATCGACGATCACAGCATCGCCCAGGTCTTGCTGCTTGGGGGGATGACGGTGCGTCCCTGGCTGACCGTCCAGGCGGGACCTGTGTTCCGCAACATCTCGAACGCAGTCGCCCGGCAGCAGTGGACCGCGCTGCGGGTTGGCGGTGAAGCGTACGTTCCCCTGGGACTCGAGGGCGTGCGTGGCGTCCTGCGCGGGTACTGGATGCCGCTCGTGAGCGTCAGCGGCCTGCCACGCCCCGACGTTGCCCTGGCTGCAAGCGCCGGCGTCGAATGGCGGGGGCCCCGGATTGGCGTGGGCACGCGCTACGTCCTGGAGCGCTACGACTTCCCGGAAAACGCCGGCGATCGGCGAATCGAGGAAGTGTCCGTCCTCCGCGTGTGGGTCAGCGCGTTCTGGTCTAAGCCTTGATTGCTCTGGTCGCCTCGTCCCAGGTGACCGCGCTCCGCCGTGCCCAGGCCTCATTTGCCATGTGACACGCCAGCGCCGCGTTGTGGCCGAACACCACGTCCTCGACGACCGGTTTCCGCGAGCGCACCGCCTCGAAGAATGTCCACAGATGCGCACGCGTGTCGTCGTAGTCCGGCGCGACGAACGTGCGGCTCTCCGCAAGCTGCAGCGGCTGACCCAGCTTGGGATCGTTTTCCCGGTGCCACTGCTCTTCGTACGTCTTCCGCAATGCGCTGGGGTAGCTGTTGGTGGCGTAATAGCTGGGCCACGAGTCGCGGCCGGTCTGCGGTGAAACGGTGATGCGGGAGCCGGTCAGCTCCAGCACGCCCTTGGATCCATGGAACCAATAGCCCTCCTGGATCTCGGTGCCGAGGTTCAACCGCATCGAGACGGGGAGGTCGCCGTAGTAGTACTGGACCAGATGCACGTCGGGCAGGTTGCGCCCGTCCTTCCAGCGCCGAATCCCGCCCACCGACGTCGCCTGCTTCGGCGGCTCGTTGACGCCGAGGATGAACATCATGCCGCTGATGAGATGAACGAGCAGGTCGCCCGCGACACCGGTGCCGTACTCCTTCCAGCACCGCCAGCGCGCGAAGATGTTGGCATCGAACGCGCGCTTGGGGACGTCGTTTTGCCACGTGTCCCAGTCGAGCGTCTTCGTTGAAAGATCAGGCGGCGGCGGGTACTCCCATGCGCCGGTAGGATCATTCCGGCCGAGCCGGCTCTCCACCATCATGAGATCGCCAATCGCTCCCTGCGCGATCAGCTCTTTCGCCTTCGCGCAGATCTGTGAGCTCACGCGCTGCGACCCCACTTGCAGGATCTTGCCGCTCTTCTTGACTGCATCCACCATCGCGACGCCGTCGGCGGGCGAATGCGACATCGGCTTCTCGATGTAAATGTCCTTCCCCGCACTTACCGCTTCGACGACCATCCGCTTGTGCCAGTGGTCCGGCACGGCGGCGACGATGCAGTCGACGTTCTTGTCGTCGAGAAGCCGACGGTACTCACGCATCGTGGGTAGCCCGGCGCCGGCAATTTCTTTGGCCAACGTGTGCCGCCCGTCGTAGAGGTCGGCGGCGCCGGCGCACGTGACCCCGGGGAGCTGGATCGACGTCCCCAGCAAACCGGAACCCTGCATCCCGACACCCACCATGCCGAAACGCACTGTTTCGCTCGGAGCGACCCGCCGGAAACGAAACGGCTGGCCGGCAAGTGAGACGCCGGCCGCGGCGCTCAGCTCGATGAATTTACGACGGGACCAAGTCGGCTTTGTCATGATCGCTCCATTGAGTAGCAGGTAGCGCCTATTATGCTCCGCGCGCGGCAAACCCGCGATAGGTCTCCGATGCGGCGCGATCCCGAAGATTCAACCCATCCAAAGAGCTTAATCCTTGGGCATTCTCGAGGCTGGATTCACGACAAAGCCGCCAGGGAGGGATCGGGCAGTGGCCTGGCGGCCGTCAGAGAAGAGAGCCACCGGTCGGATTTGAACCGACGACCGCTCGATTACGAATCGAGAGCTCTACCACTGAGCTACGGTGGCGTGGTGGTGCGACAACGAGTTACAGCTTCAGTCGAGAGGTCTACGCCGTGGTGCCAATGGTGTTGCCAAACCCCACCCCGCGTGGCGCCTCCAGACGACCCCCTAACTTAGCGGCGTAGCTCTACCACTGAGCTACGGTGGCGGTAGGCACCTAAGTTAGCGCCGCGTGCCAGGACGCGGTACTACAACGTCGTCTTGGACTTGCGCCCGATTCGCCGGATGCGCCGAATGCTCCTGGCGGCCGGCGAACGCTGCGCGTGGTAGAGGTCCCACGCCAACTGGAGGTTGAGCCAGAACTGCGCCTCCATCCCGAAAAGACGCTCCAGCCGCAGCGCCGTGTCCGGCGTGACACCCCGCTTGCCATGCACCAGCTCGTTCACCCGCGGGTAGGAGACCCCCAGCTTCGCAGCCAGCTCGGTCTGACTCAAGCCGAGCGGCTTGAGAAACTCCTCCTCGAGCATTTCGCCCGGATGCGTCGGTGCACCATCTGTCGGAACCCGAACCATCGCATTGCTCCCCTCTTCGGCACGGTCAATGGTAATCCGTGATCTCGACCCGACTCGGTCCCTCTGCCGTCCAGACAAAACAGATCCGGTACTGATCGTTGATCCGGATGCTATGCTGCCCCGGGCGGTCCTTGCCGAGTGCTTCCAAGTGATTGCCAGGGGGTATCCGAAGCGACCCGAGCGAAACGGCGGCGTTCAGCTGGTCGAGCTTGCGTTCTGCGGTGCGTCGCAACTGCTCGGGGCACGTTCGGCGCGCCGCCTTGGTGCGGCGCCGGTTGAAGATGTCCTCCGTTCCCTGATCATGGAACGAGCGAATCACGGGCCCCGACCGGCATCACTGAACGAGGACTATAACGGATACCGTTATACGTGTCAAGCAGACTTGGCCAATCCCGCCCGCGAGCGCTTCGAGCCAGCGACTTCCCATGAGTTCATGGTGCCAATGGTGGTGCCAAACATTTCGTCCCCCACCGTCGCAGGCAGTCGCACTTGTCACCGCGCACCGCTGAAACACAACGGCCAGCGCTGGTGTGCGAGGACGCTACCGCATGGTTGTACTTTGTGCACGCCCGAGCTAAGATATCGAAACCCGATAACGCCATGCGACAATACTAGGGGTGGGTCATCCCAGCGGCGATGCGGATCTGTACGCCGGCCTGGTCCGTCTGCACCTCCTCCACCACGCAGCGGAGGGGCCGGTCTTTGGCTTGGGCATGATCGAAGAGCTTGGACGGCACGGATACCGGCTGAGCCCGGGAACACTCTACCCGGTGCTTCATCGATTGGAAGCGAGAGGGTATCTGCGGTCCACGAGCTCTCGCGGCGAGGGTAGTCGCCGGCGCCGCGTCTACCGGATCACGGCCGCAGGCCGGCGCGCGCTGGCGGCTGCGAAAATCAAGGTGCGGGAGCTCTTCGGTGAATTGTTCGCGTCCATCTGAGCGCCGCGGATGATCCGTCAGCGCCTGCGGATGCGTCTGATCGGTATGCTTCGGACCCATGCGCATCCGGCGGTCATCCTCATCCGCCTCATGATCGGCAGCATCTTCGTCACCGAAGGGATTCAGAAGTTCCTGTTTCCCGAGGCCCTGGGTGCCGGGCGCTTCGCGGCCATCGGCATCCCCCAGCCGGGTCTTACTGGTCCGTTTGTCGGCAGCGTGGAAATGTCCGGCGGCCTGCTGATCCTGCTGGGCCTGGGCACACGCCTGGCGGCAGTCCCGCTCCTCGTCAACATGATGGTCGCGTTCGCTTCCACCAAAATCCCCATCTGGCTGGGCCACGGATACTGGCGCTTCGCCGATCCTGCGGGCAAGCACGGGTTCTGGGCCATGGCCCACGAGAGCCGCACCGACCTCGCGATGCTGCTCGGCCTCGCATTTCTCCTGATTGTCGGCGCGGGGAGTTGGTCACTCGATGGGTGGCTAGTTCGCTCCCCTCCTGCGCGGGAAGGAGTCCAACATGGCGACAGATCGCCGGACATTTCTACGTAGAGCAGCCGCACGCCGAGTCTTGCTGGCCTTCCTTGCGCTCCTGCCCGGGTGCGCTCGCCCGGCCCGTTATGCGCCGCAGACTCGCGAGATCACCGTAACGACGGTGCCGTTGCTCGTCCGGGAGGCCAAGGGACTCTATCCCTTCCTGAGCGTCGATTTCGCAGCGGGCGGCGTGCTGGACGGCAAAGAGGTTTATGCGTTCGTGCCCGGCACGTTGGTCGCCGTGGAGGGTGACACGGTGAAGTTCACGTTCATCAATCCGGAGGACGACGAGCATGCCTTTCTCCTCCCCGGCTGCACCGCGGAAGATGTGGGCTCTTTCGTCCCACCCGACTGTAGCGTGGACCTGCCGCCACAGCAGATCATTCACGCGACCTACGTCGCGCGGCGGACGGGCGTCTACCCGATCATCTGCAAGGTGACCAAGCACCTGCCCATGATGTCGGGTCAGCTCGTCATTCTGTCACCTGCCGCCGTGGCACGTGACGCTTGGTAGTCCCCCTGATGCTGTTCGGCGTGTTTTTGGCGGTGGCCGCGCTCGTAGCGGGAGCCATCGCCGCCATCACGGGCTTCGGCGTCGGCAGCCTGCTCACACCAGCGATGGCGCTCCAGACAGGGACGAAGCTCGCGGTGTCGGCCGTCGCGATCCCCCACTTCATCGGGACCGCCCAGCGGTTCTGGATGCTCCGCCGCCACGTCGACCGCCACGTGTTGCTCGGCTTCGGCATCGCGAGCGCCCTCGGCGGACTGGCGGGCGCCTTGGTGCATACCCGGGTGAGGAGTGACGCGCTAGCAGTCGTGTTCGGAGCCTTGCTCGTCTTTGCCGGCGTCTCCGAATTGACGGGCTGGATACGACGAGTGCGATGGGGCCAGGCTGCGGCATGGGTCGCCGGAGCGTTATCCGGCGCGCTCGGGGGTCTCGTTGGCAATCAAGGCGGCATCCGATCCGCCGCCATGCTCGGCTTTCACGTTCCGCAGGAGTCTTTCGTTGCGACGGCTACCGCCATAGGCCTGTTCGTCGATGGAGCCAGATTGCCGGTGTACCTGGCGACGCAATGGCACGACATCGTCCGTGTCTGGCCACTGATCGTGGCCTGCACAATCGGGGTCGTGATCGGCACCGCGATCGGGACCCCGATTCTCCAGCGTCTCCCGCCGCAGCTGTTTCGGAGAATTCTCAGCATCCTGCTGATCGTGCTCGGCGTCTATATGGCGATCTGGGGCGGGCGATGATCCTCGAGGGGCGGTCAAACCGCTAAGCAATCGATCGCAATCGTGGTGCCAATGGTGGTGTCAGAATTCCCGGCGCCCACCGTCGCAGGACGTCGCCATGGTCGCCGCGCACCACTGAACCACGACGGCCAGCGCTGACTGGCGCTGGCCGTGCGGGATTACGAATCGAGAGCTCTACCACTGAGCTACGGTGGCGTGGCCCTAACTTAGCGACGGCGCGATTCCAGCGGTACTCTAGAGCTTCACTGCCTTCGCATAGGCGAGCTGGATCGCCTGCTCCGGATCGCCGTCCGCCGCCAACACGCACACGACCGACCCCTCCTGCCAGAATACCAGCGTCACGCCACCGGCGCGATAGATCCGGAAGCGAATCCCGTCACGCTCGCGCTCTTCAGCGACTGATGGCAGCTCCGCGGTCGTTCCTTCATACATCTGACAGACGACGCGATCCCCGCGAGTCCCCACGTAGGCGTACAGCGCACTCACCCGCCCGAGCCCCGCGATCCGGTGCACACCGCCGCCGCTCAGGCGATAGCCCATCATCCCGAGGTCGTAGACGCGGACGGTGAACGGTAGGCCGCTCGTCGTAAAGGATCGCTCGAGCAACTGGGCATCCCCCGTCTCGATCGGTAAGGCAAGCTGCGCGGCACGAAAGCGAATGAAGTCGCTGGCTGCCGCGGTGACGAAGTCGGGCCGCTCCGGCCGCGGCCACAGCAGCAGCAACACCAACACCGCCGCGGCCGCCAAGGGCAGTCCGACCACAGTCGCCCATCGGAGGCGCATCGCTCGCCGACGCGGTGCCGCGCCACGTGCCGACTCGATCTCAAGGGCGGATGAGACGCGCGCGGCCAGCGCGGGTGGAACGGAGTGCTCCGAGAGCGCGTCGCGAACGCCGGACTTGACCAGACGCAGAGCTTCGACCTCCCTGCGGCAGGGTGCGCAGACCACCAGATGCGCCTCGACCTCTAGACGCCGCTCGGGGGGCAGGCGGTCGTCGACCAGCAGCGTGAGATCCTCGCCGGGATGGCCTCGTTGTTCCGTCATGGATCCACCGATCTCAAATGACCGGCCTGCCGTGCGTACTGCTCAAGGGCGGAGAACAACAGCCGGCGGCCGCGGTGCAGGCGCGACTGCACGGTCCCGACGGGACAGTCCAATACGCCCGCTGCTTCCTCATAAGACAGTTCTTGGACGTCGACCAGCAACACGACGGCGCGGAACGCCTCGGGCAAAGCGCGCAACGCCGCCTCGATCTCCTTGGGCCAGCTCGCGCCCCAGGCCTCGACATCCCCCACATCGCCCACGGGAGTCTCGGCCACCAGGCGATACCGCTCCTCGAGCTCGTCCACCGGCAGCGGACCTACCTCGCGGCGCGTCTTCTTGCGCCGATTGATCACCACTGAATACAGGACGGTGAACAGCCAGGCCTTGGCGTTCGTTCCGGGACGGAAGTTGTCGAACGTGCGAAAGGCTCGCAGGTAGGTGTCCTGCACGACATCCTCCGCCTCGTGAGGGTCCGACGTCAGCCGGAGGGCGGTGTTATACAGCCGCTGCATGAACGGCAGCGCGAGAGACTCGAACCGGGCTCTTCGTTCGTCGGTGTCGTCGTGCGCCATGCTCGGATCTCGCGCTCGGGAATTCTCCAGCGGGTTGGACTGTTAACTCAATATGACTCACCGACTGTCGGGAGATAGTAGGGCGTGCCCCAACATGAAAGGGAGGGTCCAATATGTACCGAGTTTCTCATCTAGCGTCCGCAACGGGACTCGTTGCCGTGGCGACGCTCGCCGGCTGCACGGCTGACGCACCGCTCCGGCCTAGCCCAGCGCCGTCGTTCGACGCGGCATCAGCAAGCCGCCCACCGTTCGTCTTCCCCGCCGGCTGTTGTTATTACCAGGGCCGCGTCGTGCGCACTGTCGTGCCACCCGCGAGCGCCCCGAAGGCAGGGACCGACAATTTCTACGCTTTCCCGGCGAGCGCCGCAGCCGGGCAGAAGGGAGTCGTGGGCGTGGCGCCCGGCGCCCCGGGCTATCACGGTGGCCACTGGAAGTTCTTCGCGGTCACGTGGAACGTGACGCCCTCCCTGCTCACCTCTGAAGCGGCTGTGCTCACAGCCGCTGCCGCAGGCGATGTGACGGTAACACGCATTCCCGACAACGACTTCAAATGCCCGATTCAGCCCTAGACGCTCACAGGAGGAGGATTCGTATGATTCGCCAGTACCTGATCGCCCCGGCCGTCGCGGCGGGGCTCACCTTGGTGACGACTGGAAGCGCCACGGCGCAGCAGCCTACGGCCGGGATGCAACATCCGAAGGGTACCCAGCGCACCATCTCGGGGACGGTGGTGGACGTCTCGTGCAGGTTCGGCCTGGGCTTGATGGGCGACAGTCACCGCATGTGCGCCCAGGTCTGTGCCGACAAGGGGATACCGCTCGCCATCCTCGGCAATGACGGCAAGCTCTATCTCCCCACGTCGGCAGCCATGCCGGGCGATGGGCAGAACGCCCGGCTGAAGGACTTCGCCGAGCAGCAGGTGACCGTGACCGGGACGGTGTTCCCGGCCGGCGGCGCCAACGCGATCCAGATCGCGACGATCCAGCGCAAATCCTGACGGAGTCGAGGCCGCCCCCTGGTGAAGTGCGTCGCCAGGGTGGCGGCGATTTGACTTGGTGCCAATCGTGGTGCCAACAAGTTCGTTGCTCCTCGTCGCTGGCAATCGCCACCATTGCTGCGGCTCGCTGAAACACAACGGCCAGCGCTGGGGTGCGCTGGCCGTGCAGGATTACGAATCGAGAGCTCTACCACTGAGCTACGGTGGCGGGCAGAGTCCCTAACTTAGCGGCCTGCCCTCGGCTCCGGTACTCCGCCTCCGCCGGGCGAGCACCGCAAACGCCAGGAAGTAGCGGCGCAGCGTGCCCGCCGCGTCGGGCAACAACTCCGAGCCGAAAAAAAGGCGGCAGAACTCCTCCCGCGCTCGCAGGATCTCTCGCCGCCGATGGCCTCGCCAGCGGTCATCCCCGGCCGTCAGGTCGAACAGCTCCAAGGCTCGCGTGAGGGCCTTGTCAAACCTGTCGGTTCGACGCGCCTCCCACGCGGTGATCGTCCGCTCGACCTCGCTCCCCACGTTCGCCAGCTGCTCAGCCAGCGTGAGTGTGGTCCAGCGGCCGCTGGCGAGTGCCGCGTGTCCGGTCATGCCGACTAACCCTCCACCAGCGTCGTGACGACCTGGCGAATGCGCACCTGCAGTACGGGATCGTCGACATTGCGCGACCGGTTTCCCTGCGCGGGACGGACGTTGATCAGCGAATCGAACTCAATCCAGTCGCCCCAGGCGCCGCGCGCCAGCGCGGCGCGCCGTCGTCCAGCACGGAGTCGGGACCCGAGGGCGTCGAGACCGTCGCCATGAGGTCTGACCATAGAGGCCCGCGCATCCGCACGCAAGACGGGACCGCCTCGGCCCCCGGCGGAATGGTGCCAATGGTGGTGCCAAACAATCCGTTGCTGACCAGCGTCGGCCGTCGCAGTTGTCACCACGATGCTGAAACACAACGGCCAGCGCTTGAGCACCAGCCTTGGTTCCACAACGACACGAATCGAGCTCTTACACACTGCATTGACATGAGACCTGTCGTGCTGCAGTGTCGAGTTGCGCCCTCCTCCACAACACCCTGCGTTCACTCTTTTCTGGAGGTGTGTCTCATGTCTGCGCGCAAAACAGCTCTCCACCTCGGCGGATGGGTCCTTCTGGCCGGTGCCGCGGCGTGCGCCGATGGCGGGCCCGCGACCGATCCGGGATCCGTGCTGCAGCAGGTCCCACCCCCCGACGTGCAAACACTCACCCGCACGCTGCCGGGATTCGGCGGCCTGTTCATCGATCAGGGGATCCCAACCGTCTACCTCACCGATGTCGGTCATCGTGGGCTCGCGGAGCGAATGCTCGACGGGTTCGCGCGGACGCGGGGGGCGACGGGGATTCGGGTTCTGGCGGCGCGGTTCGCCTACGGAGATCTCGACCGCTGGTTCCAGCAGGTCTCCACTCACGCGTTCGAACAGGGCGGTGTCGTCTTCGTCGATCTCGACGAAGCCTCGAACCGTGTGCTCGTGGGCGTGGAACGCGGGTCGTCGCATGCCAACATTCGGTCGCTGGCCGCGCGCCTGGGCGTCCCCGCCGAGGCGATCACGGTTCGGGACGTCGACCCGATTCGGTTCGCGGCCACCTTGCGCGACCAAGTTCGCCCCGTCGTGGCTGGACTCCAGATCAACTTCAGCCTCTTCGTCTGTTCAATCGGCTTCAACGCCACAAGTGGCGGCCAGGCGTCGTTCGTCACGGCGTCGCACTGCTCCGACCGCCAAGGTGGCGTGGAAGGGACGGAGTACTTCCAGCCTCTCGAGAGCGTGGCCGGCAGCAAGATCGGGACGGAAGTCGCCGATCCGGAGTACACACGCGACCTCGCCGGATGTCCCAGGGGCGCGAGGTGCCGCCGCAGCGATGCATCGCGCGCGGCGTACGACAGCAGCGTCGGCTTCACGCTCGGCGGCATCGCGCAAACCACCGGTGTGAACGACGGCTCGCTGACAATCGCCGGCACGTTCACGATTAACGGCGAAGGCGGCGAGGTCGTCGGTGACGCGGCCAACAAGATCGGCCGCACGACGGGCTGGACCGCGGGCGAGATCACGAATACCTGCGTCACGACCGGTGTTTTCGGCTCCAACATCGTACTCATTTGCCAGAACTTTGTGAGCGCGGGGGTGGGGGGCGGCGACTCCGGCTCCGACGTCTTCATGCGGCCGGGGGGGAGCAGCCGCGTTCGGCTGCTCGGCGTGTTGTGGGGCGGCAATTCGGCGGGCACGTTGTTCGTCTATAGCCCCATCGCCAACATCGAGCAGGAGCTTGGCCCTCTGACGACGTTCTAAGCGAGGTGTCGTGCTGCGCGGTGTGTATCGTGCGGTCCTTGGATTGTCCCTGGTGATCCAGGGGCCGCGCGCACCTCTCGAATTCACGATCTCCGCACCACCGTCGGTGCGCGTTGGGCAACCCGTGCCGATCGTCTTGCGGCTGAAGAACGTTTCGGATCGTCCTGTCGAAGCGCATTTCCTGGGCCGGACGATCGCGTTCGACGTCATCGTGAGCAGAGAGAATGGCGCAGTGGTCTGGCGGCGGCTCGAGGGCTTGGCCATTCCCACCATCCTGCAGATCCGGACGCTGCAGCCGGGTGAGTCCCTGGAGTGGAGGGAAACCTGGACCCAGCGGACCAATCGTGGCGCCGACGTCGCCCCCGGAACCTACGTCGTGAGAGGCGAGCTCCCCGGCGACGACCCGACGCCGCGGCGAACTATGGAAACGCGCATCCGGATCGAGTGATTGTTGAGTTGGGCGAAACGCTTGGGTCCCAGTTCGGCGCTCCACTGATTAACGCGGCGGCCGGAGTTCCGCCTTACGCGTGCGCGTCGTACGATCGCCGGGCCCGCTCCACATCGCCGAGGTGTCGCGCCGCCCACGTCCAAATTCCGGACACCGCCTTGCCGAGCGCGCGCCCCAGCGGCGTAAGGTGGTACTCCACCTTCGGCGGCACCTCGGGATACACGGTCCGAATCACCAGCCCGTCGCGCTCGAGCTGCCGCAGCGTCTTCGTGAGCATCTTCTGACTGACCGGGCCCATGCGGTGCCGCAGCTGGCCGAACCGTAACGCGCCGGCGCCGTCCCGCGCGTCGATCGCGACGAGCGTCCATTTATCCGCTATCCGCGCGAGCGTCTCGTGCACCAAGAGGTCCTTCGCCGACGGTCCGTCGGCCGCTGCTCCAGACGGCATGGTAGTTTCCCAATGGTCAGTATGGAACTTTCGGGTGCCTGCATTCCCTGCGGCACCACAACAATCTAGGTTGTGGGGATGACGACACAACCTCCTGCTGCCCGTCCCCGTCGTCTCGGGGCCGGCCCCGAAGTGTTCCCCATCGCACTCGGCTGCATGGGCATGTCTGACATCTACGGACCCGCCGACGAGCGCGAGAGCATCGCCACGATCCACGCCGCGCTCGACGCCGGCATCAGCCTGCTCGATACCGGCGATTACTACGCGGCCGGGCACGACGAGCTGCTGATCGCCCGCGCACTCAAAGACCGACCCGGAATTAGGCGCTGCTCTCCGTGAAGTTCGGCGCGCTGCGCGGACCCGACGGCGCCTGGTTGGGCTTCGACCTCCGTCCCGCAGCGGTCAAAAGCTCGGTCGCCTACAGCCTCAAGCGACTCGGCGTGAACCGGATCGACATCTGTCGTCCTGGCCGCCTCGACCCCGCCGTGCCGATCGAGGACACGATCGGCGCCATCGCGGAGCTCGTGACGGCCGGCTACGTCGGCGCGATCGGCCTCTCGGAGGTGGGCGCCGACACCGTGCGCCGCGCGCGCGCCGTCCACCCGCTCGCCGACCTCCAGATCGAGTACTCCCTGATCAGCCGCGGGCCCGAGGGAGAAATCTTTCCCGCCCTGGCCGAGCTCGGCGTCGGGATCACGACCTACGGGGTGCTGTCCCGGGGATTGCTGGCCGGGTCACGCCCGGAGGGTGCCCGGGACTTCCGGGGCCATCTGCCGCGCTTCGCCGCGGGGGACGTCGAGCGCAACCAGCAGATCGTCGCCGCGCTCCGCAAGATCGCCGCCGAGATGGGCTGCACCGCGACGCAGCTCGCCATCGCCTGGGTGCTGGCGAAAGGACCCGGCATCGTCCCGCTCATCGGCGCCCGCAAGCGCGCCCAGCTCAGCGAGGCCCTCAGCGCCCTTGACGTGCGGCTGTCCCCGAGCGACATCGACCGGATCGAAGCGGCCGTCCCCGCTGGGGCGGTCGCGGGCACGCGCTATGACGCGCATCAGATGCGCATCCTCGACAGCGAGCGTCAATCATGAACGTCGGCATCCTCGGCTCCGGCGTCGTCGCCCAGACGCTCGGCGCTGGTTTCCTCAAGCACGGTCACGCGGTCATGCTCGGCACGCGCGATGCCGGGAAACTGGCGGAATGGCAGTCGAAGAATGCACGCGCCAAGATCGGCTCGTTCACCGCCGCGGCGAAATTCGGCGAGATCGTGGTCCTCGCGGTGAAGGGCACGGCCGCGCTCGACGTGCTGCGGCTGGCCGGTGGCGCGCCCCTCGCCGGCAAAGTCATGATCGATACGACGAACCCGATCGCCGACGCCCCTCCCGTCAACGGCGTCCTGAAGTTCTTCACATCGCTCGACGAATCGCTGATGGAGCGACTGCAGCAGGCGCATCCAGACATCCGCTTCGTCAAGGCGTTCAACTCGGTCGGCAACACGCGCATGGTGAATCCAACCTACGCGGCGGGACGCCCCACGATGTTCATCTGCGGCAACGACGCCACTGCGAAGGAAAGGGTGACCGGGGTGCTGAATCAGTTCGGCTGGGAGACCCTGGATCTGGGCAGCGTCGAGGCGGCGCGCGCGATCGAGCCACTCTGCATCCTCTGGTGTATCCCCGGGTTTCTCCGCAACGAGTGGACGCACGCGTTCAGGGTGCTGCACACCTGACACCCGTCGACGTTCGTGGTGCCAATGGTGGTGCCATCCCTATCGTTTCTGGTGAGCGTTCGCCGTCGCTCATGTCGCCTGACTCGCTGAAAACACAACGGCCAGCGCTGGTGTACGCTGGCCGTGTCGGATTACGAATCGAGAGCTCTACCACTGAGCTACGGTGGCGTACTGCGCTGCAACAGCTTACGGCGTCAGGCAAGGATCCGACGATTACCCCGCGGTCGTCGCCTCCGGCTCTGCCGCCTGCGAACCATGACGGCGCCCGCCGTACGCCCGGGCAGTCCACCCGATCAGGTCGCGCGCCCAGCGATACACGTTGAACCTCGCTACCTGTTCGCGCATCCGTGCCATGCGGGCGCGCCGTTCGTCGACTGACATTTCGAGGGCACGATGCAGTGCGCTGGCGGCCTGTCCCACGTCGTAGGGGTTCACGATGAATGCGTCGCTCAGCTCGCGCGCCGCCCCCGCGAATTCCGACAGCACCAGCGCGCCGTCGCCATCGCTGCGCGCCGATACGTACTCCTTCGCGACCAAATTCATGCCGTCCGCGAGCGAGCTGACGACGCAGATATCGGCCATCCGCATCCACGTGTAGACTGCCGCAGGTGTATGATGCGCCGTCAGGATGACAATCGGCTTCCAGTCTTCGCGCTGGAATCTCCAGTTGACTTCGTCGGCCAGCGCCTCGACTTCGGTTACGAGATCGCGATACCGCGCAAGGTGTACGCGCGACGGCGCGCCCAGCTGCACGAACACAAAACGGCCGATCCAGTCCGGATGGTCTTCGAGGAATCGAGACACCGCGCGAATGCGCTCAGGAATGCCTTTGGTGTAGTCAATCCGATCCACGCCGATCGCGATCTTCTTCCCTGCTAGCTTGTATACGGAGCGCAGGTGCTGGATGACCCGATCGAGCGCCTCGTCCCGTGGCACATCCCGTTCTTCCCACGGTTGCACGCTGATCGGGAACGGCCGCACGTGGGTCATGCGCGGCCCCTGCCAGACCCCAAACTCATCCAGGTCGACGCGCACCTCGAGCATGCGGTCGACCGTGTCGAGGAAGTTGTTGCAATGCTGTTGGAGATGGAATCCGACGACATCGGCACCCAGCATGCCGTCCAGGGTTTCAGCTTTCCAAGGGAAGGCGCGGAATGCTTCGGGCGCCGGCCAAGGAATGTGCCAGAACAGGCCGATGGCCAGGTCGGGGCGCGACTGGCGCAACAACTTGGGCAGCAGCGCGAGGTGGTAGTCTTGCACCAAAACCAACGCGGGTGCGGAGCCGACTTCGTCCAAGACGGCCTTTGCGAACCTCTCGTTCACCTCGACGTAGCGAGACCAGTCCTCGGGACGAAACTCGGGTCGTTCGTGCACTGCGTGACACAGCGGCCACATCCCCTCGTTCGACAGGCCGTAGTAGTATCCCTGCTCCTCTTCGCGCGTGATCCAGATGCGGCGCAGCGTGTAGCGTGTCTCGCCTGGCGGAACGACGAGACGCCCGTCTTGGTCAGCGGTGTCCCGATCGGCATCGCCAGCGCCATTGGCGACCCAGAGTCCCCCGCAGGCGCGCAGCACGGGATCGAGGGCCGTGACGAGTCCGCTCGCGGGAATCAACCATTTGAGCTCTCCTTGCTCGTGGAAATGGAAGTACGGCTCGCGGTTGGAGACGACGACCAGCTGAGCTCCGTTGAGCGCATCCATGACATGATGACGCAAGCGTTCGCTCGTCCATTGCTGGTCGGCATCGGTGACCCGGCGGGCCAAGGTCCGCGCGCTGGAGCGTGCCGCCTTGAAGGACGCACCGAGCCGCTCGCTCTCCATGGCAAGCGAGCGCAGAGGAATGGCCGGCGGCGGATCCTCGAGCTTCTCGTCGAGACGCAGTCGCTGCATCCAGCTGGCCAGCGCATTGAGCGAACGCCCAAAGACAGAGTACGCGCTGCCGAGCGTGGTGATGGAGATGAGCAGCGCGAGCAAGGCGAGCACCAGGGCGGCGTACGTGATGCGCGCCAGCACCTGACTATCGATGAACGAGGCGTCGTGAAAGACGGCCAGCACGCCGCGCACTTCGCCCGAATCGCCACGGATCGGCACGGCGAGAACTTGAGATTTCGCGCCGGGGGCGCCGAGAACTACAGTGGTATCCGTGCCGCGAAGCAGGGGCGCCGCCAGGACCGCCGAATCGCAGCTTGCGATGTCCTTCACCGCCGGCGACAGCGCGATCACGGTTCCGTCGGTACGGCACAGCAGAACACCCTGAGTGCGGCTTTTGCCATCGAAGCGGTTGGCCAGTACCGTGGGATTGATGCGGCGTTGGCCCAGCGCCTCCTCGGCCAGCGGGACCAGGGCCAGCGTGACGGCGCGCCCGCGGCGCTCGAGGTTATCGAGCGAGCTGCGCCGCTCCACGCGCGCCTGCAGCAGTACGACCACGCCCAGCACCAGGCCCGTGACCCCGATGATCGGTGCCACGAATCGCCACCACAGTGTTCGGTTGTTCGTCATGCCCAACCCCTTATGACGGAGAAAACCGGCAACTACCTGCCGACGCGAGGGTGCCTCGCGTCAGCCCGCGCCAAGCTCCACCGCAGCGCCGGCGGGGTGGCCATCGTAGTGAGAATGACCATAATCACAATAGCCGAATAGGTCGCGTTGCTGATGACGGCGTGACCACCGATCGTAAGGCCGAGCCCAATGTTGGCAAAGATCAGACCCACCTCTCCCCGCGGCATCATGCCAATGCCGATGGTCAGACGATCGAGACCGCTGACTCTCGCCACGCCAAGAGAGCACGCTTGCTTGCCGAGAATAGCCGCCGCAGTCAGGAGCGCCGCGAAGCCCAGCACCTCGATTTGTCCGAACGCCGCGAGGTTCACCCGCATACCCATCAGTACAAAGAAGATGGGCACGAGCAGCGTGGTGAGCGGCTGCAGCAGATCCTCGATGCCCTGTTCACCCCGGCCAGTGAAATCGCGAAAATGCACATCTTCGAGAATCAGCCCGGCCGCATACGCGCCTACGATCGCTGCGAGCCCGACAACCACAGCGATGTAACTCAGACCAAAGCACAGCACGAGCGCGGTGGCGAGCAGGACGCCGTGGCCCCGCAGTCGGGCCGCGAACCCGAGCAGTCGCGGAAACGCCACTAGACCTAGAGCGAGCGCACCCACGAGGAAGATCACCGCCTTCACAACGATCCAAGCCACACTGGTGAGCGAAAGGCTGGTTCCCGTATCCGTCGCAACGATGATCCCGGTTACGACGGCGAGGATCAAGAGTCCCAACACATCGTCGATCACGGCAGCGCCAAGGATGACCCGCGCCTCGGCGGTCTGACTCTTGCCCAGGTCCTTGAGCACGCGCGCGGTGATCCCGACGCTCGTGGCGGTCAACGTCGCACCGAGAAAAGCGTGCACGTGCGCGCTTTCGTTCGGGAGCATGAGCACACCCACGCCCCAACCCAGGGCGAAAGGAGTGACGACACCTAGCGCCGCGACCAGGAGCGACGTGACGCCGACCTTCAGCATATCGCGCACGGTCGATTCCAAACCGACTTCGAACAGCAGGAGGATGACACCCAGCTCCGCCAGGATCTCGAGTGAGGCGCTGGTCTTGAACGGCTCCGCCCAATGCAGGCCAACGAGACCGAGGTTGCCGAGCACCACGCCGGCCGCGAGCTCGCCCAGAACGGCCGGCTGCCCGAGCCGGGAGGCCACGTCGCCGCCGATCTTGGCGGCCGCGAGCATCGCCGCCACCCCCAGGAGGACGACAGCCGCCTCCCCGCTCGCCGCAGACGCGGCAAGCGGAAGCGTCGCGGTCATGGCTCCTCGCCAACCGCGAACTGGCGACGGATGGACGCGCGTGATAGGTAGACCAATATCAGTCCGACAATCGGGATGCCGATCAGTGTGCGAGGATCGTGGCGGATGACCGCATTAACCACGTCAGCAGCGAGATTCACCGCGAGTCCTCCTAGCGCGAGTCGCAGTCCCCACTGGGCGCGAATCCACAAGCCACGCGCAGCCGCCGCGAAAAGCAGCGCCAGGCCGGTCCAGGTGACGAACCACGCCATCGCTTCCTTCATCCCGATCACGTGCGGCCGTCGCTGGAAGACCCCGAGGTCGAGGGCCAGCATCAGCAGGACGAAGGCGGTGAACCCGATCCACGGCAGCATCGGTGGCTGTCCGCTACAGCGTCGAACGACGCGTCACCGTCATCCTACAGGATCCCCGACAGGAGATGGACGAGTGCCCAGAGAACCGTCGCCAAGATGAGCAGCTTGACGAGATACAGCCGGAGATGAACGGCAGTGGCTGGCTCGCCCTCGACGGTGAGTCCGTTGAATCGCCGAACGTCGACGTAGCGAGCGGCCGCGACCGCGATGACGAGGAGCCAGTAGAGCGCGTCGAATATCGAAAACGCGTTGCGCTCGAAGATCACCGCGGCGACGGCCAACAGTCCGAGGTTGCCGAACGCCATCCAGAAGAGGCGTAAGAGGCATCCCTGCGGCGGCGAGTACTCGCTTTGAACGGGGGTTTGTTCGTTGCGCACTGTGCCTCCAGCAGCCTGAGCGGCTGAGTGGAGGCTGGCGGCCCGACCAACCAGAAGTCCTGCAGCGACGAGGTGTCGCTGCACCCGTGGGAAAGATGGCATTTCAGGCGCGTGACGGCTAGCTTCCGGTTGCGCCCGCCCTCGGGCGCTGGCGATGGAGTTCGCCACCAACCGCCCGTTACTGAGGCTGATGACTCCTACCCGAACTTTACATCGGGAGGAGCTTTTTCTTGCTCACACTCACCTACGTCGCCGCGGGCGGGCTGTTCGGTACCATCGCGCGCTTTGCCATCCAGGGATGGGTTCAAACGCAGGCCAAGGGGACAACGTTTCCCATCGGGACGCTCATCATCAATGTCCTCGGGTCGCTCGCCCTCGGGTTCATCGTGCGATTTGCGACCGGCACGACCGCGATCAGCGCAGATGTTAGAGCTTCGCTTACCGTAGGGTTCTGCGGCGCATTCACAACGATGAGCACCTTCAGTTATGAGACGATCGCGTTGTTGCGCGATGGTGACTACCTGCGCGCAGGACTGTACATGGCCGGGACGATACTCGGCTGTCTCGCTGCGATCATCGCAGGCACCGCGCTCGCGAACCGCCTTCTTTAGGAGCACGTATGACACACCGATTTACGGGTGAACGCACTCTGATGCGTATTCTGATTGGCGAGAGCGACAAGTACCATGGCACGCCCCTGTACGAGGCGTTGTTACAGCGATTTCGGCAGAAAGGCCTGGCTGGGGCGACCGTCCTTCGCGGAATCGCAGGCTTCGGAGCGGAAAGCATCGTACACACCGAAAAGGTGCTCCGGTTGTCGCTCGACCTGCCGATCGTCATTGAGGTTGTGGAGACCGAAGCGGCCATTCGCGGGATTCTGCCCGATTTGGACGAGATGATCGGCGGAGGTCTGATCACGCTGGAACGGGC
>JBIOXD010000014.1:0-25189 GCA_044869265.1 Gemmatimonadales bacterium
CACGAGTGGCATGTCTCACGTGGTCACGAATCAGCGACTCACGATCCGACCGCCGCAGTCGCCTTTTGACCGCCCTCGACCGCCGCTTTTGCCTCTTGACCGCCCCCGACCGCCGCTTTTTCAAGACGTCACCGCCCACGTCGGCGTCGATTTCGTCCACCACGAAAACGACTTCGTCGATTTCCATCGGGAGCCGCTGATCCCCAAGCTGCTCTCGACCGAAGGCCCGTTCGTCACAGTCGGGGACGTCAACGGCGATAGGCTCGATGACTTCTTCATTGGCGGCGCCAAAGGCCAACCGGGCGCGCTCTATCTCCAGCGGATCAATGGCACGTTCGCGCCCACGAATCAAGCGCTGTTCGCGGCCGATGCGATCTCCGAGGACCTCGGCGCGGCGTTCTTCGATGCCAACGGTGACGGCCGGCTCGATCTCTACGTGGTCACCGGCGGCAACGAATTCTCCGACCGCGCGCCGCCCCTCCAGGACCGGCTCTACCTCGGCGATGGGCACGGCAGCTTTCGAAAGACGGCAAACTACCTGCCGCCGCTATTCGGCAGCGGCTCACGGGTCGCGGTTTCCAAAGACTTTGTTTTCGTCGGTGGTCGCCTGGTGCCGGGCCGCTACGGCATCGATCCGCCGAGCACGCTCCTGCGCAATGACGGCACCGGCCGCTTCACAGATGTCACGACGCAGATTGCCCCGGACCTGGCGCAGGTCGGGATGGTCACCGATGCCCTTTGGCTGGACATCGATAACGACCGGCGCCTCGACCTGGTCATCGTGGGCGAGTGGATGCCCATCACCGTGTTCCATAACACGGGGACGAAGCTCGTCCGCGCCGCTATCAAGGGATTCGAGCAGAGCGCGGGTTGGTGGAATCGCATCGTCGCCGGCGATTTCAACGGCGATGGTCGAGTCGATCTCGTACTGGGCAACTTAGGGCTGAACACCCGGTTGCACGCGTCTGCAGCCGAGCCCGCGCACATGTACGTCAAGGACTTTGATGGGAACGGGTTTGGCGAGCAGGTCCTTACCAGCTACGCGAACGGCGCGTCCTATCCGCTCGCGCTGCGCGACGAGTTGACGACGGTCCTTCCTTACCTCAAACCACGCTTTCCTACGTACTCCGATTACGCCGGAAAGACGGTCGAGCAGGTCTTCGGGGATGACTTGTCGGGCGCCGTCGTGCGGAAGGCGGAAACATTCGCGACCGCCCTGGCGCGCAACAACGGCGACGGATCGTTCACGCTGATGCCCCTGCCGCGCGAGGCACAGGTCGCTCCTGTCTACGGCATTCTCCCGGGCGACTTCGACCGGGACGGCAAGCCCGACTTGCTATTGGCGGGCAATTTTGACGGAGTCCAGCCCGCGATCGGCCGCATGAGCGCGAGCTACGGGCTGTTCCTGCAGGGCGACGGCCGTGGAGGCTTCACGCCGGTGCCCAGCGCCACGAGTGGGTTCTTCGTGCCAGGAGAGGCGCGCGACATTCAACGGCTGCGCACGCGCGCCGGCGAACTCTACCTCGTCGCGCGCAACAACGATCGCCTGCTCTTCTTCCGGGCTGGACCAGCGCGACGGCCGCTAGCTCTGCTTGGTCCGAATGAGGATCACGCCATTGGCACCGCGCGAGCCGTACTGCGCGGTGCTGGCGGCGTCCCGCAGCACCGTGATAGACTCGATGTCGTGCGTATTGATCGCGTTCAAGTTGCCGGCGGCATTCGGGCCGAGGGCGATGCCGTTCACGACCACCAACGCTTCCTCGCTGCCCATGAACGTCGTCGTGCCGCGCAACCTCAAGATGACCCGGCCGTCTTCCGCTCGCCCGAAGGTCAGGCCAGGAATGCGCGCAACCATGATCTGCTCGAGGGACATCCCCGGTGATCGCGCGATGTCCTCCGCCGTGATCACGACTCCCAATGTTGAGGGACGACGCGCCGAGCTGGACCCGGATTGATTGCTGGAACAGGCGGCGAGCAGCAGGAGGACGACAAAGCAAAAGGGACGGATGGTTGATCGGTTCATGCGCATCCCCTGATAGGTGAACTCAACAGCCGGAATATACACCACGCCGGAGTCATCGATGAGGACTTTCGTACTCGTTGCGTTGCTCCTGTTTCCCCTGCGGGTCGATGCACAGCTGCGCGTGGCTTCTCCCGACCGGCGGAACGTCGTCATCGTGGGCACGCACGAAGGCACGCTGTACTACGCGGTGCAGCGGGATGGCCGCTCTTTGCTGACTCCGTCCCGGCTGGGATTCCAGTTTCGCGGCCAGCCGCCGCTGCGCGACAGCCTGCGCATCGTCGATTCGAGCCGGGCCACGTTCGACACGACGTGGACTCAGCCGTGGGGCGAAGTGCGACGCGTCCGCGATCACCACAACGAGCTGAAGGTGTCCGTCGAGGAGCGGACCAGTCCGAACCGCCGATTTACGCTCGCGGTGCGCGCGTTCAACGACGGCGTGGCGTTCCGCTACGAGTTTCCGTCGCAGCCTAGCCTCGGCGAATTCGAAATCATGGACGAGCTGACGGAATTCGCGATGGCCGACAACTCGCGCGCCTGGTCGATCCCCTCCAACCGGCCACGTCTCGACCGCTCCGAGCAGCTGTACTCCTCGCAGCCCGTGAGCACGCTGGACAGCGTTCAGACGCCGATCACCATGGAAACGCTCGACGGCAAGACTTTCATCGTGCTGCACGAAGCGAATCTCGTGGATTACGCCCGCATGAACATCCGGGGCCCGAGGATGGAGAACCGCACGCTGCGCGTCGACCTCGCGCCCCACGCCGACGGCGTGAAGGTACGCGGCAAGACGCCCTTCGTGACTCCGTGGCGCACCATCCAGGTGGCAGATCGGGTGACGGATCTCGCGCCTTCGGTCCTTGGCCTCAACCTCAATCCGCCGAGCGTCATTCCGGAAACCGATTGGATCAAGCCGATGAAGTACGTCGGCATTTGGTGGGGCATGCACATCGGCACAATGACGTGGAGCTCGGGCCCGAAGCACGGCGCCACGACGGAGACCACGAAGCACTACATCGACTTCGCGGCGAAAAACGGATTCGGCGGCGTGCTCGTCGAGGGATGGAACATCGGCTGGGACGGCGACTGGATCCAGAATCGCAATGCATTCTCGTTCACCCAACCGTACCCCGACTACGACATCGTGGAACTCGCGCGCTACGCCAAGTCCAAGGGTGTGCACCTGATCGTGCACAACGAGACATCGGGCGGGATCCAAAACTACGAGCGCCAGATCGACAGCGCCTTCTCGATGTACGAGCGCCTGGGGCTCGACGGAATCAAATCCGGCTACGTGACTGACCTGACCAGCGAAGGCCATTCGCATTGGAGTCAGTTCATGGTCAATCACTACCGGCACGTGATCGTAAAGGCCGCGGAGCACCACATCATGCTCGACGTGCACGAGCCGATCCACGATACTGGCGAACGACGTACCTACCCCAACATGATGAGCCGGGAAGGCGCGCGCGGCCAGGAGTACAACGCCTGGAGCGGTGAGGGCGGGAATCCCCCCGAGCACGAAACGATCCTGTTCTTTACGCGGTTGCTCGCGGGCCCGATGGACTTTACGCCCGGCATCTTCGACATCCTGCGCACCAAAACGGGTCCGGCGCGCACCAATGAAGAGTCACGCGTGCGCACCACCCTCGCCAAACAGCTCGCGTTGTACGTGGTGATCTATTCACCGCTGCAGATGGCGGCCGATCTCCCCGAGAACTATGAAAACCAGCCGGCGTTCCAATTCATCAAGGACGTCGCGGTGGACTGGGACACGTCGCGCGTGATCGAGGGGAAGATTGGAGACTACGTGATCGTCGCCCGCCGCCAGAAGAACAGCCCCCAGTGGTTCCTGGGCGCCATCACCGACGAGCAGACGCGCACCTTCGACGTGCCGCTCACGTTCCTCGAGCGCGGCAGGAGCTACACGGCTGAGATCTACGCCGACGGCCCAGGCGCCAACTGGCTCACCAACCCGACGCCGGTCGCGATTTCGCGCCGGACCGTGACGCGGAACTCGCGTTTGCGGATCGCCCTCGCCCCCGGCGGCGGCCAAGCGATTCGGATTCGTCCCGCTCCCGCTACCGCTCCGGCACCCGCGCCCCGGAGCCCATGAAGAGCCTAGGGCCTGGGGCCTGGGGCCTAGGGCCCAGGAGCTGCTGGGCTGAGGGACCGATGACCCGCGTGTTGTACTCCCGGAGATAGCTCTGGCGTGCTGAGTCGGCGGGGTAAGCGTCGCCGGGAGCGTACGGATAGGACGTGATCGCGTGATACGGGAGCGGTTCGACAGTCGTTCCGTGGGCCGTGTTGAGATCGGAGTCCTTGATCCAGCCGTCGCTATATAAGAAGAAAGTGCGCGTCCACCCGGGCGGCGGCTCCTTTGCGGCGGCATCGAACTCGATGGTTGCCTCATCACCGGGCACCATCACGATATACTGATCGTCGCTGCGCTCTAACAGCGGCCGCACATCTCCGAATCGCGTCGCCGCGCCGGTGATGGGACGCCAGGGCGACTCGCGCGTGACGTCGGCATAGTCGAACCAATGCGGACCGTCACGCCCGCCGCGCCGGTACATCCGCGAGAACCCGCGGTAATGCAGATCCGCTGACAGTGGCGTCAACGTCGTCGTATTCCCCAGGCCCGAGGCCCCAGGCCCCAGGCCCTGCACAACAGAGGCCTGATCCCAATAGACCTGCATGCTCGTGCGGATCCGCACATGCCGATCGCGCGTCGGGAAGATGCCCTCGAGATCGATCACCATCGTTTTATCCTTGCCCGCTGGGAAACCGATCATCCCGCGCGACACCCACTGCCCGCGCGCATTGCGCACTTCGATGACGGGCATCTCAGACTTGAGGACCTTCTGCTGGGCGAGAGCCACGTTGATGCTCGCGTCGGACGGGAAGATCCAGCCGCGCAGGAACAAGTACGTCCCCGGTTCGCCCGCCCGTTCATCCAGTTCGAGCACTAGGCCGTGTGGGTCGGTCAACCCCTGGTAGCGACGGGGCGTCAGATTCGAGACATAGCGGTAGTCATGATCCTTGAGTTCCGCCAGCACATCGGCGCCGCGATCGTCCATCGCCGACCGCGGTGGCCGGCGACGGACCACGTGAAACAGCTGTAGGCCGGTTCCCCGCATCGGCGGAAACCGCTCGTCGACGAAAACCGCCACCGAGTCGGGGTGATCGACCGCGATCAGTCGCAGTTGATCGAGATACGCGGTCTCCCACAGCTCCTCCGTCACCTGAATGACGTACCGTCCGTTCTTCGGCTTGAGCGCTTCACCCGGGATCCGCACGTACTCGAGCGATGCCCCAGCCGGTGCATACGCCTTCGACCCCCCAGGCCCTAGGCCCGAGCCCCCAGGCCCCATTATTCCGACCGGCATCCCAAGCGCGCTCTGCCACATGATGTCGGTGACGAAGCGGAACCGCGTCCCATCCCACGTATACAGGAACGCGCAGGAGCCTTTGAGCACCTGCGTCTCGAGCACGTCCTGATCGGTGCCCGGGATATAGATGATCTGCGGAACGCCGTTGGGCCATTGGACGCGGAGCACGTCGGCCTTGAAATGCGAGCCAAGCCCGAACAGCGTCACCGGCGACGTCACGACCCGCGTCTGATACAGCTCGCCGGCGCGGACTTCGAGCTTCGATCCGATCCCGAACGTGTTGTTCTTCCCGCTGCCCGCGCCGAGCGCCGTGAGCTCGACGCGCATGCCGAGGCGAGCGTTGCCGCCATCGTTGCGCAGCAGGCGCACGCCATGGCGGGAACCGAGCAGGATGTCTGGATCACCATCGCCATCGAGATCGGCAATCAGCATCTGTGTAACGGAGTCGCGCTGCACGGACTGCGGAAGGATCCGGCTGCGGTCCTCAAAACGTCCCCCCGCCCTTCCGTCGTTGTGAAACAGCGCGACACTTCCTGGCCCGGCTGTGATCCGGTCGAGCCAACCGTCGTTGTCATAATCGAGCGACGCTGCGATGTTCGCGCCCCCGCCCCCCCCCGTCCAAAAGACATCCAGTGTCCCGTCGTTGTTGTAGTCGCCGACCGCGACCGCGTTCGAGCGAGAACGCACCGGAAGTCCCGCGTCCTTGAAGCCTCGCACGCCATCGCTGTAGAACACGGCGTCGCCGCCGGTCGTGCTCGCGACGGCGATGTCGACACGACCATCGTCATTGAGATCCCCGAATGCGGCGTCGGTCCCTCCCCGAGTGAGACCGAATGCGTTTGGAAAAGGCGCGAACGTGCCGTCGAGATTGTTGCGATACACGCCGAGTGATTGACCCCCGATGAGCAGCAAATCGAGATCGCCGTCATGATCGAGGTCCACGAACAGCGCGCGTCGCGCGCCGTCCAGTTGGCGGATGCCGGCGGTTGCCGTCACATCTTCAAACCTTTTGCCCTCGCGGTTGTGCAACAGATAGCCGCGGTCGCGTTCACCGATCGCGAAGAGGTCGAGCCAGCCGTCGTTGTCATAGTCAACGAACGTCGCGGCGATAATGCCGGCAGGGAGCGGGAGAGCCGCCTTGGCGCTGACGTCGGCGACAAACCCGCCGTGCACCGTATACACGCTCACACTCGGGGCAGCAATCACGAGATTGTCCTCACCGTCGCGGTCGTAGTCCCCCAGCGCAAGCGCGGTCACGGGACCACTGCGCTCGGGCAAACCACTTTCGCCCGTCACGTCGGTGAAGCGCACCTCGACGTTCGAGGCCGGCGCGATGCCGCGCATCGTGATGAGCGAGGCGGGATTGAAGCCCAGCTCCGGCCGGCCCGGAGTCGCCCCTTCGACCCAGTCCACCTGTGCGAGTGACGATTGGTACGGGGCCGTCACCTCGATCAGACGCGCGAAGCGATCGATCGCGGCACGGGCTTCAGCCATGTTGCCGCTGCGCAGCGCCTGAATCGCGGCGTTGAGATGCGGCAGCGCTTCGCGAGGCGGCTCGGGCGGAACACGACGGACATCCTCGAGGGCGGCGAGCACGCTGTCGGCCTGGCCGAGCCTGAGCAGCGCGCCGGCACGCTGCAGTCGCACGGCGAGGTTGGCAGGCGACTTTTCGAGAACCTCACGGAGCCGCGCCGCGTACGCGCTATCGTTGTGGGTCCGCTCGAGCTCTGCGATTGCGTACAGCACCCGCGCGTTCGGATCGATCGGGACAAGCACTCGGCGCGCTTCGTCGTCGCGTCCGGTGAGGGAATAGAGCCTGGCGAGGATGAGCGCTATTTCGGGACTCGCCGCGTCGAGCTGGCGTGCCCGCTGCAGCTCGGCTTCGGCATCGTCGTAACGGCCGGCTCGGAGGTACGTCAGCCCGAGGTTGGCATACCCCTGCGGATCGCGCGGTGCGAGCGCGATCATCTGACGGAACTCGTGCTCGGCGTCGATGAGCCGTCCGCGCTGCAGGTGCTCCAGCCCCACCGTACGCGCCGTGAGCACCGCTCCGATATCCACGGGCCTTTCCCGACATGCGCTACTGGCGAGAACCAATAGTGCCACCAGCGAAAGGAAAGTTTTCACGCTATACTGGCGCCCCTTGCGCAAATTTCCGGCGTTTCTGCTCGCGACTGCGCTCGCGCTGCTGAGCTGCGAACCCCCCCCCTCGTCCACCGAGCCCCCACTGTTCGTGGCGGTGGCGCCCGAAACGAGCGGAATCACGTTCGCCAATACGCTGCCCTCCGCCACTGGCCAGGATTCCGCGGTCAACATCGTCAACTATTTGTACTTCTACAACGGCGGTGGTGTGGCGGCGGGCGACATCGACGGCGATGGACGAGTCGATCTCTACTTCACCTCGAACCTGGGCGCGAACCGCCTGTACCGCAACCTGGGAGGGTTCCGGTTCGAAGACATTACCGAGCGCGCCGGCGTCGCTGATTCGGTCGGCTGGAAAAGCGGCGTGACGATGGCCGACGTCAACGGGGACGGCCAACTGGATATCTACGTCTCGGGCGTGAACCACCTCGGCATGTCGGGCCGCAACGTGCTGTATATCAACAACGGCGATGCCACGTTCACCGATCGCGCCGAAGAGTACGGCCTCGGATTCGCCGGCTATTCCACTCAGGCCGCGTTCTTCGACTACGACGGCGACGCCGATCTCGACATGTACCTGCTGAACAGCTCCACCCATGCCGAGCGACTTGCGAGTCCGAGCACCAGCCGCATGGTGCGCAACGCCAAAGCCGGGGATCGTTTGTACCGTAACGACAACAGCCGTTTCGTGGACGTCAGCGCGACGGCCGGTATTTACGGCGGTGTGGAAGGATTCGGACTCGGCGTCGTGGCCAGCGACGTCAATCTCGACGGCTGCCTCGACATCTACGTCGCCAACGACTTTCCCGAAAACGACTTTCTCTACCTCAACAACTGTGACGGCACATTCACGGAGTCGATCACACAGGCGACCGGGCATACGAGCAGGTTCTCGATGGGCGCGGATGCCGCCGACTTCAACAACGACGGGCGTCCCGATATCGCGGTGCTCGACATGCTGCCCGACAGCGAGCCTATCCTCAAGACGGCGGCGACGACCGAGAGCTACGAGCTGTTCAGCATGAAGCTGGCGGTGGGCTACCACTACCAGTACGCACGCAACACGCTCCAGCTGAACCGCGGAGTCACGGGCGGGAAGCTCCGCTTCAGCGAGATCGGCTATCTCGCGGGGATGGCGGCAACCGATTGGAGCTGGGCGCCGCTGTTTGCCGACTTCGATAACGACGGCCGCAAGGACCTGTTCGTCAGCGCGGGCATTTATCGTCGGCCCAACGACCTGGATTACCTCGCATCCCTGGACAACGCGCGTCTGCGTCCGGAGCAAGGGCCCGACATCTCGAAAATGCCGCACGTTCGGCTTCCCAACTACGCGTTCCACAATAACGGCGATCTGACGTTCACGAACCGGGCACGGGCGTGGGGCCTGGGAACGCCGGGATTCGCTAACGGCGCCGCGTATGCCGATCTCGACAACGATGGCGCGCTCGATCTGATCGTGAACAACCTGAATGCTCGCGCGACGGTCTATCGCAATCGCGTCCGTGAGCTGGACAGCGCGTCCCATCGGTTTCTTACCGTCACACTCCGTGGTTCGGCGGCAAATACCGGTGGCGTGGGAGCGAAGGTTATCGCCGTCAGTCGGAACGCGCGGCAAATGGTGGAAGTCATGCCGACGCGCGGGTTCCAATCCGCGGTCGACTCGCGAGCCCACTTTGGCCTCGATAGTCTGGCACGCCTCGACTCGCTGATCGTGGTGTGGCCCGACAAGCGCTTCCAGGTGCTCTCGAACGTCCCTGCCGATCAGTTCCTCACGGTGTCACAGGCAGAAGCCGCCGGCCGCTGGTCCTATGCTCCGCGGCGCGGACAGCCGCTGTTCGCCGATGTCAGCGCGCAGGTTGGTCCTCCCTTCAAGCATCACGAAAACACGTTCTTCGACTACGGTCGGGAGCCGTTGATGCCGCATCTGTTGTCCACGGAAGGCCCCGCTCTCGCGGTCGGCGATGTCAACGGTGATGGCCGGGACGACATCTATGTCGGTGGCGCCAAATGGCAGCCCGGTGCGCTATTCGTTCAAACCGCCGCCGGATCCCTGCGCGCGGCGGCCCAGCTCGCGTTCCGCGCCGACAGCCTGCATGAGGACGTCGCTGCCGCCTTGTTCGATGCTGACGGCGACCGTGATCTCGATCTCTACGTCGTGAGCGGCGGCAACGAGTTTTGGGAGGGCGAGCCGCTGCGGGACCGCCTCTATCTCAACGACAGCCGAGGAAACTTTCAGCGCGCGAGGGATGCGCTGCCAGACTTTTTGCATAATGGCTCCTCCGTCGCGGCCGGCGATTTCGACGGCGACGGCGATGTCGATCTGTTCGTCGGCAGCCGGGTGGTGGCGCGGCAGTATGGGGTCATCCCGCGCAGCCATCTGTTCGAGAACGACGGACAAGGCCATTTTCGCGACGTCACGTCGGAGAAAGCACCCGCGCTCGCGGAAGCAGGCATGGTCAGCCGAGCCGTCTGGGGCGACTACGATGGAGACTTGAAGCTCGATCTGATCGTCGTGGGTGAGTGGATGCCCGTGCGCGTCTTTCACCAGGAGAACGGCAGTTTCGTCGATCGCACCGAACAGGCTGGGCTGGCCAGGACAAACGGCTGGTGGACCAGCGTCGAGGCCGCCGATCTCAACGCCGACGGCCGGCCCGATCTCGTCCTCGGCAACCTCGGCCTGAACTCCTACCTCCGCGCGTCGCGCGACGAGCCCGTGCGACTGTACGTCGGCGATTTCTTCGACACAGGCCGGGTGACGCAGATCCTCACGTCTTACCGTCATGGCGTCAGCTATCCGCTCGCGGGCCGCGACGAGCTGTTAGCGGTGGCCCCGTCACTGGCGAGTCGCTACCCCACGTACGCGTCGTTCGGTGCGAGCAGGATCGAGGATATTGTGCCGAGCAAGAAGCTAAAAGACGCCCGCGTGCTCGAGGCATACACGTTCGCCAGTGCAGTCGCGCTGAATCGCGGCGATGGCACGTTTGAGACGCGAGCGTTGCCGCACGAAGCGCAGTTCGCGCCGATCTACGCGTCAGTGACCGAAGACTTCGACGGTGACGGGCACATCGATCTGGTGGTCGGTGGCAACTTCTCCGGCGTGACACCGGTGCAGGGCCGCTATGACGCGAGTTACGGACTTCTGCTCCACGGGGACGGACGCGGCGGTTTCTCGCCCGTGGATATGGAGCAGAGCGGGCTCGCGATCGAGGGGCAGGTGCGGTACATGGCTGTGCTGAGACGAGCGAAGGGAGAGCGGGTGATTGTGGTGGCCAGAAACAATGACCGGCTACAGATGATCAGCTTGGCACGGTGAGGTGCGTGGTACGTGGTGCGTGGTACGTGGTGCGTCGGTTGCAGGCCCACGCACCACGCACCACGCACCTATGTCAAGTATCCCCGTTTTATCAGGTTTTGCGCCGAGGCCGCATAACCGCCAGGATCTGGAAGGTACCAGGCGAGCGCATCGGCCATTCGGTCATAAATATTGAACAGCGCGCAGACGTTGATTGCGTCCTCGATCGCCTCGTCGCGGACGCCGGCGGCGCGGAGCGGGGCGATGTCGGCAGGGCGCACGTCGTTCGGATGGAGCGTCAGCTTCTCGAGGAAGCCGAGCGTCGCGCGCAGTTTGGCATCGAGGGGCGCGGTGCGCCAATTGTCCACGACCGCGCGTACGAACCGATCATCTTGCAGAGCCAGGGCCGCGACCGCGGCATGCGACTCCGTTCAGAAGACGCACTGGTTGAGTTTGGACGTAAACGCGGCGAAGAGCTCCCGTTCACCCACGCTCCACTGCGACGGGCCGCGCAGCACGGCCTGCGTCCACTCGCACATCGGCCTTCCCCAGAGCTCGGGGCGGTACATGAGCGTCTTCACGACGTCGGGGACGCGGCGGCCGCTGAGCACGCGGATGAGTCCGAGCTTGAGCTTTTCCTTGAGTCGATGTCGATGCTCTACACGGGCGAGGCGCATCAATCGGGCTCCGCCCCGCGCAGCGCCGCCAAGCCGCGATCGAGCCGCTGGAGCGCCGCTCCCACCGCGGCCGCGACCGTGATCTCGAAGAGCGCGTCGTCGGAATACCCAGCTCGTTGCAGCGCTTGGACATCGCCGTCCGTCACTCGGTAGGCATGGCGGGCGACGGTATCGACGTATGCGTATAGCGCGGAGGGGACACCGTCGCGCTCTCCGTTGGCCCGATCCAGCACGGCCTGCCGGAGAGGTGCGGAGGTCTCGCCCGTCGTGTTAATGACCGCATCGGTGAGGCGTTTCCTGAAGGTTTCGTAACGCATGATTCAATAATATCCGCCTTTCTCATCCTTGACACTCCTTGATTCGCCGCGCCTTTTGGAGTCCACGTCCAATTCTCCTTCTCCGTTACGCTGAGGGAATCGTATGAGACGTCTACCGTATGTCATGAGCGCGATCCTGGTACTGCTTGGGATTGCTCCCACTGCGCTCCACACGCAGCAACCGACGGGAACGATTCGCGGACGCGTCACCGACAATGCGAATCAGCAAGGCCTCTCCGGCGTCACCGTCGCCGCGGGAGGCCGCAGTGTTTTGACGCAAGTCGACGGGCGCTATGTGATGACCGGCGTGCCCGAAGGGCCTCAGACCGTGCGCGCGAGGACGATCGGCTACGCGCAAGCGACGAGCGACGTCACGGTCGTCGCCGGCCAGGAAGTCGTCGTCGATCTCCCGCTCAGCGGTCAGGCGGTCACGCTGTCCGAGGTCGTTGTGACCGGCTACGGTGAGCAGCGCGCCGGCAACATCACCGGGGCGGTGACGTCCGTCGCCGACTCGCAGTTCAATACCGGGCGCGTCATCAGCCCGCAGATGCTGATTCAGTCGAAGGTCGCGGGCGTACAGGTGGTCGATAACAACGATCCCGGTGGCGGCCTGTCGATCCGGATTCGCGGCGCGACATCCACGAATGCCAGCAGTGAACCGCTCTACGTCGTCGACGGTGTACCACTCGGGACCGGTGCGGGCGGTGGCCTCACGACCAACCGCGATCCGCTCAACTATATCAACCCGGACGATATCGAAAACATCACGGTGCTGCGCGATGCTTCGGCCGCGGCGATCTACGGCACGAACGCGGCGAACGGCGTCGTCATCATCACGACGAAATCGGGCAAAGGCCGCTCCGGTCCGATGATCGAGTTCAACACCAACGCCTCCGCATCGACGGTCACGAAGTTTCCGGAGATGCTCAACTCGACCCAGTTCGCCGACGCCGTTGCGACGTACGCGCCCGGACGGGTCGATTCGCTGCTCGGTCAGAACACGAACTGGTTCAACGAGATCGACCGAACCGGATACGGACAGGAGTACGATTTGTCCCTCACCAACGGGACCGGCGACATGGGGTATCGCCTGTCGCTGGGCTATCAAAAGCAGAACGGCATCATTCGCTCGAGCTCGGCCGATCGAATTTCGCTCGGCATCAACTACGAACAGTCACTCTTCGACAACCGGTTGCGGCTCAGCACGAACGTGCGGGGCGCACGGACGGCCGATCATTTCACGCCGGGTGACGTCATCGGCAACGCCGCGGGCATGGCACCGACGCAGCCGATACTCGATCCCACGAGTCCCACCGGCTACTGGGATTGGCGGACCACCAACGCCTCGCCGTCAAACCCGGTCGCCAGCCTGACGCTCGCGTCCGACGAAGGAACGACGTGGCGCAGCGTCGGCAACATCCAGGCTGGTTACAAGCCGAGATTCCTCGAGGGGCTCACGGCGAACCTCAACCTCGGCTACGACCTCACCAAAGCCGACCGGCGGACGTTCTATCCCAACAACCTCGCTGCTGAGGTCCGGCAACGACAGGGCTTGCTCGAGCTGAAGAACCACAGCCAGGGGAACTCGGTGCTCGAGGCCTACCTGAGCTATAATCCGACGCAGGCGTACGGACCGGGCATGCTCGAGGTCGTCGGTGGCTATTCCTATCAACAGTCGCATGCCGAGTTCCCGGAGTTGAGAGAGACGAGGCTCACCAGCAATCTCCTGGGAGACGACGGCATCCCGCCGGCAGTGAACGTCACGAACACCAAAACCATCACCGACTTCAAGCTCATCTCGTTCTTCGGACGTCTCAATTACAACATCAATGACCGCTATCTCGCGGCGGTCAGCCTCCGCCGCGACGGTTCGTCCCGCTTCGGAGCGGGAAATCAGTGGGGGACATTCCCCGCGGCCTCGCTCGGCTGGCGCATCTCGCAGGAGCCGTTCATGCAGGGGTTCGGGGGATTGTCGGACCTGAAGCTACGGGCTTCCTGGGCCCAGACCGGCAACCAGGCATTCGGCGACTACCTGCAGTATTCGACGTACACGTACGGCGACGCCCTCGTGAAGGTCCAGTTCGGCAACCAGTTCATCACCACAATCCGGCCGAGTGCGGTCGACCCCGCCATCCACTGGGAGAAGACGACCGCGTATGACGCCGGTCTCGACTTTGGCTTCAGCGGCCAGCGCTTCAGCGGTTCGATCGACTGGTACAGGAAAAACACTACCGGCCTCATCTTCAACGTGCCGGTTCCTGCAGGCACCAACGTGGGCAACTTCGTCACCACAAACATCGGCAGCATGAAGAACACGGGTCTCGAATTCATGCTGAACGCCAAAGTCCTCCAGCCAAAGCCCGGCAAGACACTGGCCTGGGATGCCTCATTCGTGGCGAGTCACAACACCAATGAGCTGATTGACATCAATCCGAACAAGAGTGTGGCGCGCATTCTGGTGGGCAACATCTCGGGCGGCGTCGGTAACCTCATCCAGGTGTTGCAGCCCGGCGTTCCGATCAATTCCTTCTTCGTGTTTGAGCACCGCTACGATGCGCAGGGGAAGCCGGTCTACGATCCTACCACGCCAACGAACATGTACGTGGATCAGAACAACGACGGGGCCATCAACGACGGCGACCGGCGGCCATTCCATGATCCGGCGCCGAAGTGGATCCTCGGCCACACGTCGTACCTCAGTTGGGGCAAGTTCGACGGCGGGTTTACACTGCGCGCGTATCTCGGCAACTATGTGTACAACAACGTCGCCTCGGCGACCGGCGCGTATCAGAACCTCAGCGGTTCAGGGATGCCGAGCAACCTGCACAGATCCGTGCTGGAGACGGGGTTCGTCGTACCGCAATATTATTCCGATTACTTCGTGGAAGATGGCTCGTTCTTGCGGATGGACAACATTACGCTGGGCTACTCGTTCAACCTCAAGAACGCGCCATTCCGGCTCTACGGCACGGTGCAGAACGCCTTCACCATCACTGGATATAGTGGAGTCGATCCCACTTCGGGCCTGCGCGGTATCGATAACAACATCTATCCGCGCTCGCGCACCCTTACCACCGGCGTGAGCGCCCGGTTTTAGAGGAGACCCGAGACATGAACCGCACAACCACAATTCTGAGTCTCACGGCTCTCCTCGCGGTGGCCGCGGCCGGCTGCACCGATCCTACGGTCGCGCCGAAGAGCACCGTCACGAGCGCCAACATCTTCAACGACCCGAGCTCCTATCGGGCCTTCCTCGCCAAGATCTACGGCGGGCTGATCGTCACCGGGCAACGCGGTCCGGACGGCAACCCCGACATCCAGGGCATCGATGAGGGATTCGGCGAATACTTGCGTCTCTACTGGTATCTCCAGGAGATGCCCACCGACGAAGCCGTGATCGGTTGGAACGACCCCGGCCTTCCGACGCTGAACACCGGGACCTGGGACGCGAGCAACAGCATGGTCAACGCGATGTACTATCGCGTGTTCTACCAGGTCATGCTGGTGAATGAGTTCCTGCGACAGAGCACCGACGCGAAGCTGGCCGAGCGCGGTCATAACGATCCGACGCTCATCGCCGATGTGCACCACTATCGCGCCGAGGCGCGCTTCCTTCGGGCGCTGAGCTACTGGCACGGCATCGATCTGTTCGGCAACATCCCGCTCGTCACCGAGAACGATGCCTTAGGGGCCACACCGCCGGCGCAGGCGAATCGCGCGGATATTTACGACTATGTGGTCAGCGAGCTCACCGCGATCCTTCCCGATCTCCCGGCGGGCGGTCCGGGCGTGGCGGCCACGTATGCCCGCGCGACACCCGCAGCGGCGCACATGTTGCTCGCCAAGCTGTACCTGAACGCGGGCGTGTATATCGGTACCCCGAACTACACGGGTGCGCTGACCGAAGCGCAGGCCGTTATCAGCTCCGCTCCGGCATACAGCCTGGCGCCGAACTTCCGGAACAACTTCCTGGCCGATAACAACACCTCACCGGAGCTGATTTTTGTCGCGGCCCAGGATGGCGCCAACACGCAGACGTGGGGCGGCATGACATTCCTGATTCACGCGGGCTGCGGCGGCAGCATGAGCGCCGCGGACTACGGCATCGATTTCTGCTGGGGCGGTTATCGCATGAAGCAGCAGACGTATAACGCGTTTGGAGCGGGCGACTTGCGAGCCGCGTTCTTCCATACGACCGGACAGCAGGTCAATGTCGACGAGATCGGCAACTACTCCCATGGTATTGGCGCACCGAAGTTCATGAACAAGACGTCGGGGGGCGCTAATGGACAGCAATCGGGCATGGTGGACACGGACTTCCCGATCTTCCGGCTTGCCGATGCCTACCTGATCTACGCGGAAGCCCACATTCGAGGTGGTGGTGGCACTGCCGGCGACGCGTTGAACTACCTCAACCTCATCCGGCAGCGGGCGTACGGCAACACGACGGCGAACTTCGCCGCACTGCCGGCAGTCGACACCATTCTGGCCGAGCGCAACCGCGAATTGATGTTCGAGGCGAGCCGCCGGACCGACCTCGTACGGTTTGGTGTGTTCTCGACCGCGACATACGTGTGGGCCTGGAAGGGCGGCGTTGTGGGTGGACAAGCTCTGGCCACGGGACGCGATCTCTATCCGCTGCCGGCGAACGAGCTGATCGCCAACCCGAACCTGACGCAGAACCCAGGTTACTAAGGCTGGTGTGATGTGCTGATGAGCCCCGCCGTGTCGCGATGCTGCTTCACGGCGGGGCTCGTGCTTTGCGCGCTGGCGTGCAACGACAAGGGCCCCCCTTCGGCTTCGCCGGGCCCACCGCCGCCACCGCGGCCGACGCTGCCAACTACCTATCGTCCTTCGGGACACATGCTGGCGGGGGACGTCACCGTGCACCTGTTCGAATGGCGCTGGGCCGATATTGCCCTCGAGTGCGAAACGGTGCTCGGCCCCGCGGGCTTCATGGCGGTGCAGATCTCCCCGCCGCAGGAGCACAGCATTACGCCCAGCTACGACTGGAGCGAGCGTTACCAGCCGGTGAGCTACAGCGTGGCGCGCAGCCGCTCCGGGACCGGCGTGGAGTTCGCGGACATGGTGACGCGCTGTAACGCGGCCGGCGTCGGCATCATCGTGGATGCGGTGATCAACCACATGACCAACTACCCGAGCCCGGGTGTCGGAAGCAACGGCACGGCATACACGAAGTACAGTTACCCGGGCCTGTACACCGAGGCCGATTTCCATTCGCCTTGCGCCGTGACCGATTATCAAAGCGCCGCCAATGTGCAGGACTGCGAGCTGTTGTCGTTACCCGATCTGAACACGGGGGTCGCGAGCGTGCGGCAGAAGATCGCCGACTATCTGTTTGGGCTGGCGCGCGCCGGCGTCGCTGGATTCCGCGTCGATGCGGCGAAACACATTCAGCAGGTGGATCTGGACGAGATTCTGCGCATCGTCAACGACACGATGGTGGCCGACGGCAAGCCTCGCCCCTACGTCTACCTCGAGGTGGTGGGTGGATCCGGCGAAGCGCTGTCACCGCGCGACTACTTCGGAGAGGGCTACAGTTCCGGCGGCGCCGTCGACATCACCGAGTTCACCTTTGTCGGTGTCGGCAACAAGTTCCGGAACTTGAACGGCGAACACATCTCCCAGCTCAATCCGAACGGCACACCCGGCAACCAGTTTTCCGAAGCGGCGTGGGGGCTCATTCCCTCCGACAAGGCCGTCGTCTTCCTGCAAAATCACGATACCCAGCACGGCTGCGGTCTGAGCTACCGCGACGGCAACGTCTTTCGTCTCGCCAACGTCTGGATGCTGGCGCAACCGTACGGCTATCCATCGATCCTTTCCAGCTACGTGTTCAACTGCCCCTCCCAGAACTCGATGGGTCCGCCCTCCGACGCGAGCGGCTGGACGACGACCGTCAACTGCGCGGCCAGCCTGGAAACGGCCACGAGCGGTCAGTGGGTGTGCGAGCATCGCGATCCCTACATCAAGAACATGGTCGCCTTTCGCCGCGTCGTCGCAGGGACTGCCATCACTCGCTGGTGGGACGACGGCGCGCACGCGATCGCATTTTCCCGCGGCGGCAAAGGCTTTGTCGCGATCAACAACGGCACGGCACTCGTCGACACGACGATTCCGACAGGCATGACGGCCGGCACCTATCTCGACCGGCTCACCGGAGCCCCCATTGGGGTAGACTCAACCGGCGCCGTTCACTTGAACCTCTCGCCGAGGTCCGCAATTGCGATCGATACTACGACTCGTCAGTAGCGCGCTGGTTGTCATCGGCATGGCGCGTTCGCTATCTGCGCAAAGCGCCGATGATATCCGGCGCTGGGAGCGCCAGGCGCAAAACGTCACGATCGTCCGCGACGATTGGGGCATCGCGCACGTCTACGGCAAGACCGACGCCGACGCCGTGTTCGGCATGGAGTACGCGCAGGCCGAAGATGACTTCAATCGCATTGAGACGAACTACCTGAACTCGCTGGGGCGCCTGGCCGAGGCCGAGGGCGAAGCCGTCGTCTTTCAGGACCTGCGGCAGAAGCTGTTCGTCGATCCCGATTCGTTGCGTGCACAGTACGCGCGCAGTCCGGCCTGGCTCAAGCGGCTGATGGACGCCTTCGCCGATGGCCTGAACTTCTTCCTCTATAAGCACCCCGAAGTGAAACCTCGAGTCATCACGCGCTTCGAGCCGTGGATGGCGCTGTCGTTCACCGAAGGCAGCATTGGCGGCGATATCGAGCGCATCAGCGTGCGCGAGCTCGCCGCGCTCTACGGAGACTCGGCGAGGGCCACACCCGGCCCCCGCACGCAAGACGGTGAATTCGAGCCGGACCCTTCGGGATCCAACGGGATTGCCATCGCGCCTCGCCTCACCGCCAATCGCCGAGCGCTGCTCTGGATCAATCCGCACACCTCGTTCTTTTTTCGCTCCGAGCTGCAGATGGTCAGCGAGGAAGGCCTCAACGCATATGGCGCCGCCACGTGGGGGCAGTTCTTCATCTACCAGGGCTTCAATGCCACCGCCGGATGGATGCACACGTCGAGCGGCGTGGACAACATCGATGAGTTCTACGAGGCCCGGGGGGGGGCAACGTCGTCGCGGAAGATCACGGTGCCTTTCAAGACCGGTCAGCGGACCTTTACGGTGCAGTACACCCCGCGCGGACCCATCGTCCGCAAGGAAGGCGACCGGCTCGTCAGTGTCAGTCTCATGTGGCAGCCGATCAACGCCCTGATTCAATCGTACTCGCGCACCAAGGCCCGGAATCTCGCCGAGTTCCGCAAGATCATGGAGTTGCACACCAACTCGTCCAACAACACGGTCTTCGCGGACGCCGAGGGCAACATCGCGTACTTCCACTCGAACTACATCCCGCGGCGCGACACGAGCTTTGACTGGACGCGGCCCGTGGATGCCGGCAATCCGGCCACGTCGTACAAGGGCGTGCTGTCTTTCGATGAGACGCCGAACGTGGTGAACCCTGCCAGCGGCTGGGTCTACAACGCGAACAACTGGCCGTGGTCCGCCGCCGGCGAGGGGGGGGGAGCGAGTCCAAGCCGCGCCCAGTACCCACGCTACGTCGAGACCGGCGCCGAAGAGACGGCAAGAGGCTATCACGCTCTGCGCGTGCTGGCGGGCAAGTCCAACTGGACGATCAGCACACTTCGTGACGCGGCATTCGACAGCTATCTCCCTGCATTCGAGCGAATGATACCGCCGCTGCTGGCCGTATACGATCAAACACCATCCAAAAAGCTCGCCGAGCCGATCGCCGTCTTGCGCGCGTGGGATTACCGGTGGGGCTCTGAGTCCGTGCCGACCGCGCTGGCCGTGTTTTGGGGTGGGTCCATCGGTCGTCGTGTGGCGCGCGACGCGCGCGCTGCGGGCATCTCCGTGATGCAATACATCGCAACGTCGCGCGCCCAGCCCGCCGACCTCCTCGGCTCGCTCGCTGGTGCCGTCGACACGCTCAATGCGAATTTCGGGACGTGGAAGACCACTTGGGGAACGATCAACCGGTTTCAGCGGATCAGCCCCGAGATCGCGGCGCGCTTTGATGATGCACAGCCGAGTATTCCGGTGCCCTTCACGGCGAGCGTTTGGGGTTCGCTGGCCGCGTACGGTTCGCGTCCCTACCCCAACACCAAAAAATGGTATGGCACCAGCGGCAACAGCTTCGTGGCGGTCGTGGAATTCGGCGACAGCGTGCGGGCGAAGGCGGTCACGGCAGGGGGAGAAAGCGGCTCTCCCCGCTCACCGCATTTCAACGACCAGGCCGAACGTTACGCGTCCGGAGATCTGCGTGACGTCTACTTCTACCGCTCCCAACTCGCCGGGCACTCGGAACGAGAGTATCACCCTGGCGAGCGGCCCTCCTCCCGTTAGGTCCGCGCGCCTTTGGTCCGAACGACGATGACTCCGTTGCTCTGCATCACGCTCGCGCTATTCGCCTCGCGCGCCCAAGCCCAGCAAGAGCTCGTCTTTCTCGACAGCAGCGGCGTGGTGCGGTGGCACAATACCAAACAAGAGGTGTCGCTCTTTGGAGCGAACTACGTGCTGACGACGGCGTCGGACTATCGCGCCGCCGGATATGTCCACGGCGATCGCAAGAAGATGATCGACGAGGACATGGCGCACTTCGCGCGCATGGGATGGGACGCATTACGGCTGACGTTCTGGGGCGACTGGGAGTCGGCCGACAGCGCCGGCAATCTCATCGCCAACGATCACCTAGATCTCTTGGACTATCTCATCGCTCGCGCGCGCGAGCGCGGTATCTACATGCTGTTCAGTCCGATACAGCTGTACGGATCAAACTGGCCGGACGCGTTGGCGTCATCGCCGCCGGGGTTTGGCCGGCACTTCGGGAAAGGCCGGATGGGCACGGATTCAGGCGCCATCGCCGCGCAGGTGAACTACTTGCGTCAGATCCTGACTCACGTGAACCCGTACACGAAGGTGGCGCTCAAGGACGAGCCGTCGATCATCTTCATCGAGCTGGTCAACGAGCCGTGGCACCATCCCGAAGATCTTCCGGGCTCGATTCGTTACATCAATGCCCTCACGGACGCGGTTCGCAGCACCGGATGCACCAAACTGATCTTCTACAACATCAGCCAGGATTTCCGGATTGGTGAGGCGATTCGCCGATCGAAGGCCCAGGGAATCACGTTCGGCTGGTATCCCACGGGCCTCAACTCCGGTCGCGAGCTTGTGGGCAACTATCTGCGCGGCACCGACGCGTTTCCCGACATGCAGCGCGCCGACCTCGCGCGCCTGCCCCGCATTGTGTACGAGTTCGACGCTCCCGATCTGCGCGAAGCCACGATGTATCCCGCAATGACGCGCACCTTTCGCACGGTCGGCACGCAGTTCGCCGCGATGTTCGCCTACGACATGCTCGCCACCGCGTCGCGCAACCTCGGCTGGCAGACCCACAATCTGAATCTCGTCTACACACCGCGGAAAGCGATGAGCACCGTCATCGCCGCCGAGGAGATGCGTCGCCTGCCACGCGGCCGGTCGTACGGGGACTATCCGGAGAACATGCGCTTCGGCGACTTCCGGATCTCGTACGAGAGCGATCTCGCCGAGCTCGTCGCGCGCGATGCGTTTCTCTACGCGGGCTCGACGACGACGAAGCCACCGCAGCCGGGATCGTTGCGCCGCATTGCCGGTTACGGCTCATCGCCGGTCGTTTCGTACGGTGGCGAGGGCGTCTACTTCCTCGACCGGATTCGCAAAGGAGTCTGGCGGCTCGAGATCTATCCTGACGCGGTGCCGGTGCGCGATCCGTTCGAGCTGCCGCGGGTCGACAAGATCGTGACGCGTGCAATCAGCAGGTCGTGGCCGATGACGGTCACGTTGCCCGAGTTGGGCGAGTCGTTCAGCGTGCAACCCGTGACCACGGGTCAGAGCGTGAAGGCGACCGCCGGCAGGTTCGACGTGATGCCGGGCGTGTACGTGTTGAGTGTCAGCGGCGTCGACCTCGCGACGATGCCGGCGAAAGTTGGTCAGATCGGCTTCAAGGAGTTTGTTGCTCCCCCGCCTGATACCGTCCCGCTCACTGTTGTCTCTCTTGCCGCACCTCAGTATTTGGCAGGGCGGGACGCAGAGGTCCGAATACGGATCGTCGACCGGATGCCCCCCGACTCCGCCGTGCTGTTTTATCGACGTGGGGCGGGTGGGGTGGGGGGGCCAGGTTCGTCATTTCTACAATTGTCGAAACGTGATCGCGGAGGGTATGACTTCGCGGCTTCGATCCCTGCCGCGGCGCTGCGCGAGGGACCGCATCAGTTTGTCGTCACGGTTTTCCGTGGCGATACCGCACTTACGTTCCCGGCAGGTACACCCGGCAAGCCGACCGATTGGAATTACAACGACCGCGGGTCGTGGCGATTCGATGTCGTCAGTCCCGCCACTGCGCTGCGTTTATTTGATCCCGGTCCTGACGCCTCCCGGCTGGCCTTCACCCGCATCGGTGACGCCGGGCGACGCGGCCTCTTTCGCAATGTCTTCTCGCCAGTCACCGGGCAGCCGGTCTTTCACTTTGAGCTCCCCAGGGACACGAGCGGATGGAGTCCGGCGGACTACACGGCCTCCCTGGTTATCAAGGATCGCGTACAGGCGAGGCAGGAGACTATCGTCGCGGCAAATGAGCTGCGGCTGCGGCTGCGCGGCCTGGGGTCGAAGCAGACGCTGCACGTCACACTGATGGAAGACGATGGCACGAGCTGGACAGCGCCCGTCGTCGTCGACAGCACGTGGAGCGAACAAACGCTCGCACTCTCTGATTTCAAGGTCGGCCGAGGTGTCCTCTTGCCTCAAGGATTCCCCGGCGAGTGGAACTACTGGGTCGGCCCTGCGACCGGCCGCGGCGGAGCCACGGACAAGCTGCGGCTCGAGCACCTCGAGCGCCTCCAGTTCTCTGTGCGCCGCGACGAGGGTCGGGGCATCGAAGTCGAATGGGTCACGCTGCAATTCGGCTCACCGGCCGTGAAGACCACAATGCAAGTACGTGTCCCCGACGGAACGGGCACCGTTTACCTGGCCGGCAGCCTGAACGATCTTGGGCCATGGCGCCCGGACGGACGAGCGCTGACCGGCACCGGGCGGACCCGAACCGTCCAGGTCAGTGCTCCAGCGGGGACCACACTCGAGTACAAGTTCACGCTCGGCACCTGGGATCGCGAAGCGCTGAGCGCGACGGGCGTTGTTCCACCGAACAATCGCCTCATGCTCAGCCGGGACACGGTCGTCGCACATGACATCGCGCAATTCAAGAAGGACGTGCGCGAGTACGTCACCGATTGGCGCGGCTCCGGCGTACTCGGCCGGCTTGTCTACTGGCCCGACGTGCGCTCCACGTTCCTCGGCCTCGCCCCCGATCGCCTCGTCGAGATCTGGCTCCCGCCCGGCTACGACTCCTCCACTACGACGCGCTACCCCGTGCTCTACATGCATGATGGCCAGAATCTCTTCGACCCGCGCATCGCGAGTACGGGCACCGATTGGGGCGTTGACGAAGCGATCATGCGGCTGGTGAGGCGCGGCGTGATGCCGCCCGTGATCGTCGTCGGTGTCTGGAACAGTGCGCGGCGCGGGTCGGAGTATTCGCCGTGGCGGGACGCGCCGCAGTACGCGCGCTTTATGATCGAAGAGCTGATGCCTCGCGTGAACGCGACGTTCCGCACGTTGACCGGCCCCCAGAATACAGCCACGATGGGTTCATCGATGGGTGGGTTGCTCTCGTTCTATCTGGTCACGCATCACCCCGAAGCCTTCGGTGCCTGCGGCTGCATCTCGACGCACTTCCCGCTCTCACAGGCGGTCGTGCAGCAGTTCTTTACGGATGTTCCGAAGGTCGCGAATCCCGACACGACGCCATACATCGTTCGCGACATCGCCGCTGGATTGCAGCCACCCAAGGGCGCGCGCTACGGGTTCGATTTCGGCGGCCACGGGCTCGACTCGGCATACGCGCCGAGCCACGAGGTCGTGCGACAGTGGTTATTGAAGAACGGATTGAAGGAAGGAACGGACTTCGTGATTCGACGCTATCCCGAGGCCACGCACAACGAAGCCTCGTGGCGCGCGAGGCTCGAGGATCCGCTTATGTTTTTGTTCGGGAAGCCTTGACCCCAAAAAACAACATCACCAGTCCGAAGGCCAGCAACACCAATCCCCACCATAGATTGACGTTGATACCCAGCGATCGCCTATAGAGGCCCGAGTCCGACACAAGTCCGTAGACGACGAGGATCACGCCGAAGAGCGAAAACAGCAGTCCAATGGGCAGCCGCAGGTCGAGTCTCACCAGAAGATCACGTTGAGTATGGTTGAAACCAGCAAGATGAGGACGCCCAGCGTGACGGGGCGCTTGTACCAGGCCATCGCCGCATCGGATTGCCGGGGCGTCAAGGAATAGACCAGGCCGCGCAGCTCATCGTCGGTCTTGGTGCGCTTGGTGAACAACGAGATCACCAGCGTTGACACGAAGCAGGACGTCCACGCGACGATCGCAGTCCAGAAGTTCAGCGCCATCTCGCTCGGGTAGACGTGCAGCACGGCGCCGAGGAAGCCGCCTTTGATGCCCGGCACCGCGTCATGCGGCAACGTCAGGCCGTAATGCGCTGCGGCAGCCAGCGTGCCGATGAGCAAGCCGTAAAACGCGGCGTGGCTGGTCGTGCGCTTCCAGAACATGCCCAGCAGGAACGTGGCGAACAGCGGCCCGTTCACGAACGAAAACACGAGCTGCAGGATGTCGTTGATGTTGTTGAACCGCGTCGCGGCATACGCTGCAAGGACGCTGGCGAGAATCCCGACGACGGTCGCGATGTGCCCCACCCGCAGATAGTGGCGGTCCGTCTGCCCCGGCCGGATGTAGGACTGGTAGATGTCGTACGTCCACACGGTATTGAACGCCGTGACGTTACCCGCCATCCCGGACATGAACGAGGCCATCAGCGCCGTCAGGCCGAGTCCCAAGAGCCCGGTCGGCAAGTAATGCGCGAGCAGCATCGGGATCGCGAGGTTGTAATTCGGGTGGCCGTCGCTGCCGACCGGTAGAAACCCGCCCTGGGTCGCGTGCATCCCGATCGCCAGCATGCCCGGCAGGATGACGAGGAGCGGCATGAACATCTTGGGCCACGCCGCGATCAGCGGCGTGCGCCGGGCGGCGGTCATCGACCCAGCCGCCATGGCGCGCTGCACGACGAGAAAGTCCGTACACCAGTAGCCGAACGACAGCGCGAAGCCCAGCCCCATCACCAACCCGAACCACTCCATCCCCATCGGGTTATTGCTCGGCGCGTCCATGTATTTCCAGGAATGCGACCAG
>JBIOXD010000015.1:0-43538 GCA_044869265.1 Gemmatimonadales bacterium
ACCCGTGACCACGCCCGTCGTGCTGCTCACCGACGCAAATCCATTGCTGCCGGTCCACGTCACGACGCGCCCGGTCAACGTATTGCCGTTCGCATCCTTCAGGGTCGCCGTGAGCGGCAGCGTCGCCCCCACGCTCACACTCCCGGGGTTGGGAGTCACCGTCACGGTCGCGACCGGTGCCAGCGTGACGTTCACGGTCGCCGTGCCACTCTGCCCCTCGCTCATGGCGGTAATCGTGGCGGATCCCACAGCCAAACCCGTGACCACGCCCGTCGTGCTGCTCACCGACGCAAATCCATTGCTGCCGGTCCACGTCACGACGCGCCCGGTCAACGTATTGCCGTTCGCATCCTTCAGGGTCACCGTGAGCGGCAGCGTCGCCCCCACGTTCACACTCCCGGGGTTGGGAGTCACCGTCACGGTCGCAACCGGCGCCAGCGCGACGGTCACGGCCGACGTGCCACTCTGCCCCTCGCTCGTCGCCGTAATCGTCACAGGTCCGACGCCCACGCCCGTGACCAAGCCGGTCGAAGTCACCGTCGCACGGGACATATCGTTGCTAGTCCACGTCACGACGCGCCCGGTCAACGTATTGCCGTTCGCATCCTTCAACGTCGCTGTGAGCGGCACGGTGGCGCCGACGTTCACATTCGCTGTCGGTGGAGCCACCGTTACGGTGGAGACCGGTGCCGGTCCCGGTCCCGGTCCGGGTGTCGACGACGTGTTGATCTCGATGGCCAGCCCGCCGGCGTTAGGGGCCGGCACCGTGGACCATGTCGCCGGGACGTTCGCGAGGCCGGTGCCCCACTGCGTCTGGAGATCGCCCGGTGTGTTCTCCCCCGACGGCTGCTCGGAAATTTCGGTGAATCCAAGCCCCGGGGTGACATCGGCCGTTCTTATCTGCACGCCGAACGCGCCGTATGCGATATTGGTTGGACTCGCCAGGGGCGTGAGCGGGACGACTAGGCCGTTCACCCTGTCGCCCGCTGAGGCGCTGGCTTGCCGGATGGCCCCCGCGCCGTTCACCCCGCCCGTCGCGACGCCGGTCCACTGCGACACGCTCCAGTGAGCGTGCGACAGCGCGACAGTGGGGGCCGTAATCGTGATTGGCCCGCTTCCCGGCGTAGCGCTCATCGCGCGAAAGATCGTGAGCCGCTGCATGGGAAAGCCGCCAACCCCTGGGTCGAACATGACGGTCGCAACGACGTCCCAGGTCTGCATCCCGCCGCCGGACACCGTGGGATTGGGCGGGGTACCCTGCGAGCTGTACTGGAGCACCGCGACCGTGACGAGCGCATTCGGCGCCGGGGCGATCGAGGCGGTGGTGTACACTCTCCCGTTTGCGGGATTGGTCCCGAAAGTGAGCAGTGTGTGGGAGAACCCGCTGCTCACCGACACGCTCGCCGTTCCCACTACACCCTCGCTCGTCGCCGCGATCGTGACGGTTCCCGCGGCCACGCCCGTGACCACGCCCGCCTGCGTCACCGTGGCAATCGCGCCATCGCTGGTGGCCCATGTCACGACGCGCCCGGTCAAGGGATTGCCGTGCACGTCCTTCAGCGTCGCCGTGAGCGGCAGCGTCGCCCCCACCAACACGGATCCGGTGGCGGGAGCCAGGGTCACGGTAGCGACCGGCGGCGGTGTGACGGTCACCTCCGACGTGCCACTCTTGCCCTCGCTCGTCGCCGTAATCGTGACGGCTCCCGCGGCCACACCCGTGACCAGCCCCGTCGCGCTCACTGTCGCGCGGGTCTCATCGCTGCTGGTCCACGTCACCGTGCGTCCGGTCAAGGGATTGCCGTTCGCGTCCTTCGGCGTCGCCGTGAGCTGCAGCGTCTCGAACACGTTCACGCTCGCGCTGGCGGGGTCCACCGTCACGTTGACGACCGGCACCGTGACCGTCACCGCCGCCGAACCGCTCTGCCCCTCGCTCGTCGCTGTAATCGTGACGGATCCACCCGCCACGCCCGTGACCAAGCCCGTCGGGCTCACTGTGGCAACCGCGCCGTCGCTGGTGCCCCACGTCACGACGCGTCCGGTCAAGGGATCGCCGTTCGCATCCTTCGGTGTCGCCGTGAGCTGCACCGTCGCCCCCACGTTCACGTTCGCCGTCGCGGGATCCACGGTCACCGAAGCGACCGCGAGTGTCGCCACCTTGATCTCGATGGCCAGCGCGCCGCCGTGCAAGCTATTCCAGAGTGCAGCGACCGTGTTGAGGGACGTGGCCCATTCCGCCTGGAGATCGGACGGAGTGAACTCCTGCGACACCTGTTCGTCGATCTCGGTGAAGCCGGCAAACGGGGTGATCATCGGCAGCCCGTGCACGCCGCTCGCGGCGCCGAATACACCGAAGGCCACGTTGCCGCTGTTCGCGAACGGCGCGAGTGCCACCGACAGGCCGTTCGCCAGATCGCCGCGTTCCGAACCGGTCTGGCCGATCGCCCCCGCCCCGTTCACGCCGCTCGTCTCCACGCCGTCCCACTGCAACACGATCCATTGAGCGTTGGATTGGTTGTTGGCGAACGTGATGGTAATCGGACCGCTTCCGGGCGACGCGCTCATGGCCCGGTAGACCGTCATGCGTCGTTGGACAAAGGGGATCGAGTCGAAAACCACCGATGCCACTTCGGTCCAGGTCGACATGCCGCCGCCAGTCACTACGGGACTCGGCGACGCACCGAAGGTGCGGATACCCATCACCGCGACAGTCACGAGTGCATTGGGAGACGGGCTGATGGAGCTGGTGGTGTAGCTTTCCGCGTTCGTGAGACTGTTGCCGGCCGTTAGGAGCGTGGGGGCGATCACCGGCAAGACTTGCGGAGTGATCGCGAGCGGGCCTGTTGCGAGCGGGGCTGTGCTTCGCTGGTCGGTACACGTCGCCACGACCCCCAACAACAGGATCCTAGCGCCGTTCCGAAGGAACGTTCGCACGGTCATGAGGCGCTCGGTTTCACGCTAAGTGTGGGCGGGGGCGCGGTTCACGATGGCCCGATGCGCCTGCAATCCTGATACCGCGGGCACGTTTTGCGAACGTGATGCGGCCACGTGCGTTAGACCGAGGCGCGTTCGTTGCCTGTAACGGAACGGCGACAACTTCGCCGAAGCACGACCGCATCGCGCGAATCGTCCACCTGGCACCATCGTATAAACCGTTGCACGACAGCGCCGACCGGCTGGTCCATCGCGCGCATGGCGCGTGCATACGGTGATTGCATCTCGTCACCAGGACCCCTGTGGCCGGTCGGTTTATCGCGTCGTTCGACATCGAAGACTGGTTTCACGCCGAGAACATCAAGCCGAGTCTCCCCACCACCGACTGGTCGCTCCTCGAGTCGCGGGTGGAGCGCAACACTCACGAGCTCCTCGATATCCTCGCCGCCGCGCGGGCTCGATCGACGTTCTTTGTGCTCGGCTGGATAGCACGGCGCCATCCCGACCTCGTGCGCCGGATGGTCGCCGAAGGACACGAAGTCGCGAGTCACACCGACACACACCGCCGACTCTACGACCTGTCGCGCTCCGAGCTTGTCGCAGACTTGTCTCGCGCGCGCGACACCCTGGAGCAGCTGACCGGACGGCGTGTGCTGGGAGTGCGGGCACCGGCGTTCACGATCACCGACGAGGTGCTCGATTGTCTCGCCGAAGCCAATTACTGGTACGACTCGAGCTATCACGCCTTCGGCATGCACGACCGGTACGGCCGGCTCAGCACCCCCGTTGATCCCGAGCAATCCGTCGTCGAGGTGCGCGCGGGATTGCTGGAGCTGCCGATGAGCCGGCTGCGCTGGGGGCCGCTAACGCTCCCCTGGGCGGGCGGGGGGTACTTCCGCGTGATCCCCTATAGCCTCTACCGGCGCGGCATCGCGCGTCGGCTCGCCAGCCGCTCCTGGTTCATGTTCTATTTTCATCCGTGGGAGCTCGACGTCGACGAGGTGCCACCCACGGGATTACCGGCGACGATGCGCTTTCGGGCGTACACCGGCCGCGGCCGCATGCGCCGGGATCTCCGCAGCCTGCTGCAGGAGTTCGGCTCCGCCCGGATCGACGAGACGCTCTGCGCCCTGGGGTATCGCCCGCGCTGATGGTCCGCGCTAATTCTGCGCGAGCAGGCTGTTGCGGGCCCTGATCTCAAGTCCCACTGCCGCCGCACGCGATGTCGGGAACGATGCGGTAATCGTGTTCAGATTCACCGCCCATTCCGCCTGGAGATCAGCCGACGTACTCTCGTTTGACGGCTGCTCACCGATCTCGGTAAATCCGGCACCCGGCGTGACGGAAACGATGTTCTTGTTCACGCCAAAGGCACCATAGGCCACGTTGTTCGTATTCGCGAGAGCGGCAAGCGGCACGCTCAGCGTGGTCGCGGCATCGCTCCGCGCGCTGCCAACCTGCGCGATCGCATCCGAGCCGTTCGTGCCCGTGATTTCGACACCATCCCACTGCGACACAATCCACTGCGCGTTGCTCTGTGACGCGGCGAAGGTAATCGTGATCGGGCCGCTGCCCGGCGCGGGACTCATGGCGCGGTAGATCGTCAACCGCCGCGCGGGGAAACCAATGGTATCGAAGGTCTCCGAGGCGACGACGGTCCAGGTCTCCATCCCGCCACCGGTCACGATCGGATCGGGCGCGGCACCGTCCACCTTCCGCCCCAGGACCGCCAGGGTCACGAGCGTATTCGGAGCCGGACTGATCGTTGCCGTTTGATAGATCCGCTGATTGACCGGGTCGGCCCCGACTGTCAGAAGGGTATGACTGATCGTCCCTACGACTACGCCCCCTGTGACCGTCACCGTCTGCGACGTCGGTGCACTCGGCGCACCGGCGTTGTCCGTGACCGTCAACGTGACCGTGTAACCGCCGCCCGCGGCGTAAGAGTGCGATGGATTCTGGAGCGTGGACGTGCTTCCGTCTCCGAACGCCCACGCGTAGCTCGCCACGGTCCCATCAGGATCATTACTCGTGCTCGTGAAGCTGCACGCGAGCTCGGTGCAGCTGAACGTGAACGACGCGACCGGCGGCTGGTTGGGTGCCGTAACGGTCACCGTCTGCGAAGTCGGGGAGCTCGGAGCACCCTGGTTGTCCGTCACCGTCAACGTGACCGTGTAGCTGCCGCCCGTGGCGTACGTGCGCGATGGATTCTGGAGCGTTGACGTGCTCCCGTCCCCGAACGCCCACGCGTAGCTTGCCACGGTCCCATCGGGATCATTACTCGTGCTCGTGAAGCTGCACGCCAGCTGGGTACAGTTGAACGTGAAGGCCGCGACCGGCGGCTGGTTCGGCGCTGCCGTTACCGTCACCGTGACCGTTCCGGCGAGTGTGATAGTCGTCGCGCCAACCGTCGCACTCACGGAAACGATTTTCTCCCCGGCGTCCGTAGAACTGAGTGTTCCCACGAACATGCCATTGACGTCCGTCAAGCCGGGCCCAGAGAGTGTATTCCCGCTTCCCGTGGCCGACAGTGTGACGGTCGCGCCCGGGATGGGATTCGCAAACGCGTCCTTCACCCGAACGGTGATCGTGGAAGTCGCCGTGCCGACCGCGATGGAAACTGGATTACCTGACACCGTCGACTGGCTCGCCGACGGCGCGGCTGGCGAGACCGTGACGGTCGCGGAGCCGCTGAGCGCTGTCGTAACGCCGCCGAGCTGGGCAGTCGCCGTAATCACTTTCGTCTCGGCCTTGGTGGACGAGAGCGTGCCCTGGTAGACGCCGTTGTTGTCGGTCATACCAGGGGCAGACAAGGTGTTCCCAGTGCCCGTCGCCTGCAGTGTGATGAGCACGTTCGGCAGGGGCGTCCCGTTCGCGCTGCGGGCTGTGACGGTGACCGTCGTGGCCGCTCCGCCGGCTATGATCTCCGACGGTGCAACAGCGATCGTGGATTGGTTCGGATCGACCTGAGGACCACCACCACCCGTGGATCCGGCTCGGATCTCCAGACCGACGGCGCCGCCCCTCAGAATCGTGGCCCAACCGGCATCGATGGTCGCGTCATTCGTGCTCCACTCCGCCTGGAGGTCGGCAGCGGTGGCCTCGAGTGACGGTTGCTCGGAGATCTCGGTAAAGCCGGCGCCGGGATTGATCACCGCCGAAACGTCCTTCACTCCGAACGCGCCGTACGCCACGTTGTTTACGTTCGCAAACGCGTTCAGCGCCACAGTCAACCCCGTCGCTCCATCTGTATTCGCGCTCCCGACCTGGACGATCGCGCCCGACCCGTTCGTCCCACTCGCATCCACCCCGCTCCACTGCGACACGATCCACTGCACGTTGCTCTGCTTGATGCTAAACGTGATGGTCAGCGGTCCACTCCCCGGCGAGGCGCTCATGGCTCGATAGATCGTGAGCCGCCTCTGCGGATCCGCCTGCACGTCGAAGGTCGTCGTGCCCACCTCGGTCCATGACGCCATTCCGCCCCCCGTGACCACCGGGCTGGGCCCTACCGGTCCGGACACGCGTCCCATCACCGCGAGCGTCACGAGCGCGTTCGGCGCAGGCGCAATCGACGCCGTGGTGTAGACCGTCAAGTTGACCGGCTGACTCCCCGCTGTCAGCAGCGCGTGCGTGATCGATCCGGTCGACTGCGGCGCCGTAACCGTGATCGTTGGCGTCTGACTCAGCACCGTCGACGTTGCACCAACGGTTACCGTCGCCGTGACGGTCTTCGCTCCGGCAACAGACGAGCGGAGATCGCCGCTCGCGAACCCGCCTGCGTCCGTGGTGCCGGGCTGGGTGAACGTGACTCCTCCCGCCGGGCTCGCGCTCAACGTCACCGTCGCCCCGTTGATGGGGTTGTCGAACTGGTCTTTCACCACGACGGTAATCGTGGAGGCTCCAGTGTCCGTCGGGATCGTCGTCGGTGTCGCGGTCACAGTCGAACCGGTCGCCGACACGGCACCGGTCGTCACTTGGACGGACGGTTCATCCACAAGGGTGGTACCGTTCGCCGTTACCGTAATGACCTTGGTTTCGGCGACGGTCGAGCTCAGGGTCGCGGTCGTGACGCCATTCGGATCAGTCGGCGCCGGCGTGGAGATCGTATTGCCGCTGCCCGTCGCCGCGATCTGGACCACCGCTCCACTGACCGCCGCGCCAACCGCGTTGCGCGCGGTTACCGTGATCGTTGTGGTGGCCGAGCCGGCAACGATCGTCGCCGGGGATACCGTGACCGACGATTGGCCCGCATTTACGCTAACGTCCCCGGCCCCGACCGCCTTGATTTCCATGGCCACGGCCCCGGCCGGCAGGTTCACGGAACCCCAGGTTGCATCGACCGTGTTGTCGTTCGTCCGCCACTCGGCTTGGAGGTCGCCGTGTGTGGTCTCGTTGGGGGGTTGCTCTGAGATCTCGGTAAAGCCCGCGCCGGGCTCGACCACGGCCGTGAGCGCCTTCACTCCGAACGCGCCGTACGCCACGTTGTTCACGTGCGCAAACGGGTTCAGCGCCACGTTCAACCCGGTGGCCGCATCCGTGTTCGCGCTCCCTACCTGTACGATTGCTCCGGATCCGTTCGTCCCACTCGCATCCACCCCGCTCCACTGCGACACGATCCACTGCGCGTTGCTCTGTGTCGACGCAAATGTGATGGTCAGGGGTCCACTCCCCGGCGAGGCGCTCATGGCCCGATAGATCGTGAGCCGCCTCGTAGGCGTCGTCCGGGTATCGAAGGTCGTGGTGCCCACTTCGGTCCACGCCGACATCCCGCCGCCCGTAATGACCGGGCTGGGCGGTGCGCCGAGGGACGAGCGTCCCATCACCGCGACCGTCACCAGCGCGTTGGGCGCGGGAGCAATCGACGCGGTCGTGTAGACGCTTTGATTCGCCGGGTTGGCGCCCGCCGTCAGCAGCGTATGGGCGAGGGACGACGTCGCGGATACGGTCACGGTGGCGGATTGGCTCAGGGCCGTCGTCTGTCCACCGAGTGTCACGGTCGCCGTCACGATCTTCTGGGTCGCGTCGTCGGCCCGCAGTGTGCCCTCCGCGACACCGTCCGCCCCCGTGGGTGCGGCCGGCTGAGTAAGCGTGCTGCCCGCCGCAGGCGAGACCGCGAGCTCCACCGTTGCCCCGGAGATCGGCTGGCCATTGGCATTTTTTACGGTGACGGTGATCGTCGACGTGCCGGCAAGGGGAACAAGGCTCGGTGAGGCTTCAACGGTGGAATGCGATGACGAAACGCCGGAGCTGACCCCGTGACACGCAACGAGGCCCGTATCACTCAGGGTTTTTCCAGGAATCGGAACGAACTTCCAGGCGTAGCTGTCCGAATACAGATGCAGCTTCAGGACGCCAAAGGTCGCGTTGCCGAAGCGCAACTCGCTCAGCGGATGGGCATTGGTGGGATTCGTCATGGCCGACCCGCCCGTGCCGACGACGAATTGCCGAATGCCGTTGGCGGCATCGAGCTGGCCTAGCGGATTCATCGGGCTGAGACGCTCATAGAAATGCCGGTGCCCGCTGAGGACAACGTCCGCCCCAGCGTTGTAGAGCGCTTGGAAGAGCGGTCGTACCCAGGCGCTTGAATCCCCGCCCGAACCGATCCCTGTACCGGATGAGTAGAGCGGCTCGTGCCAGTAGCCGAGAATGCAGGGCTTGGTAGTGGCGGCCAGGTCGTTTTGCAGCCAAGTGAGCTGCTCGGAACCGGTGCCCAGTGGGATGTAGTTGTTGAGCGCGACGATGTGCCAGTCGCCCAGATCGTAGCTGTAAAACCCCTTGCCCGCTTCGCCGGCAGCGGAGCCGAAGTATTCGAAATAGCCCGCCGCGCCGGCGGTCAGGGTGTCGTGATTTCCGGGGACGGGACGCGTCCGCGCTTTATGCCGGCCCCAGCTCGGTTCGTAACAGTTCTGGTAGTCGGTCAGCGAACCGACTTCATACGCATTGTCGCCGAGCGCGTACACCGTGCCGGGGATGCCATCGAGCAATCCGGCGGTTGCCTCATCGTTGGTAGAGATGCACTCGGCGATGTCGCCAGCACCGACAAAGACTTCGGGGGGATTACCGGTGACGCTCGCCAGCGGGGTGAGATGGAGTCGTTCGGGACTCGCCGCATCGCGGCACGTAGCCACAACGAGGACCACCGCGGCGATCTCGATCGTGGCGCGGGTGAACCTGCTCGCGTAGTGCCGACGAATGGGTCGAGTCTCCGAAAGGCGAAGAGTGATACGTCAGACGGCGTCTGCGGGGCCGAACCTCAACTCTTGTGCCGTGGTTCGACGCGCATCACAGTGTCTTGGGTCACACGGAAAGCGCTGACCAGGCTGATGGTTGCGTGATAGACTGGTCCAGCAGGTGTTGGCCCCACCTGGTCCGGCGTCGCAGCACTGTTTCGAGATTGTGAGCGGACTGATACAAAGCGCGGAGTGACGCGCCGCGCCGCCGCGCTAATTCGCCATTTCCAAAGCACTTGCCCCAACCACCCGAGCGCACGCCTCCTGCATTCGGGGGGGGCATGGAGGAATCAGCAGCTCGCGTCGTCGTCGAGCTCATCGGGGTGGCGGGCGCCGGCAAGAGCAGCATCGCGTCCGCCCTCGTGGGACTCGACGAGCGGATACGGGCCCGTCCGCGCGTCCATAACGGCACGTACGCAGCGACGGTCCCGACGCTCCTCCCGACCTTTCTCAGTCTCCACTGGCCGCCACGGCGAGTGCTGACGAAGGAGATGAAGCGCATTCTCCGGGTTCACGCATTGCACCGCCTGGTGCGAACCGCCAGCGGGCCGGGCCTGATTCTGTTTGACGAAGGTCCCGTGTACATGCTGGCGCGACTCCTCGTCTTCGGGGGAGCCGCCGTGCAAACGCATGCGTTCGCGCACTGGTGGCATGGGGCGATCGCGTTATGGGCCAGGACGCTCTCGGCGATCGTGTGGGTGGAAGCTTCCGATGACGTGCTGGGCACGCGACTCAACGCGCGGGCTCAATCGCACCGGCTGCGTGGGGCGTCTGAGTCGGTCATGCGTACCTTCTTCGCCTCTTATCGTGCAGCGTACCAGCGTGTGCTCGCCGATCTCGAGGCGGCCGGCGCTCCCGCACCATGGATGGTCGCGACCGACGCCACGAGCGTCCAGGACACGGCGCAGGCGATACTGACACGCATTCGGACTCTTCCCCCTCCCGCAATCCCTGTGGTGGAGATTGCTTGATGACCTCTACCCGGACACCTCCCGTCTCTGGTCCCCCGCAGCGCTCGCCCGCGACGCTGGCGGTGCTGCGAAAACTGTTCGACCGGATTCACGAGGCGGGGATCCGCTACTGCCACTGGAAGAGCAACCAACACCTCGACGCATCGATGATCGGCGCCACCGATCTCGACCTCCTCGTCGATCGCCACGACGCTGCCCAGCTTGCCGAGATCCTGGCACATTCGGGAGTCAAACCGTTTCGGAAAATTGCCGGCGATGAGTATCCCGGCGTGGAAGACTATCTCGCATTCGATGCCGAGCGTGGTGCGCTGAGCCATCTGCACGTGCACTACCAGCTCACGCTCGGCGAAAAATTCCTGAAGGGTCACCGACTCCCGTGGGAGCGAGAGGCACTGGAAACCCGTCGTTTCGATCCCGAGCACTCGCTCTATGTCATGGATCCCCATCTCGAGCTGCTCGTGCTCGTCACCCGTGCGGCGATCAAGCTGCGCGCCCGAGACCGGATTCTGGCCGCTACCGGGCGGCCCTACGTCAGTGGTGGATTGCGGGTGGAATTCCGCTGGCTCGCCGAGCGAATCGACGTCGCCACGCTGCGGGACGTCAGCAGACCGCTCGTCGGTGAGGCGGCGACCGACCGACTGATTGAGATCGCCGGCACCGCTGTGCCGAGCATCGGGCAGCTCCGTCGGTTCCGGCAGGTCATCGAGCCCCGGCTTGACGGGTACCGCATGTACGGGACGGTCGATGGGCTACGGCGTCGGTTCACCCGCGAGATCAGGTGGACTTGGACGGCTGTCATGAATTGGCGGCGTGGGCTGAAGACGCGGTCGACCCGTGTGTCTCCGACCGGAGGCCTGTCGGTATGCGTGATCGGCCCACAACCCGACGCGACGAATCTGGCCCGGCAGCTGTGCCGTTGGCTGTCCACCGACATGGCGGTGGTACCTGACATCGGCGCGGCATCCACTGACGACGCGCGACGGTCACGGGGTCGCGGCAAAATCGTCATCGCCGATCGGGTCCGCGGCAGCGATCCGCTTCCCGTTGATCTCGCGATTCTCCTCGGCGACGCGCCGTTCCCCAACGGCTCGGAGCGCCCGTTCCATCCCCCGGCGCAGCTGGTCAAGCTGAGCCCAACCGACACGCCTGAACGTCTCTTGAACGCCAAATGCGCCGTCTGGGACAGCATTTGACGGGGGCGGGAGCTGCGACCAACACATCCGAGCCGGTGCCTGCACCGGTTCGGTGGGCGCTCTATCTCTTCGTTTTTTCGTTGCCGTTCGAGATGCCTGACCGGACGATCCCTGTCGAGACAACGACGCTGACCGCTGCCCTGCTGATTGGCACCGCGATGCTCTGGCCCACCCGCTGCCTGCGTAGGCCCCCCGCCGCGGTGTGGTTGTTCACGGCGTACGCGTATGCCTACTGGGCCGCCGTTGGAGTAGGGGGAGGCTACTTCGCCACGGATGCGATCAGGGCGACGATCATCCTGCTCCAGCTCGTCCTCGTGGTCACGATTGGCGCGAACATCCTGCAGGAGCAGCAGGTCGCCGATCGCGCGCTTCTGATCTTCGCGACCGCATGCGTAATTCTCGCGGCCATGACGATGCTGGGTATCGGGACAAAGGCGGACGTTGATGTTGATACCCAAATGGTGCGAATGACTGTTTTCGGTCAGAACGCCAATCGCGCCGCGCGCGTCCTGGGGAGCGGCTTGCTCGTTCTCGTGGGTCTCGCCTATGGCCGGGCGCGGGCGCTCATCCGGCCCGCCTGGCTCGTGTGGCCGTTCGTTGCCCTCGTGGCCCTCGCCATGATCGACGGTGGATCGCGGGGCGGGCTGCTCGCGCTCGCCGTCGGTTTGATGACCTACGGGGTGACCGGAACGACACTCAAACACAAGGTCCGCAATGCGGCCGTCGCCGTGCTCGCTGTAGGACTGGTGACAATATTCGTGTTGCGCTCGCCACTCATGGAGGAACGCCTCGCGATGGCCAGCGAGGGCAATCTTGCCAAGCGCGAGCAAATTATCCCCAACGCGCTCCAGATGTTTCTCGATCGCCCGATCCTGGGTTGGGGGGCCGAGAATGAGTATGAGCTGCAGAAACGCATGCCCCAGTTGTACCGCGATAGCCGGGACACACACAACCTTGTGCTGCATGTCTTGACGACGTCGGGGCTGTTGGGCTCGGTGCCGTTCTTCGCCGCGCTGTGGCTTGCCGTTCGTGCCGCATGGCGGAGTCGTCGCGGCCCGTTGGGATCTCTCCCGCTGGCCGTCCTGATGGGTCTCCTGGCGGGCAACATGTCCGGCAACTACATCGCCTTCAAACTCCAGTGGATCGTGCTTGCGCTCGCGTTTGCCAGCAACACGCTGGCCACGCGGGCAGCGTTCGTTGTGCCCGGAGCCATACGGAGCCCAGTCACTCGCGCCCGCCCGTCCACTCACACCCTCACGCGATCGACATGACAAAAATCCTGGTGCTCGATGGAGCGACGACCCAAGCGCTGGCGTGCGTGCGCGCGCTGGGCCGCGCCGGCCACACCCTGCTCGTTGCCGGCGTCGAGCCGTCGCCGCTCGCGGCCTGGTCGCGTTACTGCACCGGGAGCTACCGCGTGCGGGGGGAAACGTTGGAGGGATTCGCCGCGCTGCGCGACTGGGCCAGACAGGAAGGCGTCGAGGTAGTGCTGCCCCAGACGGAGCGTTCGTGCATTCTCTGTAATCTCGACCGGACCGCGTGGGAGAGCGCCGGGATCGTCGTGGGTTGTGCGCCGGAAGACCAACTCGTCCGCGCCTTTGACAAAGCGTACACGTGGCATTTTGCCGAAACGTGCGGTGTGCGCCTGCCCGCGCATCACATTCCCCAATCGCTCAGCGATGGCCGGACGGCGGCGGAGCAAATGGGGTTCCCCGTCGTCGTGAAGTCGCGGTTCAGTCACTACTGGACGGGGGACGAGTTCATTTCGGGCGGGGGAACGCACTACGCCCGCAATCGAGTAGAGCTCGACGCCGCACTTCAGGCGTGCCGGCAGGGCCCGTTCTGGCCCGTGATTCAGGAGTTCGTATCCGGCCGCGGCAAAGGACTGTTCGCGCTGTACGATCGCGGCACACCGCTCGCGTGGTTTGCGCACGAACGGTTACGCGATGTGCGGCCGTCGGGCTCCGGCAGCAGCCTGCGCCGCGCCATAGCGCTCGAGGACCGGCTCCTCGCGCCCGCCGCGCGGTTGCTCAATCTCTTGCGGTGGCATGGACCGGCGATGGTCGAATTCCGCGATGACGACCGGGAAGGCGCGCCCTGCCTCATCGAGCTCAATGGCCGCTTTTGGGGGTCACTGGAGCTGGCCATCGCCGCGGGAGTCGATTTCCCCACACTCTGGCTCCAGGTTCTCCAAGGCGCGACGCCGCCCAGTCAAGCACCGTATGCAACCGGAGTCACTCGACGCTGGTGGTGGGGCGACGCCAAGCGCCTCCTGCATATCGCCAAGGGAGCACCGCGAGGGTATCCGGAACCGTTTCCGAATCTGTTGACAGGCTTGAAGGAAGTGCTGGGTCCACAGCCGCCCGGCACGCGCAGCGAAACGTGGAGCGCCGACGATCCGGCCCCTGCGTTGGGAGAGTGGGTGCAGGGCATCCGTAGCCTGCTGCCCCGTCTTCACACCAACGGAAAACACGCGCGCGCGACTCGGCCCATTCGAGTCCTGATGGTCACGAGTGGATGGCCGCAGCCGGGACAGCCGCAGACCACGCATTTCATCAAGCGCCAAGCCGACTTCCTGCGCGCCGCGGGCGTCGACGTGGAGGTCTTTCCGTTTCGGGGCGGCCGCAATCCATGGAACTACGTGCGCGCCTGGTTCGGGGTCCGCCGCCGCCTATTGCGGGGTCGATACGACCTGGTACACGCGCAGTTCGGTCAGAGCGGATTGCTCGCGCTGCCGACCCGCCTGCCGCTCGTTGTGACCTACCGCGGCAGCGACATCCTGGGAATCGTGGGCCCGGGTGGCCGTTATCGCCGCATCGGCCGCGTGCTGCAGTGGGCCGCGCGGCTCGTGGCACGCTGCGCAACCGCCGTAGTCGTCGTGTCAGAGCACATGAAGCGTCACCTGCCGTCCTCCGTCAAGGCAACCGTCTTGCCCTCGGGCCTCGATTTCTCGCTGTTCCAGCCGATTGCTCGCGACGATGCCCGCCGTCAACTGGCGTTGCCGCTCAACCGTCGACTCGTGCTGTTTGCGGGCAACCCGGATCTTCCGCGCAAACGGCATGACCTCGCGCTGGCGACGATGCGCCTGCTGGATCCTTCGCTACGCGCCGATCTGACCGTGGCCTGGGGTGTGCCGTATAAGCAGATGCCGATCTTGATGAGTGCCTGTGACGCGCTGCTGTTCACGTCGATGCAGGAAGGATCGCCCAACGTCGTCAAGGAAGCACTGGCCTGTAATCTCCCGGTTGTCTCGGTGAGCGTGGGTGATGTGGCCGAACGCCTGGCGGGAATTGAAGGCTGCGAAGTCTGTGCCGATGGCAAGCCCGAGACCCTGGCCGCCGCTCTGCGCCGCGTGCTGGAGCGCGGCGGCCGTATCGCGGGACACGATGCCGTATCACTGCTGGATGAGCACGCGATCACCGCTCGGTTGATCGGCGTTTACCAAGAGGCCCTCCGGCGGCCCCACGATATCCGGACTCCCACCCTCCCACCTGTGACTCAGCAGGTCCGCAATGTCGGCTGAACCGCTATTCGTCTCAGTGGTCGTCCCGTGCCGCAACGAGGTCGGCTACATCGCCGCGTGCCTCGATTCGATTCTGAGCTCCGAGTATCCGGCTGATTGTCTCGAGATTCTGGTGATCGACGGCCGGAGCAACGACGGAACACGTGCCATCGTCGAGAGCTACGCGGCACGGTCTCCCGGCGTGCGGCTGATTGATAACCCGAAAGGGATCACGCCGGTCGCGTTGAACCTGGGAATTCGCGTGGCCCGAGGCGAGATCGTGATTCGGATGGATGTCCACGTGGTTTACCCGCCGGAGTACATCCCCCGCCTCGTGGCGGCACTCCAGACGAGCGGGGCCGACAACGTCGGGGCCGTGCTCGTCACTCGACCCGCCAGCGACAAGCCGATGGCCCGCGCGATCGCCGTCGCGCTGTCCCATCCGTTCGGCGTGGGGAACTCGTACTTCCGCATCGGAGTGACCGCCCCCCGGTGGGTCGACACCGTCGCGTTCTTCTGTTGCCGCCGATCACTCTTTGAACGGGTCGGCATGTTCGATGAGGAGCTGGTGCGGCATCAGGACGGCGAGTTCAACGCTCGCCTCATCGGCCGCGGCGGTCGGATTCTCCTGATTCCCGACGTCCGGTCGTACTACTACGCGCGCGGATCGCTGCCGCAAGTGCGCCGGATGTATTTCCAGTATGGCTACTTCAAGCCGCTCGTCGCCCGCAAGCTGGGCCGCATCATGACGCTGCGGCAAATGGTCCCGCCGCTATTCGTCGTGAGCCTGATCGGCTCGGCGCTCGCGGGCATCTGGTTGCCCGCAGCCGCGATTCTTTCAGCGGGCATCGCGGGGCTATACGGCTCCCTGATCGCGGCGTGCTCGATCGGGGCCGCGCGACGCCACGGTGCCAAGGTCGCCCTGGCGCTGGCAGTCGTGTTTCCGGTGCTGCATGTGAGTTACGGACTCGGTTTCCTGCGGCGGCTGGCTGAGCTCATCGCCATGCCGCAGACCCGCCGAGTGGCCGAGCTGCCCCTCTCCCGCTGATGAATCGAGTCCGGGGAGTTGCCAGTTTCGGATACCACGACGTCACCGATGACCCGGCGTCGTCCGGATTCCAGCGGCCGGCAGCGGCGCCCTTCAAGCTCTCGCGCGCATCGTTCGGGCGTCATCTGGACGCCATCGCACAGACACGCGCACCCGAGCTGATCGACGGGATCGATCCGGCCGGACACGGTCAGCACGTGCTCCTTACGTTTGACGACGGCGGCCAGAGCGCTCTGTACGCCGCTGAGGAGCTGGTCCGTCGTGGATGGCGCGGCCACTTCTTTGTAATCACCAGTCGGATCGGTGAGCCAGGTTTCATGACGGCGCAGGAAATCCGCCAATTGAGTCACGATGGGCATGTTGTGGGGAGCCATACCCACACGCATCCCAGTTTCTTCCGGGAAATGCCCTGGGATCGCATCACCGAGGAGTGGCGCACCAGTTTGGACCACCTGGCTCAGCTCCTGGGGCAGCCTGTCCTATCGGCATCGGTTCCGGGAGGGGACTTGTCAGACCGCGTCGTGTGGTCCGCGATCGAAAGCGGCATCAGGTTTCTCTTCACGTCTGAGCCGACGACGGAACCCGACCGCATCAATGCGACGTGGGTGCTCGGCCGGTACGTTCCGAAAGTGAGTACATCGCCATCGCGCATCCGCGAGCTCGCGCGCTTTCGGGGCTGGGATCGTGCGATGGCATGGCGTCAGGTCAAGCTCAAGGTTCGCACGCTCCTGCCTGGGTTGTTCCACCGGTATGTCCGAGCTCGGACGCTGGAGCCTGGGCGTGTTCTTTAGTGTCTACCTGGGCGATGTCGAAGGCTTCCGAGGGTGGCGGCTCGCGTCGAGCCGGCACGCACGGCGGCTCGGACTCTCTCTCAAGATCGAGACACGCGTGCTGGCGGACGGATCTCGGCTGGGGTTGGGGTGGCTCGCGAACGGCTCCCGCACCCACTGGCCGCGATTCGTGGAGACCGCCGGAGAGATCGCCGCCATGTCGTACGGCAATGAGACGGACGAATCCCGGAACGTCATCGCGGTCCGGGTCTCGCTACTCCAGCGCGAGGTCACCTTTCGCCTTCCGCTGGCTAGTCCACAGCGCCTGTATTACGCGCGAGTTCGTTCCGGATGGGTGTTCAGCGATGACTTGCGGCTGGTCACCAGTCTGACCAACGCTCGTCTCGACGCGAACGCCGTCTATCTGCTCTTCCAGTACGGGGCGGTGCCACCGGGCGTCGCTGTGTTCAGCGAGGTGCAGCGCGCACCCAATGGACACATGCTCGTCGCGGGGCTCGCGGACAACTCGGTGCGATGCACCCAGCTGGCCGATCAGAGTGCACCGCAACCATTCGCCGGGACGCCGGAGGACGCCGAGCGCGTGCTGACGGATCAGCTGGACAGGATCCTCGAGCCGCTGCCTCAAGGAGCGGTCCTGTATTTCAGCGGCGGCGTGGATTCGGGACTCCTCGCGGCGCGGATCGCGCAGCTGGGCCGTAACGACGTTCAACTGGTCAGCTTTGCATTCGACGGCGCCGACAGCGAATACCAAATGGCCACGCGAATGGCATCGCACCTCGGCCTACGATGTGAACGCGCCTCCTACAAACCGGGCCAGGCCGTCGGTGTGCTGGAGCGCGCGAGACAGGACTATTCATTCCCGTTTGGCGATATCTCGACCATTCCCACGAATCTTCTGGTGCAGGCTTCGCTCCCCCACGCGGCGTCGGCGGCCACCGTGGTGGAAGGCACCGGGGCCGATGGTTCGTTTGGCCTCGGTGCCCTATTCCGGAAGTGGCACCTCGTCTACGCAGCTCCGCAATCTGTCCGTCGCCTGATCGCCGGGCTCTATGACCTGCTGTCCCTGTGGCGCACCGATTCTCGCAGCGAACGGCTGTCGCGCTTCGTGCGCAAGAGTGCCGTCCTGCCGCTCACTCACGCCGTTCTCGCCCAAAACGCGCTGCAGGGGATCGCGTATGACGCACCTCGAGACGCTGGCGAGTTGTCGCTCATTGGGACGCGCTACCTCGACGACTTCGGTCGCAATCTCACACCCCAAGATCGCCTGACCCTGTTCGATCTCTTGTGGGTGTGCGCCGGTCGGATGGCACCCAAAACCTTTGATCCACTGCGCACACGAGGCATCCGGCCGATCTATCCGTTCCTCGAGCCGCCGGTGCTCGCGTTGAGCTCGCGCCTGGCCTGGGACGTGAAGTGTCCGTTGGGCGTGCCCAAAGGGCTCCTCAAGCGGGCTCTGGCGCGCCACGTGCCGGCCGACTGGGTCTACCGGCGGAAGATGGGGTTCACTCGGCGTTCATTCGCTCGAGCAGTCTTTCAGTCGGCGCCTGTGCAGGAGTTTCTCCATGACGTCATCCTCTCACCTCACAACCCGCTGCGGATGTTCTTCCGCCGTGACGTGGTCCAACGGATGATCGAGCGCACCCGACACGACGTGGTGAGCGTCGGGGCGTACACCTTTCTGTGGACCGTCGCGTTCGCGTCATCGTGGCTCCGTGTCGAATCCGGCGCTGCGGTGGACATCGACCACCCCAACGTACCCGTGACGGCTGTGCCCTCCATTTCATGCTGATCACGTTTTCGGGTTTGGATGGTGCGGGCAAGTCCACGCTGATCGCCTACCTCGAGGACGTATTCCGGGGTCGACAGCAGCGGGTTGCGGTGCTGCACCTGAACGACCAGCTCGGGATCCATGCCTACCTCCGCATGCTGCGCGATCGACTGCGCCACAAGTCCCAGGCCGAGCTCGCCCCCGGCATTCCCGATCCCCGGTCACAGAAGACTCACCGGGCGGCGCCAGGCGGCGTCCGTGGCGTTTGGGCACGGCTGCGGGCGATGCTCCTTTGGAATAAGGTGCTGCGCCGGGTCTGGTATCCAGTCGACGTCCTGATTTTCCTTGGCTACCGGGCCTACCTCGAATGGCTTGGGGGGCGCGTCCTCATCATGGACCGCTATTTCTACGATACGCTGGTGGATCTCACCCCCTCCACGCCGCGCGTCTGGAACCGGATGCTGCAGAAGCTCACGCCGGCACCCACGATTTCCGTGTGGCTCGACGTGAGTCCCGAGGAGTCCTTCCGCCGCAAGGGAGAATTTTCGGTGGAGTATTTGCGGCGCCGTCAGACCGCCTACCAGGCCGTCCTGGCCGCCGTGCCAAGCCTCGTCCGCATCGCGAACACCAATCTCGAATCGACCAAAGCGGCACTCTTGAGCGCCATAGCGAGTCGACAGGGTCAACCATGAGTAGACGCGCCAGTCTCACGCATCAAACGATTGCAGGACTCCTCTGGACCGTGCTCGGAAAGGGCGCGTATGGCCTGCTGCAGCTCATCGTGCTCGCTATCCTGGCGCGCCTAGTCTCCCCCACGGCGTTCGGCGTGGTAAGCGCGGCTCTCATCGTGATTCACCTCTCGGCGATTGTGTCGCAGCTCGGTATGGGAACAGCGTTGGTCCAGCGCCCCGTCCTGGAGCCACGCCATATCGATACGGCCTTTACGGCCTCGTTCCTGTTCGACTCGACACTCGGCGCCGCCGTGTGGTTCGGCGCGCCCCTCGCGGCCGCCTTTTTTAACAATGCAGGAGTCGAGCCCGTTCTGCGAGCGCTCGCCTGGATCTTTCCCGTAGGGGGCCTCTCCACCGTTGCCCAGTCCCTCATGAAACGAGAGCTGCGCTTTCGAGAGCTCGCGAATCTCGATGTGATTTCATACAGCATTGGATATGGCGTCGTCGGCGTGCCGCTCGCGCTCATGGACTTCGGCGTGTGGGCGCTCGTGATGGCGCAGATCGTTCACACCGCGGTGAAGACCGGAATTCTTTTGTGGTGGCAGCGCCCCCGGATCCGTATGCCCGATCGGCGCGCCTTCAACGACCTGATGTATTTCGGCACCGGCTTCACGGTGGCCAAGATCGCGAATCAAATCGCGGCGCAGGGGGATTATCTGGTCGTGGGACGGTTCCTCGGCCCGCAAGCGCTGGGATACTATGGACGGGCGTACACGCTTATGTCCTCACCGGCGAACGGATTCGCGACCGTGCTCGACGTCGTCCTTTTCCCAGTCATGGCGAAGGTGCAGACAGAATCGTTCCGGTTGGCGACGGCCTTTCGGCGCGCTATCGCGCTGCTCACACTTGTGTTTCTGCCGATGAGTGTTGGGTTCATGCTGCTCGCTCCCGAGGTGGTGCACATCCTGCTCGGCCCCCACTGGGCACCGGTGATTGCGCCGTTTCAGGTGCTGGCGGCGGGCATGATATTCCGAAGCAATTCGAAAATCGCCGACGCGCTGGCACGAGCGACCGGCGCGGTGTACAGGCGCGCGTGGCGGCAGATTCTCTACGCCGTGTTGGTGGTGGGTGGCGCATGGATCGGACAACGCTGGGGCATTACGGCCGTCGCGTGGGCTGTCCTGTTTGCGCTTCTGGTGAACTGGGTGACGATGACGCATCTCAGCATCACCGATGCGCGCATGCGCTGGGTGGATGTTTTCGCCGCACAGCTGCCGGCGGTCATGGTGACCGCGCTGGCCGGCGTCCCCGGCTGGCTCGCGATCTCACTGCTCCGGCAGTGGGAAGCACCGGCGCTGCTCGTTCTCATTGGCGGGGCCGCGGTCATGGCAGGAATGATGGCGATAGCCATCTGGAGCGCGCCGACCAGGTTTCTCGGACAGGACGGTCAATGGATGATCGACACGATGCGTTCTTTCGTCGGCAGGCTCCGGCCCTCGTCCAAGCGACCGGCGTCCGACGCGGGAATCGCGACCACAAAAACAACCGGGGGGAGCGCGCCATCCACAAGCGGCGCTCACCCCCGGTCATCGATCGCTTCGCCCTAACCTACCGCTGATACGCCCCCGCGTCCGGTGCGGCGCCCCGACACTTCCCTGTGATATCAAACGGCAGCGCGTAGTTGGGATCTGCGTAGCCGATTGCAGGGCTGTCGGCGAGTAGCTGATTGTCCCAATTGGGCGCCGGGTTCTGTTGAGGAGTGTAGGTCGCTGGTCGCACCAACTTGGGATCAGCAATAAGCGGCTCAGAATTGTCAAACGTGCCGGACCAGTGTTTCTGCCCGTTCTGTCCGTTATTCCAAAACACGTTCCGACGTAGGAGCTGATTGCCGCCTGCTCCGTCCATCGAGGCTCCTTCGCCGCCCTTCACGTTCCCGTTGTTCAGGATGATGTTGTTGGCCACGATCCAGTTGCCGGCCATCTCGAACGACGAGACCCCATGACGCCCGTTCGCCACGAACGTGTTGTTGGCGATAATGAGGTGGTGCGCATCGTGCCGCGCCATGAAGCCCTTCGCGTCGTTGTGTTCAATGACGTTGTTGGCGATCAGCCCATAGGACGACGGACTCATGTACAACCCGTGCGACGTGTTCCACTGATCGTCGTCGTAGTTGCCAAGATAGCCGCCGTTGTCGTGGATGTAGTTGTTGAGGATGCGGTAGTCCAACCCGCTGTTGCTCGCGCCACCGATCCCGGCGTGCCAGTAGTCGTGCCGCACTTCGGAATTGGACACCTCGAGATGCTGGCCGCTCAGGTTCACCAGCACGGCCTCGCCGCTCGGACCGGGGCCGCCGACGTTGCCGGTCGGACCATCAAAGATCATTCCGGTGACACGCAGCCACTGGCCACTGATGACCACGCGACCCTGGATGATCGGTCGGCTATCGCCCGGATAACCCGCGAGCGTAATCGTCGCCGCTGGGGTCCCCGTCCGACTGAAGGTGAATGTGGTGCCCCGCGCCCCGTACGTGCCGGCGCGTAGGTACAGGATTTCGCCCGGCTGCAGCGTGTTCGCCTTGGAGAGCGACTGCCACGGCTGGGCCAACGTGCCCGGGTTCGCGTCCGAGCCCGTCGGCGAGACGTAGTACGCCTGCCCGGTCGATTGCCCCAAGGGTTGAACCCAGGCCGTGATTCCCGCAGGCCATGGACCACACTGGCCCGGCGAGGGGGGAGTGTGGACGGTCAGGGCGGCGGTCCCGCTTATGCCCTCACTGACCGCCGTGATCGTGACGTCGCCGAGAGCGACCCCGTGAGCCATTCCGCTGGAGCTGACAGTCGCCAGAGCTGGATTGCTGCTCGACCACGCGACCTCACGGCCGGTCAGCACGCTGCCGCCCGCGTCCTTCAAGATCGCAGAGAGCTGGTAATTCCCATCGACCGCGACAAACGCGACGTCAGGCTGCACGGTGACCGACGCCACCGCCGTATAGATCACCGTGACTGTCGCGGTGTCGCTCTTGCCGTCGACCGTCGCCGCAATCTGAGCGCTCCCAGCCGCCAGGCCGGTCACCAGGCCAGCGGCAACACTGGCGATCAGGGTATTCGACGTAGACCAGGTCATAGATCGGTCAGACAGAATAGCGCCGGTTGAGTCTTTCGCAACAGCGGTGAGCTGAAGGGTACTGCTGACCGAGACGTCTGCCGTTGGGGGAGTCACTTCGACGGATGCTACGGGACCGGTGCCTGCAGGGCCAGAAATTTCACCGCGCTTCAGCAGCTCGCACGAGAGCAGCGAGAAGATCCCAGGAATCGAAAGGACCCACCACAGCCTCGCCAATCGCGCCGAGAGTTTGTGCTTGAAGGTCATGTCGATGACTCCAGGTCAAATGGTCAGTGGCACGAGCCGCTGCCAACATCGGTGAATGTCTTTCCCGCGACGGGGATGAATTCCCAGGTGTACGATTCGGCATACAACGTCAGCTTGAGGATGCCAAACGTGTCGTAGTTGTGCGCTTCCGTATTGGCAATCGGCGTCGCGAACGTGTAATAGCCGCGACCGCCGCTACCCACGACGAACTCCCGAATGCCGCGCGCCGGGTCGGCCACGCCCGTCGGCGTCTGCGGCGCGAACCGCTGGTAGTTGTGGTCGTGGCCGACGAGGACGACGTCCGCGTTGTAGTCGTACAGCGCCTGCCACAACGGCTGCGGAGCCGTCGAGCTGCCGTGTGAGCCCGAGCTGAAACGCGGGTGGTGCCAGTAGGCGAGGACGCATTTGCCCGTCGTGGCGGCGAGATCGGCCCGCAGCCACTGCTCCTGCGTGGAGCCGGCGCTCATCGAGATGTTGCTGTTGAGCGAGATGACGTGCCAGTCGCCGAGATCGTAGCTGTAGTAGCCACGACGGTCCGGACCTGCGATGTCACCGAAATAGTCGTAGTACCCAGCCGCGCCGGACGTGTTGTACTCGTGGTTGCCGGGCGACGGACGCGTCCGCGCCTTGTGCCGGCCCCAGGTCGGCTCGTAATAGTTCATGTATTCCGTCAGGGTGCCGCTCGTGTAGGCGTTGTCGCCGAGCGTGAAGACCGTGCCCGGGATGTTGTCGAGTAGTTGTGCTGTTGCCTCGTCCCCGCTACCCGATGTGGCGATATCGCCGGCGCCGACAAACACGACGCCCGTTCCCGGCGGCGGTGGTGGCGGCGGTGGTGGCGGCGGCGGTGGCGGCGGTGGCGGTGGCGGTGGCGGTGGCGGTGGCGGTGCGCACGATACTGCGACGGCCGACGTATCGGACTTGTCTCCCGGCTGTGCGATCGCGACGACGCTGAAATCGCCGCAGCTCCCGCTCGAGAATTGAGCGAGGTGCTTCCCACCACTCGTCCCCGTCGACGTCACGGTGCCGCCTGTTGCGGACCACGAAATCGTCGTTGATACCGTATCGTGTGCTGCATCGAACCCGACAGCGGTGAAATCGACGACCTGATTGATGGACACGGTGACGGACGCGGGCGTGAGTTCGACCATCGAGGCGGGAGCTTCGGGAGCGCGCAGGGGCAGCTCGCAGGCCACAACGAGGAGGGCCGCCCCAAGGGCGAATACGGGAACGACGGCCCACCAACGCGAGAATGTTCTTCTCAGCGGCATGCCCACCCCACGCGTCCGTAGTAAAGAAAGCGGGCCGCCTAGGGCGTCGACCCAAGTCGATGCGCTGGCGGCCCGGCGAGCGTGGCGGCGATGCCGCGGTAGCTCCGTAGCTCTGCGTCACCGTCTTTCGACGGTTTTGCTCTGAGCAGCGGTTGTGCAACGTTGAGCGAATCGGCAAAAACCATTCCGACTGTGGGCCAGAATAGGCGTATGTCATTGACATGTAGGTGACTTATGTCACTCGATGGCGGGGCGCGGCGTCGGCTCGAAGCTTGCTGATTGCGAGCCCAATGCACTTTGCCAACGACAGGGCTCGCATGACTTCGACGCTGGTGTTGCAACACTCCCACAGTTTTGTGGGTCCTCCGCTGCTTTCCCGTTCGCCGAGTGCAGCAGTGGAGATACTGTGAAGCCCCACATGGCCGCCGATCTCACCCTCCTTCGCCCCGTCAACGTACGACAGCTACCGGAGCTCCTGGTACGGCTCGGGGCCGCATTGACCGAGCAGAAGGTCCGTCACTGCCAGTGGAAGGGGCACTGGAAAAGTGACAGGTGGACCACCGGAGAGGGCGATGTCGATCTGCTCGTCGCACCGGCGGACTTCTCAGCGTTCGCAGCGGTTGCGCATCAAGTCGGCTATCGACCGACGTACGCCGAACCGCACGCGGAGATCCCGGGTGTGTCGAGCTGGTACGGCTACGACCGTGAGCTGCCCGGTTTTCTCCGGCTTCACGTCTACACGCGGCTGGTCATCGGTGTGTATTGGCGCACGCTGCATCGCCTGCCCCTGGAGGAAGCAGCGCTCGAGGAGGTCGTATCTCGTGCAGTCTTCCCCTCGCCGCGACCAGAAATCGAGCTCATCCTGTTCGTGCTCCGAATGACGCTGCGCCGCTCCACGATCGATATAGGACGAGAGCCCAGGTGGCTGCCCGTCGCTCGCGAGGAGCTCGCGTACCTCGAGACGCAAGCCAATCCCGATCGTCTGCATGAACTGCTCGCCCGACACCTGCCGGCCGTCGATCTGGAGCTGTTCGACGAATGCCGGAAAGCACTCGCGCGCCCAACGGGGTGGCATCGGCGAACGGCGGCGCGACGCTCGCTCGTGCGCGCACTCGCTGCTGGTGCCCGTCCCGCCACGTGGGGGGTGACCGTCCGTCGCGCTGTAGCTGCCGCGCGCGCGCGTGTTGGCATCCGGTCCACGACCTCGCGACAACTTGCGTCGGGTGGTCTGCTCGTGGCCATCGTCGGCGCCGATGGCGCAGGCAAGTCCACCTGTACGCTCGCGCTGCGGAAGTGGTTAGGCGCCCATTTCCAAACGATGCATGCCCATCTGGGGCGCCCCCCGCGCTCGTGGACCACGTTGCTGGTTGGGGCTCTGCGGAAAATCCTGCCGCTCCGAACCCTGAATCATCTGCGACACCTCTGCACCGCCCGCGATCGCTATCGGATCGCCGCCCGGACGGCGCGGTTCACGCTCAAGGGCGGCATCGCACTGTGTGAGCGCTATCCCGGCGCGGAACACGACCAGCTGGTGGGGCCGCGCATCCGTGCGAACGCCGGCCTAAAGCCCGGGAGTCTCGCGCAACGGCTCGCGACGCTCGAAGAGGATTACTACCGCCGCATACCGCCGCCTGACTTGCGCGTGATCCTGCGCGTCCCACCCGACGTCGCCGTGCGGAGAAAAACCACTGAACCAGCTGATTATGTGAGGCGGCGCGCGATGGCCGTGTGGGACGCGCAGTGGACCGGCGCAAACACGCGCGTCATCGACGCGGGTCAACCGCTGGTCGACGTCGTGACCGATCTCAAGGGCGCGCTGTGGTTGGAGCTCTAACCCCTCCCATGTAACTCAATGGCAGGTGCCGGAGCCGCTGTCGCTGAACGTCTTGCCGGCCACGGGGACAAACTCCCACGTGTACGACCCCTCGGAAAGCGTCAGCTTGAGCACCCCGAATGTGTTGTTGTTGCGCACTTCGCTGTTGGGCAGCGGCGTCCCGAACGGGTAGAAGCCCCTGCCCCCCGTGCCCACGACGATTTGACGAACCCCTCGCGCCGAGTCGGCGGCGCCGGCCGGCGTCTGCGGCGCAAACCGCTCGTAGTTGTGCTCGTGGCCCACCAAGACAAGCTCAGCGCCCGCGTCGTACAGCACAGCCCAGATCGCCTGCGAGCGTGCGTCGTTGCCGTGCCTTGTCCCCGAGCTGAATCGGGGATGGTGCCAGAGGGCGACCGTGCACCTCTTCGTGCTCGCCGCCAGGTCCGCTTTTAGCCAGAGCTCCTGGGGCGACCCCGCCCTCATGCTGACGTTGCTGTTGAGCACCACAATGTGCCAGACGCCCAGATCGTAGCTGTAGTAGCCTTTCGTGGGATCGCCCGCTGCAGCCCCGAAGTAGCCGAAGTACCCCGCCGCGTCCGACGTCTCGTAATCGTGGTTTCCTGCAACGGGCCGGGTGCGCGCTTTATGCCGGCCCCAGGTCGGATGGTAACAGCGGGCAAACTCGGAGTGCGTCCCTTCGTCGTACGCATTATCGCCCGTCGTGAACACGGTGCCCGCGATGTTGTCCAGTAACTTCGCGGTCGCCTCATCGTTGTTGTCCCCGCACACCGCGATGTCTCCCGCGCCCACGAGCACAACTGAGGCCGGCGGTGGGGAGAAGGCAGCCTCGCCGGAGACCAGACCGGCGATCAGGACGATTGTCAGGATGGGCCCCCAAGGCCCACCCGGCACGGCGCGCAATTTTGTCATGATCCGACTCTAGTGAGACCTGTGGAGGGTGTCAGTGATCTGGGTTATCGCTTCTTGTTCCAGACGCTGGAAGGCCTATTTGCTGTTTCAATCGCGCCCAGACCGCCATCCGCTCGGCGACCGCCCTTTCATAGCCGAACTCCGTCGGCTGGTACCATTTTCGACCGCGGAGCGCTTCCGGGAGATACTCCTGCGGAACGTAGGCGTGCTCGTACTCGTGGGCGTACTTATAGCCCGCGCCGTACCCCAGCTCCTTCATTAAAGGCGTTGGCGCCTGGCGAATGTGCAGCGGCACGGGCTCGGCGGGATGCGACTCCGCGGCGGCCTGCGCCTCGCCGAACGCCGAGTACACGCGGTTCGATTTGGGCGCGGTTGCGAGGTAGATCGTCGCTTCTGCCAACCCCAGCTCTCCTTCCGGACTGCCGAGGAAGTGATAGGCGTCCTTCGCCGCCAGGGCGACGCTCAGCGCCCGCGGATCGGCGAGCCCGATGTCCTCGATCGCCATACGCACCAGGCGACGCGCAATATAGAGCGGATCCTCGCCGCCTGCGAGCATCCGGGCGAGCCAGTACAGCGCGCCGTCGGCGTCCGATCCACGCACGGCCTTGTGGAGTGCGGAGATCAGATTGAAATGCTGCTCGCCGGATTTGTCGTAGACGGGCAACGGGCGTTCCAACACCTGCATTACAACATCTCGGGAAACGGGAAACGGGATACGGGAAACGTGCACGTGCTTGAGGAGGGCCTCGAGCGTGTTGAGCGCACGGCGTGCATCGCCCTGTGCGTGCCTAACCAGCGCATAGATTGCCTCATGAGTCAGTACGTTCCCCGTTTCCCGTTTCTCGTTTCCCGTGCCTTTCGGTCCCGTTTCCCGTTTCTCGTTTCCCGTTTGCACGAGGGCTCTCTCGATCACCGTGCGGATGTGCTGATCCGTCAGTGGTTCGAGCACAAACACGCGGCAGCGGGACAACAGCGCGCTCGTCAGCTCGAAGCTCGGGTTCTCCGTCGTGGCCCCGATCAGCGTGATGATTCCATTCTCGACCCACGGCAGGAACGCATCCTGTTGCGCCTTGTTGAAGCGATGGATCTCGTCGCAGAACAGTATGGTCCCCTGCCCCTGGTACTTGAGGCGCTCCTCCGCTTCCTTGATAATCTCGCGCACGCGGGCCACGCCCTCGGTGACGGCCGAGAACGGCTCGAAGTGTCGATCGGTGTAGTTGGCGATCATCTTGGCGAGCGTCGTCTTGCCCGAGCCCGGCGGCCCCCAGAAGATGCACGAGCCCACGTCGCCGTGGCGGATCGAATCCCCGAGGGCTTTCCCGGGGCCGAGCAGATGCTCCTGGCCCAGAAACTGGTCGAGCGTCTTCGGTCGCATCCGAGCGGCCAGGGGCTCGGTGGAGCCTTGGAAGAGAGTAGGCTCGGTCATTTTTCCCCGCGGCGTGGCCGCGGGGCACCCCACCCGCGAAACGTCACGTTACGTTCTCGATCAGCGTTTTCGTGATGAAGAATATCACGGCGCCCGCAAAAAACGCTGCGGGCAGCTTCCATCCCTTCTTCCCTTGAAACTCCGGCACGAGATTCGAAGCCGCGACATAAATGGTCACGCCTGCCGACAGGGCCAGCCCGTGCTGCACCAGAAAGCCGAGCTCATCCGTCAGAACGACGCCGACGAGTGTCGCCACGCCGAGCAGGGTGGCCGCAGCGAGCGCCCGGCCGCCGGACCGGCCGCCCGCCAGCATCAAGCTCGAGATGGTGACGCCCTCCGGCAACTTATGAAGGAAGATGGCGATAAACACCATGATCCCGAGGTCGGCGCGCACCAGGAACGCACTCGCGATCGCGACGCCATCGAAAAAGGTGTGCAGGAGCAGCCCCACGAGCGCCGACGTGCCCGCGACGGACGTCACCGTGTGGGTCTCCTCGCCGAAATGGAAATGTGGAGTCACGGTGTGCTGGGTCAGATGCACTGCCAGATATCCGCCGAGTACCAGCGCGGGCGCAACGGTCCCACTGCGCGTGAGCGCCGCCGGCAGCAGCTCTACAATGGCAACCGAGAGCATGAATCCGGCGCCGAAGGCGACCAGCAGCTCAATGACGCGCAGCTCGCGCACGGCCTTGCGCGTGACCGCGAGCGCGCCGAGCACGTTGCCTGCTGCCGCGACGAGGGCGTACAGCAGCGCGTTAGACGCGGGAGAGGAGATAGTCCCTCGTATTGCGCGCGGGGTCATCGAGCACTTCGGCGAGCAGGCGCGCGAGCGTTTCGCCGACATTCGGACCGGGCCGCACACCGGCCGCGATCAGGTCGTCACCTCGCACCGCGAGATCCTTCAGGGTCAGCGGTTCACCGGCGTTCCGGATTTGCTCGACGACCTTGGCCAATCGGGACTTTTCGGAGGCGACGCGAGACACGTCCAGCGCAGGAAGGATCGCGAGCAGATCGTCTGCGTACTCGCCGGTTTCCGCCAGCCAGCGGCGTACCGCAGCGCGGTTCTTGGGATCAGGATAACTCTCTCGCCACACCCCCACCGCGCGTCCTCGTTCGATATCCCGGTTGGAGCACTTCAACCGGATCAGAAGGGACGCTGGATCACCGGCCAGGAGCGCGCTGACCAACACAGGGTCTCGTGGAAGTTTGTCGACGTTTCCCGTCTCCCGTTTCTCGTTTCCCGAGATTTCCGGCAGCCAGATCCGCTTGGCACCCGTACCGATCCACAGACTCACCAGCTTCGACACCTTCCTGGCGCTCTGAATGCCCTTGAACCACTCATCCCGCACCCGTTCCGCCGAGAGTTGCGCGAGGCCCTGAATGTTGGCTTTGGCCGCCTCGAGCGTCCGTGCATGAATGCGAAACTCAAAGCGGGCGCTGAACCGCAACGCGCGCAAGATCCGCAGATAGTCTTCCTGAAACCGCCAGTTCGGATCGCCGACCGATCGTATCAGCCTCTTCGCGAGATCCTGTGCTCCCTGAAACGGGTCGCGCCACTCGTGCCGGATCGGGTGATAGGCGATCGCGTTGATCGTGAAATCACGCCGTGCCAGGTCATCCATCAGCGACCCGCCGAACTCCACCACCGCGTGACGGCCGTCGGTTTGGATGTCTTTGCGGAACGTGGTGACTTCGTGCGGTTGCTTGTTCGCGTCGAGCACGGCCACGGTGCCGTGCTCGACCCCCACCGCAACAGTGCGCTTGAACAGCTTTTGTACCGTCGCCGGAGGTGCCGCAGTGGTCAGGTCGAAGTCATGATTGGCGAGCCCAAGCAGATTGTCGCGGATCGCGCCGCCCACGCACCAGGTCTCGAATCCCGCATCCTCGAGCTTCTTGGCGATCTTGAGGACTTCGGAGGGGATCGGAAGCTGCGCGGGGAAGCTCATCGGGAAACGGGAAACGGGAAACGGGAAACGGAGCTCATCCGCACAGGACGGAACCGCCGTTCACGTTGAGAATCTCGCCGCTAATGTGGCGGGCAAGCGGTGAGCACAGGAATACAATAGGACCAGCGATATCCTCGGCCGATGCGATACGTCCGAGCGGGATCGTCGCCTCGATCTTGCGTTTCCCGTCTCCCGTTTCCCGTTTCCCGAACGCCGGCTTCGACATGTCGGTGTCGACCCAACCCGGCGCGACACAGTTCACCGTGATCCGCGGCGCGAGCTCCACGGCGAGGGACTTCGTGATCGCGATGACCGCGCCCTTGGTCGCCGCATAGTCGGCGTGAAAGGCTTCGCCGCGCTGGCCGGCGGTCGAGGACACGAGCACGATGGTTCCACCCTCGGCGATGTTCGGGATCGCGGCGCGGCAGACATAGACGACGGCGTCGAGGTTCGCGCGCCGGGTGGACTCCCATTGCTCGTCGCTCAGCTTGTCGATCGGTACGTCGTCGGGAGGCCACACCCCATGGTTGACGACGAGGATGTCGAGCGTACCGCGGAGCGCACGCAGCGCTTCGGCGACCACCTTTTTCGCGCCGCCGGGGGTGCCCAGGTCGCCGCGAACTGCGGCGGTGATAGACGAGTCGGCGGCCGGCTTGCGAGTGCGATACCCGACCGCGACCGTCGCTCCCGCGCGCGCCAGCAGCAGCGCAGTCGCGCGCCCGATGCCCCTGCTCCCACCCGTCACGAATGCTTGCTTGCCTGTGAGGTCGATCAAGGCAGCCCCAGGCACGACGCACGACGCACGGCTATCCTTTCAACCGATCTTCGACGATACCGCAAATCACATGCTCGACGGCGAGATGCAGCTCTTGAATGCGCGCCGTATCGTCGGCGGGAATCACGAGGCTTGCATCCGCCAGGGCTTTGAGCTGGCCGCCCCCCTTGCCGAGGAACGCGACGACCGCGACGCCACGCGCCCGCGCTGACTGCGCGGCGCGTATGACGTTCGGGCTCTCACCGCTCGTCGAGTGCACCACGAGCAGATCGCCGGCCTCAGCCAGCGCTTCGACCTGGCGCGAGAACACTTCATCGAACCCCATGTCGTTGGCGCACGCCGTCAATAGCGACGTGTCGGTGGTCAGCGCGATCGCGCGCATCGCGGGGCGCTTGGTCTGATAGCGAACCACGTATTCCGTCGCCAGGTGCTGCGCGTCCGCGGCGCTGCCGCCGTTGCCCGCAAAGAACAGCGTCCCGCCGCCGCGCAGCGTCGCCTCGTAGCGCAGCGCAATGGCCGCGATCGCCTCGGCCTGCTCCGCACCGACCCGGCCGGCGAGCGCTGCCAGGCCGTCGAGCGACTCCCGGATTTTCGCGACGCTCAACGCGCGGCCTCGACGAACGCTTCCAGGCCTCCCAGGCCTCCGCGTCGCCCCAGCTCGCCCTGCGGCCCTTCCTCCATGACCGTGCCGATCACGACGAAGTCGGCTCCCGCACCGCGAGCCGCGCGCGCCTGTCCCGGCGTGCGGATCCCGCCGCCGACGAACAGCGGCCGTTGCCCCACCGCGGCGCGGCACGCCCGAATCACCTCGACGGGAACGGGGCGCTCGGCGCCGCTGCCGGCGTCGAGATAGACCGCTTGCATCCCGATCAACGAGGCGGCGGTCGCGTGCGCCGCCGCCAGCTCGGGCTTGTCGGAGGGGAGCGGGCGCGTCTGGCTCACCGACTCCACGCTCGTCACACGGCCTCCATCGATCAGGATGTACGCCGTTGACAACGTCGGCACTGGATGCTGCTGCAGGTAGGGGACGGCGCGGACATGCTCCTCGATCAGATACTGCGCGTTGCGACCCGACACGAGGGAGAGGAACAGAATGAGATCGACTTGGTCGGTGAGCTGCATGGCCGAGCCGGGAAACAGCAACACTGGAATGCCCGGCGCATTCTCGCGCAGCGCGCGCGCCACTTCGTGCGTCTGCGCGGCTCCGTCAAACGACGATCCAATCAATAGTCCCCGCACCCCGGCGGCCTTCGCCGCACGGCCGATGCGCGCCGCCTCCGCGCCGTTGCTGCGCACAGGATCCACCAGCACGCACAGTCCCTGACGATCAAGTTTCATGTAGTGATCCTTCCTCCGCTTGGGCTTCGAAGGCGTACGTCGCAAAGGCGTCGGCCGCGAGGAGATCGAGCGCGAGCTCCCGCCCGGCGTTCGGTTTGCCGATGACGCCGTCGAGCAATTTCCCACCGACCTGTGACAGGTAGGCGGGGAGCTGGGCACCGGGAGCGGGGAGCAGGCCGTCGACGGCGCGATGTAATCTGACCCGCAACGCTTGGGGTGGCGCCGGCCGGCGCGCCTCCAGCCAGGCTTGAACTTCCTCTCGGGTCATCCCGCGAAATCTCGGACGATCTCGAGCGTGCGCGCGCGTGCTTCACCGAGTTTTGCCAGATCGCCGACGCCGGCGGAGGCAAAATGTGGGCGCCCGCCGCCTTTGCCACCGGTCGTCGACGCGATGGCGTTGGCGATGTCGCCCGCCTTTACACCCTTGGAGACCAGATCGTCCGTGACGGCCACGTGGATCCCGGCGCGCTCGCCTCGAGTAAACAGCACGGAAATAGCCTGCTTATGCTTCGCGCGGAAGCCGTCCATGGCAGCCGCAATCTGAGCACGATCATCGAGATCCGTCTCCGCAATGTGGAGCTCGACCTCGCCGATTCGCTCGATTGCACCCCGCACTGTCTTCTGTGCCCCCCCCCCGCCTCCCTCGCGCAGCAGATCGGCCACCCGTTTTTCCAGCTTCCGGTTCTCCTCCAACATCGACTCGATGCGGCGCGTCACATGCTCGGGTTGTGTCTTGAGCAGGCTCGCCGCTTCCTTCAACCGGTTCTGTAGCTCCAGCGCGAATCGGTACGCCGCAGGTCCGGTAAGCGCCTCAATGCGCCGGACGCCCGCCGCCGCGCCCGTCTCGTGCGTGAACCGGAACAACGCGATCTGTCCGGTCGCGCCGACATGCGTGCCGCCGCACAGCTCGAGCGACACCCCGGGCACGTCCACTACCCGGACGACGTCGCCGTACTTCTCTCCGAACAAGGCCATCGCACCAGCTGCAATCGCTTCCTTGTAATCCACCTGCCGCGTTTCGATGGACAGGTTCTCCCAGATATGCGCGTTGACCTCGGCTTCCACGGTTGCCAGCTGCTCTCCCTTGATCGGGCCGTGATGGCTGAAATCGAAGCGCAGCCGCTCGGGCGCGACGACGGATCCTGCCTGCCGGACGTGCGTGCCGAGGATCTTGCGGAGTGCGGCATGCACGAGATGCGTCGCGGTGTGATTGCGCTCGATATTGCGGCGGCGCGCTTCGTTGACCTGCGCAAGCGCCGGCGTGGGCTCGAAGGTCTCACCGAACGTCCCGACGACGGCGTTCTTGCCGTCTACCTTCTCTACGCCCTCGACGGTGAGCTCCCAACCTTCGCCCTGCACCACGCCCGTATCGCTGACCTGACCACCCGACTCCGCGTAGAACGGATTCTCCTCGAGGATGAGCTCGAGCTGGTCACCCGTCTGCCGAAACGCGATTGGCTGGGTCTCGGCCTTGGTCGACTCGTAGCCAATCCATTTCTGCTTGGCCTTCTTCTTCACCTCCACCCATTCGCCACCACGTTTCCCGTGTCCCGTATCCCGTTTCCCGGCAGCTCTCGCCGCCCGCGATCGGGTGCGCTGCCGGCTCAGCGCGCTCTCGAAGCCCGCAGCGTCGATCGACTGCCCACGTTCCCCGGCGATCATCTGCGTCAGGTCGAGCGGGAATCCGTAGGTGTCGTACAGCTTGAACGCGTCCTCACCCGAGATGGACTTGGCCCCTTTCAGCTCTTCCAACCGCGACAGCCCGCCCTCGATCGTTTCGAGGAACCGCTCCTCTTCGGCGCGCGTCACCCGCTCGATGTGCGACTCCTTGGACGGCAGCTCCGGATACACCTCGCCCATCGTGCTGCTGACGACGCGCGTGAGCTGCGCGAGCGTCGGCTCTCGGCGGCCGAGCAGCCAGGCGTGTCGCACCGCCCGGCGGAGGATGCGCCGCAGCACGTAGCCGCGTCCTTCGTTCGAGGGGTACACGCCGTCGGCAAGGAGGAAGGCGACCGCTCGCGCGTGGTCGGCGAGCACGCGATACGGCGCGCCGGCGGGCCCACGATCATACGGTCGCCCGACGATCTCGACCGCGTGCGCGATGATGGGCTGAAACAGATCGGTATCGAAGTTGGAGGCGACATTCTGCATCACCGCCGAGATTCGATCCAGGCCGGCGCCGGTGTCGACTGAAGGAGCGGGAAGCGGGATGCGGGATGCGTCCGGCTGCTGATCATACTGCATGAATACGAGATTCCAGATTTCGAGAAGCTTTCCCTCTTCGCTGAGCGAGACGAATTGCTCGAGACCGAGATCACGTTTCCCGTTTCCCGTTTCCCGTGTCCCGCGTATATCGACGAGGATCTCCGAGCACGGACCGCACGGTCCGGTATCACCCATCTGCCAGAAGTTGTCCTTGTCGGCGAGCCCAAAGATTCGGGAGTCGGCGATGCCGGTAACCTCGCGCCACAGCCGCCGCGCCTCGTCGTCCGAATGGTGAACGGTCACGTATAGCCTGTCGGGGTCGATGCCCAACCAGCTCTTGCCCGTCACCCATTCCCAGGCGTACTCGATCGCTTCCTTCTTGAAGTAGTCGCCGAAGGAGAAGTTGCCCAGCATCTCGAAAAAGGTGTGGTGGCGGGCGGTATGACCCACCTGTTCCAAATCGTTATGCTTGCCACCGGCGCGCACGCACTTCTGGCAGGTGACCGCCCGCGAATAATCGCGCCGTTCCAGACCCTGAAACACCCGCTTGAACTGCACCATGCCCGCATTCGTGAAGAGCAAAGTGGGATCGTCGGGGGGCACGAGCGGGCCGCTGGGCACCTCGGTGTGCCCGCGGGCCTGGAAGTACTCGATGAACTTGCGCCTGATCTCGGCGGACTTCATGGCGGGAATATAGCGCGAGGTGATGCAAGTGAAAGGAAAGATGGGAGTTAAGGGATGGGTTGGTGACCTGCGACTGGCTACCAGGTGGGGTGGGTAACCCCGGGCCGCTGGCCCGGGGTCAACCCACCCTGGTTAGACCGGAATCAGATGTGGGTGGCGGCGAAACTGCCGTGCAATGTAAGATCGGGTCGCGAAAACATGATCGCGCGAAAGAGAGCCCATGAAGTAACCGCGGGCCCACTGCAGGCGCTGAGCATCCTTCCGCGCGGAGTTCACTCGACGTGCCGATTCCGACTTTGCATGGCGCATGAACGAAGAGAGCTTCGCCGTAGGGAGGTAGCTGATCAGGACGTGGGCGTGATCCTGGAGCACCGCCTGCGCATGGACGCGCACATCGTTGGCAGCAGCGGCTTCCAGAACTGCTTGTACGATGAGAGGCACATCACACTTGCGGATCATTGGGATTCGCCGGTAGGTATGCCAAGTGACGTGAGCATACAGCCCACACGCTTTATGCACCGCTTCTCCAACGCAAAACCTGTTCTGTCGAGGGTAGGTTGACCCCGGGGCGCCGCCCCGGGGAAACCGGAACAGACCTGGTGACCCGGGCGTTAGGCTAGGAACTCAGCCCAAACCCTCCACCACCTTCCTCACCTCAGCCCCCCCAAACCCCCGCCGCACCAGAAACGCCGTCAACCTCCGCTTCCGCACGGTCGCCGGCAGCCCCGACAGCTGCCGAGCGCGCTTCTCGGCCAGCGCGCGGACCGCCCGTGTCGGGTCGATGCCTTCGTCCGCCAGTGAGGTCTGGACCGCCTCCTCGGCGACACGTCGATCGATCCCCAGGGCAAGGAGGTCGCGGATCAGGCGCACCGGCCCGCGCCCACGGTACGCCTTGGCGGCGGCGTAGTCGGCCGCAAAGCGCGCATCGTCGAGAAGGCCGGCGGCAGCCAGCCGGTCAAGCGCGCCATCAACGGCCGCCGGGGGGTGCTGCTTCTGGAGCAACCGGCGCCGCAGGTCGAAGCGCGCATGCGCGCGACGCGCCAACGCGCGCAACGCCGCGCGATGCGCGGCCTCGAGATCGGCGAGCTCCTGCAGTCGCGCGAACGCCGCCTTGGAAATGGGTGCGCCGATTCGCAGCGCCAGCAGTTCGAGATCTTCGGCCGCCAGCGAGGCAAAACGCCCCCGATCCACTTCGACCAGCCTATAGTCTGGCCGTCGTGGATCGGGGGCGAGTCCTGTGAGGATCATTCTTCGCTCGTGGCGGTCTCCTCGTCGCCACCCGCCCCGCCGACGGATTTGACGCCGAGGTGCTCCTTCACGCGTGCCTCGACTTCGGCCGACATCTCGGGATGGTCTTTGAGATACAGCTTTGCATTCTCACGGCCCTGTCCGATGCGCTCTTTTCCATACGAGTACCAGGCGCCGGACTTGTCGATGATGCCGGCTTCCGCCGCGATGTCGACGAGCAACGACTCATGGCTGATGCCTTCGTCGAACATGATGTCGAATTCGGCCTGGCGGAACGGCGGCGCCACCTTGTTCTTCACTACCTTCACGCGCACGTGATTGCCGATGACCATCTCGCGCTCTTTCACCGGCCCGATGCGGCGCATGTCAAGACGGACAGACGCATAAAACTTGAGCGCGCGTCCCCCACTGGTCGTTTCGGGGTTGCCGAACATGACGCCGATCTTCTCACGCAGCTGGTTGATGAAGATCACGGCGGTGCGCGAGCGGTTGATTGCCCCGGCCAGCTTGCGCAGCGCTTGGCTCATGAGACGCGCTTGGAGGCCCGGCAGCGAGTCACCCATCTCTCCTTCGATTTCGGCTTTGGGCACGAGTGCCGCGACCGAATCGACTACGACCACATCCACGGCGCCCGAGCGGACGAGGATCTCGCAGATTTCGAGCCCCTGCTCGCCGGTATCAGGCTGCGAAACGAGCAGATTCTCGATGTCCACACCCAGTTTCTTGGCATATTCGACGTCGAGTGCATGCTCGGCGTCGATGTAGGCGGCGGCGCCGCCTCCTCGCTGCGCATGCGCAACCACGTGGAGCGCCAGGGTCGTCTTGCCGCTCGACTCGGGGCCGAAGATCTCCGTCACCCGGCCGCGCGGGATGCCGCCGATACCGATCGCCGCGTCGAGATTGATGGCGCCGGTCGAGATCCCCGCGATCCGCACCTGCGGCGTGTCGGCACCCATCCGCATGATGGATCCCTTACCACAGGTTTTCTCGATTTGGGTGATGGCAAGGCTGAGCGCCTTACGGCGATCGTCGGAGATCTTGGTTGGCTGGGTTGGCTGTTCTGCCATGATGGACCTCGACATGGGTGGCGAGCCTCCTTGGTTGAGGCCCGAATATATACCGAAACCACGCTCACCGCCATCCAGGACGGAAGGCGTCCTCCAGGTGCTCTATCTTGTTGTCCACCAGTCCGATACAGTCAAAGCGATAGACATCCGATTCTCGCCCGAAGCGGTCCATCCAAACGCGCGCCACCTTCACGATTTCTCGTCGCTTGGCCCCCGTCACCGCCTCAAAGGGACTTCCGAACGCCAACCCGCGTCGCGCCTTGACCTCGATGAAAACCACCAGGCAACCACGCCGAACAATGAGGTCGATTTCGACGCGACCCACGCGAAACCGATGGGCCACGATCTCCCAGCCGCACGACTGCAAGTAACGGATCGCCTGTTCTTCACCGGCGAGGCCTCGCTGGTGACGAGGATCGGACCAGTTGGAGGGGTCGCTGTGGATGCCGCTCGACATAGGCGCGAAAATGTCGAATCACAGCGAGCACCGTTAACCCAAAATTTGCGAGCTGGATCATTATAGCACCGCGCAAATAGAAGGCGCCAAGACTCAGCGGGTCGCGGGGCGGATTTCACATTTCACTACAGAGCGCTGTTCCCATTTTCAGGGCCGACTAAGTCGTCCAGCTCTTCCAGTCCTACAAGGACATCGCGGGGCTTGGACCCATTGGCCGGCCCGAGGACGCCGGCCAGCTCGAGCTGATCGATGATTCTTGCAGCGCGGCCATACCCGATACTCATCCGCCGCTGCAGGAGCGATGTAGACCCCAGTTGATTCTGAATGCATACCTCGGCGGCCTGGCGGAACAGCGGATCGCGTTCCCCTGCTCCCTGCTCCGTGCTCCCTGCTCCGTCCTCTCCTTCTTTTTCCGCTTTCTCGAGCGCGGTGACCTGTTCGTCGATGGACGTTCCGGGCGCCGCCGCCTCCGCCGCCGGTGCGTGCTTCTTGTACCACTCCATCAGCCGCTCGGTCTCGTCGGTCGAGATGAATGCCCCCTGCACCCGCAGCGGCTCGCTCTTGCCCGGTGGCAGGAACAGCATGTCGCCGTTGCCGAGCAAGGTCTCGGCGCCGTTCTGGTCGAGAATCGTGCGACTATCGACTTTCGCCGAGACACGGAACGCGACACGGCACGGAAAATTCGCCTTGATCAGACCGGTGATGACGTTCACCGATGGCCGCTGCGTCGCCAGCACGAGATGAATCCCGATCGCGCGCGCTTTCTGCGCCAGCACCGCCAGCGGCGTTTCGATCTCCCCTTGCACCGTCAGCATCAGATCGGCGAGCTCGTCGACGATGAGAACGATGTACGGCAGTATTCCGCCGGTGTACTCGGCATCGAACGGCAGCTCCTTTTGGATGCCCGCCTGCGTCGCGAGCGTCTCTCGTGGTCCTTTGAGCGGCGCCTTCGTCTCGACCTTCCTGTTGAAGTCCGCAATGTTGCGCGCATGATTCGCGTGCAGCAGGCGGTAGCGGCGCTCCATCTCCCACCCCGACCACTTCAGCACGTTCGCCGCCTTGTGATGACTCGTCACCACCGGGAGTCCCAGATGCGGCAGTGCGCTGTACATGGACAACTCCACCATCTTCGGATCGACCATCAACAGCTTCAGCCGGTCCGGCCCGTACGCGTACACGAGACTCGTGATGATGGCATTGATGCACACCGACTTGCCGGAGCCCGTCGCGCCGGCGATGAGCAGATGCGGCATCTTCGTCAAGTCATCGACGACCTCTTCCCCCTCGAGATTGCGACCCAGCACGACCGGCAGCACGCGGGCCGCGCGACGAAACTCGGGCGTATCGATGAGATCGCGCACGTGTACGAGGCGCGGCGTGGGGTTCGGGACCTCGATGCCGATCGCCGCTTTTCCCGGAATCGGCGCGACGATCCGAAGGGACTGGGCGCGCATCGCGAGCGCGAGATCGTCGGCGAGCGACGAGACTCGGCCGACCTTCACGCCGCGACCGGGCTCCAGCTCGAAACGCGTCACGACCGGGCCCACCGTCTTGTTCGTGATTTGCGCGCCGACGCGGAACGTTTCCAGAGTCGAGACCAACCGTCTCCCCATCTCCTCGATTTGGAAGGCGTCAGCGTCTTCTACCGCCAGCGGGCCTTCGGTGAGGAGATCGATCGGCGGGATGAGCGAACCTGGTGGCGGAGGTGGCGTAGGTTTCGCGGGTAGGGTGGGCTTTGACTTGCGGTCCTTCGGGACACGGGAAACGGGAAACGGGACACGTGATTCCGCTTCCTCCTCCGCAGGCTCACGCTTGGGTTTCGCGTGCTTTTCCGTTTCCCGTTGCGCGTTTCCCCTTTCCCGTTGCCGCAACATCGTCAACGGATGCCAGCCGACCGTAAGAATCCCGAGGGCGGAAAGGGCGAATAGACCGACGAGGACCGCCCCCGCCGTCCCGACCGCGCCTTGCAAGCCGTTCGCCAGGAAGCCCGGCAGGAGACCGACGAGGCGTTCCGTGCGTGTCCAGCTCGTGTAGTCGGGTGGAAAGCGCGGGCCGATCGCGATGGCGACGCCATAGGGAACGAGGAGAATGAGTCCGGCGCAGAGCGACGCCGCACGGCCCCACGAGAGCGCGCCCAGTCGCTCGAAGGCGGCGAGCGCCCAAACGACGCCCAGGATCGGCACGACGACGGCGCCCAGCCCACACCATTGCCATAACGTGGTACCGATGCTTCGGCCCCAGCTCCCGGTGAGACCGATGGGAAGCAGCGTCAGGCCCAGGAAGAGACCCACCAGCAGGGCCGCGATGCCGATGAGCTCTTGCCGCGCCTTGGGGTTCATGCCGCGATGCGGCGATCCGCGTAGACGGGAACGATGTGGAGCTTGTCCGGCTGGGCGCAGAACTTCACGTCCTCGCCCAACCCGACGTCGCTCAGCTGCCGCGCGGCGCCGCTCGCGCCGAACGCGTCCAGCCAGCCGCCCTGCTGCGCCGCAAGGTCGAGCGACACCTGCGCCGCATCATTGAGTACGAGCTTCTTCGGCGGGACGCCTTTCTTGACCGCTTTGATGAGCCGGCCGGCGGTGTAGGCGTCTTCGAGGGCGAACTGCTTCTCCCGCCCGGCGCAGATGATGACCAGCTCGCTGCGCTCGGCGAAGAGATGGCGGGCCCGCTCGGCGACGGCGCTGAAATTCAGCGCGGCCGCCACCAGCACCGGGTCCCCGCCCTGGGCAGCGACCAGCGCCGGCGTGCCATTGGTCGTGGCCAGAAACAGCGTTTTCCCGCCCACCGCTTCGGGGGTCATCTCGCGCGGCGAGTTCCCGAGCGCAAACCCCTCGATTTTCAGCATCCGCCGCTCGCCCGCCAACACGATGCCGTTCTTCTCGAGGTTCGACGTGAGGCGCACGGCCTCTTCGGAGCTCGCCGCGGGCACGACCGCCTTTGCTCCCGCGGAAAGGGCGGTCACAATCGTGCTGGTCGCCCGGAGCACATCAATGACAACAACCGCCCGGCCGGTGAGGTCCCCCGCATTGAGGCCGAGTGGTGTGAAGAACACGTCGATCTTCATGTCTGCTCTTTGAGGAGTTGCGGTTCCCGCTCGAGGAATTTTGTGTCGACCTTGCCCGCGACGAAGTCGGGGTGGCGCATGACCCGGCCCAGAAACGGAATCGTCGTGGTCACGCCTTCAATGATAAACGAGTCGAGCGCCTGGCGCATACGGGCAAGCGCCTCGGCCCGCGTGTTCCCGTGCACGATCACCTTGGCCAGCAGCGAGTCGTAGTAGGGCGGCACCGTATAGCCCGCATAAATGTGCGTGTCGACACGCACGCCGGGCCCGCCCGGCGGATGGTACGTGGTGATCAGACCGGGCGATGGCTGGAAATTGCGGCTGGGGTCCTCCGCATTCACGCGACACTCGATCGAGTGACCCCGGAGCCGATTGCCGTTCAGCACCAGCGAGAGCGGCGCGCCGGCCGCGATCGAGATCTGTTCCTTGACCAAATCCATGTTCGTGCACATCTCGGTGACCGGATGCTCGACCTGGATGCGCGTGTTCATCTCCATGAAGTAGAACGAGCCGTCCGCGTCGAGCAGGAACTCGATCGTCCCGGCGCCGATATAGCCGATCGATTCCGCGAGCTTCACGGCGGCGTCGCCGATGTCCTCCCGCAGCGTCTGATCCACGGCGGGCGACGGCGCTTCCTCTACGAGCTTCTGGTGGCGGCGTTGCACGGAACAGTCGCGCTCGCACAGATGCATCACCTTGCCGTGCGTGTCCCCCATGATCTGGATCTCGATGTGCCGCGGACGCGCGAGGTACTTCTCGATGTAGACCTCGCCCGAGCCAAACGCCGCGAGCGCCTCTTGCTTGGCGAGATTGAACGACTGCGAGAACTGATCCGGATCCACCGCCACCCGCATACCCTTGCCGCCGCCTCCGGCGGCTGCCTTGATGATCACAGGGAATCCGATCTCCGCCGCAACCTGCTGGCCTTCTTCCAGGGATTCGACCGGACCAGGAGACCCCGGGACGGTGGGCACGCCCCTTTCCTTGGCGAGCTTGCGCGCAGTCGCTTTGTCGCCCATCTGGCGGATCTGCTCGGGCCTGGGGCCGATGAACGTGATATTGGAGGCGGCCACCTTTTCGGCGAATTCGGCATTCTCGGCGAGGAATCCGTAACCGGGATGGATGGCGTCCGCACCGGTGATCTCGGCCGCGGCAATCAGACGGGGGATGTTCAGGTAGCTGTCGCGGCCCGGCGCGCGGCCGATGCAAACGTCGTCGTCGGCGAAGCGGACGTGCAGCGACTCCCGATCGGCCTCGGAATAGACCGCGACCGTCTCGACGCCCAGTTCCTTGCACGCGCGGATCACCCGCAGGGCGATTTCCCCGCGGTTGGCGATCAGCACTTTCTTGAACATTAGGGCGTAAGCTCGATCCCGGTCCGGCCGCTCCCGCCGAGCTTGCTACCCGACGAGTCGACCCCGGAGACCTTGAGCGCGAACTCGCTCGGATTGGTCGCGTAGAAAATCGCGCTCTCGTAGCTGATCACCCCCTGCTGGTACCACTGAAACAACGACTGGTCGAAGCTCTGCATCCCGTACTGGATCGATCCTTCGGCGATCAGATCCGGAATGTTGAGCTGCTTGGAGAGATCGCGGATGTTGTCCGCCACCGCCGCCGTATTGATCAGCACCTCCGCGGCGGGCACACGGCCACGGCCGTCCTTGCGCGGCACGAGCCGCAGCGAAATGATCGCTTGCAACGCCGTCGAGAGCAGATGGCGGATCTCATCGTGCTGGTGCGGCGGGAAAAACGAGATCACGCGGCTGACCGTCTGCGTGGCGTCCGTCGTGTGCAGCGTCGAGAACACCATGTGCCCCGTGTCGGCGGCCTTGAGCGCCGTATCCAGCGTCTCCATGTCACGGATCTCGCCGATGAGGATCAGGTCGGGATCCTGCCGCAGCACGTGACGCAGGGCGGAATTGAACGAGAGCGTGTCGTTGCCCACCTCGCGCTGCGAGATGTTGGCGTGCTGGTCGCGGTGCAGGAATTCGATCGGGTCCTCGATCGTGATGACGTTCACGCGTCGGTTGGTATTCACGTGATTGATCATCGCGGCCAGCGCGGTCGATTTTCCCGACCCCGTCACCCCGGTCACGAGCACCAGCCCGCGCGGTTTGAGCGCGATCTCCTCGAGCACCCCCGGCAGATTGAGCTCGCGGATCTGCTTCACTTCGTAGGGAATCGCCCGGAAGGCGAAGGCCACGGTGCCGCGCTGCTGGTAGACGTTGGTCCGAAACCGCCCTACGCCCGGGACGCCGATGGCGAAATCCGACTCCTTGTGCTCGGCGAACTCCTTGACCTGGCGCGGCGTCATGATCTGCTCGGCGAGCGATTTCAGCTCCTCCGGCTTGAGCGGCGCCGTCTCGAGCGGGACCAGATCGCCGTTCACCCGAATAGTCGCCGGCCGCCCGACCTTGAGCAGCAGGTCGGAGCCGTTGCGCTGCACCATCTGTGTGATTGCCTGTTTGAAGTTGAACGCCGGCAGATTGCTCTGCGTCGTTTCACCCATGCGGATCCACCCGGAAAAGGGCCTGTCCGAACTCCACCGGCTGCGCGTTCTGCGTCGCGACCTCCCGAATGACCCCGGCGACTTCGGACTCGATCTCGTTCATGATCTTCATCGCCTCGATGATGCACACCACCTGCCCCACGGTCACACGGGTCCCCACCTTGACGTACGGCGGCGCGCCGGGCTCAGGCGACTGGTAAAACGTGCCGACCATCGGGGATTTGATCTCTAAGAACTGGGGCCCGGGGCCTGGGGCCTGGGGCCCGGGGGATGCAGCCGGTGGCGTCGCGGAGCTTGCTGCGGAACTGACTGCCCCGCCGGGATGCGAGACGAT